>NZ_JAHLPR010000012.1 GCF_018918005.1 Paenibacillus sp. MSJ-34 | reverse complement strand
TCGGGTTCTTTAGCATACGCATTTTTGAAAATTGCTTTCAAAAACACGTTTACATCGATAATTTTAACTCAAGCACCCCAAATTGAGCCTCAATCGCCCGGTTTATTCCGAGATCCTATATACCAAAGCAGAGAGTTGTCAATTATCCGACCTTGATGATCCCGGCGGCTTTTCGAACTTCATCAGCCAGGCGGTTATATTCTGCCTTTGCCTCTTGGGAGTCGGTAGCATACCAAGCAGCCGAGAGGAAACGAATGATTTTTTCTGCATCTTCCTGTTTCATCTTCGGTTTCACCTCCTCGGGTTGGGATGGTTTAGGTACTTCGGTCGATTTCGTATCCCACCAACCTTCATTGCCAAAAGACTCGTTTAAATCTAGCGTAAGATTGATTCCGGCAAGCCTTGTATCATTTTTGTACTGATAAATGTTAGCGTATGCGCTTTGTTTACCCCGGCTCCAGGCGTAGGTTTGCCAAAAATGGGTACATGCTTTGCGCTTATACATGGCCTCGATCACGGCGTACGATCCGTAGACGCCAACCTTATACCCATGTACTTCTGCCGCAGCAGCACGCAAATACGATTCGATATTGTCGTAATCCTTCGGTTGAGCGTCGTAATCTACCGCGAAATAGATCACTGTTCCGGGCGGCTGCTTAATCAATTTCGCTTCCTTGTACGCTTCAACGCCGTCAACCTTTCCCGCTGCCGCACCCCCAGCAGGGCGTGAGGCAGTCGTTTCAAATACCGATACCACTTTCATCCCGACGGCGCTGATCGCTTCCGCCTCCGATCTAGTGAGTCTTTTCCACGCCAGCCGCTCTGGCACAAGATAGCGGCAAACAAATTTCATTCCGGCAGCGGCCAAAGCTTTGGCCGTGTCTGCCTTGACAGGGATTGCACAATCAATTCCTTTCATCTTCTTCATACTCCTTTCTAATTGGTGTAAAGGTAGCTCCTTCGTGGCCGCATTCTTCGCAAACGAATTTTCCGACGCCTTTCTCGAAGGAACCAACAAATCTTTGATCGCCATAGCATTTCGGACAGATATCCATGTTCAAGCTCCTTTCGGTTCAAAATTGATTTCAAGACGCCGAGTCGCTTCATCGTAATGGATCGACTCGATGACTCGATCGTTGTCCTCGCGTTCCACCTGAAGGCACAAGCTCCGAAGGCCAACTGCTACGGTGCTTGCCGTTAGACAGGTTGACGAGAAGAGAACAAGCATACATTCGGGTCTTTCGGCGTAGCGTAAGGCACTCGTTCGATCTTCGACGACTTCGACTTCATAGTTATCCACCATCCCCCCCGGCAGCAGCGCGGCGGACAATGGATTTGATCATATGCCCGTTACCAATCTGCACTTCGCCATCTGTCAGGCGCTTAACTTTGTAGCGCACCGCCGAAGATAAAAGTTGTTTCTCCGTCACGATGGCGTCAACTAGCTTTAGACCATCGCGCTTGTATCCTCCTAATAGGGGGTTAGGAATCATTTTAGGGACTCTGACGACATCCCCAACATCGGCAGACTCCCGCATCTTGATGATGTCCTTGACCTTCCGAGTAACATCCCGTTTTAACGCTGTTTTTTGCTTTACGGTCATCTTGGTTGTATGGATGGAATAGTCACGAAGGCGAATTGATCTCAATGCGATATCGAATTTATTGCCGTTATCAGCACACTCCAGAGCCAGCGCTTCAACGCAACCGATCCGGTCGATCCATTGGAACGTTTTCGAATCGACAGGGATCAGTTCTTCGTGTGCTTCATCCAAAATAACCTGAGTCACTTCCCAACACTCCCTTGCCATTTATTTGTACACCTAAATGTGATAAAGCAATTTCGATATGTTCGAGTGCAAGGCATGCTGCTGCGATCTCTTCTGGATCACGCTCGTTTGCAATCAGATACAATCGTGCGGTTTCAGCTTGCTCCTTGGCCTTATTGAGCGCTTTGATAAGGCTGTCCTTGCGACTTTTATCGTGCTTATTCATGATCTCCTCCAAATTTTTGCCTGTTATTTTGAGAATTCATGTTTCATGCACCTCGGCGTAGCCGCCGGATCGATCCGGTATGACGATGGATAATAACCATTTCTTGCGGAGTATCCCTTTCAACAAACCAGTTGTTCGGGTTCAATCCGTACCCGTCAATTACAGTTTTCTGCTTGCGTGTCGGTCGTTTCGCTTGCTTCATGGCTATCACATCCTTTAAGCGGAGCTTGTCCGCTTCATTTTTGATGATCAGGGTAAAACAGGATAAGTCCCGGTTCCAACGAATATATCGTCTGTCCAGACGGAGGGTATCGCACCAGTCGAATAAATGGTGCCGACGTTGACCAGTAACGTAAAGAGTACCGTTCGAATCGGTATATACTGCTGGTTGCCTCATGAGATCAACCCCCGCAGCCGATAATTGAGCATAATTTGATCTTCGTCCTTACGTAAAAACATCTTTGCCAGATATGGTTTTCCTTTTGGACTCATCGCTCGTTCGAACATTCGTCCAGCCGTTGCTTCAGACAGAAAGCCGATTAACTCTGTAAAGTATTCGGATGTATAGATGATTGGCAGACCTTTTCGGTATCGGTAGTCGACAATTCCGTAAAATTCTGTGATCCATGTGTCCTTTTGGCTTTCCTTGCAGACATCGTCGACAATCAAGAGTTCGCATGTACAAAGACGCTGTCTAATTTCATCTACAACATGACCCTGATCGGCGGCATGGTATGCCATCATTTCCTTGAATCCCGAAACCCAGTTGAAAAAGACAGGATAAACACCAAGCTCGACAAGCGGAACGACGGCTGCCGTCACCAAATGCGTTTTCCCTGCGCCGGTCTTACCCAAGACGCCAAGCCAAGGAACACCCTTTAAGCCATGCCCTTTCTTAACCCGAGCTACCAGAGTGTCGGAATATTCCTTCACCAGTTCGTACGCTTCAACCACGCGGGGATCGACATCCCTGGTTTCGAATGTTTCAAATGTTTTATCGATAAATTCCTCGCTTATATTGCTAGATTTCAACACTCGCTGTATTCTCTTGCGTTCTACACACGCGCAATCAAACGCTACGTTACGATCAGGATCAAAGATTATGCCTTCGTCTTTACAATTCGCGCATTCATAGCCCGAGTCGTCGACGGAGGGCTTCTTCGGCTCCAATATCGCGAGTTCCGGTTCTTTGCCCTGGGGGACTGACAGGACGTTTTTGATTGCTTCCAAAAGGCGCGCCTCCTTTCTGAGTGCTGAGATTACGAAGGATGCCGCGAGTGTAGTTTTCTTTGATGTTAGGGTACTTTTGGATATGCGTCCGTAGCGCTGTAATGACCAGTTCGGGAGGGTACTTGCTCCAGTAATCAAGCTCTTTACATTTGATACCTTCGGAGATTTTTCCCGTCGTACGGGTCCAACGTATCGTTTCCCAGTACGTTTCTATGACCTGTTGCTGCTCTGGCGTGTAACGATCATAAGCGTCTGGCATCGGCAGAACCTCCTTCCAATGACCGGTGCTTCATCGCCTTGAACGCCTCAATATCCTTGCTAGCCTGACTAGGGGAGAGATAGCTAGGATGACTGACGCCTAGCTTTTTTTCTAGGAATCGGCGGAGGCGAAGGGGATCGCTCTTCCAGCCTAATTCTTCGGCAAGTTTGTTAATTTGCCAAATCTGCTTGGGCGTGGCGCGCCCCCGTTCCCGACTACTTCCTTTACCGAGTAAACCATGCAGTCTATCGATGACTTTGATACCCTGCTCCTTGCTTAAGGCTTTAATGCTGGTTGACCCGGTCACAGATTGGACCAGGTCATGGAGTTCCTCGTTGTTCATTTTCACTTGCTTGGCAAGGCCGAATATCTTCTTGATTTGCGGATAGCTGATTGGTGTCGCCATAAGAATCACCTACAGATCGGCGAGCTTCTCGCGGTCAACCTCATACCAAAACGTATCTTCGACCGTGAGTGTCGCTCCGACCTTCAAGATGTCGTTCTGCGGGTATTTCTTTAGGTTGTCCTTATCGACCTTCTCCGGCGGCTGAATGATACAATCCGTCATTCCATATTCCTTGATCCGGCGTATGACTTCCGCAAGTTTAGCCGCCGCGCGAGGTAAGCTAATTTTGGTGCTTTTTCGAAAACCAGTCTTGCCGAAATTGATCTCTTTGGTTTTCTTATTGCCGAGATCATCCCGATTCGCTTCGACAAACTCCTTCATTTGCATTTCCAGCAACTTCAGGCGCTCTTTCAGAGGTTTTGCCGCCATTTCAGCAGCCAGTTTCGTATCGGAGATTTTGGTATTCATGAGCGCTTCGATTCCTTCGATATCGATCAAAATCTCGCCGATCTCCTTCAACGTCAAATCCACGTCATCCCAATTTTTAAGTACCGGTTGGTCCGGTATGCGTACTCTTGCCATGTGCTGAATCCTCCTTATTCACTCATATTTGCTTCGAAAAACTTACCATTCCAGCGGATGCGCCGGAGCTCGACAGCCCCGGCATGCTTCCGCCCGCCGTACCGATATTCGCCTGTAAATCCAAGATCGCCGTTCCTAAAACTTGTCGTGCCGGTGAGCGTCATATAAAGCGATTCGCCACTTGCGAACAATAACTTGACAATACTGCCGATAGTAGGGTGCATCATGCCAGTTCATCCCCTTCAACGTATGCAGCAATGGGGCGCCCGTCTTCGCACAAAAACGCGATTCCGAGCATCTGATAAAGCCCGTAAGCGTGAATCACAGACAAGTTATCCATTCTTCGTAGGCCGCCGGTTTGGTTGAAATAACTTGCTTCGTTGCTGTATATTTCACCGTCGTATACGGCGTAATAAGGGGATGCTGTCAAGATGCGTTCGACTTCGGCATCGGATATTCCGGCCACAATGGCCGTGAAACGAAGCGGAGTCGGATATACTTTTACGTGACTGAGATATTCATACAAGCGATTAATCGCGTTTGTTGGATTGATTTGAACTGCTTCCATAAGATTCAGCCTCCTATAACATCATCATGTTGCTGGCTTTGGCGATCATGTCTGTTGTAATCGTTGGTGTCCCCCCTGACGTATCAGGACTGCGCATGCTCAAGACACGCAAAATGTTGTTTAGCGTACGATCTAACAGGCGGAAACAGCCGTTCTTGTTATTGGTTGCCCGAACAACCATTTCGTGTATCGCATCTTCCTCGAAATTGAAGTTGCCGAGATAAGTGCGAACCTCGTTAGACGAGAGCCCCTTCAGAGCAACGTAGAAATCGACCCGGTTCGCAAAGCGGGATATATAGCTTTTAATCTGTGCTTCAAGTTTCGGTTCTCCAGCGATGATCATTCCAACATCCGACTGATCAAAAATGGCACGGAGGATTTCCATTTTCTTCTGACTATACTTGCTGACGAGCTTGTCCGCCTCGTCGATGATAAGCAGATATCCCGGATGGCAATTGAAGAATTCGCGGATGCCGTTCACACGTTCCCAGATCGTACCGTAGCTGATCGGCAGGCCGAGCGACTTTTCGATAGCCTTTACTAAATCGCGTTGGCCCATCGTGTCATCGCATTCGATATAAGCGACCTTGGGCGAACGAGCGTAATACTTGAGTGTGTGCGTCTTCCCGAATCCCGATTTTCCGACAACGATCCCGAGCCCGGTGAAAGCTTGGCAAGATTGACATGCACCGATGATTGCTGTTGCATCCCGGCTCTCGATGAATGCGGGCTTTGCCAAAGACACGGTCGGTCGTTCGGCGACTGTGACTTCACCGCCTTGAGAAGCGATGAAATTCGCAATCGCCTGTTCGATCTCGGAAGGATCAGAAGGGTATTTCCCACTCAAATATTGGGAAAGGGCTGGGCGCGAATAGTTGATTTCCTTCGCCAACTCGGTAATCGTCATGCCGTTCTTGTCTATTAAGCTTTTGACTTGCAATGCAAGGGCGGTTGGTGTTCCGCCCTGAATCGGATAAAGTGTTACTGCCTCCATATTCAATCCCTCCAATTAACCAAGTTTACGGAGCGCCGCGAGGGCTTTTTCCGCTTGACGTTGATAAAAGTCATCTGCATCGTCATTAGTCGCCTTGACCGTCTTCTTGGATCGCAGTTCATCACGATACTGCTGATCATCCGGCAGTGCAACCAACTTCGACGCGTTTTGCTTCGTCGCGGGGTTCTCATTCTTGAAAATGAACCCGGCAACGTCGTTCCCATAACCTTGATACTGCGGATCGCGTTCTTCTAGCGGTGTTGTATAATAGGTCAGTTCGTCTAGCGTTTGACGAAGCTGGCGCTTCTGCATCTTCATATGGTCTTCGAGTGCCTTCTGCGGCATCTTCGGTGCAATCAGGAGTAACTCTTGACTATATGCCTCGCAAATTTTTTGCCCGTCAACCGTGTACACGTAGAGCTTTGTCACGTCGTTTGCATCCCATTTGATGTCTACTTTGTCGCCGATATAGTGGCACAGTTCGTCTGCCCTGTACTCGTATCCAAACTTCTTGATACCGACATTCCGAACAAGTACGCGCTCGGCTTTCATCATCAGTACAGTTGCATAGGACTTTGGCGGTGGAGCTTTGACGTAGCGCTCGGCGTTCTGGAACACTTCCAGAGGGGTATGCCATTTATCGCCTTGCTCCTTCAGGCCACTATGGAATGAACGATGATACTCGTCGCGCCACTCACACCAAAGGGAATAAAACTCGTCCAACGTCAACAGTTCGTCGCGTTCGAGCATCTTCTGGATGTCCTTATTGACTTTGGCAGATGTCTTTGAACCCGTAAGCGTTCCGGTGTAACTGGCAACCCATTTTTCAAACTTACTGATCAATGTGCCGAAGAATCGTTCGACCTGCGCCTTTGACCACGGTTGATATGGTAAGCTGCGCATGTCGTCTTGAATCCCGATGCTACGGTAGAAGCCTTTTGTTTCTGAATCGAAGCTGACGCGTTCGGATCGCTTGCGTCCAGTCATCGTTTCAGAGGTATAGTCTTTTCCGTTATCAATAAGCAACCATTGTGGTACGCCGCCGATATCGCCATATAACATGTTGAGAAGTGACTGCTTAAGCACTTGTGAATTCGCCTTGACGCAAATCACATCGCCAACAATGCACCGACTTCGGGTATCTAACCATGCAACAAGTTGCGGACGGATCGCCTTGGTCTTGCCGTTGGGATATGTATATTTGACCCAGATGTCGAAGGTATGCTCGTCACCTTGAACGAGCCCCATAACCGGCAGCGCCTTCGTATTGCGCGAAGCTTTGACCATTCGTTTATTTTTAAACTCTCGCATGCCTTGCTCTGCGAGGAACCTTGCATTTTTGCCGCGCCTCACGTTCATGAGGTAATCGATATAGCGTGCGACCGTTGGATAAGACGGAATATCCCAGCAATTGGTCGAACCAACTTTCATAAGCTTGCTATACACCATTTCCCGCGTGCCGTTATTTTCTGCGAATGAAGAGTCAAACCATAAATTTTCAATGAATGCTTTAACCTCCGGCGTCAGAGAAGGGAACGTATTCTTTTGTTTCGGCTTTCGACATAGAGCCAAAACTTTGAAAAAGTCGTAATTCTTGCCGTCTTGCTTGCTCATTTTAAGAGCCCATGCGCTGGCTTCCAGATAGCTCTGCGAATGCCGGTAAAGTGTGCGTTGGCTCATACCGTTTGCTTTGGCGAAGCTGTCCGCGAATTCGGTGCGATCACGGTCACCGTAGTTCAGAAATTCGCGGATTACTTTCATAAGCTCAACCGCCTCGTAGTATGCTTTTCCATTCTTTTCGATGTATTCGGCAGGATCGACGCCAATGTACCACGGGATTTCTTCAGTTCTGGCGTGTTCATTGATAACCAAGTCCGCGCCGTCGATGTTCGATACTTGCTTGTACGCCAATCTTGCCTTCTTACTTAATGAAGATAATGCAATTAGGACACGTTCCTTTCCGCCTGTGATCACAGCTTCCGTCTTTGCTTTAAATGCTCCCGGATTGCGCTGCACTTTCTTTTTCACGGTATCGTAGCTCATGCCCTCAAGCCCGGCGGCCGCTTCAAGGGTAATGTATATTTCCGACAAGCTTGTTCCTCCTTCCCAAGCGAACGCGTTCGTGCTACAATGGAGGAGTCATATAGATTCAATGGTTTGAGGGAGCGTCTTCCGTGGTTGGTGGGGCGCTCTCTTGCTGTTTATCAGACCCATTGAATAAGCCTCCTCTTGCTGACCGCGTTCCTTCGTCTGTACACCCCTGATGCATTTAGGCTGTTTTGCTAATCTCATTCGAATCAAGCCCGAGCGCCTGGGCGATTTTCGGAATAAAACTTCTTCCAGAACGCTCACCGATCATGATCAGGTAAATATAGTTGCTGCTGGTTCCGACTTCGGCAGCTAATTGATATTGCGTCTTACCCATTTCGATAAGACGTTTCTTGATGATCACGCCAACGGGCGACAGTTTACGTTTTTTCATGTAGGTTCACCTGCTTCGATTCTTTCTCTTAGAACTTCCCGCCTGCCAACTTCCTTCCCAATGGTACGGAGCAAGTTGTCGGTCGCTGCAATTTTCGCGCTGTATTCCATCACGATGCGATTTAGTTCCTCGACATACTGACGTTTTCGTTCTTCCAGCATATCCCCCAAAGCATCTAATACACTTTCTTGGGCAGCGGTTGCGATGACGATGTTTTCCGGAGTAGAAAAGTCTATGTTGTCGATCAGCTTGCGAATTACGGATGAAGTTTCATCCATTTGCTTCTTCAATGTCTCATGCATCCAAGTTCCTCCTTTCCTGCCGGTGTAAATCTACATTGTTGCTATTCAATTTTCAAAGAGCGGACTTACAAAAAAACTCTTGAATACATCACCCCTTTTGTTAAGGTGCAATACTTTTGATTTTTTTGGTCAAGGAGCATAGTTTCATCTGTCTTTGACCCGCGATGTGTGATAAGATTTTGATGTGGTTTCCTATCTATCTATCATTATAGATGTGAATTCACATCATGTCAACGGTAAATATGCTTTTTTACATCAAAAATAATCCATTTGCGAGGTGAATAAACATCATGAAAACAATAGGGGAAAGAATTGCCTTTCTTCGAGAATCCAAGGGTTTAAACCAGCGGGAACTTATGAAATTATTGAGTTTTAACAACTTAAGTAGGTTCGAAAGGAATGAAATGAAACCAGGGATTGAAATTGTAGTTGCTTTAGCGGAGTTTTTTGATGTTTCAACTGACTGGTTGTTAACAGGGAAGGAGAGAACCGTTGATGCTAAATCACATCAATCTCAAGTATCGGCGTCAGATTTGGAATTGTTAGCAAAGTTTCATCAGTTGGAAGAAAAGGAGCAATGGAAAATCGAAGAGCGCATCGAGGTATTACTGGAACTGGCAGATAAGAAGTCTGACAGTTCTAGCAAACAGAGGTCGTCAACTTCATCGAGTACAGACGGAAGAGAAGAAGCAGCTTCTAAACCGGCTTAATTTTTTTGGTCAAAATGATAGGCTTTTCTATCTTTTTTTGTCCCTTTGCTTTTAAATTAATTTTACTTCACAATACAGCCGGAATACCGCACCACGACTGCAATGGGACAGGCTTCGCTTGTTTTTTCTGAAATGTCCCTTTGCTCCGCGACTGTTTTTTGCCGTTTTCCGCCGACTTTTTGGAATTCTTTAACGAGATATAACGAATTCGTTAATTCAGCGAAGCCTTGATGCATTTGGTTTTTTGCGATTTTATCACATTCCTATCAACGCCGAATAACGCTCATTGACGGGCCGTTAAAACGCGACACCTATTTTTGAACGAGTTCCGATTGTGGTATGATTGAAGCACAACACGAAGAAACGCCGAAAACCTTTATGTATCAAGGCTACAGCGCTTTTTTTATCCTCTATCCGCACTTATCAGTTGCGCGATTTTTATTTTCATCTTTTTTGTCATTGGTTTTCAGACATTGTCCCAGCCAATCCCCAGTAAAATCGGTCTTTCCCGCGTTTTCCCGGATCGTTTTTTGTCCCCTTATCTTTGTCAATTATCTTGAGAGAGTACAGTATCGAAGGATGCGAAGCTGTCGCTCATTCTTGTGGCGGTCATTCCGATTCTCGTCGGGGCCATTCTCCTCGTCGTCAGCAAAGGAATGCCGCTCTTCAAAGCGATGCAGGTGAAACTCGACAAGCTTAATCTCGTGCTGCGGGAGGGGCTGACCGGAATTCGCGTCATTCGCTCGTTCAATCGCGACGGTTACGAGCAGCGGCGCTTCGATCAAGCGAACCGCGATTTGACGGAAACGGCGATTAAAGTCAATAAAATTATGGCGTCGCTTATGCCGGTCATGATGCTTGTCATGAATTTCTCGAGCATTGCGATCATTTGGTTCGGCGGAATCCGGATCGACAGCGGGGATATGCAGGTCGGTTCGTTAATGGCTTTCCTTCAATATGCGATGCAAATTATGTTCTCGCTGCTGATGATGTCGATGATGTTCGTCATGATTCCTCGCGCTTCGGTCTCTGCGGTGCGGATTAACGAAGTGCTGGATATGGTTCCTGATATCAAGGATGCGCCGCAGGTGCAGCAAGCCGGCGGCAATGAAGGGTATGTCGAGTTTCAAGACGTTACCTTCAGCTATCCGGGCGCGGAAGAGCCGGCGCTTACGAATATTTCGTTCCGCACCGGTCCGGGGGAAATTACAGCCGTTATCGGCGGGACCGGATCGGGCAAGTCGACGTTGATCAGTCTCATCCCAAGATTTTACGATGTCGATGAAGGCGCCGTGTTCGTGGACGGGGTCGATGTGCGGAGCATGTCCCAGGAAGCGCTGCGCGCCAAAATCGGGTTCGTTCCGCAGAAGGCGGTCCTGTTCTCGGGAACGATCGCGGACAATATCCGTTACGGCAACGAGAAGGCGACGGAGGAAGAAGTGAAGCATGCGGCGGATATTGCGCAGGCGTCCGAATTTATTGCAGGCATGAAGGACGGCTTCGACTCGGTCATCGCGCAAGGCGGAACGAACGTCTCAGGCGGGCAGAAGCAGCGCTTGTCGATCGCGCGGGCGCTTGTTAGAAAGCCGGCGGTTTATATATTCGACGACAGCTTCTCGGCGCTCGACTTTAAAACCGACGCCAAGCTGCGCGCCGCGTTGAAGCAAGAAACGGCGGAGGCGGCTGTCATCATCGTCGCGCAACGCGTCAGCACGGTTATGGATGCGGATCGCATCATCGTCCTTGACGAAGGGCGTATTGCAGGGATCGGCAAGCATCAAGAGCTGATGGATACTTGCGGCGTATACCGCGAAATCGTATCCTCGCAGCTCTCGGAGGAGGAGATAGCATGAGTGCGCAAAGCAGACAAGGGCCGTCCCTCGGCGGACCGGGCAGGGGCCCCGGCGGCGGCCCGCCGGGGATGGGCATGCCTGTACAGAAGGCCAAAGATTTCAAAGGCACGCTCAAACGGCTGATACAATATTTAAAACCGCATCGGGTCAAGCTGATTGCCGTATTCGTCGCGGCCATTATCAGCACCGTATTCACGATTGTCAGCCCGAAAATATTGGGGAATGCGACGACGAAGCTGTTCGAAGGCATTATGATGAAAATAAACGGCGTGCCGGGTGCGGCGGTCGATTTCCAATACATTTGGCAGTTGATTATGATATTGGCCGGACTATATGTCATCAGCGCGCTGTTCGCCTATATCCAACAATATATTATGGCGGGCGTGTCGCAGAGAACCGTCTACGATTTGCGCAAACAAGTCAACGCCAAACTGGCGAAGCTGCCGCTGAAATTTTTCGACTCGCGCACGAACGGGGAAATTTTGAGCCGGGCCGTCAACGACGTCGACAATATTAGCAATACGTTGCAGCAAAGCTTGATGCAACTCATCACCTCGATCGTGACGCTTGTCGGCGTCATCGTGATGATGCTGACCATCAGCCCGATCATGACTTTGATCGTTATCTTGACGCTGCCGCTCAGCTTCTTTGTGACCAAATCGGTCGCGACCCGGTCGCAGAAACATTTCGCTAGCCAACAAAAGGCGCTGGGCGAATTAAACGGCCACGTGGAAGAAATGTTCACAGGCCACAAAGTGGTCAAAGCGTTCGGCAACGAGCAAAAATCGATTGCCAAGTTCGACGAAATAAACGAGGAGTTATACCAATCCGGCTGGAAGGCGCAGTTTATTTCCGGCATTATTATGCCGCTCATGATGTTTGTCGGCAATATCGGCTATGTGCTCGTCAGCGTCGTAGGGGGCCTGCTGGTGACGAAAAGAGCGATTGAAATCGGGGATATTCAAGCGTTTATTCAATACGCCAGACAGTTCACGCAGCCGATCTCGCAACTGGCCAATATCGCCAATGTCATTCAATCGACTATCGCTTCGGCCGAGCGGGTATTCGAACTGCTCGACGAGGAGGAGGAAGTGCCGGAGGCGGAGAATGCGAAGCGTATCGCGTCGCCGCGGGGCGATGTCCGTTTCGAGAACGTGAAGTTCGGTTATAAAGACGACTCTCCGCTAATGAAACAATTGAACATTGACGTGAAACAAGGACAGACGGTGGCGATCGTGGGGCCGACCGGGGCCGGCAAGACGACGCTGATCAATTTGCTGATGCGCTTCTATGAAGTGAACGACGGCAAAATTACGATCGACGGCGTCGGCATTACGGAGATGGAGCGCGGCAAATTGCGCGGCTTGTTCGGCATGGTGCTCCAGGACACATGGCTCTTCAACGGAACGATCCGCGACAATATCGGATACGGGCGCGAAGGAGCGGCCGAGCGGGAGATTATCCATGCGTCGAAAGCGGCGCATGCCGACCATTTCATCCGGACGCTGCCGGACGGGTATGATACGATTTTGAACGAGGAAGCGTCGAACATCTCCCAAGGGCAGAAGCAATTGCTGACGATTGCCCGTGCGATCCTGGCCGATCCGGCGATTCTGATCTTGGACGAAGCGACAAGCAGCGTGGATACGCGCACCGAAGTGTATATCCAGAAAGCGATGAACGAATTGATGAAAGGCCGCACCAGCTTCGTGATCGCGCATCGGCTTTCCACGATCCGCGACGCCGATATTATTCTCGTCATGAAGGACGGCGACGTGATCGAGAAGGGAACGCATGAAGAACTGCTTGCGCAAACCGGCTTTTACGCCGATCTATACAACAGCCAGTTTACGGGCGGCAGCTTGCAGCAGGAAGTGGGCTAAAACCCAATTGTCCGCCAGGGAAAAACACTCGCTATCGCAGCCGTGCGCAAGCTTTATGACCGGCTCGAGTGTCGACGAGAACGGCGGATTGACGCTGTAAGTTAATTCAACAACAAATAACCCCGGCATCGCATCTTATCGAGCCGGGGTTATTCTCTCTATTTTTAATCGCGATCGCGGTCAATCTTAAATCGATGTACCGTTTCCTGCAATTGCTCCGCCATTTCGGCCAGATTGTTCGAGGCGGCCGAGATTTCTTCCATAGAAGCGTTTTGTTCTTCCGCCGCTGCTGCCACTGTCTCCGCATTGGCCGCCGACTCTTCGGAGATCGCGGCAACATCGCGTATGTAACGAACCAACGATTGCGACGCTTCGTTCATTTGCCGGATCGCTTCGTTCATCTCACCCGCTTGCACGGTTACTTGCTCGATCGCTTGATAAATATCGTTGAACGAACCGCCCGCTTGACGCACCATATCGATTCCGCTCTGCACCGTTGACCTACCGTCTGTCATCGCATCGATCGCTTGGACGGCGCCCGATTGAATTTCCCCAATGAGTTCGCTAATTTGCTCGGCCGCCGCGCTCGATTGTTCGGCTAATTTACGCACTTCGCCTGCCACGACGGCAAATCCGCGCCCTTGTTCTCCCGCTCTGGCCGCTTCGATCGCCGCATTGAGCGCCAACAAATTCGTCTGCGCCGCAATTTCAGAGATCAACTCGATGATGCTGCCGATTTGCTGCGACTTGTCGCCGAAAGTATGAACAACTCCCGCCGCTGCCGAGACTTTCTCATGAATGGCGTTCATCGTGTCGACCGCTTGGCGGACGACTTGATTCCCTTCGCCGGCAATCGCCGAAGCTTGCCTTGATGACGCATGGACCGTCTGGAACGTTGCCGTCATCGTCTCGAGACCTTCCGACATCTCCGTTACGTTGCGTGTCGTTTCATTGATCCCCGCGACTTGCCGTTCGGCCCCGCTCGCCATCTCTTGGATCGAGCCGGCGATTTGCTCGGCCGCTTTGCTCGTCTGCTCCGAACCGGCCATCAATTGCTGCGAAGTGGCGGCTACCTGCATCGAATGGAGCGACACTTGCCCGATCAATTCCTTCAGATCGTGAACCATTTGGTTGAAGTTGCGGTTGAGATCGCCGACCTCGTCCCGGTTGCGAATGTTTTGCAGGTCGATCGTCAAGTCGCCTTCGGCGATCCGTTTGGCTTTGACCGCCAAGGTCGAGATCGGCTTGCTGAGGCTGCTCGCAAACCACACGATGATCGCCGTTCCGAGGAGGATCGAGACGATCAACGTAAGAATCAGCTTCGTTAAAATATCGTTGGCGCTGCTGTTAAAATCCATTAAATAGGTTCCGCCTACGACGACCCAGCCCCAATAGGGATCCAGCTTGGCGTAAGCCAACTTGGCGGCGATCACGTCCGGCTCGTTCGGCAAGGCGAATTCGTAAGTGGTGAAACCGCCGCCGTTCGTCGCTTTTTCAATCAGTTCCCTGGTGAAATAGCGCCCGTCTTTCGTTTGCGAATCCCATGAATTTTGCCCTTCCGTAATCGGCGAAGCAAGAGTCATCCCTTGCTTGTCAAGGACGAGCAAATAACCGTTCTCCCCTAAATCGATGCTCTTGTCGATCGGCCTTTTGCCGTTCGCGTCTTTCTCCCCGAGAATTTCGATCTTTACCGCTTCTTGCGCTTCTTCTAACGTCATGCTGCCGTTCTTCACTTGCCAATCCATCACTTCGATTAATTTTAGCGTAAAATTGACGGAATTTTGCAGCCCGGTTCCGCCAAGGTCCTCCAGATTGGTCTTGGCCGATTGATATCCGATCATTCCTACCGTAAGGCTAGGTACAGCCAACAAAAGGATTGAAACAATCATTAATTTCATACGTATGGTTAGTCTCATATTTTTGATCCGATGCATATACTCACCCTCCTAAGAAGTATAAGTATATATCGACAATTTTCGATATTATATTATAGTATTCGACAAAAATTTCTAATTCATATCGCCCTCACCGCAAACGAAAAGCCCCCGGCGCATCTTGTACCGATGCGCCGGGGGCCGGCTCATGTGTCGTTATCAACTTTTTTGGGTAAAAACAGAAACGCAACATGATTTTCTTTCGACTTCCATATTTGCAAATTGCGATTTATTTGCTTATCTTACTTATCTTTTTTGTTCTTGTGGTCTTTCTTGTCGTGCTTCTCATCGTGTTTTTGATTTTTGTCCGTTTCGATCTCGATTTCTTTGCCGTTCGCGAATTTGATTTCGATATCCAGCTTTTTCAGGTTCTTTTCATTCAAGTCCAAGAGGGCAGCGGCTTTGTCGATTACTTGCTGCTTGGTCATATCCGGCGTGAAATTCGCTTGTTTCAGGAAATTTTCCACAAATTTGACTGCCTCTTGACCTTCTATCTTTTCTTTTTTCTTGTTTTGCGCTTGTTTTTCGACTTCGGCTTTTACTTTCCCGTCTTTGTTCTCGTATTCCAACTCGATTTTCCCATTGCCCGGGTATTCGGCCTCCAACTCGAACTTGCGGATGTCGATATTCGGATTGGACGGAACGTCAGGCTCATTGTTGAACTTTTTATCTACCGTAATGCTTTTGCCGTTGGCAAACAGAATGTTCACTTTCAAGGCTTGAATCGAATTGTCCGACACATTCAATGCGGCGAGGACGCGTTTTTGCACTTCGTCTTTCGTCATTTCCGACGTTAGATTCATTTGCGTCAACAAGTTTTTCACTAGAGCGACCGCATTGCCGTCTTTGTACGTCTGGCCTTTATTCACGATTTCAGCGCTTAACGTGCCGTGTTCGTTGTGAAAACGAAGCGAATATTGCTCTTTGTTGGTAAAATCAATCTTTACTTGAAAATCGACGAACGCCGATGCGATATCGGATTGGTCGAGCAGATAAGCTTCAACGACGGTGTTGTTCCGGACAACGAGGCTGACCATATGGCTGACGGACAATTGATCCGCACGAATGGTGCTGTTGCCGAACTTTACGGTTAATTGCTTAGGAATATCGTAAGACAGCGTTCCTCCGGCAAAGCTAATGATTGTAATGCGGCCGGTCGTCTCGTCGTTGTTGAAACGGATTTCGCTAATTCTGCCGCTTACTCGTACCGAATCCGCCGTTTTTTGATCCACGATCGTTCTCTTTCCATTTGCGAAATAGACATTGACATAGATCGATTGCGTCGAACTTTCGGCAATATTCAATGCCGAGAGGACGCGGCTTTTTACTTCCTCTTTGCTCATATCGGAGTCGATGCTCATGGACGCAAGCAGCTTCTTGGCCTGCTCGACCGCCGCTTCGTCTTTCGTAACTTGGCCGCGGTTTGCAATTTCAGCGTTCGCCCGGCCGAATCGGTCGTTATATTGAAGCGAGTATTCCTGCCCGTCGGTAAAACTTATTCGAACCGTAACATCGACTACGGCAGAAACCGCGTCTTGCGAGCTCAATATTGCGGCTTCGAGAACTTTGTTGTCTTTCACGACAAAAGTGACTAAATCGTCTTTCACAAGCTGGTCGGCGCGAATGTAGCGATCGCCGTATTTCACCGGCAGCTGCGAAGAAATCGAATAGGTGAAAGTACCGCCTGCGAAACTGTTCACTGTAACGCTGCCTGTCGTTTCCGCGGAACCGTTCGCCGATTCGAAACGGATATCTGCAATTTTGCCGCTGACGCGTACCGCGCCGATCGTATCGTTGATTCCGTCGTTGGTCCGGTCAAGCAGCGCGGCCAACTCCGCTCGGGTTACGCCTTTGTTCGGCAGGAACGTTCCGTTCGGATAACCGCTGATCAAATTGCGTTCGACCGCAACGTTGACATAGCCGACCGCTCCGGCCGGGATGGCTTTCGCATCTTTGAAATCCGGCTTTACGGACATTTGGTTCAACGCATCCTGTTGCAATCCGAGCGATTTCACCAACAAGGCCGACACCCATACGCGGCTTGCCGGTTTTTCCGGCATAATTTTGTCTTCCGACGTATCGAACAGGCCGTGTTCCAAGGCGACAGCTATGTACCCTTTGGCCCATTTATATTTATGATCGATTTGGTTCGCATCCTTAAAGTGCAGCTTCGTGTCTTCCGGCTTCGCCTTCGCTTCGTCTTCCAGACCCATCAGGCGAACCGCAGCCACGATCGCTTCCACCCGCGTAACCGGTTGGTTCGGACGGAACGTGCCGTCTTCAAATCCTTGGAATACGTGCTTGAGCTGCATTTTGCCGATATATTCCCGCGCCCATGCGGCTTCGGATATATCTTTGAAGTCTATGCTAATTTCCTCCCGGTCTTTCTTTTTCTCCCCTTGGCCTTTTCCGCCTTTGTCCGCAAAAATGTTGCTGGCCAGCCCGAAGACCAATAAAAACGCCAGCATGAATACGGACGCTTTTCTAAACTGCTTCATCGTATCCTTCCTCTCCATTGTAATCGAATTGATCGATTAGTTATTACGTCCGGCAGTTTCGGTTTATGGGGGTAAGCGGGGAAAAAGCTGCCGCGCAACAAAAAATGACGACCGGTTTGGTCGTCATCGTCTGGAACAGGGGCTGTCGGCATGAAACCGACACTTCGCTCGCAGCCTTTCTAGATAACTGGGGAATGGGAGAAACCTGAGGGCCGATCACGCACTGGCGTTGCATTAACTTCTACCGCCCTGCTCCCCAAGTTCGGGGACACAGGAGACGCTAATTGTGACAAACGACCCGATTTCGGCCAGTTTGCGGACAGACGATCCTTTATTCGCGGCAAAAGCGTAAAAATAAGCCCTGCGACGAACGGATAACGGAACCAATGTCCGCCGAAACCGCGAATAAACGGTTTTGACGCAAATTAACGGTCGTACGGTCCGGATAGCCATTTCTCAATGCAACGCCGTTGCCGATAACGGGAAAAACCGGCGTTACATTGCCTATTTTCGAGTGATGGCCTCATTTAGATGGATTTTCTACCGTTAATCATGCCCAAAAGGCCTTAGTGCCCGGCAACGGTCTGAATTAGAGGTAGAAAATGGAGCTAAAATGGGCTGAGGGCTTATAACCAAGGGAATAGCGGCAGTTTTTACCGTTAATTCCTGCCGGCTGTTGCGGCTGCGTGCGAGTATAAGCGTGCAACGCCGCGTTCCGCTCCGTTCATACCCGTCTCCGCCGCCGCGAAATCGCCGGATCCTTCCGCTTCTTCGTCAGCCCGTTCCTTGCCATGACGATTTGCTGACGATGCGGCCGTCACGGTCTTCATCTCCGCGCCGGATCCTTCCGGCCTTACTCATCCCGTGCTTCGCCGTTTCGATTGCCGCCGTCACGGTCGTCACGGTCGTCTCCGTGGTCGCGGCCGTCGCGGTCGTGCCAATGATGATCACGCTTATTGCCTTTCTCGCGTTCCTGTTTGGCGCCGCCGCCTGCTTTGTCACCGTCCGCTCTGTCTCCGTCCTTATATTTGTCCTTGTCGCAATCTTTTCCTTTATCCTTATCTCTATCTTTCTTTTTGCTTTCGTTTATCCTGTCTTTCTTCTTGTTGTTATCACTCTCTTTATCTTCTTTGCCACGATCCCTGTCTTTATCTTTATCCTCAATGTCCCGCTTTTCCTTCTCTTTTTGCTGCTTTTCCTTTTCTTTCTCTTGCTTCTCTTTTGCCTTCTGCTCCTTCTCTCGTTCCTTTTCGGCTAGATTGCGTTGTTTCTCCTGTTCCTTTTCGGCTAGATTGCGTTGTTTCTCCTGCTCTTTCCGCTCCTCTTTTCTCGCTTTTTCCAGCTCTTTTTGCCGTTCCCGCTCGAGCTTTGCCTTTTCTTGCTGCTGCTTGGCTATTTGCTTCTCCCGGTTCTCTTGCTCTTTTTTCTTCTCTTTCTCCTCTTGCTCTCTGGCCTTCTCCTCTTCTTTCTTTTG
This sequence comes from Paenibacillus sp. MSJ-34, assembly GCF_018918005.1. Taxonomy (GTDB): domain Bacteria; phylum Bacillota; class Bacilli; order Paenibacillales; family Paenibacillaceae; genus MSJ-34. The sequence continues at coordinate 94,352 of NZ_JAHLPR010000012.1, read as the reverse complement.
CCGTTCTTGCTCGCTCTGCTTCCAATGTTCGTCCTGCTTCCGCTCTTCCGGCACTTCTTGCTTTCCTCGCTCTTCCGGATGCTCCTCCTTGGCCGCCGCCGTGCCCACCGGTTTCTCAAAGAACGTTTGCGGATTCATCCCCGCTTCGGATAGCGCCGTGACGAAGGAGCGGCTATGAAGCTCCTCGACGTCCAGATCGACGCCCATCTGCTTCGCTTGCTCGTATATGATATATTTGTTGACGGTTAAGCCGGTTTCCTGCGCCTTCTCCTTCTCCGTTAAACTGACGTTGTACACTTGGACTTTCACATCCTGATCGGAAGCGATCAGCTTCTGTTCGTCCACCGTAAATGCGGATTTGCCTAAATCGACGACCGAGACGAGAACGTATTTATGCTCGGTTAGCGGATCGAGGTAACCTTGTTCCCTCGCTTTGGCGATAATCGCTTGCGTCGCTTCGTAGACGCTTAATCCGATCAGCTCCTTCTTCCGAAGCAGCCATTCGGCGTCGTCGTTCACGAGCGATACTTGTTTCACCGTTCCCGCGTCATTCACCCATAGCTCGACGCTCGGGTTGATATCGATCGCAATCATCGCCGCGGCGGCATGATCCGGCGTGAAAACGCCAAGCGCCCGCAGCAGAAACGTCGCGCCGATCAGCAGAAGCAACGATGCCGCGATCGTGGCAATTCGCCTGCCGAGCAAGTTGCGGGCCGCCGCCGGCCGTTTGGGCTGCTGGAGATACCGTTCGGGAATGTCGATCGTTTCTCCCAATTCAGGCATCGGATTCCGGTGAGCGATGTTGCGGAATTTTCCGTCATCACACAGCACGACAATTTGATTTTCTGTCATTTTCATTACGACGCCGCGCATGTCCTTCTTCACTCCCCTATGTCCGCAAAAGATACGTTGCTGCGAATTTTGCCGAATTCGTCACATGTATAGATAAGTATGAGCGCGATCAAATATTTGCGGTTCCTTTCAATCGTTTTCCGGCTGACTTGAACCGTTTTGAGCATTTCTTTCACTGGCAATTGCTTCTTCTCATACAAATGGGCGAGCCATTCCGGCCGCTGCCCGCACTGCTTGGCAATTTGAATAAGACGAATGCGCGCATCCCTGTGATCGGGGGAGCAATCCTCCAACTCTTCCAGCTTGATGCCGTATTGCTGCAGCGTCTCGTCGTATCTTAGCAGCTCTTGGGCCAATTCGGCCTGCGCTTCCCGCTGCTCGTAAGCGGTCAAAGACGCTGCGATTTCGCCGGACACCGCTTCATATTCGTCATTCGCGTCCAGCACCAAGCTTTCCTTCTGCGACAGCTTTCCCTTTTTGCGAAATTCGTCCGTTAACCGGTTATGTATGATCATATAGGCGAAATTTTGAAACGACTTGCCGTGATTCGGCTCGAAACGGTCGATGGCTTCATTGAGAGCAATCAAGCCGATGCTGGATTCGTCGTCGTTCCATCCGATTTGCCTCTTACATATATGACTGACGGTTCGTATTACAAACGGGCGAAACTGCAGGATGAGCTGTTCGCGCGCCATGCTGTCGCCAGCTTGAATTTGCAGCAAGACATCCTCAACCGACTTCTCCATTTTCGAATCACTTCCTAGTACGATACTGCTACCTCATTTATGGGGGTTCTCCCCTCAAAAGAAATGTTACAAAAATTTAACCGAAGTGTAAACCTAGATTCGCTTGAAAAAACTGACATGCCGATCTGAAAAATAGCTACCAAATCAGAAATATGAATCCTTTTGCGCAATAAAAAAATCAATTACAATTGGATTACGACGAAAGCGCTTTCGTGACTTTTTTTCCTGATTTGGAGGTACGGCTAGCATGAACATCCGTCCAAGCTTCGACATTCCGTCGTCCCAATCCGCCGGCAGAGGAGCCAAGTTCAAGAAACTATGCTTGAAAATCGCTGCGCAAAAATATTTGCAGATCATGGCGCTTCTCGGCGTCATATGGATGATCGTCTTTAACTATTTTCCGATGTACGGATTGATCATCGCCTTTAAAGATTATAATATTGCCCGGCCGATCGCGGAAGCCCCTTGGGCTGGACTGGAACATTTCAAAGCGTTCATGGAAGACGACAACTTGACGAACGTCATTCGGAATACGCTTGGCATAAGTTTGATCAAGCTGATCATCGGCTTTCCGCTGCCGATCGTATTCGCGCTTTTCCTGAACGAATTGAGGTCGCTGCGGTTCAAGAGAGCGGTGCAGACGATATCCTACTTGCCTCATTTTTTGTCATGGGTCGTCTTGGGGGGCATTCTCGCCACATGGCTGGCGGACGTCGGGATCGTGAACCGGATTTTGCTGGCGCTGCATCTCATCCAGGAACCGATCAGTTATTTGGCGGAGCCGAACTACTTCTGGACGATCGTCATTACGTCGGATATATGGAAGGAGCTTGGCTGGTCGGCCATCATTTATTTGGCGGCGATTGCGGGGGTGTCTCCCGAATTGTACGAGGCGGCGACGATCGACGGGGCGGGACGATTTCAGAAAATGTGGTACGTGACGCTTCCTTGCATCAAAACGACGATCAGCATTTTATTTATTCTCGCGGTCAGCGGAGTGTTGACCTCCAATTTCGATCAAATTCTAGTGCTCCGCAATTCGTTGAACCAGAGCGCGAGCAATGTCGTCGACATCTATGTCTATCAGATAGGGATCGCTTCCGCAAGATATTCCTACGCTACGGCGGTCGGCCTGCTGAAATCGGTTATTGCCTTCATCCTGTTAATCATAGCAAATTCCGTCTCCAAACGATTGAACAATACATCCTTATTTTAAAGGCGGTTACGAATATGTCATCCCTTTTGCTCAAAAAACGAAAAAGTACCGCGTTTGATTACTTGAACGTTTTTCTGATGCTGATCATATGTTTCGCCACGCTCTACCCGATCTGGTACGTACTCGTTAATTCGCTGAACGAGGGGAAAGACGCCCTGAGAGGGGGCATTTATTGGTGGCCGAGAGTGTTCAGCCTGGAGAGTTATCAGGCCGTATTCGCCAATCCCGGCATTATGACGGCGATGGGCGTGACCGTAGCCAAGACGGTCGCGGGCACGATCGCGCATGTGCTGTTCACCGCCATGGTCGCTTACGCGTTCTCCAGGCAAGAACTCGTCGGCCGCAAATGGTATATGCTGCTCGGGACGGTGACGTTGTTTTTTAGCGGCGGTTTAATTCCTTACTTTTTATTAATCAAGGATTTGGGGATGCTCGACAACTTTCTGGTCTATATCATTCCCGCGCTGTTCAGCTTTTTCGATTTGATCATTTTCATGACGTTTTTCCGGGAAATCCCGGCAGGGCTGGAGGAGGCGGCGAGAATCGACGGAGCGAACGATTTTACGATCTTCTTCCGGGTGATCATTCCGGTATCGCTCCCGGTCGTGGCCACCATTGCGCTGTTTCACGGCGTCTATCAATGGAACGATTATTTTACAGGAATGATTTATATTAACAAATCCGAGCTGCAGCCGATTCAAACCTATTTATTCCGGGTCGTCGCGCAGGCCAGTTCGAATCAAATGATGGCGGCGATGCCGGGGGGCATTTCGAAAGGCGTCACTTCGCAGTCCATCAAACTGGCAACCATGGTCGTAACCACATTGCCGATCGTCGTCGTTTATCCGTTTTTGCAAAAATATTTCGTAAAAGGTTTCATGATCGGATCGATCAAAGGTTGAAACGAGTCGTAGCACAGCAAATCAGACTCAATTAAAAGGGGGAAGGGAAGAGATGAAGATGCATGGGGTAAAAATGAGATCGGTTCTTGCCATATTTGTTGCAGCGATACTATTGTTTGCTTTGGCGGCCTGCTCCGGATCCGGGACGAACAATAATTCGACCGCAGGGAAGGAGGAGCAGCCCGCCGAACAGAAGGAAACCGCGGCCCAGAACGAGACGGTTCAGCAGCCGTCGCCTGACGAACCGGGCTGGAAACAGGATACGTCGCCCATTACGTTCGATTGGTACTTGAACTTCTCCTGGTTTCCGAATAAATGGGGCGCCGATCCGACATCGCAATATGTGACGAAGAAAACCGGCGTCAACATTAATTTTATCGTTCCCGCGGGCAATGAGAACGAGAAGCTGAACACGATGATCGCATCGGGCACACTGCCGGATTTCATTACGTTAGGCTGGTGGGAGGACGGCGTCAGATCGATGATCGAAGGGGATATGGTGCTGCCGCTCAATCAATTGGCGGAAGAGTACGACCCGTATTTCTTCAAGGTCGCCGATCCGGCCAAGCTTTCCTGGTACACGAAGGAAGACGGCAACGTATACGTATATCCGAACGCGTCGTCGTCGCCGAAAGATTTCGAGAAGTACGGCGTCAATTACGTCTCCAACCAAACGTTTGTCGTCAGAAAGGACATGTATGAGGCGCTCGGCAAACCGGATATGAGAACGCCGGAAGGATTTCTGGACGCGCTCAAGGCGGCCAAGGAGAAATTCCCCGAAGTCGGGGGGCAGCCTCTGATCCCGTTCGGCATGCATGAATTTACGGATACCGGAAACGATTCCCTGGAAGACTATTTGGCAAATTTCCTGGCGATCCCGCGGGAGAAGGACGGCAAATTATACGATCGATTGAGCGATCCCGAATCGGTTCGTTGGCTCAAGACATTCCGCAAGGCGAACGAGATGGGCTTGCTTGCGAAAGATATTTTCATCGACAAGCGGCCGCAAATGGAAGAGAAGATCGCGCAGGGAAGATACTTCGCAATGCTCTATCAGCGCAGCGATTTTACCGCGCAGCAAAACGTATTGTACGCCCAAGACCCGAACTCGGTCTATATCGCGGTTGACGGCCCGGCCAACGCCAAGCTCGATCCGCCGACACTGAACGGTCCCGGCATTTCCGGCTGGACGGTGACGCTCATATCCAAGAACGTGAAAGACAAGGAGAGAGCGATCCGTTTCCTCAGCTATCTGCTGAGCGAAGAGGGACAGAAGGATCTATATCTCGGCGAGAAGGGATTTACCTACGACACGATCGACGGCAAAGACCAGTTCAAGCCGGAAGCGCTGGAACTGCTGAACACGGACCGTTCGGCGTTCGACAAGCAGTATGGCGCATCGTATACGTTCTGGATGCTGATGGATACGAATATGAATCTGCAATGGGCTCCGCCTAGCGTCGAGCCGTTCAAACAGATGGAGGATTGGACCAAAGGCAAGACGATCAGCGTCTCGCAATTCGATCAGTTGGACCCTCCCGCCAATTCCGAGGAAGGCATTTCCAAGACGAAAATCGATCAGTTGAAATCCGCGACGCTGCCCAAATTGTTGATGGCGAAATCGGACGAGGAATTCGATCATATCTTCGCGGAGTTTCTGGAGAAGAGGGAGCAAGCGGGCAATGCCAAGCTGGTTGCATACAAGCAAGTCAAATATGAGGAAAACGTGAAAAAGCTGCAGGAGTTTCTGAAATAACTCCGGCCGCGCCTGTTAAAAAACCCAGTTATGCTGGGTTTTTCGGCATGATCGGGGAGGTTGCCGTCAAGATCGCGATGGAGGGGGTATTATGATAAAACGCATTCATGCATGGCTTCATAGGTCGGGGATGCAACTGGAAGGACTTTCTTTGCAAACCCGATTGATCATCTCTTACGTGGTCATCATATTGCTCCCGATGACGCTGATTTCGACTTTGCTTTTTAACGAATTTAATCAAAATTATATTCGGGATATTTGGAAGAAGAGCGAATACATGCTGGAGATTGAAAAAGTCAATACCGACAACAATATCGAAACGATGGAGCGAATCGCCCAACTGACGATCTCGGACAAGGAGGTGCTCCATTATATCCAAAGGAACAGCGAGCCGGATCCGGACGAGCTTATGGAATTCAACGCTTACGCATTGTCCAATATCGTCAGAAACCAATACGCGAATCCGAATATCGAGCATATTCGAATCTATTCGAATAACGATTATATCAGCGAGCTTTGGCCGATTTTTTTCCATGAAAAAAGAATAGCGCAGAAATACTGGTACCCAAAGGTATTGGCGGCGGGAGGGCTCGAGCATTGGGAATTCGAGCAAACCGATACCGATATTATCCGCAGATATACGACCGAAAGGGAGAAAGGCGCGAAAATATCCATTTTCCGCAATATCGAATATCCGCAAGGCCGCCATGCGGGCATTTTGCAAATCGATATGCTCTTGAATCATTTTTTTCCGAAAACGTTCAGTACCGTTCAGGAACATCAGTCGCAAATGTTCGTCGCCGACCGCGCGCTGCGTATGTATTATAAACCGGACAGCCCGTTCCTGGAAGGTACGGGGCTGGATCCTCGCTATCTTCTGGCGCAGCTTGCGAAACGGGAGCAGGCGAAGGACGGACATTTCGAATTCAAGTATCAAGGCTCTTCCTTTCTCTGTACCTATATTTATCTCGACCGGTTGGACGCCTATATGTTGAATGTCGTTTCCTTGAACGAATTTTTTACGAACCTGTCCAACATCAAAAATTGGCTGATTCTCGCCAATATCGTACTGATTATCATCCTGTCGGTATCCACATACTTTCTCAATTCGTTGATTCTCAAGAAGCTTCGCATTCTGATCGATTCGATGAAAAAAGCGCGCAAAGGCGATTTCAACTTCGATATCGACATTCGGGCGGGCGGGGAAATAGGCGAATTAGTGTTGCATTTTCGGAAAATGCTGAGCAAATTGAACGGCCTGATCGCCGATGCGGTCCGCAAAAACGCGATCACGAAAGAAGCGGAATTGAAGACGCTCAAAAACCAGATCGACGCTCATTTCCTGTACAATTCATTGGAAAATATTAAAATGCTTGCGGAAATTGAAAATCAAATCGTCATCGCGGACGCGCTGACCTCGCTGGGCGGCATGATGAGATACAATATGAAATGGACAAGCGAATACGTCAGGCTGCAGGACGAAATCAATCATATCAAAAATTATATCTCGATCATGAATATCCGTTTTGACGACTGCATTTCGCTTAGGATCGATATCGATCCGGCCGATTTGGAACAGGAAGTGCTGAAAATGTCGTTGCAGCCGATCGTGGAAAATTCGGTCAAGCATGGCATGAAGTCGCTGGCGAAAGCCGGGCGGGAATTGACGATCGTTATTAGCGCCGTCGCCCGGGACGGCGAGATGGTCATCCGCATTTCGGATAACGGCTGTGGGATGCCGGCCGAGCGGGCGGAGTTTATCAACCGGACAATCTCGTTATCGGAGGAAGCGTTCGAACGTCAACAAGGGGGCGGCGCCGCCGGTCCGTTCGCGGGTGGCAGCGGCATCGGGCTGCGCAATGTCAATTGGAGGATTCGGTTGTATTACGGAGAGCAATACGGTATTCGGCTCGACAGCAAGGATGGCCTTTATACGGATGTATATATGAGAATTCCATACATGATGATGAGCGGAGGGTTGACGAAACATGCGTAGGCTCTTAATCGTAGACGACGAGAAAAATATTAGGCTCGGCTTGAAGGCGATGATCGAACGCGAATACCCCGGCATGTATGCGATTAAGACGGCTAGCGATGGGGCGGAAGCGTGGGAGCGTTGCTTGCGGATGCATGCCGAAATCGTCATTACCGATATTCGAATGCCCGAGATGGACGGCATTGCCTTGATCCAGTCGCTCGCCGAACTGGACGCCGGCCCGCATATCGTCATATTGAGCGGGTACGACGATTTTCAATATGCGAAGGAAGCGATCAAATACGGAGTGAAGGACTATTTGTTGAAACCGATCGTGCGCGAGGAATTAAGGCGGGCGTTGGAGCGGATCGACCGGGAAATGGCGCAGAACGAGCGGATATTGGAAAAATTGGAGGCGGCGGAGAAACAGGCGGAGGAAATACGCGGAAGCCTGCTCAATTATATCGTGATCAATCCCGATCTTCCGCAGCGGGAATTGGAGGACATCTGCGAACAGGTCCGCCTTCGGGATTTTGCCGGCCAATATTATGTCGGATTGATCAAGCTTTGGAGCGACAAGTTCGGGGAAGGCGAAGGAACGATGCAATGGGTTCTCCCGGCGATGTACGATGTGCAAACGGAGCTTGGCTGCCGAATCGTCCATTTTTGCGATAATGAAGGACAGCCGGTCGTCATCGCGGACGATGCCGAATTCGTCACCGGTTTGGCCGAACGTATGGCGAAGCCGGGCCATATCCGCTGCATGATCGGGCTAAGCGGCAAGGGCGAGGATGTGACGTTGCTAAGGCAATATTATTTGCAGGCGCAGAAGGCGTTGAAATACGGCTTGCTTCGGCCCGAGCCGGGATTGATTCCATATGAACGAATTCGAGACCGCTCCCGCGATTTTCAATTGCCGATGGAGCAAATTCGGAAACTGGCCAATATGCTGGGCACCGATCGGGAGGAAGATATGAACGGGTTGCTGCGGGACATTTTTGACATGGAAAAAATAGGACGTTACGATATTTTCTACGTTGAGGAGATTGGCGCAATGTTGAACGAGCATGTATTCGACCGGGTCTTGCACATGTACGGGGAAGAGTCGGCCCAAATTGCCGGCGCCTATCGGAAAGTGAAAAATATATACCATTTCGCGGGGTTTCACGATTATTACCGCAGCGTGCAGAACCTTCTATTTCAATTGAATGATTATGTGAGGCATGTCGTCTCGGCTCATGCGGAACATAAAGAGATGAAGAAGGCGGTTCAATATATTCAGGATCATTACGACAAAGATTTGAACATGGCGACGGTGTCGAATTACGTCTCCTTGAATTATACGTATTTCAGCCAGGCGTTCAAAGAATATACCGGAAGCAACTTCGTGCATTACCTGAAGCGCGTACGCGTAAGCAAGGCGAAGGAATTGTTGGCGAGGACGAATTTGCGAATCGGCGAAGTCGGCAGAATGGTCGGGTTCGAGCATGCCAAACATTTCAACCGGGTCTTTCGCGAAATCGAGGGCATTTCCGCTACGGAGTATCGGGATAAAGCGACCATCCATATTAGCGGCGAGACCGGGGAAATCCGGATGCCCTGCGAATCAGTTGATAGATGACTTCCGAGAAAATAAGGCCGACGGCGATCGCTCCCGAGATCAGCAGCGCCTTGACAGCAAGCTGCAGGGCGATATCATACCGGCTCTCGACGACATTCCTCATGGAATCGTAGGCTAATCCGCCCGGTACGAGCGGGATAATGCCGGCGACGTTAAATACGATAATCGGCGTCTTGTATATTTTCGCAAACAGTTGGCTCACGACCGCCACGACGAACGAGGCGAGCAATGTAGCCGGAACGGCCTCCAAATCCATACGCAAAGACAATATATAAACGATCCAGCCGAACATTCCGACGAACCCGCATTGCAGGAGCGTTTGTCTCGGAACGTTAAAGATGATGGCGAATGCGGCGGAAGCGATGAAACTAACGACAAGCTCGATCAGCATGGGATCCCCCTGTGAACACATTGAAAAATATCGCGGTTCGTTGCAACCGGCATAATGGAGCACTTAGCGCGCGTTGTTGCGCTTAGTAAAACCATAGTACGACAGCAATGCCCGATCCAATGGCAAATGCGGTTAGAAAAGCTTCGGCCCCTTTGGACAGTCCGGAAACGAGATGGCCCGCCATCAAATCCCTGACCGCGTTCGTAATGAGCAGCCCGGGAACGAGCGGCATGACGGAGCCGATAATAATTTTGTCCAGATCTTGTCCGAGACCGTACTTCACGCATAATCCCGATACCGTGCCAATGACGATGGAAGCCAGCAATTCGGCGACAAACTTAATGCGGACCAAGCGGTGCAAAAATACCATGAACGCAAAGCCCGATCCGCCTGCCAATACCGAAGGAAGAAAGTCCTGCCAGCCGCCCCGAAACATAATGGCGAAACAGCCGCTCGCGACAGCGGCGGCAATCATTTGAAACCAGGTCGGGTAAGCCAAGTTGGAGCGTTCGATCTTAAGCAGCATCCGGTGCGCTTCGGCTGTCGATAGTTCTCCATTGCTTATTTGCCTGGAGATGTGATTGACCATCGTTACTTTCTGCAAGTCGGTGGAACGTTCGGAAATGCGAAACAGTCTCGTCGTCGGCGCCGAGCCGTCGATCGCGAAGATGATGCCGGTCGGAGTGACGAAGCTATGGGAATTCGCATACCCGTAGGAAGTCGCGATGCGAAACATCGTATCTTCGACGCGATGCGTTTCTCCGCCGTTTTGCAGTATGATTTTGCCTGCCAATAAACAGATTTGCGTCACTTCGTCATGATCGTGGGCCATGTTTGTATCCATTCCTTACCCTACTGTGAAAATTTGTTATTCTACCTATACATTACACGGGCGGCGAGTCCTTTTCAATAGGGAGGCGGGCGAAGCATTTCGCCTAATGTTCGATAATCGGTGCAGCGCTTGTTGGAGTATGTTTGTGGGCCTGGGGCGCTCCCGGTATATCTATTTTTTTCGCCTTCTGTCGATATCCCCTTCGTTCAGAAATGAGGTTTGATCGCTTGTTTGCCATGAAGCGAAGAAAAATTGAGGTTTGATCGCTTGTTTGGCATGAAGCGAAGAAAAAACGAACCCAGATAGTGCTGCAGCTTATGTATTATGTAAAGCGCAAGGCAGAACTGGAGTAGAGATAGAGGTGCAAATGATGTAATCTGCTACGAAATCGAAAGTGAAATAATGCGGCATCGCATGAAAATACCGAAATAAGGACAATCGATTAGGATGCGATTTTATAAGGAACTTTACCGGAATCGGAAGTACGGCCGACAAGCTCAGGATAAGTAATCGTTCGTGAAGTAACGCAGCTGTCGAATAGCGATTTCAGCGGGGATGGTTGACTATGGTTAAACATGTAACAATAATGATTCAAATAAGCTTGCAGATGCTTGCTTCCAATGCCCCCGAACCGGCAAGCAAGCCACGTTTCCACTTCCCATCCAAGCCGTATTAACGTTAGGTTCCTGTCGCGTCCGATGCGGCGCGTCACAATCGCACCGGCAGCCGCCTTCGGATCCACATAACGATCGATAAAATGATCGACCGGAAAAGGCTTAAAGCAAGTTTTGATCGGTTCTTTGCGTTGTTTTTCGATTTTTATTTTCACGATCACCCCGTTCTCGTCCTCCGAAGCGCCGATGAGCAGAGGTTGTGCTTGTTTATGCCAATTCGAGCCGGGCGTGATCCTCAAGGCATAGATCGCTTCCGAAATGCGAACCAGTCCGGACAACAGCTCCGTCGATTCCGTCTGGGACATGGCATACCGCAGCTTGTGGCAGATGAGCCAAGCGGTTTTGTAAGTTACCTCGATGATTCGGGATAATTGTATCGCGTTGACGCCCTCTGGCCTTGCATGGAGATAGATCGCCTGAAACCATTTGCGCAGCGAGGTGCGGCTGCCTTCCATGACCGTACCGGCAATGAGCGAAGTTTGCGCCCTGCAGGATTGGCACTCATATAGAGGGAGTTTGCGGGTCGTGATAACGTAAGCGGTATGATGCTGGCACCGGGGGCATCGGAACCCGTCCGGCCATCTCATCTCGTACCATGCTTTCGCGCATGTCTCTTCCTTCTCATAATAGGCAGAAAACGCCTCAAATGATAACAACTCGGTCATGACAATCCCTCCTGGCACAATAATTAGAACCTACGTTCCCCTTTATTTTACCAAACGAATGTTCCTATTTCAATATTATTTATTTAATTTTTGGAAGAAAAATTAAATACTTTCTCGAGCAATTAAAAATTCCCTTTAGAAAGCGAATGAATGGCTTGGCCGCTGAAAAAAGCTGGTTTTTCCAACTTTCTGAACGAAGGGGATTTCGACAAAGGGGATGAGAATGGGATAGAAGGAGGAAGTCAGATCTGGACGACTGAACGGAGCTCATATTACGGAGCTTTCTGAACGAGGGGGATTTCGGCAAAAGGGGCGAAAGAAGCACTAACGCGCGAAGGAAGAAACCTCTATAACGAAGGGCTGTCCCAGCCATCATGGATGACTTGGAGACAGACCCGTTTCGCTAACACATTAATGCAAGGTAATTTCGTACTTCGAAACTGCGTCGCCCGCGAACAACGGTACCGTTTTGCGGCAATACGATTTCGTTCGCGCCGCTAATAACGGTATTGTTCGCGCAAGTACCGCACCGAGTACCACTTGGCATGTTTAAGAGTCGATATAATCGGGCAGATGCGCCGTGTCGATCCATATGATTCCGTCATATTGATTGCGCGGAATGAACGTTTCCTCAAGCATGCCCCAATACAATGATTTCCGCGGCGTAAACATCCAAGCGTTGCCTACGTTAGGCCGTTGATGCTTCATATCGACGAAGACGGCATCGCGGCCGGCGAGCTTCATGATCGCTTCCAAGCTGCCCGGATCGTGCGGAGATTGAACCTTCACGGCTTCTCTCGTATTTGACGCGGTTTCCCCTTGGTACATATACAGCCCGACGGAATAGACTTGGTCCTTCAAGCGATCGGGGAGCAATTCGCCCAAAGTCGGCATGGGCAGACCCATATACAACAGATCGTCCTGCACCGACGTATTTTGTTTGCGCAGGTGATAGTTATGGCCCCAGACGATGATCTTTTTGTCCGGATACATTTCTTCCGCCAGCCAAGTCAAATGTTCGGCCATCGCCAAATCTCGAATATAGTTGAAATTGTCGTTTACGCTAGTGGGAATTTCGAAGGTTTTCTCATCTTGGGAGTATAACCACGTTCTCGCTTCGGCGAAATCGTTCAGTACGCGAATTCTTTCGTCTATCGCCCGTTCCAGAATGCTTGCCAGTTCAGGCCGGTCCGGGCGCGCGGCAGACAATTCCACGCGACGAAGACGGACGAACTTTTTCAGTTCCTCGTATCCTTGGATCCATTCGGGCCGCTTCTTCTTAAGCTCATTCCATGTTAATTCCGGGGAGTATACGGCATCGCTGTAATTGTCCTCCAGCTTGTTCCACTTCTCGGCTTGCTTCTTATCAACTTCGGCGAGCCATTTCTTGATATAATCTGTGAATGCGTTCATCGGCTGCATGTCGACCCCGGCCAACTCAAGCGGATGATCGGTTTCGGCTTGCTTTCGTATATATTCGAACAACGATTGCACTTCTTTCGTATGCCATACGGGAAAAATGCTCTTTTTCATCATCTCGAGCCCCGATAGAGAAGTGGCTTGCGCATTCACGGCATATGCGTCGGCCCAGCCGGATTCGAAGGCGACGACATCGAAGCCGAGCTCCTGATGCAGAAATCGAACCAATCGGGCTTTGACCGAGTTGAATTCCTTCACCCCATGCGAGCTTTCGCCCAGCATGACGATTCGCTGATTTTGCAGCAGCGGCTTCAAAAATTGCAAATCCGCGAACTCGTCCTTGTCCCGCGTCGGCACGCTTGCGATCGGGTTCGCATTTTCCCGCATCCAAGCTTTCCATTCGCTTCGGTTGTTCGCATGATTCCGAATCATTTCCACATAGGGGTTGGCCGGCTCCTCGGCCGACGCGCGGATGGCGTTCGCCGGGAATAGCGTCATGCAAGCGGCGATCGCCAGCATGAGCGGCTTTGACCACGACGTCCATCGCTTGCGGTTCGTTCCCGTTTTCTTCTCTCCGTTACGTATCATTACAAGTACTCTCCTTTATCTCTTCTTCGATGCGGCATCCCCACGGCTTCCCCTTCTCCGTCGGCCGCGCCGCCGCCTATTGATGGAAGTCCGCTCTGCTGTAATACAGCAAATTGGCGTACAAACCTGCGGCAAGGACGAGAAAGGCGGTCATAAACGCGTAAAACGGGTCGTAGGGTACCATGTTCAAGGGCAGCAACGGACAGAAAAAAGGATAATATTGCATAGGAAACGGCGCATTCAGGACGAAAATATTACCGAAAGCTCCGATGACCGCGAAAACGATCGGTACGGTCGCATTTTTAAATACGGATATAAGGAACGTGTACATCGGCAGGATAGCGACTTGAAACAGGTAGGAGCTTCCGTCTGCCTTCAGTTGTGTGAGAACGCGGCCCATCGTCAGAGGCTCATTGACGAACCATACTCCAACCGCCAAGGTCGTCGCGGTTTTGAACACATACACGAGAGCTGCAACGATGCATAAGAACAGAAACTTTCCGATATAGACTTGCCGGCGGGACGCCGGATAGGTCAGCAGCGTATTCATCGTCTTGTCCGTAAACTCTTTCGCATATAGCGAGGCGGCAATGATCGAGAAGATCAATACCCCGGAGAAGGTGAACATTTGAAAGTCGATTGTCTTCAGGAGCGCATCCCAACTGTCGTGGCGAACGCCGTCTCTGATCCAATTCCATGCATTCATCAGCGGAAAAACGACGGCGCCTGCAAAGACGTACAATAACAGCGGCGTTCTCTTGAATTTCAGCCATTCACAGCGAATCAGTTCAATCATCATGTCGATCCCCCGTCAATCGCACGAAATAGTCTTCCAGGGATTGCCCCGCCACCGATATATCGTGCACCTTAATTCCGTTCGTCACCAACATTTCGTTGATCGTTGCCGCATCGTCCAACCGTTCGTAAAGACGGAGCGCATTTTTTTCCCAGACGGTATAATCGGTTACGCCTAGCTTCTGCTCCAGCAGCATGGCCGCTTTTGTATCGTTATCTACCTGAATGTGAATATAGCTGCGGTTTTTCTTCAAGAGATCCCGGTAGTCGATCTGTTCAAGCAATACGCCTTGATGAATAATTCCGATCCGGGTGGCCAACTGTTGAATTTCGCTTAAGATGTGGCTCGAGATCAATACGGTAAGCTCCCTCTGGCGGCAAAGGTTTAAAATCATTTCCCTCGTTTCCTTCATGCTAAGCGGATCCAATCCGTTGGTCGGCTCGTCCAAAATAAGCAGTTCAGGATAGTGGAGCAGCGCTCTTGCGATGCCGAGCCGTTGCTTCATGCCGAGCGAGAATGTCTTCACCTTCTTGTCCGCCGCGTCCTGCAAGCCGACTAACTTCAGATGCTTGCGAATCGTATCCGGATCTTGAACGCCCATGAGACGGCGGTGAATCTCCAAATTTTGCTCCGCCGTTAAATGGAGATAGAAACCCGGCACTTCGACGATCGATCCGATCCGCCCGTGAAGATTGTGCCGGCCTTGACGCACGTTCCGGCCAAACAACTCCACCTCGCCGGATGTCGGCTGGACCAATCCCATGATCATACGCAATGTGGTTGTCTTGCCGGCTCCGTTTTGTCCCAGAAATCCGTAGACCTCCCCCTTCCTGACCGTCATGTCGACTTCGCTGACGATCCGTTTGCGTTTATACGTTTTCGTCAACTTTCGCGTTTGCAATACAATATCCATTCTGCCGTTCATCCTCCTAGTTCCGATGCCGACGCCGACAATGTATCGGCTTCCCGGCGTCCTTGCTGCTGCTTCTTTATCGTAAAGGAGAGATCTTACACTGTTTTTACACGGTTCTTACAAAAGTCTTAACTCTTCGCCGCCGCGATCTTTCGGCAGACGGAAGACGAATGATGTCCGCTCGTACGGGACGCTGCCGGCATCAATGCCCCCTCCCATCCGCTCCACCAATTGCTTAACGATATGAAGTCCCAGCCCGCTGCCGTGCAAAGCTTTATTCCTGGACGGCCCCAGCGTATACATCCGGCTCCAGATGCGATCCAGTTCCGGCGCGGGAATCCCCTTCCCGTTGTCCCATACTTCAACCGCTACATTATCCGCTTCGTCCCGCACCCGTACGCCGAAACGGTCCCCGCCTGCGCCGTGCCGCAAACTGTTGGCGATCAGGTTCGTCAAGATCCGCGTCAGCGCCCTTCGATCGGCCACAGCGAATGCGTCGGCGTCCGGCAAATCCAACGACGGCTCCAAGTGGCGGGCTTTAAAATCTTCATAGTATGAAAATAAAATTTGCCGGACCGTCTCGGATACATTGATGCGTTCGCGGTGCAAAGGCTCCTCGCCCGCCTCCAGACGGGAAAGCTCGAAAAATTGCTCCGCGAGCTCATAGAGCGTACGGGCTTTATGATGAACGATCCGGATATATTCCGCTTGCTCTTCTTTTTGCAAATTTTCGTCCGTATCAAGCATTTCGACATAGCCGAGCAATGAAGTGAGCGGGGTTCGCAAGTCGTGGGAGATGTTGGAGACGAGCTGTTTTCGGGCCGTTTCGCTCTTGTTTTTTTCCTCGGTAATCCGCTCGATTTGCCGCAATACTTCGTTGATGTGCCGTATCAACTGCCGATTGGCCGCGAAGACGGACGGCTCGCGGACGAAGGGATGCTGCTGCCTGTCAAGCATCTGTTTCAACTGACGGTTCATCCGCGTAATTTCCCTATGAAACTTGAACAGCAATACGAAAAGAAGTACCGCGGCCGCGGTCGCCGCAATCGCCCAGGCCATCATTCCGTGTCCCCCAACTTGTAGCCCATTCCCCATACCGTCACGATATATCGGGGTTCGTCGGGCCGATCTTCGATTTTCGCCCGCAAGCGGCGGATATGAACCATTACGGTATTGTCGTCTCCCATGTACTCTTGGCCCCATACTTGGTAGAACAATTGCTGCTTCGTAAATACTTGCTTGGGATGGGTCATGAAACATTTGAGCAGATGGAATTCTTTCGCCGTCAAGTTCAGCGGCTCTCCGTTTTTGGCGACCGTACAGCGTTTCGGATCCAGCTCCAAATCGCCGTGCGACAAAGGGCGGTCCGCTTCCGCATCGCTGCGGTTGAAAAAGACATGCCGTCTTACATGCGCCTGCACGCGGGCGATCACTTCGTGAATCGAAAAGGGCTTGACGATATAATCGTCAGCCCCCGCTCCCAAACCGATGACCTTATCCGTCTCCTCGCCTTTGGCGGTCAGCAGAACGATCGGCACGGTGCTATGCTCGCGAATCCGGCGCATCACTTCGAGCCCGTTCACGTAAGGCAGCATAAGGTCCAGCAGAACAAGGCTGTACGTTCGATTGGCTGCTTTTTCCAACGCCTGTTTGCCGTCAAAGGCCTGTTCCACGGCATATCCTTCTTTGCGCAAGTTAATGGTCAACAGTCGGTTAATATCGATGTCGTCTTCCACGACAAGCATATGAATGGGGTCCATTCCATACCTCGCGTCCTTCCTTTACCAAATCTAGTACTGCTTCGAGTGCGTTGATTGGATGTTACGACGCCCCGATCATGCGGCGCAGCCGCCCCGGATAATCGGTAATGATGCCGGATACGGACGTTCGCAGCAAAGCCCGCATCGACGCCTCGCCGTTGACGGTGTAAGGGTATACTTCCAGCCCGCTTTCCACGGCGAGGCGGATATCTTCCGGCGCGATCAGTTCATAGTACGGATGCAGCGAATAGACTTCCGCCCCGAACGTGGAGGCGAGCAATCGATGGTCGACGAGATTGCTTGTGTACAACAAGCCGACTCTCGTTTCCGGCGCTTGTTGTTTCATATAGTGCAAGCATTTATGATCGTATGACGATATGACCGCTTGCTCCATGCGCCGTCCGCCGCGCAGCAGCGCGATTAGCCGGTCTTCCAGCGCGCCGCCGGTTGCGGCTTTAATCTCGATATTGACCATGGCGCGATCGGGAACGATCTCGAACACTTCCGCCAAGGTCGGTATTCGTTCTCCGCGAAACCGTTCATCAAACTTAACCCCCGCGTCCACCCGTTTCAATTGTTCCAACGTCAGTTCGGCAACGGCTCCTTGGCCTGTCGTCGTGCGGTCGATCGTGTGATCGTGAATGACGACCAGCTCCCCGTCCGCAGAGAGATGAACATCCAGTTCGATAGCGTCGGCTCCTTGCTCGAACGCAAGGCGGAACGACGACAGCGTATTCTCCGGCGCTTCCCCGGCAGCCCCCCGATGCCCGATGACGAGCGGCGATCGTTTCTTTTCCATGGCAAACAACTCCTTCATCATATCGTTATCGTTTCCTTATTCAAGTATATCGCATTGTCGTTTCCTTATTGTAAAATTTCGCGGTCGACTCTGTAAACACGTCCCGTATTTTGCAAATTGCGGATATAAGTTAATACGAGTTTAACGCTGCGATGATTCGCAGCTAACAGACCGGGTATATGATGGAACGGAAATGGGAAGAGGGGGACTGGATATGGAAGAGATCAACATGATGAAACCGCTGGATCGTCCGGCGCGCCCGCGCGCGCTTCCGTCCGCGAAGGCCCGCCGGAAACGCAAGGCGCGAGCCGCAGAGGCCGCCGCAGGAGCGAAGCGGAAGGATTGGCGCGAGATCGGTTTGGGCTACGCGTTATTGGCGCCTTCGCTTGCATTATTCTCTATTTTTTTATTCTATCCGATGGTCAAATCGGTCTATCTTAGCCTTCATTTGACCGATCCGCGCGGCAATGTCGCCCTGTTCGTCGGTTTGGACAATTATCAAGCGATGTTCGCTTCGCCGGCATTTTACGAGAGCTTGAAGGTGACGATGATGTTTATGCTCATGACCGTACCTCCCGCCATGATCGTCGCTCTCGCCTTGGCGGCGTTAACCTGCCATAAAGGTGCGGGGATGCGGCTGTTTCAGTGGATATTCTCCATGCCGGTCATCATTTCCGTCGGAACGGGCTCGATTATTTGGATGATGTTGTTTCATCCGAGCGTCGGCATGTTGAATTATTGGCTCGGCTTAGCGGGCATTGATCCGATTTTTTGGCTGGCCGATCCGAACTGGGCGCTTCTATCGGTGTGCATCGTAACCGTTTGGATGAATTTGGGCTTCGTCTATATCGTCATGCTTGGCGCATTGAAAGGGATCCCGCCGGAAATATACGAGAGCGCGAAAATCGACGGAGCCGGCGCTTGGCGAACCTTCTTCCGCATCTCGATTCCGCTCGTCTCGCCGTCGTTGTTTTTTGTCGGTATCGTCTCGGTCGTCGGAGCGTTTCAAGCGTTCGGACAAATTAACATTTTAACGAAGGGCGGACCGGCCCAAGCGACGGATGTCATCGTATATTCCATTTACCAGGACGCATTCGTCAATTTCCAATTCGGCACGGGAAGCGCCAAAGCGCTCGTGCTATTCGTCATTATTCTTATTTTGACCGTGATTCAGTTCCGTCTGGTGGAAAGGAAGGTGCATTATCAATGATCGCCGCCGCGCGCAGATCGGTTCATTATGTCGTATTGGCGATATTGGCCGTCCTGATCTTATACCCGGTGCTGTTCACCGTTTTGTCCTCGTTCATGACGCCGGAGGAGGCGAGCGTATATCCTCCGCCGTTGTTGCCGCAAGGGCTCTACTTCGGCAATTTCGCCACCGTGCTGGATACGGTGCCGATCGTCAGATTTATATGGAATTCGTTTGCGGTCGCCGGCCTGATCACCCTCGGCCAGTTGCTGCTCGCCTCGACTTCCGCTTACGCCTTCGCTTTCTTGCGGTTTCCCGGGAAGCCGCTTTGGTTCGCTGTGTTTTTGTCTACGATGATGATTCCTTGGGAAGTCTCCGTCATTCCGAATTATATCACGATGAAATCGTGGAATTGGCTCGATACGTATCAAGGGCTCATCCTGCCGTTTATTGCCACGGCGTTCGGCACGTTTCTGTTGCGCCAATTTTTCCTGCAACTGCCGCGCGAATTGTTCGACGCCGCCAAGATCGACGGGTGCGGGCATATGCGCGCGTTCGTCCGCCTTGTGCTGCCGCTCTCAGTCCCGGCGCTCGGCATGCTTGGCATTTACGGGTTTCTTAATGCCTGGAATATGTACCTTTGGCCCTTGCTCATGACGAACTCCGATACGATGCGCACCGTGCAAATCGGCATCTCGATGCTGCAATTCGAGGAGTTCACGTCGTGGAATTTGGTCCTGGCGGGCGTTGCGCTTGTGCTGCTGCCTTCGTTCCTGCTGCTGGCCTTCGGTTTAAAACAGCTGGTGCAAGGCATTCTGGCGGGCGCGCTTAAAGGATGACAAGCCGGTTTGCCGGTATCCGGACAAACCTTGATATAGATGAAGAAAACGTTCATGGGAGAGAGGTCATAAAGATGAAACCGTTCAAAGGTAAGAGTTGGTTCGTATTGGTTGCGGTCCTGCTGCTGTTCATAACGACCGCTTGCAATCAAGCGGGCAAGGAGAACGCTGCCGGCGCGTCCGCGGAACAGAATAAGGGGAATCAAGCCGCCTCAGAAACGAAGCCGGAGGGGCAAACGCCTGTCAAGGTGACATGGTGGCATTCGATGGGCGGAGAGCTCGGCAAAGCCGTCGATCAACTGGTGAGCGACTTCAACGCTTCGCGCGGCGACATTCAAGTCGAAGCCGTATACCAAGGCACATATGACGAGAGCTTGAACAAGATGAAGGCGTCGTTCGATTCCAAGAGCGGCCCGACGATGATTCAAGTGTATGAGATCGGATCGCGCTACATGATCGATTCGAAGGCGATTACGCCGATGCAGACGTTCATCGACAAGGAACGGTTCGATCTAAGCCAACTGGAGGAAAATATTTTAAGTTATTACACGTTTGACGGTCAATTGTACGCGATGCCTTTCAACACGTCGAATCCCATTATGTACTATAACAAAGATTTGTTCCGGGCTGCCGGACTCGATCCGGAGAATCCGCCCGCGACCTACGAAGAAGTAACCGCCGCGGCCAAGAAGCTTAGCAAAGACGGCGTGACGGGCGCTTCCTTCGCCTTGTACGGCTGGTTCATGGAGCAGTTCTTCGCCAATCAAGGGGCGGAGTATGTCAATAACGGCAACGGCAGAGATTCGATCGCGAACGAATCGCTGGCCAATACGGAAGCGGGCGTGCAGACGATGGCCTGCCTGAAGGACATGCTCGACCAGAAAGCGGCGATCAATCTGGGACGGAAAACCGACGATACGAAAAAAGCGTTCACGGCAGGACAAATTGCCATGACGCTCGACTCGACCGCTTCCTTGCGCGGCATCGTCGACGCTGTCGGCGGCAAATTCGAAGTGGGAACGGCATTTCTGCCGAAACCGGCCGGCGCGCAAGAGGGCGGCGTCGTCGTAGGCGGAGCGAGCTTGTACATCTTGAACAACCGTCCTGCTCCGGAACAGCAAGCGGCATGGGAGTTTGTCAAGTTTCTGGCGGCTCCGGAGCAGCAAGCGTTCTGGCATACGAAGACGGGATATTTCCCCATTACGAAAAAAGCGTATGAGCAGCCGATCGTGAAGGAGAACTTGGCGAAATTCCCGCAATTCCAGACGGCGGTCGATCAACTGCATGCGACGAAAACGAGCAAAGCGACGCAGGGAGCCGTCATGGGCGTCTTCCCCGAAGCCCGACAAATCATGGAGCGGGCGATGGAAGAAGTCATGAACAACCAAAAGTCGCCGAAGGACGCGCTGGACGCCGCGGCAGGCGAAATTACGCAAAAGATCGAAGTATACAACAAAACAGTAGGGAAATAAGCGTTAAAGCGAAAAACGGCTTTCGACCGAAAAGGGTCAGAAGCCGTTTTTGATATATCTTTTGAACTCGTCCGGCGGGAGCGGTTTGCTGTACAAATATCCTTGTACGAAATCGCAGCCGTGATCCCGCAGCAGGCGCAGCTCGATCTTCTGCTCGACGCCTTCCGCTACGACGCGCAAATTGAGCGCATGGGCCAATTGGATAATGGCGGCAACGAATGCCGGTCCGTCGACTGCCAAATCGCGGACGAACGATTGATCGATTTTGAGCACGTCAATCGGGAATTGCTTCAAATAATTGAGCGAGGAATATCCCGTTCCGAAATCGTCTATCGCAATCGTGACGCCCATCGCTTTCAGTTGCACCAGCGTCTGCATCAGCTGCTGCGTATTTTGCATCATGCTGTTTTCCGTAATCTCCAGTTCGAGCAAATGAGGCGGTACGCCGGTATCGTTAAGCGTTTTCTGCAATTTTTGCACAAATGTCCCTTGCATCAGCTGATTGGCGGAAATATTGACCGCAACGCGCAGCGAAGGAAGCTGTTCGGATTGCCAAGCTTTAATTTGCCGGCATGCCGTCAGCAGCGTCCAGTCTCCTATGGCTGAGATGAGCCCGCGTTCTTCCGCGAGCGGGATGAATATGGAAGGGGGTACGTACCCCGACTCCGCATCGAACCAGCGTATCAACGCTTCCATCCCTATCGGCTTGCCGGTATGCAGATCGATCTTCGGCTGGTAATAGAGTTGGAGCTGATTTTTTTCGATCGCCCTCCGCAGCTTCGTCTCCAAAACGAGCAATTCCTCGGAATTGGCGTTCATGGCCGGATGGTATATCCGGAAGGAGCTTTCTACCGATTGCTTCGCTTCATACATGGCTGTGTCGGCGTTCTTGACAAGATCCTCCGCGGTTGTGCCGTGATACGGGTAGATGCTGATGCCGATGCTGATTGTGGCGTAGTATTCATGCCTTTCCACGCGGAAGCTCTCGCTGAACAAATGGATGGCCGCTTCGGCTAATTCCTTGATTTTGGCGTAGTCGTCCGCATGCTGCATCGTGATCATAAATTCGTCGCCGCCCACGCGGTAAATGGTGTTGCCGCCGGACAGACCGGTTAAGCGTTCCGCCACTTGGGTCAGGAACAGATCGCCGATCGAATGGCCCAAACTGTCGTTCAAATGCTTGAACCGGTTAATGTCGATAAAAAATAAAGCAAGCTTCGATTTCGCCCTGGCGGAAGATTCGACCGCTTCGGCCAGGGACGCATTGAACATTCTTCGATTCGGCAGGCCGGTCAGCTCGTCATGATATGCCAAATGGCGGATTTGCTCCATACTTTTCTGGGCGGTAATATCGGAGCGAATCGCGATATATTGGTACGGTTTGCCTTGCTCGTTCAAAAAGGGGACAATCGTCGTCTGGACCCAGTACCGGCTTCCGTCCTTGGCGCGGTTGCATATTTCGCCTTTCCACACTTTCCCTTTACCGATCGTTCTCCACATATCGCGGAAGAAGCTTTTCGGGTGATGCCCGGAATTGAGGATGCGATGGTCTTGCCCGATCAATTCTTCGCGCGTATACTTCGATATTTTGCAGAAATGATCGTTGACGAAAATCATTTTCCCTTGTTGATCCGTAATAGCGACAATCATCGATTGGTCAAGCGCATATTTGATATCTTTCAGTTCTTTTAACGAATATTCGACATCGGCATATTCCACTCGCATTTTGTTCGTCGTATCGTTTGCCATAGTACCTCCATCTCACAATATGCGCATAAAATGATTGGAAATTTTGCGAAATACGGGCATTGCTATCGTTATCATCTATTTCGGCATATTTAGGTGAAATGTTTATCCCGATCGTCGAATTTTCGGTTTTTTTGTATTATGTTTCCTCCGATACCTGTTTGATCGCTTCAAGCACGGCTTCGGGATGCGCTTGCGGAATCATATGCGCGGCATGCGGCAATACCGTCAGCTTGGAATTCGGAATCGTCTCATGAAAGAGGAAGGAATGGCGTTTCGAAATAAACGGGTCAAGCTCTCCTACGACAATAACGGTCGGAACGCCGATGTCGCCGTAACGGCCGCTAAGCTGATAGGCTGCCGGACTGAACGCTATAATATCCTCCCGATTGGCTTTGAATTGCGCCGGCCGGAGCCAGAGCGCTTGCGCCGCTTCCGTATATCCGGGCGGCACCGGATCGGGCGCGAACGTTTGCCGGACCATCGATTCCATCGCGAGGGCGCCGAGCGGTCGGAGCAAAGTGGCTGTGAACAGATCGCCTACGACCGGGGTTGCAACCAGCTTGGAGAGCGGGTCTCCGTCGCCGGCCGGATATAACTTCCCGCCGTATCCCGCCGCGCCGACAAGGACGATGCCGGCCGTATCCTCCGGGTAATGGAGGGCATAGGCGAGAACGGGCAGGCCGCTCCACGAATGTCCGACCAGAATCGGCTTGCGGACGCCGAGCTGCCGCAGCGCCTCATGCAGGAGCCGCGCCTGGTCGATCGGCGTAATACGCTCGCCGCGCGGGCGTTCGCTGTAACCGTAGCCGGGGCGGTCGAACGAGTAGGCTTCGTACTCGCCTTCGCCGGCGGCTAAATCCAATACCCTGTCGAAATCATGAGCCGATAAAATGCCTCCGTGCAGAAAGACGACCGGTTGTTTGCCATCCCCTTTCTTCAGGTAATGCAGCCTGATTCCTTCTACCGTAACGAATTGGCCTTTCGGCGGATACTGTTGTTCCGCTCTGCGAACCGCCAAGCGGGTATAAACGTACAAACCGGTTAATATGGCGATTGCCGTAGCAATGATGGTGATTGTTGCGATCATAACGATCAAACTCCTTTTCATTTTTATGGCGATGGGGTGGTGATGGTATTCTTACAGGTACGTTATTAACATACTGATAAGTATGTTAAAGGCATAGAAAAACCCGTGTGGCACCGGTTCGGGTCAGTTGAGAGCTTGGAAGTTGCGACGCATGATGTACAAATTGCAACATAGTGGGTGCGTTTTGTCTCGCTTTACTGCTCATGTGGCACGATGTACGGGTTCGATCTGTTGCTGGGAATTGCGACGCATGTTGTACAAATTACAACATAGAAGGCCTGTTTCGCCTCGCATCCTTGCCTATGTTGTATGATGTACAACATGATGGGGGCAAAAAGGTCGATTAGAGCCTTTATCTCGCAAAAATGTTGTAAAAAGTGCAGCATAACGCGTCCTATCACCCTTCAACCCCACTTTATGTTGTATTTCGTACAACATACGCAATTAGCATGCGATTGGCATGGGACGCCCATATGGTACACGGGTTCGATCTGTTGCTGGTGTTGCGACGCATGTTGTACAAATTGCAACATAGAAGGCCTGTTTCGCCTCGCATCCTTGCCTATGTTGTATGTTGTACAACATGATGGGGGCAAAAAGGTCGATTGGCGCCTTTATCTTGCAAAAATGTTGTAAAAAGTGCAGCATAACGCGTCGTTTTGCCTTTCAACCCCACTTTATGTTGTATTTCGTACAGCATACGCAATTAGTATGCGATTGGCATGGAGCGCCCATATGGTACACGGGTTCGGTCTGTTGAGACACTTGGAAGTTGCGATGTCAGCGTCAGCGCGGAACGTCAGCCGGCGCCAGTCCATCCCACAATATGCGCGACAAATTCGGTGCGAATTGATCCAACCGCACGCTGTCGGGATCGATCAGCCAGGACATGACGAGGCCGTTGACCATTGCGTTGAAAAGGACGGCCAGCGCCGTCGGATCGACATCCTTGGCCAGCAGCCCGCGCTCCTGAATTTCGCGGATGGCGTCGCCGGTCTGTTCGTATATGCCGGCAAACGTCCTGCGCAGTTGATCCCGTATGGCGGGATCGCGGCTTGAAGCGATGAATTCGAAGAATAGCATCGGTTTATCCCGATCCGTAGCGCACGCCGCCAATTGCGCCGACAGCCATGCCGCCAAAGCTTCTTGCGGATCGGAGCCGCCGAGCATGCTTTCGGCTTCCTTCGGAAATCCTTGCAGCTGCTGGGCCATGCTCTTCTCGCATAAAGCCAAATATAAGTCGCTCTTGCCGGCAAAATGCCAATAAACGGCCCCCTTCGTCATTCCGGCATCCGCCGCGACATCGTCGAGCGTCGTGCCCGCGTAGCCTTGCTCGGCAAATACCCGGGCGGCCGCTTCCAATATACGCGTCTTCGTGTCCGCGTTCGCGGCCCCCGGCTGCTTTTCCGCCAGCAGCGCTCTCATCTCCTGCTTGCTCCCCAAATGTCTGCGCACCGTGGTCCAGTGGACGCCCGCAGCCTCGGCGACGTCGGCGTAGCCGATTTTATCGGCCGGCCGGTCGGCGGCCAGACGTAAGGCGGCTTCGACGATCTTGTCGCGCACGCTCATAAAATTCACCCCCGCTTTCACAAAATGCGATATACATACTTATGAGTATGTAAAAATCATAATATGCAAATGGCGGATTGTCAATCAAAAGAACGCAGCGGCCTTATCGGAGCCCGGTTGGGCTGCAGGCGACAGGACTTGTTCGAGCGTTAGGCGTATCCTTGCGGACTGCCAATCCCTATGAAAATCGCATCGCATGTCATATCCAAAGTCCGCTTATTTTTTATAAATAAACAAATCGTCCACCTTGGCACCAAGTACTTCGGCAAGCTTGAATGCGAGTTCCAGCGTCGGATCGTACTTATTGTTTTCAATCGCATTGACGGTCTGCCGGGAAACGCCGCAGCGAATCGCCAGTTCCTCTTGAGATAGTCCTAATTGCTTTCGTAAATGTTTAATTATATTTTCCATGTAACTTCACTCACGATTTTTTCCAATAATGATAAGCGAAAAGAATAACGTACACAGCAATCGATGTCCCAAGTAAAGCCGGTATACTAATGCTCCCCGCATTGCCGAGAAAAGAGAAATCGATATTGACAATTTGCAGCAAAGTCTTAACGCCGGCCCAAATCACAATGAAACTCCAAGTTCCAAATCCGGCAGAATGAGCGATCCGCTTCATCCGTTCGTCGCCCTTTTCTTGCCGGAGCTTGACATAGAGCCAATTCAGCAGCAATATACCGATGATAAGGAAAAAGATCTTAATGGCTGTAATCATAAAACACTCCCCCTTAAATGTAAAAAGTATTTGACATCTGGATTATAAAAAAATTTGTACGGAATGTCAAATTGTTTTGACATTGGGGTTGTATATGCAGCCACGATGATCGATCTAACCGAACGATTCGGGGTATTGCGCCAACAAGCGGATCACTTCATCTGAAAAATCCCAATGGAAGACGGAAGTCAATTTTTCGTCTCTAAAAAAAGAATGTACGACGTGATGATTAAATTGTGTCGTATAGGCCACGAACTGTTCCCGCGCGTTTGCGCCTTGAAGCTTTTGCAGGTCGGCTGCTAAGGATGGCGATGTTTTAGCCAAATCGAACTCGGCTATCCGAATCCTCTTTCTTTCACGGTTCCGGTTAGTCATCGCATGGATCTCCATGTTTGCCAGATCATAGACAATACTAAACACCGTATCTTCCCGTTTTGCCTCCTCCAGGGTTGTAAATCCAAAGTCGACCATCTCCGCTTGAAATGTTTTGTTCTTTACCCGCTCCCATACCGTATGTACACGTTCCATGGAGTTTTGCTCGTATTCTCCAAGGTCGTCCCAATTTGCAATACCGGACATCATTTCGTCTATTGCCTGCTGATAAGGCGAGTTTGCCATAACCGGAGCGGACAGAGTATTGTTATAAACGTGCATGTTTCCGTTCAAAAAATCGATAATCGCCCAGTCTCCGCTTCGGTCCGCTATCAGGTAGTGCAACTTGGATGTGCTCTGGTCAATGCGAATCGTTGTTGCTGCTTGCAGTACTTCCTGAACCGTACCGCAAGTATCGAGCATATATTGAATCCATTGCAATTCATTTACCGTGTGCCTGTCGTCCGCAGGGGGATGTTCCGTTGCCCACAGCGTCGTCTGTTCCACGACGAGGCCCAACTCATTCATTCCGCCGTTGGGGTTTTCCTTCCCGTTCTGGGAAATCGTCAGACTGCCGTAGCGGGACACCCACGATGCAGGAACGGCCGGCGGCAGCATAAGCGCTGTTTTGCGAATTCCTCGATGATTGGTAAATAAAAACACACCGTCGTAAATAACATCTTGATTTTTACATACAAGAATTTTACCATCCCAATGAAGTTGGAACACTGTGCTCATCGCTCGGACTCCTTCAAATTTAACATCGTTTTCATAGCGGTTAAATCTTCTCCGCCTTCGATATGACTCAAAAAAGCGCGGCATAAGCGAAGGGTCTGAGCATCCGCTTGCTCCACAATCGCGGCAAATCTTCCGATAATTGTCTGATGTTCTCTTTCTTTCTCGAGTTGAATCAATTTCTCGCGATATGCTTCTATATCCGCTCCTTCTTCCGCATTTTCTATTAGACGGTTCAGGAAAAGAGTTTGAATCTGAATCTTCATTTCGATCGACAGGTCTTTCAAATAATAGTGATCGTCGACGAGTATTTTGGCATCCATATTGAAATATTTTCCCAAGGCGCGAAGCCGCTCTTTGGGCACAGGCCGTCTCTTTTTGATCCAATCGGAAAATTGTTGGGGGGTTATTTCTACATCTTTACAAACATTGGTGTACGAAACTTGATGAATCAGCGCAAGATATTGCAAAGTCGTCATGGTTGGATCGGTTCTCATGTTTCATGGCACACTCCTCATGACATAAAATATGTCAAGTATATCTACTATTATATTCGAGACATAATTTATGTCAAGTTGCCTTGTTTCAAGTAACCGATGCGCATTCATGATACAATAAAACTAAGAAAATGATCGGAAAAGCGGACCGAGGAGAGGAACAAAGCGATTATGGGTTATGCCTTGGAACTGAAAAATGTGACATATACGTACGAGGGAGAACGAAAGCCCGCGCTTCGCGACGTTTCGTTACAGGTGCGGCGCGGGGAATTCGTGCTCGTCGTCGGACCGGGCGGAGCCGGCAAAACGACGTTATGCCAAGTCTTGTGCGGGATCGCCCCGAGAACGACGGGCGGCAAGCTGACCGGCGGCGTTGAGGTGAACGGCAAGGACCTATCGCAACGAACTATGCCCGAGCTGGCGGGCGGCATCGGCATCGTGTTTCAAGATCCCGACGCCCAGCTTTGCAATATTTATGTGGAGGACGAGGTGGCGTTCGGGCCGGAAAATTTGCGCGTCGATCCGGCGGAAATTCGGGAGCGGGTGACGGATTCCTTGCGGCAGGTCGGGCTGTCCGGCTTCGAGCGCCGCAAAGTGTTCGAGCTGTCCGGCGGCCAGAAGCAAAAAGTGGGCATCGCGTCGGTTCTATCCATGCATCCGGACATTCTGCTGTTCGACCAGGCGACCGCGGGTCTCGATCCGCAGTCGGCGAAGGACGTCTTCGAGCTGCTCAAGAAGCTTCGCGACGAAGGAAATTATACGATTGTCGCGACGGAGACGAAGCCGGACGATATGATCCATCTGGTAGATCGGCTCGTCGTGATGGAAGCGGGCATGATCGTATTCGACGGCGCCCCCCGCGAATTACTCGCGCGATATGGGGACCGATTGGCCGATATGGGACTATGGGTGCCCGAAATTTCGGAACTGGCCCACGCTTTGCGCCGGGACGGCTATGCGTTCCGCGAATTTCCGCTTACGGTCGAGGAAGCCTACAGCCAGATGAAAGGCTTATGGAAGGTGAAGGAGGAGGAGGCGGTTGCCGGAGCATCCGGCCCCCTTAGGCACAACACCGCGGAACCGCGGGCGGGGCAGCCAATGCAAGCATCCCGTCACGAGGCCATTACGGTTCGGAATGCGAACTATACGTATCCGAACGGCGCGAAGGCGCTCAGCGGCGTCAGCTTCTCTGTGAAAACCGGGGAATTCGTCGCGATCCTCGGTACGAACGGTTCGGGGAAAACGACGCTGGTCAAGCATATATTGGGATTGATCCGCCCCGCGCGCGGCACCGTCTGGGTAGACGGTCAGGATGCGGCCGGACGAACGCTGTACGAATTGACGGATAGGATCGGTTTCGTATTTCAAAATCCGGAGCATCATTTCGTCACCGATACCGTGTTCGAGGAAGCGGTCTACAGCCTGCGTGTCCGGAGCGGGTTGAAGCATGGGGAGGCGCTGCCGCGGCATATTGCCGACCAAGGCATGAAGGCGCTGGAATTCGCCGGCTTGGCGGACGCGAAGGATCGCAACCCGTATACATTGAGCGGAGGGGAGAAGCGGCGTTTAAGCGTCATTTCTGCGCTTATGCTCGGACAGCAGATTTTGATCATGGACGAGCCGACAACCGGGCAAGATTATGCGAGCTCGATCCAACTGCTTGATTGGTGCCGCGAATGGAACGAACAAGGGAAGACGATCGTCATGATTACCCATCATATTCCGCTTGTTTGCCGCTATGCGAACCGGGTGCTCGTCATGCATGAAGGCGAATTGAAATACGACGGCAGCGTGAGCGGGTTGTTTGCGGAAGACAACATTTTGCGCGAAGCTTCGCTATCGGAGCCGCCCGTGTCGCAATTGGCGAATCGGCTCGCCGGCGCTCCGCTCCCGCAATCCGTCGTTACCGTTCGGCAATTTCGGGATCGGATCGTATTCGCGGGAGAGCGAAGGTAGAAAAGAGCCTGTTCCCGACCTATTTCTTATGGTAAGCTCAAACTACCAATTGCCATTTATTTCATTCTTTTGGAAAAGGATCTTGAATGAATGAACGTACAAGGTTATGAAATCTACCACATTTTATATGAGGATGCAACGACAGTCATTGGTCGGGCGTACCGCACCAAAGACCGGTTTCCCGTCTTGTTGAAACTGGGGAACATCGGGGCGCATATGCCTATCGACGAGGATGCGGCGCGGTACGCGGGAGACGAAGCAGCGGCGCGCAAACGGAAAATAAGCGGCTTCGTTGCGCCTTTTGCCGTGGAAAGAAGCGAGACTTCCTATATGCTCGTTTACGAGGATGCAGGAGGAGAGCCGCTGCGATCCATATTGCGGGAAGGGCGGCTGTCTATGGAACGGTTTCTGCGCATCGCCGTTCGTTTGGCCGATATCGTCGGCCAGCTTCATCAAGAGCATATGCTTCATGGCGACATAACGCCGGAAAATATAATCGTCGATACAGGGACGTGGACGCCGAGACTCGTCGATTTCGGCGGGACCGTCCATATGGCGGAAAGGACGCCGGGCGCTCGCTCTTGGCAGGGAACGATGCAATATATGTCCCCGGAGATGACCGGCCGCTTGGGCCGTCAAGCGGATGAACGGGCGGACCTGTATTCATTGGGCGTCACTTTGTACGAAGCGATCACGGGACGGCTTCCGTTCGACGCTTCCGCCCCGATCGAATGGGTCCATGCGCATCTTGCCAAAACGCCCGTTCCGTTAGACGACATCGTCCCCGGCGTTCCGGGAGCCGTTTCCGGAATCGTGATGAAGCTGCTCTCCAAAAACCCGGAAGACCGTTATCAGAGCGCATTCGGATTGCAAGCGGATTTGGAGCGCTGCTTGGAACGATGGAACGAAGAAGGAGCAATCGGGGATTTTACGTTGGGTGAGGCCGACAGGAGCGGCGTCTTCCGAATCCCGGCCGATCTGTACGGACGCGAGCGGGAAATGGCATTTATCCGGGACAAATACAGGTGGACTTGCCTCGGATCGACGGAAATTATTATCTTATCGGGCCCGGCCGGAATCGGCAAGACGGCGCTGGTTCAGCAAATACGGCAGCTGGTTGCCGGCGGGAAAGGCTGCTTCGCTGCGGGGAAATTCGAGCAATTCGATCGCGACGTTCCTTACGCGCCGCTAATCGCGGCCTTTCGCGATTTGGTCCGGCGCATCTTAAGCGAAGACGAGCAAGCAGTCGCCTTATGGAAGAAGCGGCTAAGCGGCGCGCTCGGAACGAATGCCGCGTGGGTTGTCGACCTCATCCCGGAGATTAAATTGCTGACCGGCGACGTTCCTCCGCCCGAGACGTTGACGTCCGCGGAATCGCAGCATCGGTTCCAGCTCGCTTTTCGCAGCTTGCTTCAAGCGTTCGCCCGCAAAGACAGCCCGCTTATCTTGTTTTTGGACGATTTGCAATGGGCCGATGCGGCTTCCCTCTCGATGCTGCAATCCTTTGTCAAAGATCCCGGAAGCGAGTGCTTGCTGCTCATCGGCGCTTTCCGCGACGATTCGTCCAATGACAGTCAAGCGCTTGCGCCGATCCTGGACCAATGGCAGCAATACGGCGTCGGCGTTCACGAACTTGCCTTGACGCCATTGACCGCGGAAAACTTGAACCGGATCGTAGCCGACACGCTTCAATCCGATCCCGACCTCACTCTATCGCTTACCCGAATTCTTTTTCGAAAAACGGCGGGGAATCCGTTCTTTTTCAAGCAATTGTTCAAATCCGCATACAACGAAGGCATGCTAACATACAGCAAAAAACGAAAACGTTGGGAATGGGAGGAAGAGCGGATCCAATCCAAGGAAGCGGCCGACGACTTGCTCCAATATATGATTGCGAAAGTGAACGCATTGCCCGCCCGCGCCGTGACGACGCTGGCGCTCGCGGCATGTCTTGGCAGCAAATTCGATCCGGAACTGCTGGCAGAGGTAGAACGGCTGCCGTTCGAGCGGCTCGCAGCCGAGTTGCGGATCGCCGTTCGGGAAGGGCTGATCGTTCCGACGGAAGAGGAGGCGAATTCCGCTTATCGTCCCGAGCGTCCGTCAGATGCCGGCCCGGCCGCCGCGATACAACGATCCGGTCCGGGGGAACAGGGCGTCAGTCGAGTCTGGTATTCATTTCTGCACGACCGTATTCAACAAGCGGCGTATTCGCTGCTCGACGAAGAACGGCGCAGCGTCTTCCATTGGGAAGTCGGCCGCAGGCTGCTGGAACGGGGGGACGCTTCCTCCGATCCGGCTCTCCTGTTCGACCAGGCGAAGCATCTCAACTTAGGCGCTTCGCACATGAAGGATGATTGCGACAGGCTGCGACTTATGGAATTGAATCTCGCTGCGGGCCGCAAAGCGAAATCGTCGTCGGCCTACGACGCGGCCGTTGAATGGTTCCGCGCCGGGACCGAACGGGTGCGGGAAAAGGACTGGGCCGAACGGTTTGAGATCTGTTTCGCGCTTTATCTGGAACAGATGGAATGCGAATATTTATGCGGCGAATTTGGCCGGGCCGAGTATTTAGGAGAACAGTTGAACCGGCGTTCGCGCAATCCGCTGGACCGGGGCGCCATCTGCAAGGTGATCGCCACGCAACGCGTCAACCTCGGCCAATATGCGGAAGCGATATCCGCGGGGCTGCAAACGCTCAAGGAATTCGGCATTGTCGTCTCGCCCAAGCCGGCAAGATATGCGGTCGTCAAAGAAATGACGCTTGCAAGAATGCAGCTTGGCAAACGAATCGAGCGGCTGGCCGATTTGCCCGCGATGGAGAACGAGCATGTCAAGATGGCGATGGACATTATGTTCACGTTGGCCGCGCCGACGTTCTTTTCCAATAAAGAAGTATTTACCGTCATGATGTCCCGATCGGTTCGCTTATCGTTGGAGTACGGTTTATGCGCCGCCTCGTCCGCCGCATTCGCGGCATTCGGGCTGATGAACAGCTTTGGGCTGGGCGATTACAAGACCGGATACCGCTTGGGGGAAGCCGGCTTGGCATTGGCGGACAACGGGCGGATCGCTTCCATCCGCAGCAAAACGTACGTTATTTTCGGCTTGCTGACGCAATGGCTTGCTCATGTGAGCGAAGGGGAGGCGTATTTGGAGAAAGCGTTGCAATTCGGGCTTGAATCGGGCGATTACGTTTTCGCCAGCTACGCGATGGGTGCGCATGTCAATTCGCTGTATACGACGCAGAAATTAGAAGACTTGAACCGGAAAATTACGCATTATCTGCAAATTCTCGAAGAGACGAAAGATGAATTCGTTATCGATAACTTTCATTTGTTTCAACAATGGATTATGGCGTTGCAAGGGAAAACGGAACATTCGTTATCCTTCGATACGGCCGATTTTCGCGAATCGGAGTTTCTGAACCGGATGAAAGGCAAGCAATTCGCAGCCACCACGCTGTTCCAATACTATACATATCGGGTGCAGCTTCATTATTTATACGGAGATTATGCGAAAGCGCGGGAATTTGCGGAAGCCGCGAGGCCTTATTCGGCTTACGCGACGCATTTGCCGCATGTGGCGGAATGTTGTTACTATGAGGCGCTGGCCGTTGCGGCGCAATATGACGACGCCGGAACCTCCGACCGGAAAAGGATGATGCGGCGCTTAAAGCGAAACTGCAAGCAAATGCGCAAATGGGCCGAATTCGCCCCGGACAATCATATGCATCGATTGCGTTTGGCGGAGGCGGAAATGGCCCGGATTGCGGGCGACAGCCGTATGGCGATGCAATTGTATGAGCAGGCGATCCAAGCGGCGACGGCAAACGAATATGTCCCGGCCATCGCGGTCGCCTTGGAGAGAGCGGCTTGCTTCTACCGGGATGCCGGCGCGGAGCGAAGCGCCGCCATGTACGCTTCCGGCGCTTACGATGCCTATATGGCATGGGGGGCGAGCGTGAAGGCGAACCGATTGATCGGACAGTTCCCGGGCATAGGGCTCTTCGATGTTCCCGGAAATGCCGGGAAGTTCGGTCCGTCCGTCCCGCTGGCGGCAACCCCGGCAGATCATGAAGCGGCCGCGGGAAAAGCGCCGCCCGTCGCGGCTTCCGCTGTTGGAACGTCGCCGGTCGCAAGCTCAGTCGTCTATCGTCCGTCTCGCCCCGCGCTTCCGGAAGGCGAAACATTGGATTTGGCAACGATTGTGAAAGCTTCGCAGAGCGTGTCCGAAGCGATGGACCTGAGCGAGCTGCTGCATCGTTTCATGGCGTTGATCGTCGAGAACGCGGGCGCCCAACGGGGGTATCTGGTCGTCGAAAACGGCGGACGGCTGGAAATCTCGGCGGCTTTGGACGTGAAGGAACAGTGCGGAACAGTCGCCGGGGACGTTTCCTTGGAAACGAACGGCGGGATTTCCGAAGCGATCGTACGCTACGTGTTCCGGACAGGCGAAGAGATTGTCCTTGCAAATGCCGTGCAAGAAGAAATGTTCGCGCATGAGGAAGCGATACTTCGTCACGCCACGCGTTCGATTCTATGCGTACCGGTTCCCGTACAAGGCGAGATTGGCGGCATTCTCTATTTGGCCAACGACGATATGGCAGGCGCATTTGCAGCCGCGCGCCGGGGAGTGCCGCATATGCTTGCCGTCCAAGCCGTTTACGTGACAAAACTGCTGCGGTCTTTCGGCGAGACGAGCATTGCCGTCGAATCGGCGAATCGGCCCGAAACATTAAACACAGCGTACACGGAACAGCGGGAACGGACGGACGGGGCGGAACGGGAGCCTTCAAGCCAAGAGCAAGCCCCGGCGATGACGGATCCGCTGACCGAGCGCGAACTCGACGTGCTAAACTTAATGGCCGCGGGATTATCGAATCAGGAGATTGCGGATCGGCTTGTCATCGCCGTCGGTACGGTCAAATATCATGTCAAAAATATTTTCGCCAAACTTCATGTCAAACGACGGACGATGGCGGTAGCCGAGGCGAAGAAATACAATTTGATTCAAGGAGAAACGCGGGATTAGCCTTTTTGTCAGAAAATCGATCCTTTCGCAGTCTATATAACAGGTCGATGCATTGCGGGGTGTGAAATCATTGGATGACAAATTGAGACAGAGGCTGGACTCATTGGCGGACAAAGAACGGGAAATAAGGGTGCGGGAGGCGTCCGCTCCGGAAGACTTGTCCGAAGCGGACGACGGATATCTGGTGCGGCAAGCCCAGAGCGGAAACCGCCAAGCCTTCGGAGAGTTGGTGCGGCGTCATCGAAGCCGGATTTACGGTTACGCGCAGACGATCACGCATGAGCCCTTCATGGCGGAAGATATTGTGCAGGATGCGCTAACGAAAGCATTTCTGCATTTGGGGAGGCTGTCTTCGATCGATCGATTCCTGCCTTGGCTGCACCGGATCGTCCGCAATCAGGCGTACACGAAGCTGAGGAGCGGAGCGGCCGCGAAAGAGCGGGCGTTTACCGCGCTGCGGCTGCCGGCGTCCGAGGAGCCGGCCCGGGAAGAGGGTTGGCGGGATATGGATTTCGTTCTGCGCCGGTTGTCCCGCTCCCTTGCCGAGCGCAAGGCGCAGGAGACCGATCCCGAAGCGAGGCTGATGCGAAGCGAATTGGTGGAGACGATCATAGGAATGCTGCGTTGTCTGAACAAGCGGGAGAGACGCATATTCGAGGCACATTTCTTCGAACAGCTGTCGCCGCAGGAAATATCGAAGCTGTTCCAGCTTTCGTCCGCCAATGTGTATCAATTGATTTCCCGTTCTAGGAAAAAAGTCGTTCAGGAGAACATCCGGATTGTCGTTGACCAATACGTTCAGAATAGAAAGGAATTCGGTCAAATGAAAAAAACAATTCTACCGAAACACCGGACGCTCGCTGAAATGCAATCATGGCTTACGGCGCCGGAAGCGCTGTACGCCGCCGTCCAATATACGGATCGGGCTTGCTCGCTTCCGCTCGCGATGGGCTTGACGGGGCAAGCGTTCCGGATCGGCATTTTCCAGGACGATGTGCATATCGCGGGTCCGACGGCGTTCGATTTTGCCGGGCTGCTTACCTCGGGGCTGCGCAACCTCGGATTTGATTCGCGCTATGTATCCGGAATGAAGCCCACGATCGGACAAAACTCCAATCTTGCCGATCCGGCGGAAATGTCGGAGCAAGCGAGGGAACGCAGAAAGCTTCCCGACGCGTTGCCCGAGGCGCTGGAGCTCATTCATCGCTCCATTGACCGGGGCTATCCGGTCGTGGCTTGGGATTTGTTTATCCCCGAGTTCGGCGTGATCTACGGTTACGACGACGAGCAGCGCCGCCTGTTGGCCGTCGAATGCGCGCGGGAAGACGTTCTTCCTTACGAACATTTGGGACGCGGCATGTTGGAAGATCTGTTCGTGATCGCGATTGAAGGTCCGGTCGAGATCGACAAGCGGACCGCTCTCCGCAATGCTTTGCAAACGATTATGCGGCATTATGACGGCGAGGAGGAGCGGATCGACCGCTGCGTCACCGGTTTGGCCGCCTATGAGACGTGGCGGGAAGCCTGCCGCGGCGGACGAATCGAACCGAACGGCAATTCGTACAATATTAGCGTATTGCGGGATGCCCGCCGGTATGCGGCGGCGTTTCTGGAGGAAGCGAGCGCGGAATGGCTGGAGGGCGAAGCGGGCATGGACCGCATTCGCGAAGCAAGCCGCGAAGCGGCCGCGCTGTACCGCGAGATGAGCGTACCGCTCGACGAACTGCAGCGCATGTTCCCGTTCCCCGAAGGCGGCCGGCCGAACGATCCGGCGCAGGCGGAGCGCGCTGCACATTTGCTCCAATCGGTCGAATCGCTCGAACGGCAAGCGGTCGCTTTGCTCCGGCATATGTACGCCGAGCTCGACGGATCGTCTTAATCTCTCTCTAACAACATAACTCTCACCACTGCCGGGACGCTCTTAATGGGGCGTCCTTGTATTTTTCCCCGGGTTAGTTCATATTGAATTCATAATTGTATCGTATAGTCTTCCCATAGAGGAAGTTCAAAAAGTCCCCTTTTGATCACGAAGCATGTCTGAGAGCGGATTCGACATCGAATCTTGCGTTCACCCTCGAAGTCCGGTGCTCATGTAGGTTTTGCCTACACTCCGCTCCTCCTTCTTCGGGTTCTCGCAACCTTCTCGGTGCTGAAAAGTTTGCTTTTTGAACTTGTATCATAAAGAAAGATTCAGATGAGGAGTGGGAACCATATGAGCAAAGAAAAAACGCCGGGCGGTTGGCGCCCTTTTATCGATTTGATCAGACAAACGAATCCGTCCAAGCTCATGCTCGGCATCGCGATTTGCATGAGCGTGGCGGCAACGGTGGTCAGTTTGACGATCCCGCTGTTTACGAAAAATTTCGTCGACAGTTTCTCGCTCGCTTCCATCAGCGGGAGCCAAATCGCCATATTGGCCGTCGTCTTTGTCGCGCAAGCGATCACCGGAGGCGTGTCGGTATATTTGTTAAACCATGTCGGCCAGAAAGTCGTTGCCGGGCTCAGGGACCGGTTGTGGAGCAAGCTGCTCGTTCTGCCGGTTCCCTATTACGACGAGCATCAGACGGGTGAAACGATCAGCCGGATGACGAACGATACGGGCGTCGTCAAAGGGCTGATTACCGAGCATGTAACGGGTTTTTTCACCGGGATCATATCCGTGATCGGGTCGATTGCGATTTTGCTCGTGCTTGATTGGCGAATGACGCTGTTAATGCTCGTTGCCGTTCCGCTTGTCGCCGCCGTTCTCGTGCCGCTCGGGCGGCAAATGTTCAAGATTTCCAAAGGGCTGCAGGACGAGACGGCCCGATTCACGGTGATTTTGAATCAGGTGCTGTCGGAGATCCGCTTGGTCAAGTCCTCCAACGCCGAGCCGCTAGAGTATGAGAACGGGAAGAAGGGCATCGTGAATTTGTTCCAATTCGGGCTGAAGGAGGGAAAAGTGCAGGCGTTGATCTCGCCGTTAATGTCTTTCGTACTTATGGTGGTGCTTGTTGTCATTATCGGGTACGGCGGAGTGCGGGTTTCATCAGGCGCCTTGACGGCCGGCGACTTGGTTGCTTTCATCCTGTACCTTTTTCAAATCGTCATGCCGCTTGGCCAAATTACCGCTTTTTTCACTCAGCTTCAGAAGGCGAAAGGGGCTACCGAACGCATTATCGCGACGCTGGACGCGGATGAGGAAGACTTTGCCGCCGGACGGGAACTGCAAGACGCCAGCCGGCCGATATCGGTGGAACATGTTTCCTTCGCGTATCCGACAGGGGAAGAAGTGTTGAAGGATGTCAGCTTCTCGGTGCAGCCCGGCGAGGTTACCGCCATTGTCGGGCCGAGCGGCGGCGGGAAAACGACGCTGTTCTCGCTGCTCGAACGATATTACCGGCCGCAAAGCGGGGAGATCAAGCTCGGAGACGAACCGATCGATCGTTATACCCTCCGGTCTTGGCGCAGCCGTATCGGTTACGTTTCGCAAGAAAGCCCGCTGATTGCCGGAACGATCCGCGACAATATTTGTTACGGATTGGGCCGGGACGTTAGCGATGTGGAATTGAGACGCGCCGCTCAAATGGCGTACGCCGATCAATTCATCCAAGAATTCCCCGATGGATACGACACGGAAGTCGGGGAACGGGGCATGAAGCTGTCGGGCGGCCAACGGCAAAGAATCGGTATTGCGCGGGCGTTGTTGCGGGATCCGGAAATCCTTATGCTGGACGAGGCTACTTCCAGCCTGGACAGCAAATCGGAAATCGTCGTGCAGCAAGCGTTGCAAAATTTGATGAAAGGCCGCACGACGCTCGTTATCGCCCATCGCTTGTCGACCGTGGTGGAGGCGGATCAAATCTTATTTGTGGAAAAAGGACGCATTACCGGCAGCGGAACGCATGACGAATTGCTGCAATCCCATGCCATGTACCGCGAATTTGCCGTGCAGCAGCTTCGCATTAAAGAAATGGGGGTAACGTAAGCGAAAGGAAGGTGGGCAAGGCGATGATCAAAATATTGATTGTAGACGACGATCCGCATATCCGGGAACTGGTCGGCTTGTTTTTGCGCAACGAAGGATTTGACGTCTACGAAGCTTCCGACGGGTTGGAGGCGCTCGAACTATTGGAGTCGGTGAAAGCCGATATGATCATACTCGATGTCATGATGCCGAATATGGACGGTTGGAAGCTTTGCGCGGAATTGAGAAAATCGTATGATCTCCCCGTGCTCATGTTGACGGCGAAAGGCCAGACGACGGATAAGGTGAAAGGGTTCGAGCTCGGCACGGACGACTATCTCGTCAAGCCGTTCGAACCGGTCGAACTGGTCGTTCGAGTCAAGGCGTTGCTGAAACGGTACCGGATCGCGGTATCCCAGACGGTGCAGATCGGCGAGCTGACGCTGAACCGCAAGACGTTTGAAGTATCGGTCGGCGATCAAAGCATGACATTGCCCTTGAAAGAATTCGAACTGCTGTTTATGCTTGCCAGCTATTCGGGCAAGACGCTGTCGCGGGAGCAATTGATCGAACAAATATGGGGGTACGATTACGAAGGCGACGAGCGGACGGTCGACGTTCATATTAAACGGCTTCGCGAGCGCTTTCCCGAAGAAGAGCATTCCTTCCGCATCGCTACCGTGCGCGGCCTGGGATACCGGCTGGAGACGCAGGCATGAAGCGTTTTGTTAAGCGCCTTTTCGGTATTTTGGTGTTTCTTGCCGGTACGGGCGCCTGTTCGGCGCTCGCCTATTACTTGACCGCTTTGCTCTATTTCGGCATCGATAAAGAACCGCATGATCTGATCAAATATTTGATCAATTTTTTCCTGAGCTTTCTGCTCATATTCGGCTGTTTCTATATCATTGGAAAATTGGCGCGCGCCAAGCATGTCGATCAGTTCAAATTGCTCATTGATGCGATCAAAAAGATCGCCAAAGGCGATTTTAACGTCGATCTGAAGGAGGTCTCCAAAGACAAGGGACCTTGGACGGTGCTGGCCGACAGCATCAGCGATATGGCCGTTGAATTGAACCAAATGGAACAGATGAGGCAAGAATTCATTTCGAACGTATCCCATGAAATTCAGTCTCCGCTCACCTCGATCAGCGGCTTTACGAAAGTGCTGCGGCAGGAGCATCTCACACATGAGGAACGCATGCATTACCTTGGCATTATCGAGACGGAAAGCGTGAGGCTGTCCCGGCTCAGCGAAAATTTGCTCAAGCTGACCTCGCTGGAATCCGAACATCCTCCGTTCGACCCGAAGCCTTACCGCCTGGACAGGCAGTTGCGCGATATCGTATTGGCGTGCGAGCCGCAATGGTTGGAGAAGGGGATTGAGATGGAGATCGATTTGCAGGAAGCGAGCATCGTCGCCGACCGCGACTTAATGAGCCAAGTATGGATCAATTTGATTCACAACAGCATTAAATTTACGCCTAGCGGCGGTACGATCGCCATTGAAATGCTCCGCCAGGAAGATAAAACGCTTGTCCGCATTTCGGATACCGGGATCGGGATCGCGGAAGAGGACCAGTTGCATATGTTCGAGCGGTTCTACAAAGCCGATAAATCGCGCAATCGTTCGGAAGGGGGAAGCGGTCTAGGGCTGTCGATCGTCAAAAAGATCGTGGAAATGCATCGGGGCGATCTTTCCGTCCAAAGCGAGCTTGGCGCAGGCACGACCATTACCGTCTCCATATAAACAAGGGACAGGAAAACAGAAACAGGAAACTTTTTGCCGTTTTGGAAACAGAACGCTATATCATTCCCGTTACAAAATTGTCATAATGAGTTGGAAAGGGGATGGTATAGTGCGCAAATCCGTCATTTTGGCGACTAGTATCGCATGTATCGTATCTGCCGCTTTGATGATCGAATCTACCGGCAAAGCTTCCGCTCCTTCCTATGCTCCGGCCGAGGCGCAAACCGCGTCCGCGGCGGCACAGACTGTTGCGGCGGCTATGCCCGTCCCTGCCGTCGCGTCCGTTCAAACGGCGCAGGCGCAATGGGAGAAGACGGCGGATCGTATTATAGATATGGGCAAAACTTATTATGGCACACCGTATGTATTCGGAGCCGAGCGTTTTCAGGACAGCACGTTCGACTGCTCTTCTTTCGTACAATTTCTATACGATAAAGAAGGCATTTCCTTAGGATGGAATTCGCGAGAGCAAGCGGTGCAAGGAGAGACGATTCCGTTCGACCAAATGCGCAAAGGCGACTTGATGTATTTCTCCGATGAAGATTACCCGAACGAACAGGGGATCAA
The DNA here is from genome assembly GCF_018918005.1 of Paenibacillus sp. MSJ-34. Taxonomy (GTDB): domain Bacteria; phylum Bacillota; class Bacilli; order Paenibacillales; family Paenibacillaceae; genus MSJ-34. Next base: position 52,970 of record NZ_JAHLPR010000012.1, on the reverse strand, counting down.
TAAAGTGAGACATGTCGGAATCTATATGGGCGACGGCAAAATATTGCATACGTATGAGGAAGGAATCGGCGTCATCGTTAGCGATATTCACGGCGACAAGCTCGAAGGCGAATATTGGTACGAACATTTTCTATGGGCGAAACGGGTTATTCCCGAATGAATATAAAGAGTAGTTTGGTATAAAAATAGGGAACGGAAGTGTCATCCGATGATAGATGGCATTGCCGTTCCTTTTTCATTGGTCCGCGTTCCTTCCTCCTCTCGCGAGTTTGCTATAATAGATGGAAGGATAGACAGAGCCGTTTAGGAGGAACATATGTAATGGAGTTGATACGCCAATGGCCAGTTTGCCTATTGAATCGATATTGCCGGCGCTGAAGGAAAGTCTTCGCGCCCGCTCGAACGCAGTTGTTATTGCGTCTCCCGGCGCCGGGAAGACGACGCGAATTCCGCTCGCTCTTCTGGACGAACCGTGGCTGCAAGGCCGCCGGATCGTGATGCTGGAGCCCCGCCGTCTCGCCGCCCGTTCCGCCGCCCGTTATATGGCGCGTTCGTTAGGCGAGGATGTCGGGGAGACGGTAGGGTACCGCGTCCGAATGGACAGCCGCGTCGGGAAGTCGACACGCATCGAAGTGATCACCGAAGGCGTTCTTACCCGGCTGTTGCAGGCGGATCAAGCATTGGAAGAGGTGGGGATCGTCATCTTCGACGAATTCCATGAGCGCAGCCTGCATGCGGACTTGGGGCTGGCGCTATGCCTGCAATCGCAAGCCGTGCTGCGGGACGACTTGCGAATTCTGGTCATGTCGGCGACGTTGGAAGCGGAGCCCGTCTCCGCCTTATTGGGCGATGCGCCGGTATTGGTTAGCGAAGGCCGGAGCTTCCCGGTAGAGACGCGCTATTTGCCGCGGCGAGGCGAGGAGCGGATGGAGGATCGCGTTGCGCGAACGGTGCTGGACGCTCTCGCCGAACAGGAGGGCGATATACTGGCGTTCCTGCCGGGGGCGGGGGAAATTTGCAGAGTGGAATCGTGGCTTGCGGAGCGCATCCGCGATCCGCGCATCCGCATTTCGCCGCTCCACGGCAGCTTGCCGCAGGAAGCGCAAGACGCGGCGATCGCGCCTTGTCCGCCGGGCGAACGGAAAGTGGTGCTGGCGACGTCGATTGCCGAGACAAGCTTGACGGTCGAGGGGGTTCGCGTCGTGATCGACAGCGGACTCATGCGCGTGCCGCGCTTCTCTCCGCGCACCGGCATGACGCGGCTTGAGACCGTCAACGTGTCGCGGGCGTCGGCCGATCAGCGGCGCGGCCGCGCAGGCCGTTTGGGGCCGGGGGTATGCTACCGGCTATGGACCGAGCAAGAAGAGCGCCGGTTGGAGGCGCGCAGCACGCCGGAACTGCTCGCAGCCGATCTTGCGCCGCTGACGCTGGAGCTGGCCGCGTGGGGCGTATCCGATCCGGCGGAGCTTAGCTGGCTCGACCCGGTGCCGGAGGCGGCTTATGCGCAAGCGCGCGATTTGCTGCGGCAGTTGGGAGCGCTCGGACCGGAAGGAAACGTCACGCCGCACGGCAGACGCATGGCGGAATTGGGCTTGCATCCCCGCCTGGCGCATATGCTGCTGCGGGCGGAGACTTTGCGGCTCGGCGGGCTGGCTTGCGAATTGGCGGCTTTACTGAGCGAGCGGGATATGTTCCGCGGCGCCGGCGCGGCGCCGGACGCGGATATCCGGCTGCGGATCGAGGCTTTGCGCAGCCAATCGGCGGGGAAGGCGGATACATATAGCTCCGGCGCCGGCGCAGGGAGGGCTTACTCGATCGATTGGGCCGCTTCGCGGCGCATCCTGTCCGAGGCGAACCATTGGAAGCGAATGCTGGGAATCGCGCCGGATGCCGGGGGAAGCGCAGACGCTTGCGGTTTGCTGCTTGCCTTCGCCTACCCTGATCGCATCGCCAAGCGCAGGGAGAATGGCCGCTATTTGCTCAGCAACGGGCGCGGCGCGGCCTTCGCCGAGCTTCAGCCGCTCGCAAGCGCGCCGTACCTGGTAGCGGCGGAGCTCGACGATCAAGGGGCGGAAAGCCGCATTTATCTGGCGGCGCCCGTGGCGGAGGGCGAGCTGGAACGGCATTTCGGCGGCCATATAATGGAAAGTTCCATCATCGCATGGGACCGGGAAGCGCAGGCGGTACGCGCCCGAACGCGCAAACTTCTCGGCGCGCTGGTAATCAGGGAGGCCCCGCAGCCGGAACCGGATCCGGAAGGAACGTCGGCCGCCCTCATGCAAGGCATACGCGAGGAAGGATTGGCGATCCTTCCATGGACGCGGGCGGCGCGGCAGATGCAAGCGCGTCTGCGATTCATGCACAAGCACGAACCCGGCTGGCCGGATGCTTCCGACGAAGCGCTGGCCGCCACGCTGGAAGAGTGGTTAGCCCCGTACGCGGGCGGAATGAGGAGCCGCGGCGATCTCCAGCGATTGAATCTCGTCTCGGCGCTGGAGGCGGCGCTCTCATGGGACAAGCGCCGGGAACTGGACGATTGCGCTCCTACGCACATTACCGTTCCAAGCGGCTCGCGCATCCCGATCGATTACAGCGACCCGGACGGCCCGGTATTGGCCGTCCGTTTGCAAGAAATGTTCGGGCTGACGGAAACGCCGCGGCTCGCGCGGGGCAAAGTGCCGCTCATACTGCATCTGCTCTCGCCGGCGCAGCGGCCGGTGCAGGTGACGCGCGATCTGGCCGGATTTTGGAGCAAAACTTACTTTGATGTGCGCAAAGATTTGAAGGGGCGATATCCGAAGCATTATTGGCCGGACGACCCGCTAAGCGCGCCGCCGACGAACCGCGTTCGCCCGCGGTAATTTGACGGCAGCGATCGCGGTAACCGTAAGAAACTACGGTAACCGTAAGAAACTACGGTAACGGTGAAAACCTACCACATAGGATGGTGCCGAATTTCTAAATCGCTGTCGAAGTTCAAATTTGTAACGGATCTCAGAGAGCTTAATGTGGAAAATGACAGGCTATTCGGATTCTAACGGATGTGAGCGCACTTATTCCTTGTTTTTCTTGCGAGAAACAAGCAAAGGACCGCAATTAAGGTTTCTCAGTTCCGTTACATTTCAAAACGTCTCATTTTTGCGAAAATAGAGTCTCCTGCTTCACTAGCGTTGCACCGAATGTTTTACTGCGTTTCAAGCAGATGATTGCGATAGGGATGAACAAGGTTAACGGATTTTGGAGGCCTTATTTGATCCAATAACGCAATTTTGGCGGAGTTAGCGGATTTTGAGGGCTCTATTTTTGTCGAAACTTCACAAAACCAAGGATTCTCACCCGATCGCGACATGTTAACGGTTCGAAAATCCGTTAATCCCAATATTCGACTGGAATTCAAAAAATAAGACCTCGGAAATCCGTTATATTTCCATGGTACCGCGATCCCAGCCAGAAGATTTAATGCAACGTTTGCGCGGATTGTAGTAGATCGTTCGTCCGTGCTCCTGCTTCCGTTAACCGCGAAATTGGCGAGATGACCGCCGGAACGGTTTCTTCCAGCGGTTTTTTTTGTTGACTATAAACCGGGAAAAATGAAGAAGCTATAGGAAAGGAAGGCAAGTTTGAGAAATGCTGCACGGGAGTTGAACGATATGGTATTAGCCGTTTCGATCGTCGTTATATCGCTTTTTGTCATTTGGGGGTTGATCGCTCCCGCACATTTGGCTGCGTCGGCGGACCGGGCCTTATCTTTTTTGACGGTAAATTTCGGGTGGTTTTATTTGATTACGGCATTGATCGTGCTCGTGTTCTGCTTCTATTTGGCGTTCAGCAAATACGGGAAAATTCTCCTTGGCACGGATGACGACGAACCGGAGTACTCCAACTTGTCGTGGTTCTCCATGCTGTTTAGCGCGGGAATGGGGATCGGACTCGTATTTTGGGGCGTGTCGGAGCCGGTCAGCCACTATATGAATCCGCCGAGCGGAGAGGGCTTCACGGTGGAAGCGGCGCGGCAGGCGATGAGGTATTCCTTTTTTCATTGGGGCCTTCATCCTTGGGGCATTTACTCGCTCGTTTCGCTGGGACTTGCATATTTCACGTTCCGTAAAGGGTATAAAGGATTGATCAGTTGGACTTTCTATCCTTTGATCGGCGATCGGGTGAACGGCGCATTAGGCAAAGGGATTGACATTCTGGCTATTATCGCGACCGCATTCGGGGTGGCCACTTCGCTCGGCTTGGGCGTCATGCAAATCAACGGAGGGTTATCCTTCCTGTTCGGCCTGCCGAACAATATTACGGTACAATTAATCGTCATCGCCGTGTTGACGGCGCTGTTCATCACTTCCTCGGTAACCGGACTCGATAAAGGCATCCGGATTTTAAGCAATACCAATTTGGCGATCGCCGTTTGCCTGATGCTCTTCATTCTGTTTCTGGGACCGACCTCGTTTATTTTCGACACCTTTACCAGTACGCTCGGCCTGTATTTGCAAAATATTATTCAAATGAGCTTGCGCCTCACTCCTTTTACGCAAAGCTCGTGGACGGCCAGTTGGACGCTGTTCTACTGGGCATGGTGGATCGCTTGGTCCCCTTTCGTCGGATCGTTCATCGCCCGCGTGTCCCGGGGACGCACGATCAAGGAGTTTATATTGGGGACGCTGCTCGTCCCGAGCGGCTTCGGCTTTGTATGGTTTGCCGTCTTCGGTTCGACGGCGCTTCGCTTTGAAATGTTCGACCGCTATCCGATTGCGGAAACGGTCAAGCAAGATATGACGGCCGCTCTATTCGCCACCCTCGAATATTTGCCTCTCGGCACGATCTTGGCCGTGTTGGCGTTGGTGCTGATTATCGTTTTTTTCGTCACTTCCGCCGATTCGGCCACTTTCGTCCTTGGCATGATGTCGTCGGACGGCAATCCGGACCCTTCGATTAAGATTCGGGTTTCTTGGGGGATTATTCAAGCCTTGATTGCGGTTGTGCTGCTGCTGAGCGGCGGGCTCGAGGCGTTGCAGACCGCTTCCATCGTAACGGCGCTGCCCTTTGCCGTCATACTGCTGCTCATGACCTTCTCGATTGTCAAAGCGTTGCGGGAGGAGGAGCGGGAACACCGGCGAGCGGAACGGGCCAAGCGCAAGAAGCTCAATCTGCTGCTGGAGAAATTGCAGAACGAAGGCGGCTAGCTGCCGTCTTCGCGATCGTTTGGAGATACGCGCCCCTTATCGCATACTGACGGACATAGATCCCTTATTTCCTGATAAAGCCCCCTTTTGGGCATATTGGAGGACAGAGAATCCGTTATATGTGACAAATCGCCTGATTCAGGCCTGTTTCAGGGAAATAGAGGAACATGTGTCCGGCAATCGCAGCAAATGGCAAAATAAAGGAACGTAAGTCCGCCAATCTCCGAAAATACGCCCATTTGGCCAAAATAGCGAATCGTGTGTCCGTCCACCACTACAAATCAGGTCATTTACCCAACGAAACCGGCGACCGCCCTAGCGTCCACGATAATCAATCGCCGAATGTACCCTCAATTCATCCAACCAACCAAGAAATCTATTAGTTTCCCCCTTGTCCTACAAATAGTAAAAGGTTTATGATTAATCTTACAATATATTCCACGCTAATTTTGCGCGGGGCTGATTCTTTCTTCGCCGATGTTCATGAGAGCGGGCATGATCGCGGAAGGAGCTGCGGCAGTTTCTATCGTCAATTGAACTCTGCCCCAAGGAGAACTTTTTCCAATATAGCAACAAATCGCTTTATTCTTCGTCAAATTATTTGTATCATGTACTAATATCAGGTGCTAAACTTAAGGTGGAATGGTTCCTCGACCTTAGTCCAGTGAAAAAAACCTCTTCAAGTCGGTTTTGAAATAAAGTAAAACGTCCTACAATACTAATATAAAGACGAACAAGATCTGACCATAGATTCGGTATATATATAATTGGTTGATTGGAAAGAAAGGAGAGCGGCATATGAATATGTCGTTGCGGGGACAGAAAAAGAAAATACTCGTATTGTCCGGTCCGCTCGGTCATGGGCATATACAGACGGCAAAGTCGATTTTGGAAGCATCGCAATATTTGCGCGGAGAAGTGGAAGTGCATGTGATGGACTATATGGAACTGACTTCGCCGCATCTCTATCAGGTGGGAGCATTTTGTTACATGCAGTGCATCAAGACTTTCCCCGGCGTTTACGGTTACTTCTATCACAAAACGAGAAGGCAAAACGTCATCTCCAAAGCGATCAAGGCAGTGAGCGGCATGAGCCTGCGGGCTTTGGAGGATGCGGTATGGGAAGTCAATCCTTCGATCATCGTCAGCACGTTTCCGCCGGCCGCGGCCGCGGTATCGAAGCTGAAAGCGAGCGGCAGCATCGATTGTCCGACCGTTACGGTCATTACTGACCATACGGATCATAGTTATTGGCTGAACCCGTATACGGACCGCTATCTGGTCAGTTCCGCCAAGGTCGCGCAAGCGCTGATGGCGCAAGGCGTCGGGAAGAGCCGGATCGAAGTGACGGGAATTCCGGTTAGACCGATCTTTTACAAGAAATACGATAAAATCGAACTGCGGAAAAAACACGGGCTGGACGTATCCAAGCTGACGGTATTGGTGATGGGCGGCGGCTGGGGCATGATTCATCCTTCCTTCGTACGCTTCCTGCAGCAGGAACAATGGAAAGATCGGGTCCAATTCGTCATCGTGTGCGGGCAAAACGAGAAATTGAGAGAAAAGCTGGAACGGATTGCCGAACAGTCGGAAGTGACGACGATCGTTCACGGATATGTGGAGCAAATTCACGAATGGATGGCATGCGCGGATTTAATGATTACGAAGCCCGGCGGCATTTCCACGACGGAGGCGACGATTCAACAGCTGCCTTTGCTGCTCTATAAAGCGCTCCCCGGTCAAGAAGAAGATAATGTTCACTACTTGGTCGAATCCGGGGTGGCCATCTATGCGCCGTCGGAAGATGAATTGAAAGAGAAGTTTACTTACTTGCTGAGCCATCCGGAGGTGCTCTCCGGGATGAAGAAAAGGGCGGAGGCGACGGAATTTCAACATTCCCCGTACAGCGCTTTGTCTGCCATATTGAATGTTTCCAATCAGACGGCGTCGATGGAGACAACGCGGAAAAGCTGGAAATCATGGTATCGAAGCAAAGCGAGAGAGAGCGTATAAATCAATGAACCGTAATCGTACTCCGATTGAGAGTTACGATTACGGTTCTTTTTCATCCCGATTATACGGATTCATTGCGAGCCATAATGTGGGCGGCGATCGTCTTGCCGTGCATTCGGCCCGATTCGATAAATATTTCGTTCGCATTGCGGCCCGATGTAATGACACCGGCGACGTACAAGCCCGGTACGTTCGTTTCCATCGTGTCCGGATTGAACAGCGGCTTCTCGCGGTCGTCGGCCAATTCGACTCCGGTTTCGATCAGCATTTTCCGGTCGGGGCGGAAACCGGTCAGCGCGAGGACGAAATCGTTGGCGATTGCCGTTTCTTGCCCGTCTGCGGATGCGGCCCAAACCGTATCTTCCTCGATCCGCGTCACGGTCGATTCGAACAGCATGCGGATAAGCCCTTTCTGAATCATGCTCTCGAAGATCGGCCGCACCCACGGTTTGATGCTTGGCGACAATTCCGCGCCGCGGTAAACGACGGTCACTTCGGCTCCGACGCGCAGCAGTTCCAGTGCCGCGTCCACCGCCGAATTATTGCCCCCGATAATCGTTACCTTCGAGCCGGCGTACGGATGCGCCTCGCGGAAATAATGCGTCGTTTTGCTTAGATCTTCGCCGGGAATCCCGAGCATATTCGGATGATCGAAATAACCGGTAGCGATCACGACATATCGGGCTTTATAGCGAGATTCTTTTCCGCTGCGGTGTTTCGTTTCCAGGTCAAATCCTTCTTCCGACTTGCGGAGCGACACGACTTCCTCGTAGGTGCGAATACGAAGATTGTAATGCTCCGCCGCTCTGCGGTAATAGACGAGTGCTTCATGGCGATACGGCTTCTCGTTCGGGGTCGCGAACGGCAGCTCGCCGATTTCGAGCAGCTCCGGCGTACTGAAGAATTGCAAATGCGTCGGATAGGAATAAATCGAATGAACGATACAGTTTTTTTCAATAATGAGCGGAGACAGGCCGATACGCTGCAGTTCGATGGCTGCCGACAAGCCGCACGGTCCCGCGCCGATGATAATTGCTTGTTCCATGGAAATCCCCCCAATGTCAACCGATTATGATTTTGCCTTCCGGATGGCGGTACAATTCCTTCTCTTTCTTCGGGCCTAGCGCATAGGCCAACGTAAGCGGCCCGAGCCGTCCGACGAACATGGCGACGCATAGCACGATTTTGGCGAATGCCGACAGTTCGGGCGTAAGCCCCATCGACAAGCCGACCGTTCCAACGGCCGAGGCCGTCTCGAACAGAATCATCAGGAAATAACGGTCCTCCGTCATCGATAATAGCATCGCGACCGCCACCACCATGAAAAGCGCGAATAAAATAATGGTCAACGCTTTGATAATTAAATCTTTCGCGATGCGGTTCCGGAACAGAACGACATCATCCCTTCCGCGCAGCATGGAGACGACGCCGGCTACCAGCAGCGCAAACGTCGTAATTTTAATGCCGCCTCCGGTCGAACCGGGCGCAGCGCCGATAAACATAAGGATGATCATAAAAAATTGCGTGCCTTGATGCAGATCCCCGATATTGACCGTACTCGTTCCGGAGGAGCGGGTCGAAACCGACTGGAAGAAAGACGCCAATATTTTACCGGGCAAATCCATCGTCCCGATCGTCTTGGCGTTCGCATATTCGAATGCGAAGAAAACGAGCGTTCCGACGCAGATTAATATTCCCGTCATCGATAATACGACTTTGGATTGCAAAGACAATTTCTTCCTTCTGGGCCATTCGTAAAGATCAGCCAATACGATAAACCCGAGTCCGCCCGAAACGACTAATGTCATTGCGATAATATGGAAATAAGGGTCTGCGGCATATTTTTGAAAGCTTGTGAACTCGCCGAACAGATCGAACCCCCCGTTGTTGAACAAGGAAACGGCGTGAAAGATGCCGTAATAAACCGCTTTGCCGGGCGGCATATCGAACGCCCACCGAATCGAGAACAATACCGCGGCAATCGACTCAATCGTTAGCGCGAATATAATGACTCTGCGGATGAGGCGGACGATCCCCTCCATGCTGGTCGCTCGCATCGATTCCTGCAAAATGAGCCGTTCCCGCAGCGATATCCTCTTCTTCAACACCAACGCGAACAAGGTGGCCATTGTCATGAAGCCGAGCCCGCCGATTTGCACCAGGATCATAATGACGATTTGTCCGAATATGGAAAATGTGCTCCAAGTATCTACAACGACGAGCCCTGTCACGCAAGTGGCCGACGTAGAAGTGAATAGAGCGTCTATAAAGCTGAGCGGCTGGTCCCCCCTTGTCGAGATCGGCAGCATAAGCAGGAAGGCTCCGATCGTAATAATAGCGGCAAAGCCGAGGACTAAAATTTGGGGCGGGGATAACCGCAGCTCTTTACGATTCGTTCTCAATGGAAAATACACCTCTTCGCGTCAAGAAAAAAAGCACTGGAAAACCCAATGCGCATTTGGTTCGAGCATGTATCAAATTATAAGCTTTATTGGCAAAGGACACAAATCCTCATTTCTCCTCTTTTCTCAAAGAATATACCAAATTTGCGGATTATGATCAACTTCGCGGCGACTGCGCCTTTTTTCTCCGTTAGGGTAGTTTTTCCAGCTTAATAGAGTATTGCGATCCGAACGGAAATGGATTATAATGTGATCAACGATAACGGTCATTGTCAACGACATAAGTCACTTGAATAATGATTTTTTATTCGCCGTAATAGTGAATTATTTCACAACCAATAGGAATCGTTTCTTCCGGTACGTCGGACCGTTCTCACAGGCTTGGTATGCGGGTCGTTGGATGTCGGATATCGGAAGTCGAAAGGGAAACAATTATTTTCACTTTATAAAGTGAAAAAAATCACAAACTAAGGAGTGTTTCAGATGAAAGTAGCGGTTATCGGTTGTACGCATGCAGGGACGGCGGCGATTGTCAATACGGCCAAACTTTATCCGGAGGCGGAAATTACCGTATACGAGCGGAACGACAACATTTCGTTTTTATCCTGCGGGATCGCCTTGTACGTGGGCGGAGTGGTGAAGGACGCGCAAGGCTTATTCTATTCCTCGCCCGATCAACTGGCCGAGCTTGGCGTCAAGACCAAGATGCGCCACGAGGTCGTTTCCGTCGATACGGCGAGCAAGACGCTTCGCGCGCGGAATTTGCAGACCGGCGAAGAGTTCGGCGATACGTTCGACAAGCTGATCGTGACGACCGGATCGTGGCCTATCGTTCCGAATATGGAAGGCATCGATTTGGGCGGCATTATGCTATGCAAAAATTACAATCATTCCAACGCCATCGTCGAGAAAGCGCAAGACGCGCGGCGCATTATCGTAATCGGGGCCGGGTATATCGGAATCGAGCTGGTGGAGGCGTTCCAAACGAACGGCAAGGAAGTGACGCTCATCGATACATGCGACCGCGTGTTAGCCAAATATTTGGATGCGGAGTTTACCGACCGGGTGGAGGCAACGCTCGCGGAACGTTCGATTCGGCTCGCATTGGGCGAGACGGTTACGAAATTCGAGGGCACACGCGGCAAAGTAACCAAAGTAGTTACCGATAAAGGCGAATATGCGGCAGATTTGGTTATTCTATGCATCGGATTTCGCCCGAATACCGAATTGTTGCGCGGTCAAGTGGAATTGCTGGACAACGGCGCGATCGTCGTCGACGAATATATGCGCACCAGCAACCCCGACGTCTTCGCGGCCGGAGACAACTGCGCGGTTATGTACAATCCGACCGGGAATCATATGTACATTCCGCTTGCAACCAACGCGGTGCGGATGGGTACGCTTGCGGCTCATAATTTAATGAGGCCTGTCCTGCGCTATATGGGAACTCAGGGTACGTCGGGCATTAAAATTTACGAGCAAAACATCGCTTCGACAGGTTTGACCGAGCATGCGGCTATTGGCATTGGCATGAATGTGAAATCTGTCACAATAATGGATCACGATCGTCCGGAGTTTATGCCTACCTTCGAGCCTGTGACGCTGAAAGTCGTGTTCGAAGAGGAAACCCGGCGCATTGTGGGAGCGCAATTGATGTCGAAGGCGGATTTGACGCAATCGGTCAATACCCTTTCGGTTTGCATTCAAAACCGGATGACGATCGACGAGCTCGCTTTTGTCGATTTCTTCTTCCAACCGCATTTCAACAAGCCGTGGAACATTCTGAATACGGCGGGACTGCAAGCCATTTAAATAAGCCGCTGCCATAAGAAAACAAACGCCGCTTCCGCAGATTGGAATGCCGATCTAGCCGCAGCGGCGTTATTGTCATGCATTGTTACGATGACGACGAATATTCCAACCGCTGATTCAGCCATTGGATAATGTCGCCCGTCACCTCGTCGCGAATCGTTTCGTTCAGCAGTTCGTGCCGTGCGCCGGGATACAGCTTCGATTGAACTTCCGTCAATTGCAAATCCCGATACATCGCAAGCAACTGCATAATGCCTTTGCCGTGATGACCGACCGGATCGTCTTCGCCGGAAATGACGAAAATCGGCAAATCCCTGGGAATCCGGCTCATTAGGTCCGGGCGATGAATTTCTTGCAAGAGCCTGAAAAAATCGTAATAAAAGCCGATCGTGCATACCATGCCGCATTCGGGGTCGGCGATATAACGGTCGACCTCCGCCTCGTCTCTGCTCAGCCAATCGAGCGGGGTTCGGCTCGGCTTGAATTTGCGGTTGAAGCTGCCGAAAGCCATTGAATCGATCCATCGGCTGCGATGCCGGTCGCCGCGGACCCGCGTCAGCAAGCCTGCGGCCCAAATGCCGAAGGAAAGCTCGATGCCCCGTTTCCCGTCGCTGCCGGATAGAATGATGCCGTCGATGCTGTCCGGATATGTATACATATATTTCTGTCCCAGAAAAGAGCCCATGCTATGAGTGAACAAGAAGAGAGGCAAACCCGGGTGCTCCCGGCGAATATGCTCGTTAAGCTGGGCCATATTTTTGACCATCCATTCGAATCCGTCCTTGCCGACATAACCCAATTCGTCCGGATGGCCTGCCGTTTTGCCGTGTCCGCGATGGTCGTTGGCGTACACGATATATCCTTCTTGCGTCAAAGCCTGGGCAAAGCGCTTATAGCGGCAGGCTTTTTCCGTCATGCCATGCGCAATTTGCACGATGCCCTTCGGCGGCGTTCCGTTGTCGGGAAGCCAACGATACACGTGAATGTTAACCTGCTGCGGGTCTGTCATGATGAATTGTCCTTCTTGCATCGCATTCCCCTCCTTGCGCCATACCTGTTTTCTCCATTATATGACGAAGGCGAATCGATGGAAAGATGCGCGAAGCGACGCGGCTTCTATTGGGACAATACGTTTTTGATCTCGTCCAGCTTTTCTTTAGCATGCCGGTAGCCTGCCGTAATACATTGCTGCACTTTGCGGAAATCGAACGAGCTGACCGGGCCGACCATCGGAAACAATGTTAGATCGGCATACGAATGTTCTTGCTGCATTTGATATTGCAAATTCAAGTTGATCGCATAATTAAAGATCGATAAGGCGGAAGTTAGCGGGTTTTTCTGCTTGACGAACGGGGTAACCGGATCGACGGAGATGACCCGCTCGGCTCCCATTGCGCGCACGACTTGAACGGGACAGTTCATCGTAACGCCTCCGTCGACCAGTACGTAGTCTTTCCATCGCATCGGTTGAAAAAGAACGGGAATGGAAATGCTTGCGCGCACCGCTTCGGCGATGCTGATCTCCGATTCCGTCGTATATCCGTCAATCGGTTGTTTCGCGAAAATAATCGGCCGGCCGCTGCTCAGATCGGTTGCGATAATGCCGCAAGGAATTTTCATCTCGGACAAAAAAGAACTTTCCGTCAGTTCCGCCACCAAATCGAATAATCTTTTACCCTTCAGCCATCCGTCGAGATAAGGCCGGTACAGCACAAGCTTCAGAAAAATCGATCTCCAATCAATGTCCAAATAACGCCTGTTCAACCGCGGGACAACCGCGAGCAGCTTATCGGTCGCCATTCCGTACGCATATAAGGCGGCTACAACGGAGCCGGAACTCGTCCCCGCGACATGAGTTATCTTGATGTCCGCTTCTTCCAAAGCTTGAATGACTCCGAGCGCGGTTGTTCCGGGTACGCCTCCGCCTGCCAAAGCCAATCCGGTTCGCATGGAATCACCTCCGAGGATGGGTTCGTTTGCCGCAATCGGGCGTAATCGCCCGGATGATGTTATTTTTATAAACGGATTATGTTTTTATCCTCGTTGCGTTATGGTAATTCATGAGCGGTAACGGCAACTATAGCGGGATAGAAGACAGCATTTTGCCAAGCGGACCTTCTTCGTTTACGATCGGCTCAATGGAATACACCGAAATCGGAAAATACGGAAAACCGTATACATAAGGCAACAATTCATACAATTGAAAATAAATGACCAGCGATTTATCGGCGATATAGAAATCTTGATCGGGTCGAATGGAGGCGAAAGGTTCCAGCGTCGGCAATTTGCGTGCTTGAATCTGCACGGCCACGATGTCGGAGAGAATCTTGACGTAATCGGCTCCCGGTTTAAATAAATCCTGCAAGCGATAGAGCCGACCTGTATTCGTGTCGAAGGTCAGGGACCGATTAATCGTGTTTCCGTGAGCTCCTCCGGAATAGGCATAGTTATACAGGGATAAGCTTAGAACGCCTCGCTCATTCGTCTTGATTTCATACGTGCCGGTTATTTCGGTCAACGGATTTTGCGGATATCCTTGCTGCCGATTCAATTCATGCACCGTTCTCGCGATTTCCGCATTTATCTTTTGTTGCGCGGCCGGATTGCGCAAGCCGGAGACGGCCGGATACAGAACGTCCAGTTTCGGCCGTTTCAACCGGTATGTGACGATCGTCGCCGGCAATGTTTGATTTTCGTTCATCGGATCACCGCCCACTGTTTTGTTGCTTTAGCCTATTCAAACGAATGTCGGTTGTTGCCTTGTACCGAAGTGGGGAATTTTTAGCGATTGACAGTTTTTTGCGTTGTATACTATGATAAAGAAAGTGTAAATGGATATCGTTGTTGTACATCAAACTCCATTCCCGTTTACGGGAAGGAGTGGCGGAACTTTACAAAGCCGAATTAACGTATTGCTTTGGTTTCATTCGCCCCTTGTCTTCGGACAAGGGGTTTTTCATATGTTAGGGGGTCTTTAGAGATGAAAATGTTGAAGTACTCATTGCTTGTTTTCTTGGTCGCCTGCAGTTACGGAACGCTCTCGACGATAATGAAGGTAGGATTCGCCGACGGATTTACCGTGAACGAATTGCTTGGAGGCCAATTTTTCTTCGGCTTATTGATGCTGTTGATTCTCGTTCTGCTGTTTTCCCGGCGCAAAGTGAAGGCGCGCCAAGCGTTGCTGTTAATGGCGACAGGGTTAAGCCTCAGCACGACATCGGTATTTTACGGCGTGGCGGTGGAAGAGCTTCCGGCATCGATCGCGGTCGTGTTGCTGTTTCAATTTACTTGGATCGGCATCATCCTGGAGGCGATCGCCGATCGCAAGTTCCCGGGGATGACGAAACTGCTGTCCGTTGCCGTGCTGCTGGCGGGTACCGTATTCGCCAGCGGAATTCTCGAACCGGGCGGCGGAACGTTAACCGCCAAGGGTACCGTATTCGGCTTGCTGGCCGCCGTTTCCTTCGCCTTTTATATTTTTGCAAGCGGCAGAGTCGGCACGGATGTGCCTGTTTTGTCCAAAAGCCTGTTCATGGTGTCAGGAGCGATCGTCATGATTATAATCGTATTCTCGCCATCGTTCCTAACGAACGGCGCGATCGCGAACGGCTTATGGAAATACGCCATTCCGCTCGCACTGCTGGGCATTATTATCCCGGTCATCTTCTTCGCGATCGGTGTGCCCAAAGTCGGCTCAGGCCTAGGCACGATTCTCGGCGCGGCAGAGCTTCCGGCGGCAGCCGTTGCCGCTTCGCTCGTATTGAGAGAGGAAGTTACCGCCCTGCGCTGGATCGGAATCGCGATCATTATCGTGGGCATCGCACTGCCGCAATATTATGCTTTACGCAAGCCGAAGCGGCCGAAACCGTCCGCTCCGCAGATGACTCAGGCGGGATGATGAGCCAAAAAATAACGGATTTCGAAGGTTTTTTCGATCCGTTATTTTTTCGCCCTTTGTGGAAATCCCCTTCACTCAGAGCGATTTGCCTTTTGTCAAAATCCCTATCGCTCAGAACGATTTACCTTCTGTCAAAATCCCTATCGCTCAGAACGATTTACCTTCTGTCAAAATCCCTCTCGCTCAGAACGATTTACCTTCTGTCAAAATCCCCCTCGCTCAGAACGGAAGGCTGCCTTTTGTTATGAAGATGATAAAGAAACAATCGTCATCTAGGTCGACGTGCCCGGGACAAGCGGAGGGGAGGATTTGACCGCTCAGACATGTTTGCGAACCGGCTCTCTGAACGAAGGGGATATCGACAAAAGGAAAAAAATCAATCATACGAAAGGGCCAGGTCGTTGAATCTCCCATGGTAACGATAGGAACAAGAGTTACGGCCCAGCACCATCATTCAACCGTTCCACTCCCAACTTCGCGGACACAGGAGACGCTAATTGTGACAAACAGCCCGATTTGGGACAGTTTGCTGACATGCAATCCTTTATTTGCAGCAAAAGCGTAAAAATAAGCCCTCCGGCGAAGGAATAACGGAGCCAATGTCCGCCTAAACAGCGAATATGCAATTTTGACGCCAAATAAGGGCCGTACGTTCCGCATAGCAATGTCTCGATGAAACGCTAGCGCCTCAAAATGCGTTAACACCGCAAGAGGCATCGTTTTTTAGCGAAACCGGCCATTAATCTACCTGCTGCATATACCCGTAAAGAGCAAGTGCAACCAAACCCAGCTTACAGCTTGACGATCGTCCGGCCCCGGACCTTTCCTTGCAAGATATCGTTCAGTATAGCCGGCAATTCGTCCAACGACGTTTCCCGGCCGATATCGGACAGCAGATGATCCGGCTTCAACTCGCCGGCCATGCGCTCCCATAGGTTCAACCGCTTCTCCATCGGACAATAGACGGAGTCGATGCCGAGCAAATTCACGCCGCGCAGAATAAACGGAAAGACGGTTGCGTTCCATTCGGTTCCGCCCGTTAGCCCGCTAACGGCGACCGACCCGCCGTACTTAACCGTACTGAGTATATAAGCAAGGCCTCGTCCCCCGACCGGATCGACCGCCCCGGCCCATCGCTGCGCGTCCAACGCGCGGATCTTCTCGGGGACAAGATCGCTGCGGTCTATAATTTCTTGCGCGCCCAGCTTGCGCAAATATTGATGTTCGGACGCCTTGCCCGTGCTGGCGGCGACCTCGTAACCCGATTTGGCGAGCATCGCCACCGCCATGCTCCCGACGCCTCCCGTCGCGCCGGTAACTAATACCGGACCTCCGTCGGGCGTCAGGCCGTTCTCCTCCAGCCGCTGAATGGACAGCGCCGCGGTAAAGCCGGCCGTTCCGTACGCCATCGCTTCTTTCATGCTTAGCCCTTGCGGAAGGGGCACGATCCAATCCGCGGGAACCCGCGCCACTTCGCTGAAACCTCCGTCATGCGACACGCCAAGGCCGTACCCGGTTGCGAGCACTTCGTCCCCGGCAGCATAGCGCGGATCGCTCGAATGCAACACGGTTCCGGCCAGATCGATGCCGGGTACGAGCGGATATTGCTTGGCGACATTGCCTCGCGGGCTGGCGGCGAGCCCGTCTTTGTAGTTGACGCTCGAATAGGCAACCCGTATCGTTACTTCGCCTTGCGGCAAATCATTCACCGACCGCTCCGCGACTGCCGCATGTAAGCCGTCCTCCGCTTGATGCACGACGAACGCGCGAAATTGATTCATCATTTATCATCCTTTCCAAGTGGGATAGGGCGGGATCAACCGCCGACCGATTCGTTTGCAACTTAATGCTATTATAGACCGAATCTTGCCGTTTCCCAAATGATTTCATTCACAGTGAAAAGCTAACGGAACCAGCGGCCCTTATTTCATGGAAATGGGCGGCTTGCAAAATGTAACGGAACTCATGGACCTTATTTTGAGCCACGGACCTCTTTTTCGCCCGATTTTAGTGGAATAAGCGCACTGGCTTCCGTTAGAAATGAAAATGCGTTAAAAAACATAAAATAACGTCCGCAGCATCCGTTACAATTCGGAAGGCCGCATGTGGCCGACCGACCGTCGACATGCAGCCAAACACCGCGCGCCGGGAGCTGCGCGCGGTGCGAAGGTCCCCCGAAAGGCAAGAACGCCGCAACACTCCTAAAGCATACGAATTGCTCTTGACACATCCTATATATTGATATATAGTCGTCATACACAACAATATATTGTGGGGATAGGTGCCTTGAAGCGCGATTTCAAGGCTTAAAAGGGAAGTTCGGTGCAATGCCGACGCGGTCCCGCCACTGTAACAGAGGAGTCATTGCCGAGAAGCCACTGGATTCGTCCGGGAAGGCAGCAATGACGATGAGACTGGAGCCAGGAGACCTGCCTGTTCTGACAGCACTGTTTTGTACCTACGGGAGATAGGGAGGTGTTAACGACGTCAGTTGCGCAAACTGGGGTGTTTTTGCCTATGTTCATTTCCATTGGTAAAAACGCCCTTTTTTATTTGGGATTGGAAAACAAGGAGACGGAGGAACGATGAACATGACGGAATCGGTAAAAAACGTAAGAAACAGCAATCTCGGCTATCCGCGAATCGGGGCGAACAGGGAATGGAAAAAGGCGCTGGAGCGGTTTTGGTCGAATCAAATCGACGAAGATCAACTGACGCAAGAATTAAAGACGATCCGGCTCGCGCATTTGGCCAAACAGAAAGAGAAGGGGATCGAACTGATTCCGGTCGGAGACTTTACACTTTACGACCACATGCTCGATACGGCCGCGATGTTCGGACTCGTTCCCGAACGGTTTGAATACGAAGGGGGAGAAGTGTCGTTAGCGACTTATTTCGCCATGGCTAGAGGCAGCAAACAGGCGCCAGCTTGCGAAATGACCAAATGGTTCAATACGAACTACCATTACATTGTGCCTGAAATCGGCGAAGCCGATCCGGTCTTGACGGTGAACCGCCCGCTTCAGGCTTATCTGGAGGCGAAGCGTGAGCTGCAAATCGAAGGGAAGCCGGTCTTGATCGGTCCCTATACGTTTGTGAAGCTTTCCAAAGGGTATGCGGCATCCGACTTCGAAAGCGTCCTGAACCGGTTCATCCCCGTATATGCCGTGTTGCTGCAGCAATTGGAGCAGGCGGGAGCGCAATGGGTGCAGATCGACGAGCCTTCTTTAGCGACTTCGATATCCCGCGCGGAGATGAAGCTCGTTGCCGGCCTGTACGAACGGCTTGCGCAAGCAGCGCCAGGCTTGAACGTCATGCTGCAGACGTATTTCGACGCGGTCGACTTGTACAGCGACTTGATCGGTTTGCCGGTTCGCGGCATCGGGCTCGATTTCGTGCATGGCGGGGAGGAGAATCTGAAGTCCTTGCAAGAATTCGGCTTCCCTGCGGATAAAGTGCTCGGTGCCGGAGTAATCAACGGCAGAAATATATGGCGATCGGATCTGCAAGACAAATTGGCGTTGCTGCAGACGATTGCCGCCATCGTTCCTTATGACAGGCTCATCGTCCAACCTTCTTGCAGCTTGCTGCACGTTCCGGTCAGCGTTAGGCAGGAGGAGCGGTTGGATGAGGCGTTGCGGGATGCGTTGGCTTTTGCGGACGAGAAGCTGGACGAATTGTCCGTGTTGAAGCAAGCCGTCAACGAAGGCGCCGAAAGCGTAACGGCCGCGTTGCAGAGCAGCCGGGCTGCGCTCGATCGCTTGGCTCAATCGCCTTGGCGCAAGGAGCGCCAAGACCTCACCGCTCGGCTCGCCGAGCAGCCAAGCAGCCGGCACTTGCCGTTCCACGAGCGCCAAGCGATTCAACGGGACAAATGGCAGCTTCCGCCATTGCCGACGACGACGATCGGAAGTTTCCCGCAGACGAAGGAAATTCGCCGGGCGCGGCAATTGTGGAGAAAGGGAGAATGGTCCGCCGAGCAATACGATCTTTTCATGAAAGAGCAAATTCGGGAGTGGATTCGCCTGCAGGAGGAGATCGGCCTGGACGTTCTCGTGCATGGGGAATTCGAGCGGACGGATATGGTCGAATTTTTCGGGGAGAAGCTTGCGGGATTCGCTTTTACGCAGAACGGATGGGTCCAATCTTACGGTTCCCGCTGCGTCAAGCCGCCTATTATATTCGGGGATGTGCGCTTCGTACGGCCGATGACGGTAGGCGAAACGCTGTTCGCCCAATCCTTGACGAACAAGCCGGTGAAAGGGATGCTGACCGGACCTGTGACGATATTGCAATGGTCTTTCGTCCGCGACGATATATCGAACCGCGAGGTCGCTTATCAGATCGCGCTCGCCTTGGGCAAGGAAATCAAGGCGCTCGAACAGGCGGGCATCGAGATGATCCAGGTGGACGAACCGGCGCTGCGCGAAGGATTGCCGCTTAAGAAAGAGCATTGGGACGAATACTTGACCTGGGCGGTGGAGTCGTTCCGGCTCGCAACCTCTAATGTGAAGGATACGACGCAAATTCATACGCATATGTGCTACTGCGAGTTCCACGACATTATCGACGCGATCAAAGCGCTCGACGCCGATGTCATCTCTATTGAAACGTCCCGCAGCCACGGCGAATTGGTCGCTTCCTTCGAGACGAATGTCTATGACAAAGGAATCGGTCTCGGGGTATACGACATCCATAGTCCGCGGGTTCCGGCGAAGGAAGAGATGGTGAGGATGATCGAGCGGGCGCTTCGGGTTCTTCCTGCCGGCCTGTTCTGGATTAACCCCGATTGCGGATTGAAGACGAGAGGGATCGAGGAAACGGTCGCTTCGTTGAAAGTGATGGTCGAAGCTACGGCCGAGATCAGATCCAGGCTGGAACAATACGCTTAACATTCCATATAAGAGAATGTCGGGGAGGGGCAACCAATGAGACCGGAAATCGTTCATTTTTTGCAACATGTTCATGACGAGAAATCGATGGCGTTTGTGCTGGGCAATATGAAGCGGGACGGATTGATGACCTTATTCGACTATTTAGCTTTAACGGAAGAAGAAACCGAAGCAAGATGGCATCATGCATACGACCGATTGTTGAACGGAAAATAAAGCTGCGAGTAAAGCGAAGGGACCCGCTTAGGCGAGTCCCTTCATTTTATTCTTGTCCCAGAAAAGCGTACAGTTCGCCTAGCGTCTTCACGTCTTGACGGCTGCGGACATCGTCCATCAACGCGAGCCATAACTTGGCCGTCATGAGCGAATCTTGCAGAGAGTGATGACGCCCGGCGTTGTCCAATCCGTAATAATGAAGCCAATCGTCCAACGTCGAGCCTTGGCGTTCGGGATACAGTTTGGAGGCAACGATCATCGTGTCGAGCACCCGATGCTGCGACATGACCCGGGACGTCTTCCATAGGGCGGCGTTAATAAAACGTTTGTCGTGGCCGCTGCCGTGCGCGATGAGCACCCGGTTTCGCACGAAATCGAGAAATTTGCCGAGCGCTTCGATCAGGCCGGGCGCTTGACTTGCCAACTCGTTCGTTATCGATGTCAATTGCTCGACATGCGGAGGAATGACTCGATTCGGATTCACCAAACTGTAAAATAGCTCGTTCTCGGCGCACCTATCGCCGTATAGCGCCACTGCACCGATCGAAATAATCTCGTCGCCTTGCTGCGGCGCAAAGCCCGTCGTCTCCAGATCGAAAACGACGGCCTGCAGTTCCGAAAGAGATACATGATCCATATTGTACCGCGCCTGGTCTTTCATAAGCGACCGGATATATGCAATCTGCTGCGCGCTTTCCAGATCGAAGATCGAGGCGAAGGCCGGGGTTAGCCCGCCTTTGCGGTACAGCTTCCATATTTCCGAGGCCGATCCCCACGTCCTCATGTCGATCCGGCTCCTTTTTCCCGACTTTTATACTCGGCAAGAACGCGCTGCTGCAGCCATTTCGCTTCATGCACGCATGTTCTGATGTGATGCCGCACTTCCTTGGACAGACGGTCGGCAGCGATAATGCCGCTCGATTGCCAGCAGCCTTCCGGCGTGTGCGCCTTTGACGTCATGTTTCTTAAATGCAGGCAAACGGCGAAGATTTCCCGGAGCTTCTCGGCCTCATGCCCGGCGAATACGCCGGCTTGATGCAATAGGCCGATTCGTTCCATCGTCGATGCGGCGGCCATTCCGTGCATCATGCTTAGAAAGCGGATGCCGTTAATAAACGGAATATAAATGGCGTATTTGATTTCGATTCCGCCCGCATTCTCGCCGTAAGGAACTTTGACGAGATTGCCGAACAGGCCGAGAACCGGCTGGTGCCGCATCGAATTGCGAAGCATGGCGGCGATAACCGGCTTATGATCTTTCAGCGTGTCGTGAAAACGCCGCATTGCCTTGCCGGCCAATTCCGTATGTCCCGCTATCGGGCGCATATCCGCGCAAATCAACAAGTAGCGCACATGTTCCCAAGCGGGATTCGCGAACCAAACCTGCCATTTATGAAGCAACTCCGATATCGGTAAGCTCCATTCCCGATTGCCGCAGACGACATGGCCGGGGCATGGCGGGTAACCGATCGATTGCAATGCAAACTGGATTTCCGTTCCTAACCTCCGGAAGTAGTCGGCGGCTTCCTCCTCCCGGCCCGGCTGCGGATCGTCGTACAGGATGCCGTTATCTTGATCGCTCGCATAGCATTGTTCCCCGCGTCCGCCGCTTCCGAACAGAACAAACGTATAAGGGCATGGAGCAATTCGTCCTTGAAGCTCCAACTCTGTCTCGGCGAGCCGAACCGCCCGGCTGATGAGACGATCTTGAATTTCGTTCCATTGCGCATGCAATGCATAACCTTCCGGTCCGTTGCGATTGACGCTTACCGTAAGCATGGCCGTTAGCGATTTTCTTAACTGGCTAAGCTGCTCAAGATCGGGAGCCGCATCGATAATTGGGTTAAGAAGTTGTAGCGGCGGCAATGGCATGACACCCCTCCTGCTACATGTTTTGCTGAGCATGTTTCATCTGTTCCGGGTATCCGTATTCGCCGTGCTCGCTCAAATCGAGGCCGACAATTTCTTGTTCCTCATGAACGCGAAGGCCGGATATGTTCTTGATTGCGAATAAAATAAGGAACGAAACGGCAAACGCAAAACCGCCGGCGGCAATGACGCCGTATATTTGCACCCATAGTTGGTCGAAGCTTCCCGTCGCGATCAAGCCGCCTTTGCCGACGCCGACCTTTTCCGCCAATTCGCTCGTTGCGAAAATACCGTTGGCCAGCGTCCCCCAAATTCCTGCCATCCCGTGGACGGATAAAGCGAAGATCGGATCGTCGATTCTCCATTTCTCGAACATTTTGGCGCTGAAGAAGACGATCGCGCCTGCGATAAGGCCGATCACGATCGCCGCCCAAGGATCGACAAACGCGCAAGACGCGGTGATCGCGACCAATCCGGCCAAAGTACCGTTTAACAGTGTGGGGATATCCGCTTTCCCGTTCCACATCCAACTGACGGCGAGTGCGGCAACGGCGCCGGCGCCGGTTGCAAGCTGGGTGTTCATTGCCACGAATCCGAAGAATCCGTCGCCGACGGAGAGTGTGCTTCCCGCATTAAACCCGAACCAGCCGACCCACAGAATGAGAACGCCCAAAGTCGTATATACTTGGTTATGCCCTTTGATCTCATTGGGCGAACCGTCTTTGTTGAATTTTCCGATACGAGGCCTTAATAAAATCGTGCCTGCGAGCGCGGCCATCGCTCCCGTCAAATGGACGACTGTCGAACCGGCGAAATCTTGTTTGCCGTGTTCCGCAAGCCAGCCCCCGCCCCAGATCCAATGCGCAATAACCGGGTAGACGATAGCTGTGAACAATACGGTAAAGATGAGATACACGGAAAGCTTCGCCCGCTCGGCAAATCCGCCCCATGCGATCGACAGGGAGATGGCCGCGAAGGCCAGTTGGAACGTAAAGAAAACGGTTGGCGGAAGTCCGTCCGCCGCTTGCGAGTTGAAGAAGAAGTCTCCCCAACCGATGAAGAGGTTGCCGCTTTCTCCGAAGATCAAGCCGTAACCGACGGCCCAGTATATCAAGCTGCAAAGCCCAACCGTGAAAATCGTTTTCCCTGCTACATGGCCCGCGTTCTTCATCCGCGTCGAGCCCGATTCAAGAAGAATGAATCCCCCTTGCATAAAAAGGACCAGAATCGCCGATATCATGACCCAAAGGGCATCCAGCCCGATGCTGACCGCTTGCACGCTCGTTTCTTCCGCCGCGGACGCGCGTCCCGAACCAATTGGAAACAACCCGATGAAACCGAGAGCCGTTCCGACGGCGAGTGCATGTTTTGCTAAAAATCGTTTTTTCATTCTCTTCATCTCCCTGTCAGACAATCTAACATAAAATTTATAATTTAGAGAGATTATAAAGGCGATTAAAACGAATTTCACTTAAAATGTTAGATAATTTGACAAAATTATGACGTAACAAGATGGGGTCAAACCTCTATAGTAGATGAAAAGAGAGCGGGAGGGACTGAGAAGTGCGGGGAAAAAAACCGGCCGCATCAACATGCGATGCAGCCGTCATTCCATATGATGCGCATAGATCGAATCGTTCAACTTGTTCGTGAGAGGC
Organism: Paenibacillus sp. MSJ-34; assembly: GCF_018918005.1. GTDB lineage: Bacteria > Bacillota > Bacilli > Paenibacillales > Paenibacillaceae > MSJ-34. The sequence goes on along the minus strand of NZ_JAHLPR010000012.1, from coordinate 29,024 downwards.
TCTAACTGCTTCAATTCCTTTAAATTGCCGAGCATGCCCCGCAATATCGCTTTGCGCGGTTTAAGCTCCATTAGTTCTTGTTCCAGAATATGCAGCGTTTGATACGCTAATTCAAATTGCTCCAGCTCAAGCGGCAAACTTTCCAAATTGTCTTTCATATACTTGACGATGACGAGCGGATGGGGTTTATCCGTTTTTTGCAAATATTGTTGATAAGCGTTCCATACGTTGGTCGAGACAAGCGGAGCCGGCGTCTCCCGCAGCAATCCGACCACGATGTAATCCATTTGCCGCACGATGAACCGGGCTGTCTTGGTTAGATCGAGAGGGATTTGTTCCTTATAGATAAGCCGCAGATAAGGCATCATCAAACCGTTTAAGAGGAGGGCGCAATCGGTTGCGTACGGTTTCAATTCTTCCCCGTATACGGCGCACAACGTTTTCTCCGCCCATTCCAGCGTCTCGAATTTGATTTCGCGCATGTAAGCATGAACCGCTTTGTTGGCGATATGGGATTTGTCTTGATCCTGCATCGCGTAGAAGTCGTGGAAATCGATAAATTGATGAAGCATCGCTTCCAATTGCGCGATAAATTTATCTTTTGCGCTAATGTGGGCGTCCCGTTCGATCAGAAGGATGCGTTCTTTGATTTGTTGAAAATAAAACTTGAAGATGCTGAGAAGCAGCTCATCTTTCGACCGGAAGTGCAAATACATGCTGCCCTTGGATATTCCGGTTATTTCCGCGATTTCCTGCATGGAAGTGAGATGAAAGCCTTTTGTCGAAAACAGTTTCGCGGCCGTCGTCAAAATTTGTTTTTTCTGATCCGTTATTTTATCGCTCAAACGCATTCACCGCCTTTCAACGATTTGTCGATACACTGTCCGAATTGGTTGACAAAGATTATATAACAAACCGCCCTATAAGAAAAGATTTTTTGCCGGATTTACGGGGATTTTAGCCAAGCGCTCCGCTTTGTGAATAACCGTATTGCCGATTCCCCACACTATAACCGATCGCAACAATAAACCGCCAAACGCCCGGAAGCGGTAAAAGGCATAAAATTACCAGCCGTTCTTTACCGTAACAACTTGTATTGCAGTACCATCCGTTTTAGAATATTTTTGTAAGGATATTGCTGCTTTAAGCGCGTTCCTTTGTTTCATTCTAAGGGGGGGTCACTGATTTATGGACACTGACCTATATGGAAAGTGTAAAATTATGATTTTAACGGCGAGTTACGGAGAAGGGCACAATCAAGCCGCGGGCGCGTTGCGGCAACAATTCGTGCGACAAGGCGTCCGCTCGGTGCAGGTGTTGGATTTGCTTGCCGAAGCCCACCCTTTCTTAAATTCAGCCATCAAGTACGTATACTTGAAGAGCAGCATGCTGTCAACGACGGGACTGGATTATTACGGTTGGAGTTATTATGCGACAAGAAATATGACGTCGGAAAATCGTTTGATTAAGCCCGTTTTTTCGCTCGGGGCGAGGAAATTGAAGGAATTGATCTCGACGGAACGTCCCGACGCCATTATTAGCACGTTCCCGCATTTGGACGTATCGGAAATTTGCCGTTATGTCGGCGCGGTCGTGCCGACATTTACCGTTCTAACCGATTTCGCTTTGCATAACCGCTGGATTTTGTCCAAGAACGATAAGTTTTACGTTGCGACGGACGAATTGCGCGACAAGATGATCGAGCAGGGCATACCGGCCGATCAAGTGAAGACGAGCGGGATTCCGATCCGGCATTCTTTTTACGAAACGCAAAATTTAGAAGAAATTAGACGAAAATACGATTTGAATCCGAATATGCGTACGACGCTTGTTCTGGCCGGGGCTTACGGCGTCATGCAGTTCACGGAACGGATCGTACGGAAGCTGGCAGCGATCCCGGGCAATCAAGTCGTTGTCGTTTGCGGGAAAAACGAACGGCTGAAAACCAATTTGACGGCTTCTCTTCAAGGAGAACCGCGGATAAAGCTGCTGGGCTATGTGGAAAATATGCATGAGCTAATGGCGGTCGCGGATTGCGCCGTAACGAAAGCGGGCGGAATCACGTTGTCGGAAGCGATCCAAATGAATATGCCTCCGCTTATTTTCAAGCCGTTCCCCGGCCAGGAAAGGGAGAATGCCAAATATTTGGCGGGGAAAGGAGCGGCCATCGTCTCCAACGATTTTGAACGGTTCACGTTGCAAGCGACGGCGCTGCTGTCCGATCCGGAACAAATGCGGCGAATGAAGCAGCGGCTTGCCGAATTGGCATCGGATCGCGCTTCCGAATGCATTGTGACCGACGTATTGCATACGATTCGCTCGAAGATGACGTTGCAGCACTAAGCGCGGGCAGGCGTTCAATCCATCAGGCGGTGACATCTTGGAAACGTATTTGATTCCGATAAGAACGGCATTTCTTTTCTTTCCCATCGTTGCAATGATGTTGTTAATCCCGTTTTTGATTTTTCAATACCGGAAATACGGTTATGTGAACTATATCAGATCATTTATTTTATATTCGCTTTTATTGTACGGAATGACCGCGTTTTTTCTTGTCGTGCTTCCGCTGCCGCAAACGTCCGATACGTGCCGGGCTTACGGCCCGGACGCTTCGTTTGCGCAACTGGTTCCGTTCGAGTTCGTCCGCGATTTTCTGCGGGAAACGAACGTTTCATGGGCCAGGCCTGACACGTACTTATCCGTTTTGAGGGAACGGGCCTTTCTGCAAGCGGCGTATAATTTTATTTTGCTGCTGCCTTTGGGCGTCTATTTGCGCTATTATTTCCGCCGGCAATGGATCTCGACCGTCCTCATTACGTTTGGCGTGTCGCTCTTCTTCGAAGTAACGCAGCGGACGGGAATTTACGGAATATATCCGTGCCCCTACCGAATATTCGACGTCGACGATCTCATGTTGAATACGGCCGGAGGCGCCGTCGGATATTGGGTCGCGCCGATGTTTACCTTTTTTATGCCCCGCTCGGACAAGCTGGATGCGCACGTGGATTTATCCGCAATGAAAGTCGGTTTGATCCGCCGATTTATCGCCTTTGGGGTCGATTGGTTTCTCATTGCGGCCGTGATGCGGCTGTTGGATCCGGCCTATCGCCGTTCTCCCGGCGTTAGATCGTACTTGTTGTGGAATTTCTACGATCATCCGGGCGGAATCGTGCTGGCCGTCTTGTTGTATTTTATCGTCCTTCCGTATGTCACGAAAGGGATGACGTTTGGCAAATGGCTGCTGCGCATCCGTCTGGTCGGCCGGAGCGCGCGCGTCGGCATCGGCGAGCTGGCTGTGCGATACGGGATCTTGTATTACGGGGTTGGCGGAATCTTCTACTTGCTGGCCGTCGGGTTCGATTACAACCGGGGGAACCCGATCGTATCCTTGATGTTTGCAGGATTGTCGTTTGTTCTGTTCTTCATCGCGGCGATTCATGCGGCGCTGCACTTTTTCGGGAAAGATAAAAGGCTGTTTTACGAAAAAATAAGCAAAACGGGCCATATTATCGAGCAGAAATCGGCGGCAGACGGCGATCGATAAAAGAAGAGTCCCGCAAGGCGCAGAGGCGTCGTTGCGGGACTTTTTGGCGATCCGCTGAGCATCCGTCTCGTGAACAAAACCTTGCAACGCTAATGTCGGAATGCGGACAGAGGAACCCTTATTTGGCAAAAATGCGCCCTTTTCGGCAAGCCGGAGGACAGAAGGATTACTGCGTTTCAAGCCGATAATTGCCGATAGGGATAAGCGAAAGTGAACGGACTTTGGAGGTCTTATTTTACCCAATAACGCTGTTTTGGCGAAGTTAGCGGATTTTGAGGGCTCTATTTTGTCGAAACTTTACAAAAATGAGGACTCTCAGGCCAATCGCGCCTTGTTAACGGTTCGAAAATCCGTTACCTTCAAAAAATCGACTTGATTTTGAAAAATAAGACCTTGGAAATCCGTTATATTTTCGTGGCACACATCCCGGAAGAAGATGATTGCAACGCTAATGTCGCAATGCGGACAGAGAAACCCTTATTTGGCAAAAACGCGCCCTTTTCGGCAAGTTGGAGGACAGAGAAGCAGTTATCTGTGACAAATCGTCTTTTTTGGGCCTGTTCTGGGGCGAATAACGGAACGTGTGTCCATCAATCACTGAAAAAACGCTCATTTAGCCAATTTAACGGATTCTGGATCCGCCAAGTCGCATGAAGACGCAGCTTTACGCATGAACCGTTTGCATCGCGGACAGGGGGGCCTGGCATTGCATTCGCTTTTCAAACAAACCCGAGCGAATGCGTCCATGAGAGCAGCCGTCCCAGCACGCCGCGCAGCGAACGCTCGAGCCAGGTGAGCGCAGGCACGTCTTCGGCGGCGACGAGGTCGATCGTTTGCGTCTGGCCGCGGTATGAGAACGTCGCAACCCCGATTCGGTCCCCTTTCGCTACCGGAGCCATTAAGGGCGCGTCTGCCGTTGCTTGAACTTCCAGATGATAGGAAGGTTCAGAGGCATAAAGATTGCCGATAAAGGCGGCATCCGATGCGGCTGCAATGCGAACTTCGCCTTTCTTGCCTAAACGAACGGGGAAATCGCGCATTTCCGTTACCCCCGCCCCCGCCTCCGCCAGCTTGACGACGCCGAATTGGCTGAACCCGTAGTCGAGCAGTTCCTTCGTCTTTTCAAATCTGAGCCGCATGGAATCGGTGCCCATCACGACGCTGACCAGGCGAATGCCGTCGCGCACGGCCGTCCCCGTAAAACAATGCCCTGCCGCCTGGATGTAGCCGGTCTTCAAGCCGTCCATCCCGCGATAGGCAAATTCAAGATGAGACAGATTCGCCGCCTCCCCGCCCGCCGCGCCGCCGATGGCGGAGCCGGACAGATAATCTTCAAGCATCCAGTTCGAATTCGTCAAAGGCTTCTCGTCCGTATCGCGCAGCTTCCAGTTGGTCATTCTCGTCGTTTCCAGCACTTCCGGATAATCCTGAATGAGGTGAAGCGCGAGCAGCGCCGTATCGCGTGCGGTCAGCATCGTTTCGCCTGCGAGCGTTAACGGAGCGTTGGCGCCAAGGTCGTAGCGCTGCAAGCCGGTGGCATTAATGAAATAAGCCGACTCGGACAATCCGAGCTCCTTCGCTTTCGCGTTCATCATATAGGCGAAATTTTCCTCCGAGCCTCCGACATGTTCCGCGAGCATGACGGCGGCGTCGTTGGCCGACGCCAGCATAAGCGCTTTGGCCAAATCCCGCACCGAATAACTCTCCCCTTCCCGAATATGCGCTTGCGAGCCGATCACATCCGCGGCATATTTGCTGGCGGTCACCATGTCGTCCCAACCGATCCATCCTTGCTTGATCGCGTCCAGCACGACGTAATACGTCATCATTTTGGCCATGCTGGCCGGCGGGCGCGGTTCGTCGGCTTGATACTCGTACAGCGTTTCGCCCGTCCCGGCGTCGAAGAGAATAGCGGCCTTTACCCCGTCCAACGCAAAGCTGGGGGCTTCCGCTGCGCGGGCCTGCGCGCCAAGGGAGAAGGTCGGCAAGGTAAGAATGATTAAGATCAATAAACGAATCGGAAAAAGACGTGTTTTACTCCGTGAAGCCAACTTCATTGCATCCGTACACCCCTGACCGTGAATTGGACTTTATTTCACATGAAACCTCTATATATTTACTATACAGGAAAACGCTTAAAAAATGTATTCAAAAGAAAACAAACATATGTTAGTATAAAATAAACATAAACAAAAACAAAGTAATATTTTCAAACATTTTCAGATTGTTTCATTTTATTTGGGAGAAGAGGGTGTGCAATGCGGGTTTCCTTATTTATTACATGTTTGGCGGATCAGATGTACCCTCATGTCGGGGAGAGCGTCGTCCGCGTGCTGCACCGGTTCGGATGCGAGGTCGATTTTCCCGAAACGCAAACCTGCTGCGGCCAGCCGGCGTTTAACAGCGGCTATCAGGACGAGGCGCGGGAAGTGGCGCGCAATTTGATTCGCGCGTTCGAACATAGCGATTATGTCGTTTCCCCATCGGGCTCATGCACGGGGATGATTGCCCATTACTATCCGGACCTGTTTCGGCAAGAGCCGGAGTGGGCGGAGAAGGCGCGGCGGCTTGTAGCGAAGACGTATGAATTTACGCAATTTCTGGTTCATGTGCTTGGCGTGAAGGACGTAGGGGCGGAGTTCGGCCATAAAGTCACCTATCATCCGTCTTGCCACGCTTCGCGGCTGCTCGGCGTGAAGGAGGAACCGATCGAGCTGCTCGGGCGCGTGCGGGGGCTGGAACTGGCGGATCTCCCCCGCAAGGAAGATTGCTGCGGGTTCGGAGGTACGTTCGCGGTCAAGATGGCCGATATGTCGGAAGCGATGGTATGCGAGAAAGCGGCCAATATATGCGAAACGGGCGCGGAAGTGCTGGTCGGGACGGATATGGGCTGCCTAATGAATATAGAAGGACGGCTGAACAAAGAAGGGAAGCCAATCCGGGTCATGCATTTGGCCCAATTGCTGGAGGAAGGGATGGATCGCCATGGCAAACAATAACGCGGATCCGATCGGGACCGGTCTGAAGGAGCGAACCGAGCGGGCGTTGTCGGACGAGTTTCTGCGCAAGGCGGTCGCCTATACGACCGATAAATTGCGGAACGGCCGGATGAGTGCGAAAGAGGAGCTTGGCCAATGGGAAGTTTGGCGGGAACGGGGAAAGGCGATCCGGAAGCACACGATCGAGCATCTCGACTATTATTTGGGCCAATTCGCCGCGAATGTGGCGAAGGCGGGCGGACATGTTCACTTTTGCCAAACGGGAAACGAAGCGGTCCGCACCGTGCTGGATATCGCCGGCCGGCATGAAGCGAAGCTGATCGCCAAGGGGAAATCGATGGTCTCGGAAGAAATCCATCTGAACCATCGTCTGGAGGAGATCGGGATCGAAGCGGTTGAAACCGATCTCGGCGAATATATATTGCAGTTGGCCAAGGAAACGCCCTCCCACTTGATTATTCCGGCCATTCACAAAAACAAGCGGCAAATTGCCGACTTGTTCTCCGAGCACGCGGGAGAACGGTTGGAGCCGGAAACGAAGCAATTGGCCGCTTATGCGAAACGGAAGCTGAGGGATATATTTCTGAAGGCGGATATCGGGATGACCGGCTGCAATTTCGGCATCGCCGAATCGGGGACGGTAACGCTCGTCGAGAACGAAGGCAACGGGCGCATGGTGACGACGCTGCCGAAGGTGCATATCGTCGTGATGGGCATGGAACGGCTCGTTCCGACGTTCGAAGACGTGGAAGCGATGCTGAATTTGCTCGCCCGCAGCGCCAACGGGCAGAAGCTGACGGTGTACAATTCGTTTATTACCGGTCCGCGCCGGGAAGAAGACCTGGACGGTCCGGAGGAGCTGCATGTCATCGTGCTGGATAACGGGCGTTCCGCGCAGTTGGGGGAACCGTTGTACCAGGAAGTGCTGCATTGCATCCGCTGCGCCGCCTGCCTTAACGTGTGCCCGGTATACCGCCATGTCGGCGGGCATGCGTACGGTTCGGTGTACAGCGGGCCGATCGGCGCGGTGTTGACGCCGTTGATTCAGCAGGATATGGAGGAAGCGGGACAGCTTGCTTATGCCTCCAGCCTATGCGGGGCATGCTATGAAGCTTGTCCGGTGAAAATTCCGCTGCACGACATGCTCGTGCATCTGCGGCACGAACGGGTGAAGCGGAAGCTGACGCCGCTGGGCGAACGGCTCGCATTCAAGGGATTCCGCCGGATGTTCGGCAGCTCCAAGGCATACCGGGTGGCGACGCGTTCCGCCTATTGGCTGCAGCAGCCCTTTGTCCATAACGGGCAGATTCGGAAAGGGCCGGGGCCGCTTGCCGGCTGGACGCAGTCGCGCTATTTGCCGATGAAGCCGAAGCGCTCGTTCCGCGAGCGGTGGGCGGACCTGCAGTGGGAATTGCGGCAAACGCCGCAAACGCCGCAGAAGCCGAAGACGGAAGACGGCAGGGGAAGTTCCGAAGGAGGCGAGGCGAAATGACGAGACAAGGTACGATTACGGGGCAAGAGGCGTTTCTGCGCAACATTGCGTCCCGGCTTGGCCGGGCGAAACCGGCGGATCGGGCGCCGGAACGGACGGAGATCGGCGTGCCCGATCATTATCGGCAGATCGAACGGAGCAGGCCGGAGCAGGTCGGGTTGTTCGTCGACCAATGGACCGCGCTCGGCGGCAGAGTATGGATTGTTCCAAGGGAGCAGGCGCAGGCGGGGATCGTTTCGATTCTGCGCGACTTGAAGGAGGAATTCGGGTGGCAACGGGCGATCCGTTTCGACGATGAGAAGCTGGATGCGCTGCAAATCGACGGCTGCTTGGCCGCGCAGCAGGTTCGAGTGATTTCCTGGAAGGCCGGCGAGACGCTCATTCAGGATGCGGAGCGATGCGACGTCGGCATCGTATGGGCCGATTATGCGATTGCCAATACGGGCACGCTGGCGGTGCTGGCCCGCGGAGGGAGGGGCAGATCGGTTAGCTTGCTGCCGGATTGCATGCTCGCCGTATTTCGCGCCGATCAGTTGGTGACGCGCATGGGTGAAATGTTCGCGGGCATTAGAGCCGGGCATCCGGGAATGGAAGATTTGCCGTCCTCGATCAATTTGATTACCGGGCCGAGCCGGAGCGCGGACATCGAGAACGATTTGACGATCGGCGTGCATGGACCGGGCAAAGTGTTTGCCGTTATAATCGATTAGTAGTTTACCGAAACAAAAACAAATAAATATATTCAAAAATAAACAAAGATGGTATAATGCGAAACAAACGGATAAATAACCACATTATTGGAGGATGAAACGATGGTACACAGTTTATGGGAGAAGGAAAAAGCGCAAGGGCTGCCGCAAGGCTTGGAAGAGCTCGTATACCGCTCGAATCTCATCGGAACGGACCGCCGCGTATGCAACTGGGGAGGCGGCAATACGTCGATGAAGACGATCGAGAAAGATTTCCGCGGCCGCGACGTGGAAGTGATGTGGGTGAAGGGAAGCGGCTCGGACCTGGCTACGATGAAAGCGAGAAATTTTACCGGGCTGCGAATGGAAGACATTCGTCCGTTGATCGAACGCGAGGAAATGTCCGACGAGGATATGGTCGCTTACCTCGCGAATTGCATGATCGACAGCAAGCATCCGCGCGCCTCGATCGAGACGCTGCTGCACGCTTTCCTGCCGTTCAAGCATGTGGATCATACGCATCCGGACGCAATCATCAGCTTATGCTGCGCCGATAACGGGAAGGAAATTGCCAAGGAAATATACGGCGACCGTTTCGTATGGGTGCCGTACGTTCGCCCTGGCTTTGCTTTATCGAAAATGATCGCCGAAGGCGTGCGGAACAATCCGAAGGCCGAGCTTGTGCTGATGGAGAAACATGGATTGGTCGCTTGGGGCGACACGGCGGAGGCTTGCTATCTGAAGACGATCGCCATTATTAATGAAGCGGAGGCTTATATTGAAGCGCGCGTGAACGAAAGGGCGATGTTCGGCGGCGCGAAATACGCATCGCTTCCGGCGGAAGAGCGCCGGGCGGCGCTTGCGCGGGTGATGCCGGTCATTCGCGGCGCGGTGAGCGACGGCAAGAAGATGATTCTAACCTACGACGATGCGGACGACGTTCTGGCCTTCGTCAATAGCCGGGATGCGCGCGAGTTGTCCCAAGTCGGCGCGGCTTGCCCGGATCATCTCGTTCATACGAAAATGGTGCCGCTTTACATCGACTGGAATCCGCAAGTTGAAGATGCTGCCGCCCTGACCGAGAAAATCAAATCGGGAATCGCATCGTTTAAAGAAGAGTACCGGCAATATTTCGAACGCAACAAGCACGAAGGGGATGTCATGTTCGAAGCGGCGCCGCGCGTCATCCTCATTCCGGGGATCGGCATGGTGAACACCGGCAAAAGCTGGGCGATGTCGCAGGTGAGCGGCGCGCTGTACCATCGGGCGATTGCCGTGATGCGCGGCGCGACGGCGCTCGGTAAGTTCGTGTCGCTAAGCGAGAACGAATCGTATAATGTAGAATACTGGCCGCTGGAGCTGTATAAATTGACGCTTGCGCCGGCGGAAGCGGAGTTTTCCCGTCAAGTCGCCTTCATTACCGGCGGAGCGGGCGGCATCGGCAGCGCCACGGCAAGACAACTCGTCAAGGAAGGCGCGCATGTTGTGCTCGCGGACTTGAATTTGGAGGGAGCCGAGAACGTAGCGGCTGATATTAACGCGCAGTATGGCGACAACCGGGCCATCGCCGTGAAGATGGACGTTACGAATGAAGAAATGGTCGTCGCGGCATTGAACGAAACGGCTTTGGCCTACGGCGGCGTCGACATTCTCGTGAATAACGCCGGACTGGCGACTTCCAGCCCGTTCGAGGAAACGTCGCTGAAGGAATGGAATTTGAACATGAACGTGCTCGGTACGGGATATTTCCTGGTGGCGCGCGAAGCGTTCAAGCAAATGAAGGCGCAAGCCATCGGCGGCAATATGGTGTTCATCGGGTCCAAGAACTCGATCTACGCCGGCAAGAACGCGAGCGCATACAGCGCCGCCAAAGCGCTTGAGGCTCATCTGGCGCGCTGCATCGCGGCCGAAGGAGGACCGATCGGCATTCGCGTCAATACGGTGCTGCCGGATGCGATTCTGCAAGGCTCGGCCATCTGGAACTCGAACTGGCGCAACGAACGGGCGGCCGCCTACGGGATCGAGCCGGATCAACTGGAGGAATATTACCGCAAGCGTACGACCCTGCTCGTTAACGTATACCCGCAGGATATCGCCGAAGCGGTAGCCTTCTTCGCTTCCTCCAAATCGGCGAAGACGACGGGATGCATGCTGACGGTAGACGGCGGCGTTCCGGCCGCATTTACAAGATAGATTAGTTGCAAGATTACGGCTTTCCATAATGAGGGTTGGGAGGATGATGGGAAATGGCTGACCGCGATTATCTTTTGTTTGAGGAACGGCAGAAAGCCCGGGGAATCGATCTTGAAGTTGTGAAGGCAAAGCTGAAGGCGTTGAGCGTGGAAACGCCGTCCTGGGGTTACGCGCATCAAGGAACCAGATTTAAAGTGTTTCAACCGGCCGGGGTGCCGCGCGACACGTACGAGAAGTTCGAAGACGCGGCGCAGGTTCACCGATTTACCGGCGTTTGTCCGAAGGTTGCGGTTCATATTCCGTGGGACAAAGTGGACGATTACGGGCAATTGGAGCGGCATGCCGCCGATTTAGGGATCGGCATCGGCGCGGTCAACCCGAATTTGTTCCAAGACGAAGAATATATGCTCGGCAGCGTCTGCCATTCCGATCCGAGGATCAGGCGCAAGGCGACCGATCATTTGCTGGAATGCGTCGAGATTGCAAGAACGGTCGGTTCCAAAGACTTGAGCTTGTGGATTGCGGACGGCACCAATTACCCGGGGCAAGCGGACATCCGCAAACGGAAGCGCTGGATGTACGAATGCTTGCAAGAGATGTACGACGCGCTCGACCCGGACATGCGCATGCTGATCGAATATAAATTTTACGAACCGGCATTTTACCATACCGATTTGGCCGACTGGGGCATTTCGTTCAACTTGGCGAACCGGTTGGGTCCGCAAGCGGAGGTGCTCGTCGATACGGGCCATCATCCGCAAGGAACGAATATCGAGCATATCGTCGCTTATTTGCTGGACGAGCGGAAGCTTGGCGGTTTCCACTTCAACAGCCGGAAGTACGGCGACGACGATCTGATTGTCGGTTCCATCAATCCGTATGAGTTGTTCCTGATTTTCTATCAAATATTGGATGCGGCGGCGGACGCCGATGCCGGGGTGCGGTACAATGCGGCGGGGATCGCTTATATGATCGACCAAAGCCATAACATCGAGCCGAAAATACCGGCTATGATCCGGTCGGTCATGAATGTGCAAACGAATTACGCCAAGGCGCTTCTGATCGATTTGGACGAGGTAAGGAGAGCGCAGGAAGCGCAAGATGTGCTCGGAGCCGAGCATGCGGTTCGCCAAGCTTTCGAAATGGACGTCACGCCGCTCTTGCAAGTCGTTCGCGAAGAGATGGGCGTACCGGCCGATCCGATGCAAGCTTACTTGCAAAGCGGCTATGCCGATCGCATTCGTGCGCGCGGCCAAGGCGGTGCGGGCTCGTGAGCGTCCTTGCCTTTGATTTGGGCGCGGGAAGCGGAAGGGCGCTGCTCGGCGAGATCGAGAGCGGGAACATTCGCGTCACGGAAGTGCATCGCTTCGCCAATGAACCGGTGCGGGTGGGAGGCCGCCTGCACTGGGACGTGCTGCGCTTGTTTCATGAGATCAAGCAAGGCATATTGAAAGCGAAGCATGCAGGACATCGTCCGCAAAGCATCGGCATCGATTCTTGGGCCGTCGATTTCGGGCTGTTGGACCGGAACGGCGAACTGCTCGGCAATCCGTACCACTACCGCGATCCCCATACGGACCATGTCATGGAGGAAGCGTACCGCATCATGCCTGCGGGCGAGATCTTCGCGCGAACGGGCATTCAATTGATGCAGTTCAATACGCTATTTCAACTGTATGCGATGAAACGGGCCGATTCTGTCGCACTGGAGCACGCGGCTGCGCTGCTGATGATTCCGGATTTGCTGCGCTATTTCTTAACGGGGGAGAAGGTTTCGGAGTTTACGAACGCCTCGACGACGCAAATGCTCGATCCGGGCGCAAAGTCGTGGGATAAGGACATGATGGGGCGGTTCGGCATTCCGGCCGGGTTATTCGTTCCGATCGTAGAACCGGGCACGAAGGTCGGGAGATTGACAGCGGCTGTCAGCGAGGAACTGGGCGTCGGCAGAATACCGGTGATCGCCGTAGCGGAACACGATACGGCTTCCGCCGTGGCCGGGGTGCCGGCCGATCGGCAAGATTTCGCGTATTTAATATGCGGCACGTGGTCGTTGCTCGGAACGGAGCTTGAAGCGCCTGTCGTTCATGAACAAGCATACGCCTGGAATTTCACGAACGAAGGCGGAGTCGGCGGCACGTTTCGTTTGCTGAAAAATATGGCGGGCACTTGGCTGATCCAGGAATGCAGGCGAATATGGGCGGTGGAAGGCAAGCATTACGAGCATGGCGAGCTCGTCCGTTTGGCGGAAGAAGCGCCGCCTTTCCAGGCATGGATCGATCCGGACGACGCGATGTTCTTGAGTCCGCGGCATATGCCTGCCCAAATTCAGCATTATTGCCGTTCGACCGGCCAGGCGGTGCCGCAAACGGCAGGCGAAATGATGCGTACCGTGCTGGAAAGCCTGGCATTCCAATGCCGCTTCGTGCTTGAACGTACGCAGCGGTTAAGCGGCCGCGAATTCCCCGGCTTGCATATGGTCGGCGGTGGCATTCGCAACGAGCTGCTGGCGCAATTGACGGCGAATGCGATCGGCAAGCCGGTCTGGGCCGGTCCCGCCGAGGCGAGCGCGCTCGGCAATATGGCGGTGCAGTGGATCGCATTGGGGGAGATCGGCACTTTGGAAGAAGCGCGCGCGATGATTCGCGCCTCCTTTCCGCCCGTCGCGTATGAACCTGAGCGGAACGATGATTGGGAGCGCGCTTATCGCAAGTTTTTGCAGGTTGCGGAGGCTGGGAGGCAAGCGAACTAGTGCCGTGCCCGCCCGCTGTTCCGCAATGAATTATGAGGTGTAAACGATGCTTGCAGCAGAAAGACACGAGAAAATCGTTCGGGTCGTCCTTGAGCGAGGAAGCGCCAGAGTAGCCGAGTTAAGCCGCCTATGCGGGGTGACGGAGGAAACGATCCGCAGAGATTTGGACCGGCTGGAGGCAAGCGGGCGATTGCGCCGCAGCCATGGCGGGGCGGTCGGCGTCCAAACGCCGCCCGAAACGCCCTACTTCGAACGGGAAATGTTATCCGTAGAAGAGAAGCGCAACATAGCGAGATTGGCCTTGGAGTTTATCGAGCCGGGCGAACGCATTATATTGGATGCGAGTACGACCGCATGGCATATGGCTTCGATGATGCCGGACATTACGTTGACCGTGCTGACAAACTCGATCAACGTAGCCAAGGAACTGAGCGTGAAGGAGAAGATGGAAGTCATCTGCACCGGCGGCGTGCTGTCGCCGCTGTCGCTGTCTTTCGTAGGCCCGCTCGCCGAACGGTCGCTGGAGCGGTACTATGTGAACAAGGCCTTCTTGTCTTGCAAAGGGCTGCATCCGGAGAAGGGCGTCAGCGAATCGAACGAAGATCAGGCGCGCGTGAAAAGCAAGATGATCGAGCAGGCCGACGAGGTGTTCCTGCTGGCCGATTCGAGCAAAATCGGCGTGCAGGCGTTCACGCGCGTAGCGTCATGGGAGGCGATCCGCAAAGTCGTCACCGATGCCGAAGCCCCGGCCGATTTCGTCGCGCAGTTAAGCGGGTTGGGCATTGAAGTTATACAAATCGAATAATGGCTGTATCTAATAACGCCCCGGCTTATCTTCGGTCCAGGGGCGTTTTTATTTTCTTTGTTCCTGTTGCTCTTTTTCTGCTTGTTCCTGTTTCTTTCGGTATTCCTCTTCCACCTCTCTGCGCTTAAGATTCATTTCGTCCACCAGATGTTGTCCTTCCGTTTGAATCCGGCTCAACGCTTCTTCAACCGACTGCTCTCCGTTTAGCGCTTTATCCGATTCTTTCGTGACCAAATCCCGGAGCTCGGTATAGAGTTGAAAATCGAGATCGTCTCGCATCCATCCTTTGACGGACACGGGCTTCAAAGCGTAAAAAGGCGATAGGTCGTGGCCGTCTTTATCGATGTTAAAGGCAGTCCGCATCATTAACGCGTCCGTATTTACGATTCGCGTGCGCAGTTTGGCATACTCTTCTCCGTGTATATATTTGATAACTTCCCAGGCGGCCCGCTTATGCGGCGAATGAGCATAAATGCTGAACATCTCCGCAGGCCGGGCATGCGTCGTTTCGTCGGGATGCAGGGGATCGATCGGCGCCGTGACAACCCCCCAACGGAACGGTTTCCAATCTTTCAAGTCTTGTTGTACAAGGTGAAAGTCTACCAGCATACCATAGCTATGAAACGACATCGCGGCGCGGCCCATGATAAAATCGTGAGTCTCCCACTTCAAACCGGAAGAGCCGTCCGGTTTTACCGCTCCGGATTGAACCGCGCGCATGACTTTATCGTATAGATTCGTCCAGGAAGCGGTATCCATTAGAAGCTGCTTCACATCGGCGCTTACCATTTGCAGCCTTTCCGTTTCGCTGATCAACTCGAGCATGATCCATATTTTATCTTTGGAATAATAATTTCCTCGCGCAAATCCGTAGACGGGCTCCCCGCCATCGTTCGCAGGAAAACGCTGCGCCAATGTTAACACCTCGTCCCACGTCATCCCGTTTCGTGGCGGCTCAATCCCATATTTCTCGAATAAATCGATGTTGTAAAATAAGGCATGATTACGAAATTGGGGCGTTAATCCGCACAACGACCCGTCTCCTCTTGCTTTCAGCAGGTCAATCATGCCGGGATACATGCCGTTCAAATCGAATCCGTCTTGCCGGATGTACGGATCGAGCCTGTCGATCAGGTTATATTTCATTAGTAATGGCGTATCCCCCGCGATAATAAGGTCCGGCTGCTTCGCTTGGACCAACCGGATGTATTCCTTCTCGTATTGTTCCTGCAGTTCGATTTTGTACAGATCTCCTTCGCTAATCAGTTCAAATTCCAGATTAGGAAATTTGGACGCCAAATAGGATCCGTATTCGTAGTCGAAACTGCGCGGATTCCCGCCATACAACACAGTTAACTTCAAGGGCCGATTAGGGTCGAAAGGTTCGTCCTTCGCTGTGCAGGCAGCAAGTGTCAATATAATCGCAAGAGCGATCGCAACGATCTTTTTCATGGCAACCCCCTGTAAATCGTCTTCTCTTTTAATAACGTAATAATCAACCATAAATTCATTTATAAATGATCTTTTTCTATAACATGGAATATACCTGCTTGCATTCATCATGAAATTATGAGAAACCGATTGGAAGGGGGAATTTCCATTATGAAGGGGTGAAATCCGATTATTGGCTTCTGAGGAGAATTGGTTTTTCCTTTATTTTCCCCATATTACACTGGCGTTGCCTCGAAAAAGGCTGCAGATTCGAGTCATGGAGGTTGTCATGCGTGATTGGCCGGCAACTCGCCGTGACGGATACCGATTCCTGCAAAAAGAGTCAATATCTTAATTCACCAACGTTGATGTAACCGGCTTTATTGAGCATATCAAAGGGGATACCTCCCTATTTCGAAGGTGATCCGCGCGGACCTAGGCTTCTTAGTTTGGCGCTAACGAAACTAACAATCCTTATTAAGCTCAAAATGAAGACGTTCCCATTATAACGAAAGTACGCATCGCTATTCATTGAAAATCGTTCGTTCTACCGCCTTTTTCTCTTCATTAGCGTGTTTAAGATTCGTAAAACCGGTGCATCCGGAGCGAATAAGGAACGGTTATGAAAAACCCCGGAAATTCCAACTTCACAAGGACTTTCTGATTCCAAAGAAGGTAATTTCGTTCCTTATCGCGACTATTCGGCGAGACCAACCATGCCCCGGACACCTCTCGTGCAACCATTCGGACTCCCGCCTTTCATTGCTTCCCTTGTAACGCCAATGGCGTTGCATTAACTTTTCTCAGCAATAGTAGAATAGCTGCGTGGATTGCCGTGCTATTCCTTCACATTTATTCTACCGCCCTGCTCCTCAAATTCGCGGACATAGGATACGTTAATTGTGACAAACGGCCCGATTTCGGACCGTTCGCGGACAGACGATCCTTTATTCTCGGCAAAAGTGCAAAAACAAGCCCTCCGACGAACGGATAACGGAACCAATGTCCGCCTAAACAGCGAATAAGCGATTTGGACGCATAATAACGACCGTACGGTCCGGATAGCATTTGTCGATGTAACGCCATCACCCAAAACGAGCGGCACACGAGTTGAGTCCGCCGATTTCGTTTGAAATTTCATACACAAAGTCGCGATTTGTGACTTGTAAACCCGAAACACCAATCACCGCCGCTAAGCTGAACTGCATCCAATGGTTAGACACCATCTAACATACGAAGAAAGCGGCGACGCGAATCAGGTCTTTGTGCCGAAACCGAGGCTCTTCTTTAGATTTAAGGCAGTGTCCTATCTAAAAAAATATTTCCTCCAAAAATAAATATTATGATGGCTAAAACCTCCCGTAAAATGATATAGTTATATCGTAACCTAAAATCATGAACCAAAAGAGAGGGACCGAGCGATGAATCCAAAGATTGAGCAAGGCGCGAACATTTTATGGGTCGACTTCCTGGCAAATGGCCTGCGCCTGGCCGACCCGGAACAACAGCGAAAACTGGCGGACAACGCCAAGCGAGCGGGCATAACCCATATCGTCGTCGACGCGAAAATACCCTACGGTCACACGACCTTTCCAAGCCAATTCGGCTATCATGTCAGCCGTTGGTCCGACGGACGCTACGATATGTGGAAGGGACGCGACTTTCTGCGGGAAATGATCGATGCGCTGAAACCGGCCGGGCTGAAGGTGTTGGCGAACGTTGACGTTTTTGCCGAAGGGACGGCCGAATCGCGTGACGGGATCGCCTATGACCGAAAAGAGTGGCAGGTTATGTTTTACAATCCCGATATGTCGTCCGCCCCGGTGGCGGCGGAAAATGCTTCGGATGCGACGATTTTCGTCAATCCGATCCACCCGGAAGTAAAACGCCACGAATTATCGATTATCGAAGAAATTGCCAAGAACTACGAGCTGGACGGAATCGTGCTCGACCGTTGCCGCTATCCGAACATATACGGCGATTTCAGCGAGTTGAGCAGACAGCGGTTCGAACAGTATATCGGCCAGCAAGTAGAACAGTGGCCGCAGCATATTTTTACCGTACAGGAAAGTGCGGACGGAAAGAAACAGATCGAATTCGGACGTTGGTTCGGGAAATGGACGGAATGGCGTGCCTTAAACATTAAAAATTTCGTGAAAGAAGCCAAGCAGCTCGTGAAATCGCTGAAGCCCGAATTATTGTTCAGCATTTACGTCGGTTCGTGGTATCCTCTGTACTATAACGAAGGCGTCAACTGGGCCAGCGAAACGTATCGTTCCGACTTGCCATGGGTTTCGGAGGACTATCATCGCTCCGCCTATGCCGATGAACTCGATTTCCTCATGACAGGCTGCTACTATCCGGAAGTGCGGATCGAAGAAGCGGAACGAAACGGCCGTCCCGCCTCTTGGTACAGCGTCGAAGGGGCGATCGACATCAGTTTGCAAGCGGTTAACGGACAAATACCGGTCGTTGCGAGTCTTTACCTGAGGGATTATGCCGGCGATGCGGAACAGTTCAAAAAAGCCGTTCGCATGTGCAAAGAAAAATCTCATGGCGTCATGCTGTTCGATGTGGTTTATTTGGAAGAGTATCATTGGTGGGGAGAATGGGAATCCGTTCGATAGCCGAAGACCTTTGAGCAGTCATTTCCGATTCCCAAGCTGAAGACCTCCCGAGAGTGAGATATCGGGAGGTTTTTCTATCTACATTCCGTACCGCGGACAATTAGAGGAGTAATTTTCCGAAATTAATAAAAATAGTGGAAAAAATCATCTAAGCGTGATAAAGTAAAGAAAGCGTTATCAATGGAAGGATATATTTTCCAATACGCTGATTTGGAATCCGATATGGAGATTAAATCCTCCCTCAAGTCTTCAATAAAAGGAATATTCATTCACAATAATAATATTCTACTAAAAGGAGGTGATGCCAATGCTTGACAATAGCTTTACGGGCCTTAAGATCGGACGGTTGTCCGGACAATTGCGTGATGCAAAATAAAGACGGGGGTAACGTTCTAACATGAAAAAATTTGCAGCCATCATAATTTGTTTTGCGATGATGATCGTTCAGGCGATCTCCTTCCCGACAGCGAAGGCCAGCGGAAGCGAGCCGCCGGTAGGAACAAACGGGATTGTTGCGGATCGAAACGCCGGAGAGGGGCCGGTTGCGGGAGGGGACGCGCCGGACAACGAGTCGGTTACGGAAGCGGTATATGAGGATGGGGAGACGGCCGTTGACGAGAGCAAGCTTTCCGGAGATCCCGCAGATGCGGACATTCCGACGGTTACGGCATCCAACGGACAATCTATTTCGATCAATGATGTAAACGCTGACATTTTGGAAGCCGACAAGCTTTTCCTATTTACGCGCGACTATCATGAGAAACAAGTTACAATACTGCCTTGGTGGGTGGCGGCGGTTGTCGACGTCGAAGACGGCAGCGGCAATTACCTTATCCGCACAATCGTATCCAAAGTCGACGGCAGTCCGGCAGAGGCGCTCGATATTCCCGTAAACGGCTTTATTCTGCTCGGCCACGGGGCGGCAGCGGCATTTATGAACGCGAATTTACGCGTAAACGACGAGATCGTCATGAGCGGAGTCGCGTTGCCCGAGCCGATTACAGGGTCGAAGATTCTGTTGGAAAACGGGACCGAGCATGCCATTGACGGGGTGAATCCGGCTGAGTCGCTCGATAACGGAATCGCCATTTACTCGCTTGAATACGGGAAAGCGACGCCTTCCTTTACGGCCGACACGGTCGAATATATCGTTGTCAACGACGTTGTTGTGTTCAAGAATACGCAAGGCGATAAAGGAACCCGCATTCCGACAACAGGGTATGTGCTTTCTTTGGCGGGCGGCGCGGCGGAAACGGTGGGCGATCTCAACGTAGGGGATTCCATCGCAACCGTCAATGTCGAGATTCTAACGCTGCCTTCCAATTACGTCGCGATTGACAGCGCGGCGGCGGGCAAAGTTTATCTCGGGATTACCAAGTTCAACTCCGAACGGGGCTCCGGCGACGTTGTGCTGTTCGATCCTACGTTTGGCGCATCGACGAAACGCAACGCCTGGGGTATGGAGTTCGCTTATGCAGAC
Organism: Paenibacillus sp. MSJ-34; assembly: GCF_018918005.1. Lineage (GTDB taxonomy): Bacteria > Bacillota > Bacilli > Paenibacillales > Paenibacillaceae > MSJ-34. Next base: position 9,012 of record NZ_JAHLPR010000012.1, on the reverse strand, counting down.
GGTATTGTGACTCAGGTAACGAATTTCAACGGCCAACCCAACGATACGCCTATTCCCGCCAACGGATATGTCGTGTCGATCCATCAAGGGCACCCGATTTACAATCAATTAAACGGAAAATTGGAAGCCGGCGACAAAGTGGAATTAGTGAGAGAGCAATTCACCTATCAAGCGAGCAAAGCAACGTATGACGCCTACAATCCGAAGGTAAAGGAAGATAATCCGGCAGGTTGGGACGAGGAGAACGACAAACCGTACGGCGGATTCCGCGGCGCCGACCAGTTGATTATTTACGATGAAGGATACGGCCGGGAGACGACGGGGACGAACGGTTACGGCAATGAAGTTGTCGTGAACGACAAAGGCTATGTCGTTAAAAACGGAGGCAATGACAGCGTTATTCCGCCCGGCGGCATGGTGTTGTCCGGACACGGCAAATACAACACCTGGCTTGTTCAGCATGCGGCCATCGGGTCGAAGGTGACGATTCGCCCGGAGAAAAAACAAGCGATCGTCATCTTAACGCCGGAGTCTTACCTGGAACGGGCCGAAATCGATATAGAAACCGTGAGCCAAAAAGCGGCTGCGGCAAAATTGCAGTTTTTGGACGTGCCTTACGAACGAATCGAGCGCGCCATCTCCGAAGCGCAAACCCTGCTGCGGCAAATTAAAGAAGCGGCTGCGGAAGAAGGGTTGGAGGGTGAGCGGGCGCGATTGGACGAACTGAACCGGTTGACGACCGAAGCCTATTACTTAACGTTCGAATCGCGCAAGGTCGATCATCGTGCGCTATGGCTCCGTCCGAAGGAGACCAATCTCCAACAGGTAATCGATCATTTGGACCGGATTCAAGCCGTGAACATTAACGCGATCTATTTGGAAACATGGTGGAACGGATACGCTTCCTTTGCCACCGAACATCCGCTTACGGCGATGAATCCGATCAACAAAGGGTTCGACGTCTTGGATGCCTACATAACGGAAGGGCATAAACGCGGCATTGAAATCCATGCGTGGGTGCATAACTTCTTTATATTACCGGGCGCGCCCGTATTGGAGAAGCATCCGGAATGGCTGATGTACACGCGGGAAATCAAACCGGGGGGAGAAGCGGTCATTCAACCGTCACCGGATCAAACGGGGCTTTCTCTGAATCCGGTCGATCCCGGGGCCAGACAATTTATTTCGGAAGTCTATCAAGAATTGCTAAGCAAATACGATATTGACGGGCTTCATCATGATTACGGACGTTATCCCGGTTCGCCGGCCGACTATTCCAAGGATTACGGCTATGAGGATTATACGCGGCAAGCGTTTAAACAAGAGCATGGCGTCGATCCCGCCGAGGTTTTCCCGGGCGACGAGAAATGGGATGCGTGGGTCCGCTTTCGAATCGATGCGATCAATTCCTTTATCGAACGCACGGTGCATGAAGCGAAAGCGTTGAAACCGGATATTACAATTACTGCGGCCGTATGGCCTAATTATCACGAAGCGCCGTACACGCATTATCAAGAAGTAGAGAATTGGCTTGACAACAATTTGCTCGATAACACGTTCCATATGTCGTATATGCCGGATTGGAGCGTTGTTGTCGACGATTTGGAAAAAACGCTGGACTTGGCTAAAAATAAAAGCTTCAGCACTTCGGCGGTAGGAACCTTTATCAACTTGACGCATACGGCCTTGATGGATCAGTTGGACCAAGTGAATCGACACGGTTCGGCCGGAACGGGAATTTTCGAGTTTGAATCGCTTTTCTACGGAGGCTACGGCGATATCGTCAAATTGGGGTCGCATCGCGAACCGGCGATCTCGCCGGATCATCGCAAGACCGAACCTGTATCGCTTATGTTTAAGGAATTGGCGCGTAAAACGGATGAAATCTATGTTCCTTACCAAGGCATGAGTCCGGAAGCCGCCAAATCTGTCGCCGATATTGCGAGCACCCTTGCGGCCGGGTTGAAGCAAACGAATGAAATGAAACTGGAGAACGCGATCGGCGCGAAATCCGGCGTGACCAAGATCCGCAGCCTGATCGCCGATAACCATGCGGTCCATGCCGAAGTGAAGAAACGCATCGAGCACGATTTGGACTTTATCGAGTATATGTTAGATGTATACGCTGCCAAAACAGGGCAGTCATTGGAACCGGTCGATCCCGGAACGCCGTCCGAGCCGAAGCCGGGCACGGGTTCAGGATCCGGAGGGTCGGTATCTTACGGAACGCCGACAACTTCGCCGTCGGCTCCCGCAGCCGGCTCTAAAGCGGAATATACCGTTTCCCATACGGACGGCGTGCTGATGAAAGACAGCGCGCTCACCGTATCCAGGACCGATGCGAACGGCAAGACGGAGACATCCTATCTGCTGCATGCCGATGCGCTGCGCGAAGGGCTGGATAAGCTCGACGGCGGGAACGGGAAGCGGATCGTAACGGAGTTGGACGATGAGGCCGACACGATCAGACTCGGCATTCCGCTGGCATCTTTCCTCGCGGGAGCGAACCGGAACAAAGAGGCGTTGATTTCGCTAAGGACGACGGATGCCGTATTTGAATTCCCGCTGGGCTTGAAGGGGATCGACGGCAAAGTCAAACAATGGGGCGAACAAGAGCAAGAGAAGGACGCGGCGCTTTATGTTGTCATCCATAAGAGCAAACAACGGCCCGCGGTGAACGGAGGCGGATTTGCGAGCGAAATCTATGAATTTGCGCTCGTTATTGAGAGCGACGGTGCGGAGATCGCCGCAATCGACGATCTGCGCGATCCGCTGATCGGGCATACGATCATTGTACATCGTCCGCTCGATACCGACACCGCGACAGCGGTTGCCGTCGATCCAAGCGGGAAACTTTCGTTCGTTCCATCGTTCCTGCGAGTGAAAGACGGGAAGACGATCGTCGAGATCATGCGCAATACGAGCGGCCGTTACGCTGTCATCCAAAGCGCCGAAACGTTCCCCGACACTGCGGGACACTGGGCGCAATCGGAAATCGAGCGGCTGGCTTCCAAACGGATCGTGCAAGGCGTTGACGACCGTTCCTTCGCCCCGAACGCCAAGGTGACGCGAGCGGAATTGGCCGCCCTTCTCGTCCGCGCGCTGGGCCTAACGGATGGGACGGGAGCGGCCGCGGCCAGCGGTGCGGACGCCGCTGGGCAACTGTCGGCGTACAGCGACGTGCAGCGGACGGACTGGTTTGCGGGAGCGGTTGACTCCGCCGCGAAAGCGGGAATCGTCAACGGCTTTGCGGACGGCTCTTTCCGGCCGGATGAAGTTGTCACCAGGGAGCAGATGGCGGCGATGATGGCAAGAGCGTTCGACTTCGCAGGGACATCGCCCGCTCGAGCGGCTTCGGCCAATCCGATTCCATTGGAAACATTCGCGGACAGCCAGGCGATTGCAGCCTGGGCTCAAGCTGCCGTTGCCGTGATGGTTGAGGCCGGCGTTTATCAGGGAAGGGATGACGGTACGATCGCGCCGCAATCGCACGTATCCCGTGGGGAAGCCGTCGTCGCTCTACAGCGATTCCTTCGAACCGTTCATTACATTAATTAATACCATTGAGAGTGAAAGAGGGGAGAAATGAAATGAGTAAAACATTGCGTATAACCGCTTTGCTGCTTGCCGTTTCGCTGATGCTTTCCATGCTTGCCGCCTGCGGCGGCTCCAAAACGAACGAAAATGGGCAGGAGGCCGAGAGCGGCCCGGTAGCGATCAATTTTTGGACGATTTCATTAAGCCCTACCTTCGACGATTACATCAAAGGCAGAATTAAAAAATTCGAAGACGCCAACCCCGGCATTACCGTAAACTGGACCGATCTCCCCTACGGCTCGATGGAGAATAAATTGCTTGCCTCGATCGCCGGGAATCAATCGCCGGATGTCGTCAATTTAAACACGGGCATGGCGCTCAAGTTAGCCGATAAGAACGCTCTGGTCGATTTGAAAAAGGAAGCCACCGAAGAGCAATTATCGATCTATTTCGAATCGCTGCTTCACTCGGCCAAAATCGGCGAAAGCATCTATGCTTTCCCGTGGTACTACGGCCTTGGCGTCTTATCGTTAAACAAGGAGATCTACGAGGCCGCCGGCCTGGATCCGAACAGGCCGCCCTCCACCTGGGAGGAGATGAAAGAACATGCCATTGTCATTAAAGAAAAGACAGGCAAATACGGCTTCGTACCTATTTATAATCCGCCGATCGATATGTTCTTGCGCGGGGTGCCGATTATTAACGAAGATAAAACCAAAATCGTCGTCAATACGCCCGAAGCGCTGGAATGGGCCAAGTGGAATAAAGATCTGTACGATCAAGGCATCGTGCCCAAAGAGAGCATAACGGCCGATGCGGGGTACGCGACCGACAAATATCAAGGCGGGCAAATCGCCTCCTTTGTGACCGGTTCGCAATTTTTGAATCGGATCAAGACCAATGCCAAGGATGTGTACGATAAAACGGTGGTCGCTCCCATCCCGACCGTTTCGGCGGACGGCAAAGTTCACGGCGGCTTAATGAATGTCGTCGTTCCGACGATGAGCAAGCATCATCAAGAAGCCATTCTGTTCGCTCATTTTATAACCAACGACGAGTCGCAATTGGAATTCGCCAAGATCGTCAACATTTTGCCTTCTACCAAGGAAGCGGCCAAAGATCCGTTCTTTACGGAGGGAGACAGCAACGAACCGGAGGACGTGGCGAGAAGAATTACCGCTACGCAAACCGATAAAGCCATCGACTTTACGCTTGGCGTCAATAAAGAAAGCGAAATCCTCGAATTCCTGTGGAAATATTGGAAGGAAATGCTCCTTGGAAAGTTAACGCCGGAGGAAATGCTGCAAAAAGCCGAAACGGATATGCAGGCCAAGTTGGATGAAGTGTTGGCCGAGGAATAGGTGAATCGAATCTTCGATAACGCGCAAAGGGTGAGCCTGTACTCACCCTTTGTCAACCAAAATAAGCAAGGGGTGATGCATTGTGGCGAAAGCTACAATTACGAATTTAAGAAAAAAACGCTTAATTTTTTCCTATGCCATGCTTGCCCCGGGGATCGTCGTGCTGCTTGTCTTTACCTTTTATCCGATCATTTACGGATTGCCGCTTGCGTTCACCAATTATTCCGTCATTGAAGACACAAAATGGGTTGGTGCGGCCAACTTCAACCGGATGTTTGGCGACCCGGATTTCTGGAAGGCCCTCACAAACTCGCTGCTCTATGTTATCTGTGTGCCCGTCATCCAGATTTTAGCCATACTCATGGCAGTGCTCGTCAATAACAAGCTGCGCGGGGTTCATTTCTTTCGCGTCGCTTACTTTATTCCGGTCGTAACTTCGATGGTTGCAGCGGCGATCGCCTGGAAATGGGTTTACGAGGAAAAAGGGGTTCTAAACTATATTTTGCAATCATTGGGCGTGATCCATGAACCCATTTCGTGGATGGCGCTGCCGAGCGTCGCCTTGTTCGCCGCCATGGGCGTTACCGTCTGGAAAGGGCTTGGCTACTATATGATGATCTATCTCGCCGGACTGCAATCGGTTCCTGCCGAATTGCAGGAAGCTGCGCGGATCGACGGCGCCAGTCGCTGGCGCGTCGTTTGGAGCATTACCATTCCGTTGTTGCAGCCGTTCATTTTGGTTTGTACCATTATGTCGGTCATGGGCGCCGTGCGCGTCTTTGACGAAATCTTCGTCATGTTCGGGCCGAAAGGAGACCCGGCCGGCGCGACATTGGTCACCGGAGTGTATACCTATAAACTCGCCTTTATCGACTTTAACTTCGGTTACGCGGCCGCAGTCGGTTTGATCGTTTCGCTGATTATTATGATTTTTACGATCCTGTCGTTCAGATTCAATCGAAAGGGAGGCATGTCGTACTATGAGTAATATGTCCCCGTCCTCCGCAGTTAGAGCGAACCGGATGCCGCGCCGCCGTCCGATCTCCGCGAGAAAAGCAATCGGTGCGTTCATTCTTTATATTTTAATGATCATTGCGGCGTTGATTTGCTTAGGGCCTTTCCTGTGGCTCTTGTCCACGTCCCTCAAAACGGGAGAAAACTTATACGCGTTTCCGCCTCAATTCATACCTAATCCGATTACATTCGAGAACTATATTAAAGTTTTCGATATTATGCCGCTCTGGAATTACATGTGGAATACGGTCGTGATGACCGCGGCGGGAGTCGGTTTGAACATCGCATTTTGCCTCATTACCGCCTATCCGCTTGCGCGCATGAGTTTCCGCGGACGCAATTTTATTTTTTATGCGATTATCAGCACCATGATCTTGCCTAACGCGGCGGGAATGATCGTCAACTTTCTAACCATCAACAAGCTGGGCTTGTACAATACGATGACGGGCGTTGTCCTTCCGTCGGCCATTAGCGTCTTTAATATTTTTTTGCTGCGTCAAGCGTTTATTACCATTCCGCGTGAAATGGAGGACTCGGCGCGAGTGGACGGAGCGGGCGAGTTCCGCATTTTTTGGAACATTATGATTCCGATGATTAAACCGACGATTTCCACCGTCCTCATTTTTGATTTTATGGCTTTTTGGAATTCGTTCCTATGGCCGATTATCGTGCTTGACGATCCGAAGAAGTACCCGCTTGCTCCCGCGCTTTCGTATTTGCAGGGCTCGCTTTCCTTTAATTTCGCTTATATCGCCGTCGGAACCATTATTTCCATCATTCCGATCATTGTCATTTTCTTGATTTTGCAAAAACAATTTATTAACGGAATGGTCGGCGCCGTCAAAGGGTAAGACAGGAGGAATTTTATTCATGAAAATTCATTTTCACGGAACGGCGGCCGCCGAGGGCTTTCCCGGCTTGTTTTGCCGCTGCGAACACTGTATGAAGGCCATTGAATTGGGCGGAAAAAACATCCGAACGCGCACTTCCGTCACGATTGACGATGTATTAAAAATCGATTTTCCGCCGGATACGTATTACCATGTTCTGCGCGACCGTTACCATTTGGCCCGGGTGGAAGACCTTTTTATTACCCACACGCACCACGATCATTTATATGCAGACGATATCCGAATGCGCATGCCTGTATTCGCCAGCGAACCCGCTCACCCGCTCAACATTTACGGCCACGATATGCCGATGCGGCTCTTGACCGAACATCTGGAGCGTAACGAAACCTGCTTTCGCTTTCAGCGCATCGTCCCGTTTGCGGCGGTAGAAGCGAAGACGGCGCGCGTGACGCCGCTTCCGGCCGATCACAATCCGATGGAGACTTGCCTTCTTCTCTATATCGAACGAAACGGCAAACGCATATTGTACGGCCACGATACCGGCTGGTTTCCCGACGAAACCTGGTCCTTCCTCCAAGGGCGGACCATCGACCTGGCGATTATGGACTGCACGAACGGACTCCTGCCTGAACGCCGCAATCATTTGAACATCGAGGCTGTCGTGGAGATCCAAGACATTTTCCGGCGCGAGGGCATATTTCATCCGGGGAGTCAAATGATCGCGACTCACTTTTCGCATAACATCGGCTTGATGCATGACGATTTAAGCAATATTTTCGAACCGCACGGGATTATTACAGCTTACGACGGCATGATCCATCATGTATCGGAACTCGCATAAGTCTTGTCCTTGCCTATTTCGCATGATATCGATAAAATAAAATAGAAGGAATCAACCTTCTAAATCATTTAAAAAGAAGATTACATTCTATCGATCGGGAGATGGAAAGGGGATTTTGCGCTTGTCGACCATACAAGGGATGGGGAAAACTTTACTGAACATACAAAGTCATCTGAACGGACTAACCAAAGCGGAACAAAAAGTGGCGCAATATATTTTGGATAACGCCTCCGACATTATTTATCACTCGGTAACCGAACTGGCGGAAAAAGCCGACGTCGGCGAAACGACGGTGCTGCGCTTATGCCGGAAGCTCAAATTTCAAGGATTTCAAGATTTCAAATTATCCTTGGCGCAAGATTTGGTGAAACCGATCGATCATTTGCATCAGGAAGTTACGGAAGAAGACGATTCTACCGCGTTGAATGAAAAAATTATCGCCAACCATATCCGCACTTTGGAGCAGACGAGAGAACTGGCCGTTTCGGAACAGTTAGGCAAGGCGATCGATGCGTTGCATCGGGCCCGATGCATTTGTTTTTTCGGCGTCGGTTCGTCCGGGCTGACGGCAATGCAAGCGGCGCACAGTTTCTCCCGAATAGGCAAGCAAAGCAGCGCCAAGACGGACACGCACTTTCAAGCGATGGAAGCGGCTCTGATGACCAAAGACGACGTGGCTGTCGGCATATCGATCTCCGGCAGCACCAAGGACACGATCGAAAACTTGACCCTGGCCAAAAAAGCGGGAGCCACCGTCGTCGCCATTACAAGCAACGCCCGTTCGCCGATCACGAAAGTGGCGGATATCGTCCTGTTAATGATCGCCAGGGAAAACCCGCTGCAAGGCAGCTCGCTTTCCGCCAAAATATCGCAGCTGGCCGTCATCGACATTTTGAATGTCGCCGTCTCGTTGCAAATGAAAGACGAAGCTTTGAAGTTTAGAGAAGTAACGGCCAAGGCCATTTCCGAGAAACTGTTCTAAATAAAATAGGTGAACTACGCACAGATTAACACTGCGTAGGGGGACTCCGCATAAACTAGCGCAAAATGGGAGTTTTCTTCTGCCAAAGAGCCTTTCGTAGGCTCTTTTTTTGTGGAGAAAGCGGGGTTAGCATCAAAGGTCCTTGCGGATGAATCGCTTTTCTTGAAGTCTTCCTAGATCATATTGGCGTAGTAACGAAGTCCGATATGACGTCGACGGAAAATCCTTCTCAACACACTGGTCCTTTACAGACGGAACCAGTCTCCTTTTCCAACTGCCGTTCGCCGTTCTTTTGGAGCTTTGGCGCTAAACATTCCTGTGTAGGCTAAGAAATGGCCTTTGAAAAAAACAGGAGCGCCTCGTATGATAGGGGTGTGACGGGTCTAGAGCCCTAAAAACCTATCAGGAGGCGCTTACTATGAAGTT
>NZ_JAHLPR010000011.1 GCF_018918005.1 Paenibacillus sp. MSJ-34 | reverse complement strand
TTACTCACCCGTCCGCCGCTAAGTTCGCTTCGTAGCAAGCTACAAAACGAACTCCGCTCGACTTGCATGTATTAGGCACGCCGCCAGCGTTCGTCCTGAGCCAGGATCAAACTCTCCATGAAAACGATTATTCTCTTGGCCCGGAACGGGATGTTGAGATATAATCTGGTCGGTTCCATCGGCAGAACCGATAAAACCGAATATGAAAGAGCCGAATAGCTCAAAATTTCGTTGCTGACGAGAACTTGTCGTTCTCATTTATTGTTGCTTAATTCGCTCGTTGTTCAGTTTTCAAAGAACAAATTTTTTTGCTCATCTCCGCTCTTGTTCAGCGGCGACTTAAATAATATAACATATTCAATCTATAAATTGCAAGAGTTTTTTTGCAAGAATTTTTTGTTAATAACAATTCTTTATTTACAAACAAAAAAACTGTTGCAATCCACTCCCCGCTCCCGTAAAAGCAGGAATATGAATATACCACAGTTTGATACGAAAAGTCCAGCTTTATACCGTTGTAATTATTTCCGAATGATGCCCTCGATCATCAAATCCCGCTCCAACGCCAAATTAAAAATGTCTCCGTCGATGGACACCCAAGGCCGGGTCGGGTGGCTGCGGTCGGTAAATACGATTTCTCCCAGTCGGCCGTTATTCAGCCGGACAAGAGCCCCGTTCTGAAACTGCGTTACTTTCACAATAAACGTCTGAACATAACTGGCGTCCAATTTGCCGAACGACTCCTTCGATAACTGCTCAAGCACCGTGAAAGGGGATTGTTTCTTCTTATAAGCGCGATTCAACGTCATGGCGTGATAAATATCGGCCACGGCGACGATTTTCGCATAGGGATGGATTTTATCCCCTTGAACCCCGAGAGGATATCCGCTACCGTCCACTTTCTCGTGATGCTGCAACGCCGCCAATTTCACGCCGTCATTAATGGCGGTTATATTTTTCAACAGTTGATAACCGTACTTCGTATGATTTCTCATTTCCCGCTCTTCTTCCTGCGCTAATGACGCGGGCTTGCTTATAATCGCCGGATCGATCCGCATATTTCCGATGTCGTGCAGCAATCCGGCCAGGGCGACTTGCATCCAATCCTTAGGCCCGAGCCCCACCCATTTGGCCAATAAATAAGAAGTTAAAGCGGATAGCGCCGCATGATGATACATGTAGTCTTCTTCCATTGCTTGTTCGGGCATGAATGTCAAAATATTGTATTCCGATATTCTCGCGAACAATGACTCCAGTCGTTTCCGCAATTCGATAATCGGGATATCCCCCGCCAAGGCGGACGAAAACGCCCGTTTGACGAGAAGAATCGTCTGGTCGTACTCGCTTTGGAACGATTCGGCAATCGCTGGCGCTCTTCCTTCCATCGCCGGTTGCAAATCATCTTCTTGGACCGTCGCCTCCCCTTCTCTTTGGACGGAAACGGTTCGGACCAGAAAGGCTTCGAGAATTTCCAAGTCGCGACTGCTAATCACTCTTCCCTTCTGAAAAAGGACGCTGCCTAGCGGACTATGCACGTCTTCCGCAATCGTATCGCCGGGTTTCAATTCGGATAATAATAATTGAGCCATACGCGTTAAACAACTCCTAAAATCAACCTATGTTTGTCATATATTCATCACATTTTCGGCAAATCCTGCTGGCTGAACCCGTCAATACGAAAAATAAAAAAGGCATGAACCGATGAAAATGGGCATCTTCCTCACCGATCAAGGAAAATGCCCATGTCCCTATAAAACGCTAGCTATTGTTCGTCATCCGCCGACGGGTCGGCGATTTGTTGTCCGTCCGCATCGGATTCGGTTCCTTCAACCGCCGCGCTGCCGTCCAATGCGGATTGCTCCGCATCTTGATCTTCTTCTTCGCTCTTATCCGCGCGCGCAACCGTCGCTACGGAATCTTCCTCGCGAATGTTGATCAATTTGACGCCTTGCGTGTAGCGGCCCATGGTCGAAATGCCGCTCATGCTCATACGGATCAATGTTCCGGACTCCGTAATAATCATAAGGTCTTCGTCATTCTGAACGACCTTCAGCCCGACAACCGGCCCGTTCTTCTCGGTGACATTGATCGTTTTGATCCCTTTGCCGCCGCGGCTTTGGATCCGGTATTCGGACATCGGCGTCCGCTTGCCGTACCCTTTCGATGTAACGATCAATACGTCTTGATCCGGCTGCACGACATCCATATCGATCACTTTATCGTCGTCGTCGATGGCGATCCCTTTCACCCCGGAAGCGCCGCGTCCCATCGAACGCACGTCCTTCTCCGGAAAACGAATCGACATGCCTTGACTCGTACCCATGATGATCTCTTGATTGCCGTCCGTCAGTTTGACGCCAATCAACTCGTCCTCTTCGCGCAGCGTAATCGCAATCAGACCGACTTTGCGAATGTTGGAGTAATCGTCGAGCGGCGTTTTCTTGACGATTCCGTGGCGGGTCGCGAAGAACAGGAATTTATCCGCTTCGAATTGCTCCACGGGAATGACCGCATTGATCATTTCTCCTTGCTCGATCTGAATCAAATTGATAATCGGCGTTCCGCGGGCAGTCCGGCTTAATTCCGGAATTTCGTATGCCTTAATCCGGTACACCTTTCCTTTATTCGTGAAGAACATAAGATAGTGATGCGAGTTCGTCACGAATAAATGCTCGACGAAGTCGTTATCCTTCGTATCCATTCCCATGACGCCTTTGCCGCCGCGGCGTTGGCTGCGGTACGTATTCAAAGGCAATCGTTTGATATAACCGGTATGGGTAATCGTTACGATAACTTCCTCGCGCGGAATCAAATCTTCATCGAGAATGCTCTCTTCGCCGACCGTAATTTCGGTGCGGCGCTCATCCCCGAACTTCTCTTTAATCTCGTTCAGCTCTTCGCTAATGATGTCGAGCACCAATTGCTCGCTCGCCAAGATCGCGCGATATTCTTCGATCTTTTTCAACAATTCCGCATATTCGCTCTCGATTTTCTCGCGTTCCAATCCGGTCAACCGGCGCAAACGCATGTCGAGAATCGCTTGGGCTTGATCGAAGCTTAAACCGAACCGTCCCATCAGCCCTTCGCGCGCTTCCTCATCCGATTTCGACGAACGAATTAATGCAATCACTTCGTCGATATGATCGAGCGCAATCCGCAGCCCTTCGAGAATATGAGCCCGCGCTTCCGCTTTCTTCAAATCGAATTCGGTGCGGCGGCGGATCACTTCAATCTGGTGCTGCAAATAATGGCTTAACATTTCTTTCAGATTCAGAATTTTCGGTTCGTTATTCACGATCGCCAGCATATTAATGCCAAAATTGGATTGCATGGCGGTATGTTTGTACAGGTTGTTCAACACGATGTTCGGATTAACGTCGCGGCGCAGTTCGATGACAACTCGCATGCCCGTGCGGTCCGATTCGTCGCGCAAATCGGTAATGCCCTCGATCTTCTTCTCCCGCACCAGCTCGGCGATTTTCTCGACGAGACGCGCCTTAATGACTTGATAAGGCAGCTCGTGCACAATGATGCGAGCTTTGCCGCCCGACTCTTCAATCGTCGCCCGCGCCCGCATCGTGACGGTGCCGCGTCCGGTCGCATATGCTTGGCGAATGCCTTCGCGCCCGAGAATAAAGCCGGCCGTTGGGAAATCGGGGCCTTTAATATATTCCATCATCTCCAGCGGCGTAAGATCCGGGTTGCGGATTAACGCCTGGACGCCGTCAATGACTTCCCCTAAGTTATGGGGCGGAATATTAGTCGCCATTCCGACCGCGATCCCGGAGACGCCGTTCACAAGCAAGTTCGGATAACGCGCCGGCAACACGACCGGTTCTTGCTCTTCTCCGTCATAGTTCGGAGCGAAGTCGATTGTCTCCTTATTGATGTCGCGCAGCATTTCCATTGCAATTTTCGAAAGACGCGCCTCCGTATAGCGCATCGCCGCAGCCATATCTCCATCGATCGAGCCGAAGTTGCCGTGCCCGTCCACCAGCATATATCGAAGCGAGAAGTCCTGCGCCATCCGCACCATCGTCTCGTAGACGGCCGAATCGCCGTGCGGATGATACTTACCGATGACTTCGCCGACGATTCTCGCCGATTTCTTATAAGGCTTGTCCGGCGACATGCCGAGTTCCGACATCGCGTACAAAATTCTGCGATGCACCGGCTTCAGTCCGTCGCGAACGTCCGGCAATGCCCGGCTTACAATGATGCTCATTGCATAACTCATAAAAGAATCGCGCATTTCTACGCCAATATCGCGATCTTTAATTTGCGAGCTTTTTTCCTCTGCCATGATGGACCTCCTCAATAAAGCGTTTATGCTTTTATATCAAAAATGCCGGTTTTTCCTATATTTACGCTAACATTCATTATATTACTTTCACGAAACAAGTACAATTAAACGTATGCCTACTTCCGAATCGCCTCGTTCTACATACTATGAACCATGAGATAACACGCACAACAGATTTATTATACCACTCAATTCCTTTTCTGTCCTTCGTGAATTAATTCTAAGCGAAAGGTTGATCGCTTTGGCTATTCAGCGGGTATTCAGCAAATGGGCCAAAACAAAGACGCTGCTAAAGAATAGCAAGTTGCAAAACTGTATTCCGGAGACGCGCAAAATGAATGCCGCATCTTTAAAATCGATGCTGGATCAATACAACATGGTGTATGTGAAGCCGGTACGGGGTACGTACGGCATCGGAGTCATGCTGGTGGAAAAACATTCGGGCCAAAGCGGGGGCGCCGATCATTATCGTTACCACGTTGGTACGGAATCGAAAAACTTTGCGTCCTATGAGCGAATGTACCTGTCTCTTATGCCCAAAACTCGAGGCAAACCGTACATCGTCCAGCGCGGCATTCATTTGTTGAAGCATCGCAAGCGCCGTTTCGACATTCGCGTCATGGTACAAAAAAATTTGCAAGATGAATGGGAAACGACGGGGATCATCGGGCGGTTGGCTGCGCCGCAGAAAGTGGTGACCAATTACCACAGCGGCGGTAAACCGCTCTCATTCTCCAAGTTAATGTCGTCGCATCTGAATCCCGCGGAAAAAAAACAGTTGGCCGAAAAGCTGAAAATACTAGGAGTAACCGTCGGCCGGCAATTGGAGAAATCGTATCCCCGCCTGAAGGAGCTGGGACTGGACGTAGCCATCGACGAACAATTCAAGCCTTGGGTGCTGGAGGTCAACACCTGTCCGGACCCGTTCATCTTTCGCAACCTGAAGAACAAAAAAATATTCCGGAAAATGTACCGTTATGCCCTGCATTACGGGCGCTACAAGCCTCGAAAAAAGAGTTGAGAGAAGATGGGAAACCATCTTCTCTCATTATGAACGATAGGAACAATTCAAATTAAATATCCAAATTCTTGACATGTTTCGCATATTGTTGAATAAAATCGCGGCGCGGCTCCACGTTATCGCCCATCAGCGTATCGAACAGCGTATCCGCCTCAATCGCATCTTCGATCGATACTTGCAGCATCGTCCGGCTTTCCGGATCCATCGTCGTTTCCCACAATTGGCTGGCATTCATCTCGCCCAAACCTTTGTAGCGTTGAATGTTCAATTTGACGCCCTCGCCGAATTCCGCGATAATCTCGTCCCGCTGCTTCTCGCTTTCCGCGTAACGGACGACTTTATTGCGTTCGATCTTGAAGAGCGGCGGCTGCGCGATATAGATATATCCGGCTTCGACCAGTTTCCGCATGTAACGGTAAAAGAACGTCAGCAGCAATGTGCGAATATGAGCGCCGTCCACGTCGGCGTCGGTCATAATAATGATTTTGTGGTAGCGCGCTTTGCTCAGGTCGAAATCGTCGCCGATCCCGGTGCCAAGCGCCGTAATGATCGCGCGAATTTCCGCGTTGGACAAAATGCGGTCCAATCTGGCCTTCTCTACGTTCAAAATTTTACCGCGCAGCGGCAAAATCGCCTGGAAGTGACGGTCGCGGCCTTGCTTCGCCGATCCGCCGGCCGAGTCGCCCTCGACAATATACAATTCGCTGATAGACGCGTCTTTCGACGAGCAGTCCGCCAGCTTCCCGGGAAGGGAGCTGACTTCGAGAGCGCTTTTGCGCCGCGTCAGTTCGCGCGCCTTGCGCGCAGCTTCGCGCGCACGCGACGCCTGCAAGCCTTTTTCCACGATCTTCTTGGAGACGGCCGGATTCTCATCCAGAAACTCCTGGAATTTCTCGGCAAAGAACGATTCGACGATACTGCGCACTTCGCTGTTGCCAAGCTTCGTCTTCGTCTGTCCTTCGAACTGCGGCTCCGGAATTTTGACGGAAATAATCGCCGTCAAGCCTTCGCGGACGTCGTCCCCGGACAAGTTGGAATCATTGCCTTTGATCGCATTCGTTTTGCGGGCGTAATCGTTAATAATGCGCGTCAAAGCGCTCTTAAAGCCCGATTCATGCGTTCCGCCTTCATGCGTATTAATATTGTTCGCGAACGAATATATATTTTCGGTGTATGAATCGTTGTATTGCAGCGCCACTTCCACCTGAATGGAATCTTTCGCGCCTTCCACATAGATCGGCGTCTCATGCAACGGTTCGCGGTTGCGGTTCAAATATTCGACGAATTGAATGATTCCCCCGTCGTATTTAAATGTGTTCGACGTATCCGTTCGTTCGTCATGAATGGAAATCTCAATCCCTTTATTCAAAAACGCCAATTCGCGTACGCGGGATATCAGCGTATCGTAATCGTATTCCGTCGTTTCCGTAAAAATATCGGGATCCGGCTTAAACCGTACGATCGTTCCCGTTTCTTCCGTATCGCCGACAATTTTCAAATCGTATTGCGGAACGCCGCGGCGGTATTCTTGCTGGTAAATATGCCCTTTGATTTTGACTTGTACGATCAGATGCTCCGACAACGCGTTGACGACCGACACCCCGACGCCATGCAAACCGCCCGACACTTTATACCCTTCGCCGCCGAATTTTCCGCCCGCATGCAATACCGTCATAACGACTTCCAGCGTGGAACGTTTCATTTTCGCATTTTCCCCAACCGGAATTCCTCGGCCGTTATCGATGACGGTTATGCTGTTGTCCTGGTGGATGATAATGCTGATTTTGTCGCAAAATCCCGCTAAAGCTTCGTCAATACTGTTATCGACAACTTCCCATACCAGATGATGAAGCCCTTTGGCGCTCGTCGAACCGATATACATCCCCGGACGTTTGCGAACCGCCTCGAGTCCTTCCAATACTTGAATCTGGCTCTCATCATACGTATGTTCATTCAAAGACATGCCCTTCACCTACTTCTATAAATTCAGTTGCAACATATCCCGTTTACGCTCCCGCCGTAAAGGAATTCGCCCGCTTCTTCAACGTTGTGGAGGATATCGGCGAATAATACACTTTACTTTTGGTGACGACGATGGATTTCGCTTCTTCTTCTCCGATCATTTCCGCGTGTTTATGTTGATGCGCATGCGCTAAATATTGTTTCGTCAATTTAGACGATTTCTCAATCGTAATATCGAAAATGGCGATAAGCTCCGAGCTGCGAATGACTTTTTCTCCGCCTAAATGTATATACACCGCGCTTCACTCCTAACGCATCACATGCCCTTGCCGGACATGATAAATATTGGCATCCTTCAACTTGCTCGCGTTAATGCTTTCTATGCCGGTCGTCGTAATGAAAGTTTGCACTTTGTTCTGAAACGTCTCGATAAGCTGCGTTTGCCGATATTGATCCAGCTCCGACAGAACATCGTCCAAGAGCAAAATCGGATATTCGCCGATTTCCTCGTTAATCAGCTCGATCTCCGCCAATTTCAACGATAAGGCCGTCGTCCGCTGTTGGCCTTGCGAACCGTACGTCTGGACTTCTTTATCGTTAATATAAAAGGACATGTCGTCGCGATGCGGCCCAACAAGCGTCATTCCGCGCCTCATCTCTTGTTCCTTCATTTGTGATAACTTTAACATAAAATGATCAAATAGAACAGTTTCATCTTCCTCTTCCGCGCGAAAGGACGGCAAATAAGCCATCGAAAACGATTCTGCCCCGTTCGTAATCCCATGGTGTATCGTCGTTGCCCAATGTTGCAGTTTTTTTATAAATTGTTTCCTTTTCAACATGATTTTAACACCGTTTGCCGCAAGCTGTTCGTTCCAAACGGCGAGCAATTCCGATTGATGCCCGCCGTTTTGTTTCAGCATGTTGTTGCGCTGAATCAATATTTTCTGATATTGCTGCAAATGGTACAAATAACTGGGCTGCACTTGCCCGATCTCCATATCGAGAAAACGCCGCCTTATCCCCGGGCTGCCTTTCACGATCTCCAAATCTTCGGGAGCGAACATGACGACGTTGAGCGCGCCGATAAAATTGCTCAGCTTCTTTTGTTCCAGCCCGTTGATTTTCGCTTTTTTCCCTTGCTGCGAAATGGACAGATCCAATGCGACAGCTCCGTATTTTTTGTCGATCGCCGCATGCAGTTTGGCTGCGTCCGCCTCAAACCGGATCAGTTCCTTGTCTTTGCCGGTGCGATGCGATTTCGTCAACGCCAGCACGTAAATCGCTTCCAGCAGATTCGTTTTGCCTTGCGCATTTTGCCCGATAAATATATTCACTTTCTGATCGGTATGAAGTTCCACTCGCTCAAAATTGCGATATTGCTGTAAGTCGATCTGTTTTAAAAACACAACCCGGCCTCCTGCAGTTCAAGTCCGACCGTCCTTTACCCTTGCACGACCTGAAACTCGCCGCATCCTTCCACATGCACGATATCGGACGGATACAGCTTTCGTCCCCGCCGATTTTCCGGCTCTCCGTTCACGCGAACGGTACCTTCCTGCAAGAACGCTTTGGCATGGCCCCCGGTAGCGATACAGTCGGCCAGCTTGAGAAACTGTCCTAACGTAATATATTCGGTTTGAATTTCAACCTGGTTCATCTCGGCAATTCCTTTCCGACCGCAGCCGCCGATCTAGTTCGTCGTACGGTACGGCAATATTAAATGCAAGCTGTCGCTATGTTCCTTCGGAATAATAATAATCGGACTCATCGCCCCCGTGAAGCCTAGAAATATATATTCGCTGTCGATGACTTTTAATACGTCGAGCATATATTTGGAGTTGAACGAAATTTTGAGCGGTTCTCCGGTAAATTCCTTGACATCAAGCTGCTCCGTAACTTTGCCGAGCTCCGACGAGCTGGACGAAATTTCGATCGTACCGTCTTCTTTCGTCATCAGGCGGACGATATTCGTTTTCTCTTCGCGCGACAATAAATAAGCGCGGTCGATCGCATCCGTCAATTTTTTTGTATCCAAAGTTAGTTCTGTTTTGTAGTTTTGCGGAATAACTTTAGAAACATCGGGGTATACTCCGTCCAATATGCGCGAATAGAACAATACGCGATCGATTTTGAACAAAACTTGATTATCGGAAACGACAATTTCAACCAACGTATTTTGATCCGGCACGATTTTGCTTAACTCGTTTAACGTTTTACCCGAAATGACGACATTGTTGAATTGCACGTCCTCATTCGTGTCGAGCCGGACGGAACGGCTGGCTAGCCGAACGCGGTCCGTTGCCATAAACTTCAATTCATTGTCTTTCAGCGTCCATAATATGCCTGTCAGTATCGGCGTGCTTTCATTGGTCGAAATGGCAAACACCGTTTGCTTAATTACCGTTTTCAATAAATCCCCATTAATGGTAATCGTTTGATTTCCTTCAATCGTCGGCAAGACGGGGAATTCTTCCGGATCGAGCCCGACCATTTGAATATCGGTGGAGCCGGAGCGAATAAACGTTTGAAAATGTTCTTTTACTTCGATTTCGACATCTTCCAAAGGAAGCTTCTTAATAATGTCGACAAAAAACTTGGCCGGTAAAACAACGCTTCCCGTTTTTTCGATCCGGGCGATCGTCCGTTTCCCGTCTTCAAGCGGTATGAAGCTTTGAATCGAAATATCGGTATCGCTGGCGGTTAATGTTACGCCTTGATGCGTGACATCGATTTTGATTCCATGCAGGATCGGGATTGTCGTACGGCTCGTAATCGCTTTGGAAACATGCTGTATCGCTTCGTTTAATTCGTTTTTGTAGATCGTTAATTTCATAAAATTCACTCCTCGGTTCCTGTTGTGAGTATCAGTCACACTCAACTCCCGTATATAGTAGATGATTCTTTTAAAATCTTATTAGTAATAGCAGTAGGCACACTGAATATGTGGATAAGCCCTTGAAGCATTCATAAAGGAAGCCTATCCACATGTGTATAGATTGTGCATAGGCTTTTTATTTGTTCACCGTCGTTTCAAGTTGTCGGATTCTTAATTTTTTCGGTTAAATTGTTAATAATTTTATATAAGTTCTCGTCCGTCTCCAGCGTTTGGCTAATTTTCTCATGCGCGTGAATGACGGTCGTATGGTCGCGGCCGCCGAACGCTTCGCCGATTTTCGGCAACGAGTAATCGGTCAGCTCCCTGGATAAGTACATGGCGATTTGACGCGGGAACGCGATGGCTCTCGTTCGTTTCCTCGCCTTGAAATCTTCCAGCTTCAGATTGTAATACTCTCCGACCTTCTGCTGGATATGTTGGATCGTGATCATTTTCGGCCGGCCGGAAGGGATAATGTCCTTGAGCGCTTCCGCCGCGAGATGGGATGTAATGTCTTCGTTAATTAGAGACGAATAGGCGACGACACGGATTAAAGCGCCTTCCAACTCACGGATGTTCGTATCGATTTGATTGGCGATGTACATCATCGCCTCGTTCGGGATATCGAGGTTTTCCGCTTTCGCTTTTTTGCGAAGAATGGCGATTCTCGTCTCCAAATCGGGCGGTTGAATGTCGGTAATGAGCCCCCATTCGAACCGGGAACGCAGCCGCTCCTCGAGCGTCGGTATTTCTTTAGGCGGCCGGTCGCTTGAGATGACGATTTGCTTCCGCGCTTCGTGCAAGGCGTTGAACGTATGGAAAAATTCCTCCTGCGTCTGCTCTTTCCCGGCCAAAAATTGAATGTCGTCGATCAGCAAAATGTCGATATTGCGATATTTGTTGCGGAAACTTTCCCCTTGGTTGTCGCGGATCGCGTTAATAAATTCGTTGGTGAACTTCTCCGAAGAAATGTAGAGCACTTTCGAATTAGGGTTATGTTCCAAAATATAATGTCCGATCGCATGCATTAAGTGCGTCTTCCCCAATCCGACGCCTCCGTACAAAAACAGCGGATTATACGCTTTGGCCGGCGCTTCCGCGACCGCGAGCGACGCGGCATGGGCAAAACGGTTTCCGGCTCCGATGACGAATGTGTCGAATAAATATCTTGGGTTCAACATATGGCCTGCCGGCTCGTCGTGGACGACAGGTTTCGCAGGAGGCGCTTGCGACGGCGCTGCGGCCGGCTCGGCATGCTTCGGCTCGTCAATGACAAAGAAGACCTCGACTTGATTCCCTGTGTACTCCATAATCGTCGAGGCGACCAACTTGGTATAACGGCTTTCGAGCCATTCCACGGCAAATGTTGTCGGTGCGGAGATCGTAACGGAGGAATCGGTAAATTCGACGGCCTTCGTCGCTTTAAACCAAGTATCGAAACTCGGTTTGCTTAATTTGGTTTGAATGCCAGATAAGATCTGTTGCCATAGTTCGTTCGTATGGCTGCTATCCACAGATTGTCAACTCCTTTAATATTCAAATGTGGCGTAGCCATGGGCGATCATTGTCGAAAATCTGAAGAACGATGCGGTATATATCCACATAATTCAACTTTCGAAAAAGTGAATTATCGAGATGGATCGAATTTTGTTCACAAAGTTATCCACAGGTTGTTAATAAGTTTGGGGATTAATCTATCTATTCACAACGAAAAGTAATCTAATCATAGCAAAAGAAGGCTTGTTTTTCAACGGAAATGCGCATATTATCCACAAATTCAATAGGTTGTGTATAAGAAATATCTACACCACAAGATATTGTTTATAACTTGTTGAAATTTCGACAATGATCGCCATTCTTCACTTTTTTTTATTCACAGGCTCTTTTTTGTGGATGAATTTACATGTTTTTTTGCGAGAGAGCGGGAGGATCATTTCGGTTGACTTTTTAAGGCCGGCGTGATTTAATGTAAAAAGGTGTTTTATGCAGAAGTATGAATGGGATTCCCCTTTGAGGAGGTGCAAGATAGATGAAACCGACTTTCAAACCGAATGTGAGCAAGCGTAAAAAGGTTCATGGTTTCCGTAAAAGAATGAGCACGAAAAACGGCCGCAAGGTGTTGGCTGCTCGTCGTCAAAAAGGCAGAAAAGTATTGAGCGCGTAAGCCGAAGAATAACCTTCGAACTTTTAGACGGCTTTATAGACCACTGAAGTGGTCTTTTTTCATATTCTCTTTAGAGATCCACCATTTTTAAGGTTATTTTGTTTATCGCGCAATTCGCTTGCGTATACTTGAAGTATGGTCGTCTTGCGTGTCCATTCCATCATCGGGTTGGGGAGTTTGTCGTGCAAAAAAAGTTGCGTTTGCGGAATAGGGCCGATTTTACCCGGGTATACCGTCACGGGAAATCTTTTGCGAATTACCAGTTTGTCGTTTACTGGTTTCATAAGCCGGAAATCGAACGGTTTCGCGTCGGCATTTCGGCCAGCAAAAAAATAGGTAATGCCGTCGTTCGCAATCGGATGCGGCGTCTGGTGAAAGAAATCGTGCGCGCGCACGAGGCGAAGATCGCCGATCATGTCGACCTTGTCTTTATTGTAAGAAAAGGGGCGGTCGGACTGTCTTACGCGGAGCTGGAAAAGAGCGTGCTGCATGTCTTGAAAAAAGCGGCGTTGACGAAGCGCCGGGAAAGTCGAAATTAGGCGGTTTATTTTTTGGACAACCTCTTGGGCGGACTGTTTCTTTGTTCTGCCAAATATGATATATTTACATTGGAATCGTGACGGATAAGAGAGGAGTTTTGAAATTTGTTCCTGGACAAGCAACGGAATCGGAAATGGATACTGATCATCGCGCTTGTCGTCCTGGCGGCTGTCGCATTGGCGGGCTGTACGCCTACGACGACAACGACGACGACGGAAGATATGAAACAGGGCGGATTCTGGCAAGCAAACGTCGTGTATTATTTCTCGCTTGCTTTGGACACGTTTGCAAAATGGTTCGGCGGTGAATACGGATTATCCATTCTATTACTAACCATTATCGTTCGATTGATCATATTGCCTTTGACAATCAAACAAGTACGCAGTTCCAAAGCGATGCAGGCGATTCAGCCGGAAATCAAGAAACTGCAGGATAAATACAAAAACGATCAACAGAAGCTTCAGGAAGAAACGATGAAGCTGTTTCAGAAACATCAGGTCAATCCGCTCGCAGGATGTTTGCCGCTGGTGGTGCAAATGCCGATTTTCATCGCTTTGTATAACGCGATCTATATGAATTCGGAAATTCGCGATCATACCTTCTTATGGATGCAATTGGGCACGCCGGATCATCTGTTCATTTTGCCGGTCATCGCCGCGATTACGACGTTCATTCAATCGAAAATGATGCCGACGCAAGCAACCGGCCCGATGCAAGTGATGTTCTTTATATTCCCGGTGCTCATCTTCATTATGTCGATGCAGTTTCCGGCCGCGCTTCCATTATATTGGGTATACAGCAACATCTTTACGATCGTTCAGAACTATTTTCTATATAGAAAAGGGTCGAATGATAAGGAGGTACTCCCGGCGAAATGAGAAAAGTCGTTGTATCAGGAAAATCGATCGAGGATGCGGTAAGGAACGGTTTAGCCCAATTGAATACGACAAGAGATCGCGTTACCGTCGAAGTATTGGAACAGCCTTCGAAAGGGTTGTTCGGATTGATCGGTTCGCGAGAGGCGAAGGTCGAAGTTGCATTGCTGCCTGACCCGGAACCGATTCCGGAACCGGCGCCCGAAGATTCATCGGCCGCTGAGCGTCGTCCGGTGGACGAAGCCATCCGGTTTGTGAAAGAAGTGGCGCAATCGATGAAGGTAGACATCGCGATTGAAGAGCAGACGGAGAAGGAAGGGACGATCCTTAATATATCCGGATCCAATCTCGGATTGTTGATCGGACGTCGCGGACAAACGCTGGACTCTTTGCAGTATTTAACGAACATTGTCGCAAATCGTTATTCCAAAAACCATCTACGAATCATTCTTGATGCAGAACAATTTCGCGCTCGCCGCAGGAAGACGCTTGAATCGTTATCGGATCGTTTGGCGGGACAGGTGATCAAGAACCGGAAAGATGTCGTTCTTGAACCGATGTCGCCGCAAGAACGGAAAATTATACACTCCAAGCTGCAGGATCACCCGAAGGTGAAAACGTACAGCGTCGGAGAAGAACCAAACCGCAAAGTTGTAATTACGTTGAAATAATATAGAATGCAATGACTCTAATGATTAGTGCGAGTTCAAAAAGTCACCTTCCAGGCATGCATCGTGATCCAAAGGGGACTTTAGGACAACCTCTACGAGAGTCATTGCTTTTTTTCTAGATGAGAGGTGTATGATATGACACATGATACGATTGCCGCCATCTCTACGGCTGTAGGGGAAGGGGGCATTGCTGTAATTCGGGTCAGCGGTCCGGAATCGGTGCCGCAGGTGGAACGCATATTCAAATCGAAAACGAAATTGACCGATGCGGCGACGCATACGGTCCATTACGGGTTTATCGTCGATCCCGATTCGGGCGAACGAATCGAGGAAGTGCTCGTTACGGTGATGAGAGCTCCGCGTTCGTTCACGATGGAAGATGTGGTCGAGATCAGTTCGCATGGCGGCGTCATTTCCGTGAAAAAAATAATGGATTTGCTGCTGCAGTTGGAAATTCGTTTGGCCGAGCCGGGCGAATTTACGAAGAGGGCGTTCTTGAACGGGCGCATCGATCTGTCGCAGGCGGAAGCGGTCATCGATTTGATTCGTTCGAAATCGGACCGCGCTTTTTCGATTGCGCTCAAGCAGGTGGGGGGGACGCTGTCGAGACGGATTCGCGAATTGCGTCATACGTTGATCGAAACGATGGCGCACATCGAAGTGAATATCGATTATCCGGAGCATGACGTGGAATCGCTCACCAGCGCCTTTATCCGCGAGAAGTGCCAGGCGGTGATGGCCGAGATCGAGCATTTGTTAAAAACGGCGAATGAAGGCAGAATATTAAGAGAAGGAATTGTGACGGCCATCGTCGGGCGTCCGAATGTCGGCAAATCCTCCCTGTTGAACGCGCTGGCCCAAGAGAGCCGGGCGATTGTGACGGATATACCGGGGACGACGCGCGACGTCATCGAAGAGTTCGTGACGATTAACGGGATTCCCCTGAAACTGCTCGATACGGCCGGCATTCGGGAAACGGCGGATGTCGTGGAACAAATCGGAGTGGAGCGATCGCGCTCGGCGCTGCAAGAGGCGGACTTGATTTTGTTGGTGCTCAATCATAACGAGCCGCTGAATGAAGATGAGATAAAATTGATCGAACAAATCGGCAGTAGACAAGTGATTGTCATTATTAATAAAATGGATTTACCGCAAAAATTAGATCTGGATACGGTTCGCGCCCATTTCAACGACGACCGGATCGTGCAGATGACCATTGCCGAACAGAAGGGGATGGACGATTTGGAGAGAGCGATCTCCTCGATCTTCTTCAGCGGTAAAGTGGAATCGAACGATCTGACATATGTCAGCAATGTTCGCCATATTGCGCTATTGAAAAAAGCGCATCGTTCGTTGCAAGATGCTTATGAGGCGACGGAACAGCATATCCCGATCGATATGATTCAAATCGATGTTCGTTCCGCGTGGGAGTCGCTTGGCGAAATTATCGGCGACGCGGTCGGCGATTCATTGATCGATCAAATCTTTTCGCAATTTTGTTTGGGCAAATAATCGACATGCCGTATCGAACATGTCGATATCATTGATTAAAGCGAGTTGAAAAAGTCGACTTTTTGAACAACCTCTATAGAAAAATGGCAAAGGAGGCAATGGAATGAAAGAATATGCAGCCGGTGAGTATGAAGTAATCGTGATCGGCGCCGGCCACGCAGGCTGCGAGTCGGCGCTTGCGGCAGCCCGCATGGGCTGCAATACGCTTCTGCTCACAATAAATTTGGATATGGTGGCGTTCATGCCGTGCAATCCTTCGATCGGCGGACCGGCGAAGGGGCATGTCGTACGCGAAATTGACGCTTTGGGCGGCGAGATGGGCCGCAATATCGATAAAACGTTTATCCAAATGCGAATGCTGAACACGGGGAAAGGCCCGGCCGTTCATGCGCTTCGTGCGCAAGCGGATAAATTTCTGTACCAGCATACGATGAAAGAAACGCTCGAGAAGACGGATAATCTTACGCTCCGCCAGGGGATGGTGGAGGAATTGATCGTTGAAGACGGACATTGCGTCGGCGTTCGCACGAAGACGGGCGCGGAATACCGCGGCAAAGCGGTCGTGCTCACAACGGGCACCTATTTGCGCGGCAAAATTATTATGGGAGAGCTGAAGTACGAGAGCGGCCCCAACAATCAGCAGCCGTCGATTAAACTGTCCGATTCGCTTCGCAATCTTGGATTCGAACTGGTTCGTTTCAAAACGGGGACGCCGCCGCGGGTGCATCGGGATACGATCGATTTCTCCAAGACGGAGATTCAGCCAGGAGATGAAAATCCGAAATTTTTCTCTTATGAAACGAAATCATCCGATAACGAGCAATTGCCATGCTGGCTGACCTATACATCGGAAGAAACGCATCGCATCATTAACGAAAACTTGCATCGGGCGCCGATGTTTTCCGGATTGATCGAAGGGACGGGCGCGCGCTATTGCCCATCGATCGAAGATAAAATCGTCCGGTTCAGCGACAAGCCGAAGCATCAAATTTTCTTGGAGCCGGAAGGGAAGACGACGGCGGAATATTATGTGCAAGGGCTGTCGACCAGTATGCCGGAAGATGTCCAATTGCGCATGCTTCGTTCCGTCCCGGGTCTGGAAAACGTCGAAATGATGCGTACCGGCTATGCGATCGAGTACGATGTCATCGTACCGTCCCAATTGTGGCCGTCGTTGGAAACGAAGCTGGTACCCGGGTTGTTTACGGCGGGGCAAATTAACGGAACGTCCGGGTATGAAGAAGCCGGAGCGCAAGGCATTATGGCGGGAATTAACGCGGCACGCAAAGTACAAGGGAAAGAACCGGTTATTCTGGACCGTTCCCAAGGATATATCGGCGTGCTCATCGACGATCTCGTGACGAAAGGAACGAACGAACCGTACCGGCTATTGACGTCGCGGGCGGAATACCGTTTGCTGCTTAGACATGACAATGCCGACCTGCGGCTCACCCCGATCGGATACGAAATCGGATTAATATCTGAAGAACGGTATGCTGCATTTATCGATAAGAAGAACCGGGTGGAGCTTGAAATCGAACGATTGAAATCGACGAAAATTCAACCGTCCGAAGTCCAAGCGCTGCTTGCCGAACTCGGGTCCGCACCGCTGCAAAACACGAGCGACGCGATGTCGTTATTGCGGCGTCCCGAGATCACATACGCTCATCTGGAGTCCATTTCGTCTTCTCCTTACGAATTAAACGATGAGATGAAGGAACAAGTCGAAATTCAAATTAAATATTCGGGATATATCGAAAAACAGTTATTGCAAGTGGAACGGTTGAAAAAGATGGAGAAAAAACGGATTCCGGAAGATATCAATTACGACGATATCCACGGCATTGCGACGGAAGGAAAACAAAGGCTCGCCAAAATTCGCCCGATTTCGATTGGGCAAGCGTCCCGTATATCCGGCGTTAATCCGGCCGACATATCCATTCTGCTCGTTTACTTGGAGCATTATAACCGCGTGACCGCAGCGAAAGGATCGTAAGATGGACCAGATACAATTGCAATTCCAGCAACGTTTGCACGAACAGGGGATCGACGTAAGTAACGAGCAATTGGAACAATTCGAAACGTATTACCGCGAGTTGGTCTTGTGGAACGAAAAAATGAATTTAACCGGCATCACGGAAAGAGAGCAAGTGTACACGAAGCATTTCTTCGACTCTGTCTCTCTTTCCTTCTTCATCGATATGAACGAAGTGAAGTCCATAGCGGATATTGGATCGGGAGCCGGTTTTCCGAGCTTCCCTTTGAAAATTTGCTTTCCTCATCTCCAGGTAACCATCGTCGACTCTTTAAATAAACGAATTCAATTTTTGCAGCATATTGCGTCTCAGCTTACATTGCACGATGTGGAATGCATTCATGGAAGGGCGGAAGACGTAGCGCGTAACGACGCTTATCGCGATCGTTTCGATCTTGTGACCGCCCGCGCAGTTGCGCGTTTGTCGGTATTGAACGAATTTTGCCTTCCTTTTGCTCGAAAAGGGGGACAATTTGCCGCAATGAAAGGCTCCGATCCAACGGATGAAATTCGAGAAGCGAAACGAAGTTTCAAAGAATTAAAGGGAGAGTTGAAGGGAGTTTATCCTTTCACATTGCCGGTGGAACAATCGGATCGCCATATCATCTTGATCACGAAAACGGAGAAAACGCCCGCAAAATATCCCCGCAAAGCAGGTATGCCGCTTAAATCGCCAATCGTATGACGGCGATAGCGGACATACCTTTATGTTTCACGTGGAACATTCCATCTCATGAAATATTTATTTTTCACGATTTGTTCGGCAGGAAAATGGGGATAGATTGGAGAATATATAATAGTAATAGGTAGAGCGGAACTAGCCCGTGTACCGTGGCAAATCGCGACCGCAATGAGAAAACCTCTATCGAGGCCTTTCGAAGATGAGCGACCGCGTTCAGCGGCAGGTTTTATCGCCAAATAGAATTTGGTATCTCCTCAGGTTTGGGAAACTTATAAATTCTATTGTGGTTGAAAAAGCCGCTTTGGCAACCTTTTGCTAAGCATAACAACGGCGTAAGCTTGCAGCTTTGAATGCGTTTATTGCCGTCGATTGGAATGCCGATTGAAAGCGGAATGATAGATACATAGAGTCTCAAACTAACGGATAACGTCACAGTTTTAGAATTTTTTTCTTGTTGTGCATGTTTAAAAAGTTGGCGTATTCTATAAATGCGACGAGTTCATTGACATCAATTGAACACTCTCGGTCTGTGAATCGAAGAATCGTTTTCTAAAAGATTACGCTTTTTTTAACACGCATTCCAGTACTTTAAGGTGGTATAATACGGAATGAAAGAACAATTTTCAAGATTGTTTGGTTTGCAGGAACGAAACAACCAAGAAGAAGTGAAACAAATCTCCGTTGATGAAATCGTTACCAGTCCTTATCAACCGAGAACGGTATTTGACGATGAGAAAATTGATGAACTATGTCAAACGATTAAGACGCATGGCATTATTCAACCGATTGTCGTTCGCGTTCGAAATGGCAAGCATGAGATCATAGCGGGGGAAAGACGTTGGAGAGCGGTGAAAAAGCTCGGCCTGACGACGATTCCCGCGATTATACGCGAAATTAACGATTCGCAAGCCGCATCCATTGCATTGATCGAAAATTTGCAGCGGGAAGGATTAACCTCGATCGAAGAAGCGATCGCCTATCAAAAATTGATCGACTTGCATCAATTGACGCAAGAAAGTTTGGCGCAGCGATTAGGGAAGAGCCAGTCCACTATTGCCAACAAAATTCGGTTATTGCAATTGCCGGAGCAAGTCAAAGTCGCTCTTATGGAACGCAAAATAACAGAACGGCATGCCCGCGCGTTGTTGTCGCTCGATTCGGAAGAGCTGCAGTTAAAAATATTGAACGATATCATCGCGAAAGACTTGAATGTGAAGCAAACGGAGGCGAGAGTCGCCTTTTATAAAGAGTCGGTCAAAACAAAGAAAGCGAAAAGAATCTCTTTTACGAAAGACGTCAGGCTTGCCGTAAATACGATTCGCCAATCAATCGAGATGGTAACGGGATCGGGATTGAACATTAAAACAGACGAGAAAGATCATGAAGACCACTACGAGATTGTTATTAAAATCCCAAAAAGATAACAGCAACTTACGCTCAAGGGCGGCTGAGTGAAGCCGCTCTTGAATAACCTAAAAAGCAAAAACAGTACGTCAATAGACGTTTTTTTTGCGCCTTTTTAAAAGATTGAGGTGAATTGATTTGTCTAAAATAATTGCAATAGCCAATCAAAAGGGTGGCGTCGGAAAAACAACGACTTCCGTTAATTTGGGCGCAGGGCTTGCAACTCTTGGAAAACGCGTTCTGTTGGTCGATATCGATCCCCAAGGAAATACGACTAGTGGAATCGGGATCAACAAAGCGGATGTCGTTAATTGCATTTACGATGTAATCATTAACGACGTACATCCCAAAGACGCGTTGCAAGAGACGAATATAGAAGGACTGCATATTATCCCGGCAACGATTCAATTGGCCGGCGCGGAAATTGAGCTTGTTCCTACGATTTCCAGAGAAGTTCGGTTAAAAAAATCGCTGCAGTTAATCAAGCATATGTACGATTATATATTGATCGATTGTCCGCCTTCGCTCGCCATACTGACGATCAACTCATTGACGGCGGCGGATTCGGTTCTAATACCGATTCAATGCGAGTACTACGCGTTGGAAGGGCTCAGCCAATTGTTGAACACGGTTCGTCTTGTTCAGAAACATTTGAACACATCGTTGCAAATTGAAGGCGTGCTGTTAACGATGTTTGACGCGAGAACGAATTTGGGCATTCAAGTGATTGAAGAAGTGAAAAAATATTTCCAGCAAAAGGTGTACCAAACGGTGATTCCGCGTAATATTCGGTTGAGCGAAGCTCCGTCGCACGGCCAATCGATTATTACGTACGATCCGAAATCGAAGGGTGCGGAAGTCTATTTGGAGCTTGCAAAGGAAGTGATTTCTTATGAGTAAACGTTTAGGCAAAGGGTTAGACGCATTAATTCCTTCGTTGGCGATTAACGATGACGACAAAGTCGTAGAAATCCCCTTGAGTCAGTTGCGCGCCAATCCTTATCAACCGCGTAAATCGTTTGACGACGAATCGATCCGCGAATTGGCGGAATCGATCAAACAACATGGCGTCATCCAACCTATTATCGTGCGGAGCATTTTGAAAGGCTTTGAGATTATTGCCGGAGAACGGCGTTTCCGCGCTTCCCAATATTGCGGGAATGCTACGATTCCGGCGGTCGTTCGAAATTTCACCGATCAGCAAGTGATGGAGATTGCATTAATCGAAAACTTGCAGCGCGAGAATTTGAACGCCATTGAAATTGCCGTCGCCTATCAAGGTTTGATGGACCAGTTTTCATTAACGCAGGAAGAATTGTCGATGAAAGTCGGTAAATCGCGTTCGCATATCGCAAACTTTTTACGATTATTGCAATTGCCCGAGGAAGTGAAGGATAATGTTTCACGTGGAACATTGTCGATGGGACATGCGCGTGCGATTGCCGGAGTGAAAGATACGGCTACCGTAAAAGAGTTGGCGAAACTAACGATCGAGAACGAGTGGAGCGTACGGGAGTTGGAAGAGGCGATCCAAAAGCTTGACACGAAAGGGAAAGACCGTGCGAAACCGAAAACGAAGAAAAAAGACCCTTATATCGACGGCGTGGAAGAATTGTTGAGAGAACGTTTTAAAACGACCGTTAAAATTAAACATAATAAAGATAAAGGGAGAATTGAGCTGCTGTATTACAGTAAGCAAGATTTGGAACGGTTGCTCGAAATGTTGCAATAACTTTTCTTATCTGAATTGTAATGTAGCGATCTCGCATCCATGGATGCGAGATTTTATGTATCTGCCAATCGTTTGGTTTCATGCATAGAGGACGGTGCAAGATTTGGGATGTAGAAAGAACAGGGGGGTGGGAGAATGGGGCATGAAGTTATTCGTTATTTCGACCATGCGGCGACGTCCTGGCCAAAACCGCCGCAAGTCATCGAAGCGATGCAAAAGGCGATGCTCGATTATGGAGCGAATCCGGGCAGAGGAAGTCATGCGATGGCGGTGCAGGCGAGCAGGGTGATCTATGAAACGCGCCGTCATTTGTCCCAATTGTTCGGCGTTCGCAATCCGATGGATGTTATATTTACACTCAATACGACGATGGCGTTGAATTTGGCGATTAAAGGCATCGTCAGGCCGGGCGATCACATCGTTGTTACCGGGATTGAGCATAATTCGGTTCGCAGGCCTGTCGAATATTTGCGACGGATTTGGAATTTGGACGTAACCTATATTAAAGCGAATCGCCAAGGTGTCGTAGATCTGCGCGAATTGGAACAATCGTTTCGCCCGCATACCAAATTGGTCGCCTGCTCCCATAGTTCGAATTTGTTGGGGACGATTTTGCCGGTTGGCGAAGTTGGAGAAATGACAAGAAAACGCGGCGTAAAATTATTGGTCGATGCGGCGCAGACGGCGGGAACGATCCCGATCGATGTGGCGTCGATGGGCATTGATATGCTGGCTTTTCCGGGTCATAAAGGCTTGTTGGGGCCTCAAGGTACAGGCGGATTATACATTGCGCCCGATATGGAATTGGAGCCGTTGTTGCACGGAGGAACAGGGAGCCAATCGGATGCGGTTGAACAGCCAGGCGTTCGTCCGGACCGATACGAAGCGGGAACGCCGAACACGGTCGGCCTGGCCGGATTGAACGAAGGCGTGAAGTTCATTCTGAATGAGACCGTTGAAAAAATTCATACTAAAGAATGGAAGTTGACGCAGCGGATGATGGATCAATTGCGTCAACTTCCAGGTATCGAATTGTTAGGTCCCGATCTGGGGGAAGATAAAACGGGAATCGTCTCCTTTACCGTAAAAGGAGCGGATAACGCGGAAATCGCGTTCCGATTGGATCGCGAATACGGCATAGCCGTTCGAGCAGGTTATCACTGTACTCCGCTGGCGCATGATGCTGCCGGTACGACGCGAACGGGAGCGGTACGGGCGAGCGTAGGGTATACGACAACGGAAGAGGACGTGAATGCGTTTCTTGACGCGATGCGTGATATTCAAACACATTCGAAATAGGGCGGGGGAGAGTTCGTTAACGTGAATGAATTAATATTGGAACAGATGCAGTGGATCGTCGCCGGGTTTGTCGTCATATTGATTGTGATGTTGGTCTTGATCATCGCACAAGGCGTGAAGTTATCCAAACTTCGGCGAAGTTATCATCAAATGATGGAAAATAGCGGCGTACCGAATTTGGAAAATGTAATTATTTCAATGAAAGAAAATATAGCCGAAATGCAGAAAGGGCAATCGACCCTAGTTTCGGAAATGCGGGGCATCACGGAAAGATTGTTGAAGATGAAGGCGAAAATCGGCATTATTCGTTATAATGCCTTTAGCGATACCGGAAGCGATTTGAGCTTTTCCTTGGCGATTTTAAATGAAAAACAAGACGGCATCGTTTTGTCTGCACTACATAGCAGAGATAATTCCTATGTGTATGCAAAGCCCGTCCAAGGAGGCAGCTCCAATTATTCTCTTTCTCCAGAAGAGAAGACGGCGATTAGTCTCGCCGCCGAGCAGGAGTAGCGCCGGCAAGATGCCATCGCTTTACGGCAATATATAAACTGTTCGCAATAATGTCGGACAATTTCATGACCAGGCTTAACCGGGTGTTTTGCAACACGAAGTATTCCATAAAACCGCCGACGTTTACGATGCCCGTAATGTGGATATCGCCGACCGGCGGTAATTCTTTATGTACGCCCGCGCCCGGCCGTACCGGACCGAAACCGACTTGAATATTGCCGACGCTTGACGTTTGGCCGAGACAAGCATCGATCCCGACGATAAAAGGGTCGGTAAAGTTGTTATGGATATGTTGAAGCGTGTCTTTTAAATTGACGGCATGGACGGGTTCGTCCAATGTGCCGAATAAGTGAAACAAAGGGCTGTTATATTTGGACAATGCGGTTCCGACGAGCGGGCCGAGACAGTCTCCGGTCGAACGGTCGGTGCCGACGCATACGACGACCAAACGTTGCTCGGGCTCGATGAATTGAAAATGTTCTACCAATCGGTTCGTGACGGCGGTATGAATATGAGGTTCGGTATGAGACAATTTTAGAGAAGGCAAAGCTTTTAATACATGATGATCAATGGAAGATGGCATGACATTCAACCTCCGTCTATGATTTGTATTCCTAGTATATGGATGTTGAAACCAATTTATACTTGCGAGATTCATATTTTGTGGAAGTTGCGCGGAAAGTTCGCGCAGCGGATCAAAATGATCTGCCAGCGAAGGAAGGACCGAAAGCGGATGGATTCGGATATGTTGCTTATTGCATTCGATTCGACACAACAAGCTTTACGCGCGGAGATGCTCTTGGAGTATGCCGGCATCGAAATCGATATTTGCCCTACGCCGAAGGAAATTACGGCCGGTTGCGCTCTATCGATCGAATTCCCTGCCGCAAGCTTGGATCGGGTGAGGGAGATGATACAAAGCGAGCGGGTTGAGATTAGAGGGATCTATTTTAAAAATGAAAAAGAATATGTTACCATCGAATCATGACCGAACCGCACGACTGGAGGGTTGATTCGTGTACAAGTTTCATGAAATGCCATTGGCCGAATCGTCGAATATAGAAGCGGAAATTCAAGAGAAGCTGAACGTGTTTCAACAATTTTGGAATTATGTGACGAGTTCGGAGACGTGGGGAGGATATTTATGGAGCTTGATTGATATTGTCATCATATTTATCGTAACCCGCGCAGTCATAGCGATCGTACATCGCATCATCGATCATACGATGAGCAAAAAGGAAAAGATGCGCCTAAACGTCAATTCGAGAAGAATGGTTACGGTCGCCAAGCTGCTCAAAAACGTGACTTCCTATACATTGAATTTTATTATGTTATTGCTGGTGCTGGCCGAATTCAATATTAATTTGGGTCCGCTGCTGGCGGGAGCCGGCGTCGTAGGGCTGGCGATCGGTTTTGGCGCCCAAAGCTTGGTAAAAGATGTGATCACCGGTTTCTTCATCATCTTCGAAGACCAATTCGCCGTCGGAGATATCATCGAGACCGGGAAATTCAGAGGTACGGTGGAAGTGATCGGTTTACGGTCGACGCGCATTAAAAACTGGACGGGAGAAGTCCATATTATTCCGAATGGAATGATTAATGAAGTGACAAATTTTTCGTTGGAAAATTCGATCGCGGTAATCGATATAGCGGTCGCGTACGAAGAGGATGCGGAGCGAACGATTCAAATCATTAAAGAAACCGTCGAGCCGATGGTTGCTGAAATAGAAGATTTGTTGAAAGTGCCGGAAGTGTTAGGGGTACAAACGTTTGGTTCGACGGGAGTAACGATTCGCGTAATTGCCGAATGCAAACCATACACGCATTATGGAGTGACACGGATCATCAATGCGAGATTGAAAAAAGCGCTCGATGCGAAAGGGATCGATATTCCATATCCGCGGCTCGTCACGTATCAAAGAGCGGGTAAAGGGGGGATGAACGATGGAACGTAAACAATTCGAACTTGGGGATGTCGTACAAATGAAAAAGCCGCATCCTTGCGGCTCTAATGAAATGGAAATCATACGTATGGGGATGGACATCCGGATTAAATGCGTCGGCTGTCAGCATAGTGTTCTCATTCCCCGGGTGAAATTCGAGAAAAATATGAAGAAGGTGTTGCGGTCCGCCGCAACGCAGAAGGAAGAAGGAAACGCGACGTAGAGCGATGATACTCGCTGCGTACATTTCCATTCGTTAGACAGGGGGGAACTGGGAAGTTCCCCGGATTTTTACACTTTAAAAATTGTGTTGCAATATTCGATAGACTGTGATAATATTATTTTTGCTGTGGAAAGGTACCCAAGAGGTCCAAGGGGGCTGACTCGAAATCAGCTAGGCGTCATCAGGCGTGCGTGGGTTCGAATCCCACCCTTTCCGCCATACATAACGTTACATCACCTCTTACGTGAGATCGTAGGAGGTTTTTTGATTGTTGAAGTTTTGACGTTCCGCGCAACAGCAACTGCAGAAATCCAGCTATTTCTCGGGAAAAAGGCCTTTATTGCGCCTATAAAAGGGGATAGAACCCTATTTCGAAGGCGATCCGCTCTAACCTACGCTCCTTGTTTGGCGCTAACGAAACTGACCATCCTTATTGGGCAAAAAATGAGGACGTTGCCAATCTAACGAAAGTACGTATCGGTATTCATTGGAAATCGGCGCTTTTATCGCCTTTTTCCCCTCATTAGCGTGTTTCAGTTTCGTTACACCAGCAACAGGGTCATTTACAGGCTATTAGCGTGTTCTAGTTTCGTTAGCCCACCCTGCGGGTCGTCACGGTTTTTTGCCGGCCAATCTGACCTTAATTGATGAAACGCCCAGTACCAAATCGGGCGATTCAATGGATTTTTGCACTTACATACGAGGGAAACATCAATGAATATTCGCGCTTACGCGCCGGAGTCACGTCATCGAGCCTCCGAACGCCAAAAGGGCCCTTTCGGACCCTTCGCTGGTTGACGGCGTTTGATTGTTGGAATTCTTTACTCAAAGCATGTTAAAGCTCGGTGTATTGAAAGATCAATACGCATGTGTTGCAGACAAGTGTCTTTGGCACATTCCTCCGCTTTTATGCCGTGTAGCCAAGATCTCCTTGCGGTTGTTGCGCTGTCACGTTCAACGGAACCACACCTCTCTATACGCCGTCGGAGTTACTATGCGCGAATTGCCGCGATAATATACATCACTTCAGCGCATTCCGCTTGCTCTTCCATTTTCGGTTATGATTCGACGTTTCCGGGAATCGTTCGCCTTTCCGCAAACGAATCTGTTTCGGATCGTTTATGCCCATATGAAAATCGGCCTCGCCCACCTCGATATAGGTCGCGTCGTTCGGCGCTTTGTCGCCCGGTTCGAACTCCGTCTGTTCGCCCAATACGTTCACCTCCGATAAGCTTGAATGAAAATGGCTGTTCCACCATATTGTTTGCCGGGACGGTACCGAACATAAGTGTGAAAATATTTCCGCAAGCGCCGCCTTGACTTGTCATCGGACCTAGGTTTTGATATATTAGTTAGGTGCGAGTTTTCCTCGTACCCCTTGCTCCCAACATGATTGGGGGCCGTTAGTCCAAGAGGAGGTGAAAGATATGCGCAAATATGAAGTGATGTACATTATTCGTACCGACATTGAGCAGGAAGCTGTTCAAGCGGCAGTCGAAAAGTTCCAAGGCATCATCTCCAACGGTGGTGAAATTACGAAGCACGATGTGCTCGGCAAACGCCGTCTTGCGTATGAGATCAACAAGTTTCGCGACGGAATTTATGTCCTGGTCAACTTTACGGCAGAGCCTGCAGTTGTAGCGGAACTTGAGCGTGTAATGAAGATTTCCGATGAAGTCATTCGTTACTTGATCACGCAAGATGTTGCTTAATCGAAACATTGGGCTTTTGTAATGATCGTTGAAGGAGGGGATTCGATTGTTAAACCGTGTCATTCTGATCGGACGCTTAACCCGCGATCCGGAGTTGCGTTATACTCCTTCGGGTGTCGCAATAACCCAGTTCACCCTGGCGGTGGATCGTCCGTTTACAAGCCAAGGCGGCGAACGGGAGGCGGATTTTATCCCTGTCGTTACGTGGAGGCAGCTCGCCGAGACATGCGCGAATTACTTGCGCAAAGGCCGTTTAACGGCGGTGGAAGGTCGCATTCAAGTACGCAATTACGAGAATAACGAAGGAAAGCGCGTTTACGTGACGGAAGTTATTGCAGATAATGTGCGTTTCTTGGAATCGGCTAACCGCGATGGCGGCGGCGCTCCGCGCGAGGAATCGGGCTTTGGCGGCGGCGGATTCGGGGGCGGCAGCGGCTACGGCGAAGGCGGACAGGGCAACCGGAATTCGGGAGTTTCGCGCAACAACAATCAAGATCCTTTTTCCGATGACGGAAAACCGATCGATATATCGGATGATGACTTGCCATTTTAAGAACGAAAGGACTGAATACGGATGAGCTTCAAGCAAAGAGAAGGCAATGAAGAGCGCGGCGAGAAAAAATTCGGAGGCCGCCGCGGCGGACGCAACAAACGCCGTAAAGTGTGCTACTTCACAGTGAACAAAATTACTCACATTGACTATAAAGATACGGATTTGCTTCGTAAATTTATTAGCGAGCGCGGAAAAATTCTTCCTCGCCGCGTCACTGGAACAAGCGCGAAATATCAACGCTTGCTGACGATCGCCGTGAAACGCGCGCGTCAAATCGCATTGTTGCCGTACACAACGGAATAATCGATACCCAATCAAGGGACTGTTCCTGCAGGTCTTTCCATGGACTTGAGGGACAGTCCTTTTTTGTTGCGCTCAGCGGCGCTTCTCAACCCTTGTTTATTCAAGGGTTCTTTTTTTATAATTAGCAAAATGTTAGGTGGTCTCGACAACACAATCTCCTCGAATTATGATATTATTAAAAAATTATAACTGCCGCATAATTTTTTATTGTCATTTTGTTAATGTGCGAAATGGAAAGCGCTTGCACCAATCAAATGCCTATGATCGTAAAGGAGACCTCCCGCTATGAAGTTTACGAATCTTCTAAGGTTGATATCGCCTGCATTGAGCATTCAAGGAAAAATATTTCTCGCATTCGGCCTCGTCACCCTTCTCTCGATCGTCTCTATTACCGGCATCGTCTATATGAACATGCGCGAGACGATCAAGCATAACGCGGTTACTTCGGTAGCGGACAGCATCCGGCAAGCGGATGAGTCGCTCAATGTGATGCTGGAGGAAATAAACCGGTTGAACACGGTCGTTGTGTCCAGCAAAAATACGGTCATCGATACGGTGTTGAGCCCTACGGAGGAGATCAGCTACGAATGGTTTCAAGAGCAGAAGCGGATTAATGAATTTCTATCGGGCTTAATCGATTATAAGCCGTATATTACACGGATTGCCGTTGTCGGCTTGAACGGCAAAGTATTCTTCACCGGAGGCCCATGGATCGACCGTACCGTGCTCGGAACGCCGATGATGGATTATATGCTCCGCAACGGTTCGCGTCACGCCTACTTCAAGCCGACAGGCGGGGAGATGGAGGCAATCACCGTCGGCCGCGAGATTCGTTATAATCGCGAGACGATCGGCGTGGTCATGGTGGATTTGAATTATGATTTCATCAAAAAAACGTATGGCGTGAAGCCGACCGCAGACAGCATGCTGTATGTGTTGGACGAGGAGAACGGATTCGTCTACCAATCCGAATCGGCGCCATCCTCTTACGCTCCTTCCATCGAGACCGTTGTCAACATTAATCAGGAATTTGCGGGAATCGGCCACGCGGTAGAAAAGATGATCGAAGGAAGATCCTACATCGTCGTCAGCCGCATATCCGATTATACAGGCTGGACTACATTGGCGCTCATTCCGATGGATTCCCTGCTTAGCGAATCTACCAGAATCCGCAATTTGATGGCGGAAATATCGATCATCGTTTTTATCGTCGTCTTGATCGGATCGCTGCAGGTGTCGTCCCGGATCACGATCAATATTCGGCGGCTGAGATCGATGATGATGTTCGTGAAAGACGGAAATTTGACGTTCCCGAAAACGGAAATTAAAACGAAGGACGAGGTCGGGCAGTTGTACCGTGTCTTCGTCAGTATGGTGGAAGAACTGAAGCGGCTGCTGGAAGGGATCCGGATTAGCGAGAAAGAGAAGCGCGAGGCCGAACTAACCGCGCTGCAGGCGCAGATTCGTCCGCATTTTCTCTATAATTCGCTCAACACGATCAAGTATTTGGCCAAACTGAATGGGGCCCCCAATATCGAAGAGGTGTCCGGCTCGTTAATCGAATTGATGCGGGGCGTACTCGGAAATTCAAATGAATTTATTACGGTGCGGGAAGAGTTGGACTATGTATCCAGCTATGTATCCATCGAGAAGTACAAGTATATGGAGCCGATCCAGGTGTACACTCAGGTCGAGGACGAAGCCTTGCTGGAGTGCCGCGTGCTGAAGCTGATGCTGCAGCCTCTCGTGGAGAATGCAATCATTCATGGAGTCGGCCCGTCGGAGGATGGGGGATTCGTGCTCATTCGCGTCTACGAGGAGCATAACGATCTTAAAATCGAAGTGAACGACAACGGCCAAGGCATGACGCAGGAGCAAGCGGATCTTCTGCTGGGGGACACGGACAAGAAGGAGATTCCGTCGCGCTTCAGCGGCATGGGAATTCGCAACGTGCACGAGCGGATTGTTCGCATGTACGGCGAGCGGTATGGCATGAAGCTGTATAGCGAGCCGGGACGGTATACGAAGGTGGAGGTTACATTCCCTAAACTATCGAGTATGGATCAATCGGATAAAGAAGAGGTGGTCTGAGCATGTTTCAAGTGATGCTGATTGATGACGAACCGTTGGTGCATAACGATCTAGGGACGTTATTGGATTGGAGAAAGCATGGCTTCGAGATATGCGGCGAAGCGTATAACGGAGCAATGGCATTAACAATGATCGAGCAATCTCCGCCTCATATCGCCATCATTGATGTGAATATGCCCGACATGAACGGTGTCGAGCTCCATCGAACGATTCGGGACAGGTTCCCTTCCGTGAAGACGATCATGCTTAGCAGTTACGACGATTACGATTATGTGCGGGAGAGCTTGAAGAACGGAGCCGTCGATTATTTGCTGAAGCATCGCTTGGACGATGCGACGCTGTTAACGATGTTGAACAAAGCGGTCCGGGATCTGCAGCAGGAGGATCGGATGCATGAAAGCCGTGCGGCCCACAAACAATTAGCGGAGAGAATGAGTCCCGTCCTCATCCGCGACTATATAGCGGATCTCGTGAGAGGGAAGGCGGATGCGGCGACGGAGCTGGAAGCCTATGCGCGGAAGAACGGCTTGTATGCACAAGCGGTCGGCTACGCGGCGGCGGCGGTGCAGATCGTGCCGTTCCTGTTGCTCACGAAATCCTGCAGCGATGTACAGACGAACCGGCTGGTTCAACAAGCCGTCGACATGATGCAGCAGGGCTTGGGCGATATTCACGAGCGGTCTGTCGCTTATATGGGGGACGGTCGCTTGGTTGTCGTGTTCTCGTTCAAGGAGCGCAGCGAACATGCCGCCGCAAGCGAGGCCGGGAGACTGATGAGCAAGCTTCGGCATTCGCTTGAGCTATTCTTGAATTTGAAATGCATCTATGCCGTCGGGCATGTGTGCGGCAGCTTGCCGCAGCTTGGCTCCAGCTACCGCTCGGCCGAACGGGCGCTCGACCTCCCCCCTTCTGCAGAGCGGTCTGCGCCTCATAGGTCTTCCGAGAAACCGGATCAAGCGGAAGGAAGGGGAACGAGCGTCTTTACTCAACGCGTTTCCTTGACGATCGAGGAGCAGAAGCAGCTTCTGCTCGCCATCGAAAGGCTGGATAAGGAAGGCATGCACCGATTGATTGCTTCCGTCTTCGTTTCCATTCGCCATCAGCCGATCCATTCCCATACGGTGCAGATGGTCGTCGGCGAGTTGTTGCATATCGGCGATAAAGCATGGAAGAGAGGGATGCCGACGGCTTTGGCCGAAGCCGTTACGGGGGAGCTGCCTTCCCGCAGCGATTTGGGGAAGATCGATAATATAGGCGAACTGGAGCAATGGCTGCAGCGCTATTACGACTGCTTGCTGAAACTGCTGCGGCAGCAGCGTGCGATCGGACCCTATTCCCGCCACGTGTCGCAGGCGATCGATCTGATTCTGGAAAAGTATCCGGGCTACATTACGTTGGAACTGGCGGCAGGCGCCATCGGCCTGAATCCCTCGTACTTAAGCAGAATATTCAAAGAAGAGACGCAATCGACCTTTTCCGAATATGTAAATCGAGTCCGCATCGAGGCGAGCCGCAAGCTGTTGGAGAGCGGCCAGTATACAATCAAACAAGTTAGCGGTCAAGTAGGCTTCTCTACGCACAACTATTTTTTCAAAGTGTTTAAGGAAGTAACCGGGATGACGCCGCATGCGTATCTGAACGGCTTGGGCGGGGGGAAGGCGGAGTGAAGCCGTCCGCGACCGCGGAAAAGAAGCGGCACGGAGTCGAGGGATTGTAAAAATTGTAGAGTAAATAGTCATATTATTATAATTTGCCCCCATTTCTGATGACTTATAATAATCACACGCCAACGGAAAACGCTTACAGCGTTGTTGTTTGGCGAATACGAAATATGGGGGTTACAAATTCATGCGTAAACGCTGGGGAAGATATGCACTCGTCATGATGATCGCATCCGGTTTGATCGTGTCAGGATGCAGTTCCAATGCCGGTACGACCAAAGAGGGCGAGCCGGCCGCTCAAACCGGGAATGCCGTCAATGCAACCGGATTTCCAATTGTAGACCAGCCGGTCAAACTGAAAATGTTCACTCGAATCGCGCCCGTTAACGGTCCGTTCAAGGAAATGCCCGTTTTCCAGGATTACGAGAAAATGAGCAATGTGCAGGTGGAATTTATCGAAGCGCCGACGGACGGCTTCCAGGAGAAGAAAAACTTGCTGTTCGCGTCGAACGAGCTTCCCGATGCATTGTTCCGTTCCGGCATCTCGCCGCTCGAGGCGGTCCGCTACGGATCGGCAGGTCAATTGATTCCGCTGGAGGATTTGATCGATCAATACGCTCCCAATCTAAAAAAGCTGATGGAGGAATACCCGGAGATCCGTGCGGGGATCACGACTCCGGAAGGCCATATCTATGCCATTCCGGGCATTGTAACGCTCGGAGCGGCGCGTACGGATAAGAAATGGATCAATAAGAAATGGTTGGATAAGCTCGGCCTGAAGGAGCCGGAGACGACGGAAGAGCTGTACGAGGTGTTGGTTGCGTTCCGGGATCAAGATCCGAACGGAAACGGAAAGCCGGATGAAATCCCGATGACCGCACGGGCAGGGTTGCCGATCGTTCATATGATGAGCGGGTCGTTCGGACTGGATCTGCAGCTCGGTTACAATATCAACCTTGAAAACGACAAAGTCAACATTTGGATGGGCAACGACCGGAACAAAGAGCTGCTGATGTATCTCAACAAGCTGTACAAGGAGAAGCTGCTGGATCCGGAGGTGTTCTCGCATAAAGAAGCGCAATATTTGGCCAAGCAAGGGTCGGGCAATGCGGGATTCTTCTTCGACCAGACGAATAATAACTTCTTGTCGATCCAGGATCAGTATGTCGGAATCGCGCCGCCGGCAGGCCCGCACGGGGACCGGCTGCAAAGCCAGGCATTGCCGATCGCGCGCGATTTCGGAGCCTTTGCCATCACTTCCGTCAACAAATATCCGGAAGTCACGATGCGTTGGATCGATTATTTCTATAGCGACGAAGGCTCGACCATGCTTAGATTCGGCCGGGAAGGCGAGCATTATGAGCTGAGGGACGGAATTCCGTACTATAAAGAAGATTTTCTGGAGGACATTACGAATCAAGCGAAAATTACGCCGTACGCCGGAGGAGGGGCGCCGCACATTATTAGCGACAAGGTTGCCTCGTTTATTAATCCTCCGCAGGTACAAGAAGCGCAAAACAAGCTGGATCCGTTCATGCCGAAGGTTAAGTACGCGGCGCCGGTGTTTGACGAGCAAACCGCGCAGCAAGTGAACGTCTTGCGCAACGATATCGACAAATATTACGAGGAGCAAAGTACGAAATTTATTGTCGGTTCGCTTAGCTTCGATAAATGGGACGAATTCCAGGCGACGCTGAAGAAAATGAAAATCGACGAGCTGGAGAAGCTGTATCAGGACGCCTATGACAAGATGCAGAAATAATGCCGATCCCATCACGCATAAGGAGTAGATTCCCATGAAGAGCGCGCAAGCCAATGCGACGGCCGCTCCGCCTCGAACCGCTTCGAGACGCGGGGCGCGCCTGTTCAGACAGATGGCGAAACGGTATGACCTGTACCTCATGCTGCTGCTGCCGATCGCCTGGTATTTGGTCTTTCACTACGGCCCGTTGTACGGGCTGCAAATCGCGTTTAAAAATTTCAATCCGGCCAAAGGAATATTCGGCAGCGCCTGGGCGGGCTTCGAACACTTCGAACGGTTTTTCGAATCGTATTATTTCTGGAGGCTCTTATGGAATACGTTGTCCATCAATTTATTTTCGCTGTTGATCGCTTTTCCGATACCGATCTTGCTGGCATTGATCATTAACGAAATTCGCAGCAAAACATTCAGCAAAGTGCTGCAAAACATCACGTACATCCCGCATTTTATTTCGGTTGTCGTCATCGTCGGCATATTGACGGTATTCCTCTCGCCCACAAGCGGTCCCGTCAATAAGCTGATCGAGTTGTTCGGCGGCACGCCGATTCGTTTCATGGAGGAAGCGGGTTGGTTTAAAACGATCTTCATCGGATCGAACATATGGCAAAATATGGGGTGGCAATCGATTATTTATATCGCAGCCCTCAGCGGAGTGAATCCGCAGCTATACGAGGCGGCCAAGATGGACGGGGCTACGAGGCTGCAGCGCATATGGCATGTTTCCATGCCGGGGATCGCTCCCGTCATCGTCATTCTGCTCATCCTGGATATCGGAAATTTCATGAACATTGGGTTTGAGAAAATTTTGTTGATGCAAAATAATTTGAATTTGGAAGCGAGCGACGTCATCTCCACATTCGTCTATACGACGGGGATTTTAAAGGGGGAGTACAGCTATACCGCTGCGATCGGGCTGTTCAACTCGCTCATCAATCTAACGCTGCTGCTGCTCGTCAATCGTTTTGCGCGCAGAACGTCGGAGACGAGCTTATGGTAAAGGGAGGGATCGAGCGATGTCCAAGCAAGCAACAATAAGAAGCGCTTCGAGCGAACGGGTATTCGATGCGATCGTGTATGCCATAGCGGCAGTGATTATCGCTATTGTGTTGTATCCGCTGCTCTTTATTGTCAGCGCTTCGTTCAGCGATCCGGCGAAGGTGTTGAACGGGGAAGTATGGCTGCTGCCCAAAGGGGTCAACTTGGACGCCTATACGAATATTTTGCAAAACGCAAAAATTTGGACCGGATACCGCAACACTATTCTCTACACAGCGGTCGGCACAGTCATTAATATCATCATGACGGTCTTGGCGGCGTATCCACTATCGAGGCCGGATCTTCCCGGACGCAATGCAATCATGGTGTTCATTACGCTTACGATGTTTTTCGGCGGAGGGCTGATTCCAACCTATTTGTTGGTCAAAAACTTGGGGATGGTCGATACGATGTGGGCGCTCATCGTTCCCGGCGCGATCGCCACGTACAATCTGATCGTGATGAGGACATATTTTCAATCGAGCATTCCTTGGGAACTGCAGGAAGCCGCCCATATAGACGGTTGCTCGAATTGGCGGCTGCTCACGCACATCATTTTGCCTTTATCGAAACCGATTCTGGCGGTTATGGTTCTGTTCTATGCGGTAGGCCACTGGAACTCGTTCTTTAACGCGCTCATCTATATCCGGAGCGAAGATTTGCATCCGCTTCAGCTTGTGCTGCGCGAAATTTTGATGATCAGCCAGTCCGATGCGGTGGACGCAAACGTCGGATTGGAGGATAAAATTTTGCTCGCCGAAAGCATCAAATATGCGGTGATCATCGTCTCCAGTTTGCCTGTCCTGGTTATGTATCCGTTTGTGCAGCGTCATTTTGTGAAAGGCGTCATGATTGGGTCGATCAAAGGATAAATCCGCCGTTGTTTGCGAAACGCAGCCAAT
This sequence comes from Paenibacillus sp. MSJ-34, assembly GCF_018918005.1. Taxonomy (GTDB): domain Bacteria; phylum Bacillota; class Bacilli; order Paenibacillales; family Paenibacillaceae; genus MSJ-34. The sequence continues at coordinate 85,287 of NZ_JAHLPR010000011.1, read as the reverse complement.
ATTACTAACGAACTTATGGAGGCTTTTATTTTGAAAACGAACGCGACGATTACAATTGATTGCAGCCGAACGAGCGAGCATACGATCAATCCTTACTTGTTCGGGCATTTTGTAGAGGACATTCGGGACCATATGGACGCGATGCTCGCTTTTCCTGTGAAAGACATGGATTTCGAGAGCGAGGCCGAGACGAAGAGAGCGGTATCCGGAAGCTGGGTTGCCTATACGAACGGGCGCAATACCGAATACGCCCTGGAAGCGCCGGCCCCGAGACATTCGGGCCGCGCGCAGCGGATCCGCTTGCTGAGCGACGACGAGGCCTACGCCGGCATTGCGCAGAAGGTTGCCTTGAAGGGACCGATGGAGTACACGGTCCAACTTGTCGCACGGGCTTCCGTCGAGCTTCGCTACTTGTTCGTCGAAGCGGCGGACCGGCGCACGGGGGATACGCTCGGCCGGGTGCGCGTCGAACTGGTCAGCCATAACTGGCGGGAATACGAGGCGCGTCTGCCCGTATCCCGCGTATGCGCCGACGCCGAGCTTCGGGTATATATTCCGGCCGAGCACCCAAGATGGGCCGATCACGTCTCGACCGGCATGCTCTGGCTTGACCATGTGTCGCTCTTGCCCGCCGACAGCATCGGTATGGTCAAACGCGAGGTGGTAGAGATGGCGCGCGATCTGAACGCAGGGATGATGAGAATCGCGGGCAATTACATTAGCGCCTATCATTGGGAGCACGGCATAGGCCCCGTGCTGGAGAGACCGGTCATGTACAACGAGGCGTGGGGAGGGTGGACTTCCAAATATTTCGGCACGGACGAATTTATCCGCTTTTGCCGGGAGCTGCGGGTTGAGCCGCTCATCTGCGTCAACGACGGATCGGGTACGCCCGAGGAAGCCGCGCAATGGGTGGAATATTGCAACGGAAGCGTCGATACGCCGATGGGAGCGCGGCGGGCGGCGAACGGCCATCCTGAACCGTATCAGGTCCGGTATTGGGAGATCGGCAACGAAGTATGGGGTCCGTGGCAGGTCGGCACTTGTTCGGCCAAGGAGTTCGCGGAACGATGCGTTTCCTTCGTGCAAGCGATGAAGGAGGCCGACCCTTCCGTCTCGATCTTGGCTTGCGGGCATACCGACCAGGAATGGAACAAGGCTGTACTTGATATCGCGGGCGAGCATATCGATTATTTAACGCTGCATTTATATCACGGCTACGGACCTTTCGGGATGAACCGGGACACTCCGGCGGAGGAGCGTTATAAGGCGATCGCATCTTTCCCGGAGTGGACGCGCTACCATATTCGGCAGACCGTGGAGCATATTCAATCGAATGCGAAGCATCGCCATGTGAAGCTGGCTATCACCGAGTACAACACGATGTACTATCCGAATACGATTCGCAAAGGGCTGCCGAACGAGCATACGCTTGGCGCAGCGGTTGCCAACGCCGCCAACTTGAATGAAATGATTCGCTTAAGCGATACGGTGCATATCGGCAGCTTCTCCGATTTGGTGAACGGCTGGCTCGGGGGATGCATCCGCGTAGGCGACTATTATGCCGATCAATATTGCGGGAAGGAGGCCGGTTGGAGCGGGTTACCGCTTGCCGTATACGGAACGCCGACCTATGAAGTGCTGAAGCTTTACGCCAATCGGGACATCCGGCATCTTCTTCCCGTCGATGTCGAGTGCGGCACCTTCTCCGTCCTGTCGAATAAGCCGACGCCGATCGGGATGGATGCGCTTCCCGATTTGGACATCGCGGCCTGTACGAATGAGGACCGCAGCGTCGTCACCGTCTTTATCGTCAACCGCAGCTTGCAGGAAGTGAAAGCCGAGCTTCGATTGCAGTCTTTCGAGGCTTCCGCGGAAACGATCTTATACGAAATAACAGGCGATTCCTTCGACGATATCAATTCGGTATTCGAGCCGAATCGTATCGCCTGCAAGGCCAACCTTGTCCCTGCCGCCGCATGGCAGCGAGGATACCCGCTGCGGCCCGCATCCGTATACGCGCTTGAAATTAAGGCAAAGCATGCGTCGGGAGGTGCGGTATGACAACGAAAGCTTATACGAAGGATTACCCCAGACCGCAATTCGTACGCGATCATTGGTTGAATTTGAACGGCGAATGGAGCTTTCGCTTCGATGACGACAATGCGGGGGAGCGGGAGAAGTGGCAAGAGAAGTTTGCCGGCACCCACACGATCACCGTGCCTTACACATACGAAACGAAGGCGAGCGGGATCGGAATCGAAGCATTTCATCCGCAAGTATGGTACGGCAAATCGGTTCATATTCCGAAGGAGGCGGAAGGCAAGCGGGTGATCTTGCATTTCCAGGCGGTCGATTATATCGCCAAAGTGTGGGTCAACGGCGCGATGGCGGGCCGGCACCAGGGCGGCTATGCGGCTTTCTCTTTCGATATTACCCCGTATCTCGTCTTCGGAGCCGACAACGAGATTACGGTAAAAGCGGAGGACAGCGACAACTGCACCCAACCGCGGGGCAAGCAGCGTTGGATTAAGGACAATTTCGAATGCTTCTATGTCCAAACGACCGGCATATGGCAGACGGTATGGTTGGAATATGTGGAGGAGCAGCGGCTGGACGCCGTCAAGATGACGCCGGACATCGACCGTCAGGCCGTCCGTTTCGATTACGAAGTGACCGGGGTGGATGCGGGCAAGGAGCTGAGGCTGGAAGCGATCGTCACCTTGAAGGAGAAGCCGGTGAAGCGGGTAAGTCTGGCGGTGGACCGACCGTGCCTGACGGTGGAGGTCGACTTGATCCACGAGGCGAACGGGCCGTGGAAGAAATGCCTGTGGTCGCCCCAGCGTCCGAATCTGTACGATGTCGAGTTTGTGCTGTATGCGGACGATCGCGTGGTCGACAGAGTATTCTCCTACTTCGGGATGAGAAAGATCTCCATTGAAAACGGGAAGGTGCTGCTCAATAATACGCCGATATACCAACGGCTCATTCTGGATCAGGGATATTGGACGGAGAGCCATTTAACGCCGCCGAGCGAGGAAGCGATCATCGAAGATATCGACAACATGTTGGCGATGGGCTACAACGGCGTTCGCAAACATATGAAAATCGAGGACGCCCGTTTTCTATACTGGTGCGATGTGAAAGGGCTGCTGGTATGGTCCGAAATGGCCGCAACCTTCGAGTTTCACGATCGCGCGGTCGAGGCGTTTACGCAGGAATGGCTGGAAATCGTCCGGCAGCAATACAACCATCCGAGCATTATCGCCTGGGTGCCGTTCAACGAATCGTGGGGCGTTCCGACGATTCTCCGCGACCGGAGGCAGCAGAAGTTTACCGAGGGCATCTATCATCTGACAAAATCGATCGACCCGTATCGTCCGGTTATTACGAACGACGGTTGGGAGCATACCGTGTCGGATATTGTGACGCTGCATGATTATGTCGAGACCGGGGACGGATTTTTGAAGCGATATGCGAACAACAAAGATGCGATCGTGAACAATGAAACGACTTGCAATCAATGGAAGTATGCCATGGCCGAAGGGTACGGGTACCAAGGGCAGCCGATCATCATTAGCGAGTTCGGCGGGATTGCGTTCCAGTCGGATCAAGGCTGGGGCTACGGCCGTCAAGTTTCATCGGAAGAGGAATTTGTGAAACGGTTCGGCGGCCTCACCCAAGCGATCAAGAGCGTGGATTATATTTGCGGCTATTGCTATACGCAGTTGGCCGACGTCCAGCAGGAAATCAACGGCCTTCTAACGGAAGACCGCAAACCGAAAATTCCATTGGCCAAAGTGAAAGAGATTAATTTATCTTAAACTCATGAAACGCCAATCAAGGGACCCCGCTTGCAGGTCTTCACCGACCGCAAAGGGGTCTCTTTTTCGCTTATCGGACATCTTTCCTAAAAACAGTATAAATTTCTTTTGAAAACGGTTTATAATGAGGGTAAACGGGGACGGGAGTCCTATTCTTATCGCGGCAAAACATTTATGATTTGAGGTGAACCGATGATTGTAAGCGTTATCATCAAGTTGATGGAAGAAGACCGGAAAATTTACGAATTGCTGAAGCATTGTCCCTACGAGATTATGCGGCAATGGAAGCTATGCGAATACCCCGGCGGAGAAACCGTATTCCGGCAAGGCGATGTGGTAGACCGTCTCTACATTATTGTGGAAGGATCGGCGGATATTAACATTGTGGCGGAGAACGGGCGGGAATATTCGCTTGCCGTTTATCGGAAGGGAGATATTATCGGCGAACTGGAAATTTTCGAACGGAAACCTTTCGTTTGCAACGTAGAGGCGCTTACCGATCTGAAGCTGATCGGTTTGGAACGAGAAGCCTTTTTCCAATGGTTGGAATTGGACATGAACGTCAATCGTCAATTCATCAAGTATTTGTCCAAATTATTTTATAATCTGTCGCAAAAGGCGGGTGATGACACACTTTATTCCCTATATCACAGAGTTTGCGGTTATTTGGTCGAATGTTTGGAGCAAGGCGGCAAACGAGGCGGCGAAGTGCAAATCAATGTGAATAAAAACCAGCTCAGCAGCCGGTTTGCCGTCACGCAACGCAGCGTCAACCGGGTATTGCAAAGCTTGAAGGAGAAAGGAATCATCGAGATCCGCAGTCAAGATATTATCATTCGCGAGATCGCGAAATTAAGAGAAGAGGAACGAACGAGCAAAATGCAATAACGCCAACACGGACAGCTTGAAAGTAGGTGGCATCATTCGTGACAAACTTCATTCAACCCCATATTCGCATCGGAGCGGACAGCGGCGCCGAGTATGCGATTTTGCCCGGCGATCCGGGACGGGTCGCGACCGTGGCGCGATTTCTGGAACGGCCGCGGGAGCTGATGGTTAACCGCGAGTACCGCACCGTATCCGGATGGTACAAAGGGGTGAAGGTGCTTGTAACGTCGACAGGGATCGGCGGCCCTTCGCTGGGCATCGCGGTAGAGGAACTGAAAAATATCGGCGTTACGACGATGATTCGCATCGGCAGCTGCGGCGCGCTGCGGCAAGGCTTGCGCTTGGGCGATCTCGTCATCGCCGCCGGAGCGGTCAGGGACGACGGAACTTCCGCCGCCTTTGTGGAAAGCTCGTATCCGGCGATTCCCGACTACCGTTTGCTGCATCGGCTCAATCAGGTTTCCGCCGAGCTGCATGTCCCGCGCCATTGCGGAATCGTCCGCAGCCACGACAGCTTCTATACGGAGAGGGAGGATGATATTTGCCGGTATTGGGGCAGCCGAGGGGTGCTGGCAGCCGATATGGAAACCGCGGCTTTATTCGTCATCGGCGGTATAAATGGACTGCGAGTCGCATCCATATTAAATGTAGTCGTAGAAGCCGGAGGTGATGTGGAGAAGGGAATTAACGAATACGTCAATGCGGATGAGGCGTGCAAGCAAGGAGAAGAGCGGGAAATTGAAGTCGCGCTGGAAACGATAGCGTCAATCGACAAATTGAAATGATATGAAAATTCGATGAGGAGGCAGTAACCATGAATACGAAACAAAACGTTTGGTCGTTTCGCTTCTCGACGGCGGCGTTAGTGTTGATTCCCGTAGCGGTCGGCATCAACTATATCGGCAAGCTGTTCGCCGGCGTGTTGAAATTGCCTTTATGGCTCGATGCGATCGGCACGGTATTATCCAGCATGTTGGCGGGACCGATTATCGGCGCTATATCCGGGCTGATCAACAACATTATTTACGGCTTGACCGTCGATCCGATTTCTTTCATTTATGCGCTGACGAGTGTATTTATGGGCCTGGTCGCAGGTTATATGGCTATGAAAGGATGGATCGGCAGTTGGGGGAAAGCGATCGTGGTCGGCTTGACGGTCGGCTTGACGGCCGTCGTCATCTCCACGCCGTTGAATGTATGGTTCTGGGGCGGCCAGACGGGCAATATTTGGGGAGACGCGCTGTTTACGTATATGATGGCGCAAACGGGCTCCATCTGGCTCGCTTCTTTCCTCGACGAGCTTGTGGTCGATTTGCCCGATAAGCTCATTACCGTGCTGGCGGCGTACGGCATTTACCGCCTGCTGCCGAAGAGCTTGACTTTGCTGTACAAAAACAACAATAGAACGGAATCGATCGACTAGAACGCGGGTTCACGGCAACAAGACAGAAAGACGGTGAAGTCCTTGAAAGCAATGAGTTTATACGTAAGCCGCCGGTCGGCGGTGCATGACGTTGATCCGATTACGAAACTGTATTATGTGGCGATGGCGATCGTTCTTCCGTTTATCATCCCTTCCTTCCATGCGGCATGGGTCTGTCTGCTGGTTAGCGCAGCACTGCTGCTGATTGGCAAAGTATTGCGAAACGCCCTGCCGATGCTGGGCTTCGTCGCCTTCGTACTGTCGACGGTGATCGTCATTCAATCGTTATTTTATCCCGGCAACGAACACGCGATGTTCTATATCGGTTCGCTCGGCTGGTATGAAGAAGGGTTCCTGTACGGACTTGGAATCAGTTTCCGCGCGCTCAATATCGTATGCGCATTTGCCATTCTCGTATTGACGGCCAAGCCGTCCGATCTGGTAGAAGCGCTTGTGCGCAAAGGGTTGTCTCCGCGCATCGGCTACGTGATGAGCTCCGTATTTCAAATTATTCCGCAAATGGTGGCGACGATGGGGACGATTACCGATGCGCAGCGGTCGCGGGGCATGGAGACGGAAGGAAATTTGCTGGTGCGGACGAAGGCTTTCCTTCCGCTGCTCGGCCCGGTCGTATTAAGCTCCTTGCTGAATACGAAGGAACGGGCTCTCGCCCTGCAAGTGCGGGGATTTAACGCCTCGGGCGCCAAAACCTTTCTATACGAACAACAATCATATCGTTACAGTACGCATCTGCGCTGGGCTTTCGCCGGCATCGTGCTTATAGCGGTCGTTTGGAGGATTGTAGCATGAACAAAATCGTCGTAGAGCATTTGAAATACCGGTACCCTCTAACGGAGAAGCTCGCGCTTGACGATTTATCGTTCGAAGTGGAAGCGGGACAGTTCATCGGTCTCGTCGGTCAAAATTTGGCGGGCAAATCCACGCTGTGCCAGGCGTTAACCGGGCTTGTGCCTCATTTCTACCACGGCGGGTACGGCGGGAAGGTCATCGTGGACGGCCTGGAAGTCGGCAAGTCGGATATCAACGATATCATTCAGAAAGTCGGCATCGTCTTTCAAAATCCGTTTACGCAGGTTACCGGCTCCAAATTGACGGTATACGAAGAAATCGCGTTCGGTTTGGAAAATATGGGCGTTCCCCGCAAAGAGATGATCGAACGAATCGATCATGCGCTGGATCTGCTGGACATCGAACCTTACAAGGATCGCGCGCCCTTCGATTTATCCGGCGGCCAAATGCAGCGCATGGCCATTGCCGGCATCATTGCGATGCGGCCGCAAATTATCGTGCTGGACGAACCGACGTCGCAGCTCGATCCGCAAGGCTCGGAGGAAGTGTTCCGCGCGATTCAAAGCTTAAGCCGCCAAGGAATGACCGTCATTATGGCGGAGCACAAAATGGAGAAGGTCGCGCAATATTCCGACCGCATCCTGTTGCTTCACGAAGGGCGGCTGATCGATGACGACAAGCCGGAGAAGGTATTCTCCAGGGACGATCTGGCCGCGTACGGCGTCGCCGCCCCTGTATATACCCAAGTATGCAAGGCGCTGCAAGCGAAACCGGCGGCTGAGCCCTCTTATCCGGCCACGCTGGACAAAGCTTATGAAGCGTTGGCAGGTGATGCGTCATGACGAATATTCGCGTGGAGAACGTTTCGTTCGCTTACGGCAGAGGAGCCGACATGATTAAGAAGATCGACCTGGAGTTGGATCATCGGTCGACCGCGTTGATCGGCCAGAACGGAGCGGGCAAAACAACGCTGGTCAAATTGTTGAAAGGGCTGCTGAAACCGGGCACGGGCGACATATTCGTCCGCGGGATCAATACGAAAGAAAGCACGGTCGCGCAGTTATCCCGGCATATCGGGCTTGTGTTTCAAAATCCGAACGATCAACTCTTCAAACGAACGGTGCTAAGCGAGGTCATGTTCGGGCCGATCAATTTGGGGCAGGCCGAACAAGAGGCCAAGCAACAAGCGCTGCAAGCTTTGGAGCGGGTCGGCCTCGGAGACAAGCTGGAAGTGAACCCGCATGATTTGGGCCTATCGGAGAAAAAGCTGGTCAGCATCGCTTCCGTCGTCGCGATGAATACCGATATTATCATATTGGATGAGCCTACCATCGCCCAGGATTTCTCCGGCAAAGAGCGGATCAGGCAGATCATCCAATCGTTGAAGGAGGAAGGCAAACTCGTTCTGACCATTATTCACGATATGGATTTTGTGGCCGAAAATTTCGAAAGAACGGTCGTATTGAATCAAGGAACCGTGCTGTTGGACGGGGCGACCCGGGACGTGTTCTCGCATAAGGACTTGCTTCGGCAAGCTTGCCTGGACATTCCGTACGTTACGCAGCTAGCGGAAATGTTGGGCGCACCCCGTACGATGCTTACCGTCCAAGAGCTGATTGAATGGAAAGGTCAATCGAGCGAACGGAGGGTGAACGAAGTCAAATGAGAACTTATGTGAAAACATGGCTCGTCTCGTTAGTCGCCGGCTTGTTGATCGCAGGCGCCGCCTTGCCTTTGACCGGACAGGCCGCGGCTTCTCCTGCCGGGGGGGCGGCGGGAGCGCTGAATTTCGTGGGGGAGCGATATGAGAAAAGCGCGCATCCTTTATCCGAGACGACGCTAACGATTATTCACGACTCGCATTTTCACGGTAATTTCTATACCGCAGACGATGCGCTGAATATTGCGAATTATTTCGGACTTATCAATCATATTCGGGAGAAAGCGCCGCATTCGCTCGTGATTTTCAACGGCGACGATACGGCCACCTCGCTGTTGTCGACCGCTTTTCAGGGCCAGCATATGATCGACGCGTTGAATGCGATGAAGATTGACATCGACACGTTCGGCAATCACGATTTCGATATGGGGCCGGACCAGCTCAAAAAATTGGTCGGCGCGAGCAAATTCCCTTGGGTCAGCGCCAATGTCGTCGATAAGGACGGGAACATGTTCGCCCATGCGGAAGGGGCCAAACCGTATATCGTTAAGGAAGTGAACGGCGTGAAGGTCGGTCTTACCGGATTGATTACGGAGGAAACGCCGGCCATCACCACCGTCGGCGACAACGTCGTCCTGAATCCGGTGGAAGCGATGAAGCAAGTGGTGCCGCAAATGAAGAAGGATGGCGCGGAGCTGATTATCGTCGCTTCGCATTTGGCCAGTCCGGAGGCTAGAATCGTGGCGCAAGAGGTCGACGGCATCGACTTGATCGTCGGCGATCATGCGGCTTTCGCCTACGAGATGCCCGAGAAAATTAACGATACGCTGCTGTGGTTTATCGGCGACGAGTATACTTATTTGGGCGAAATCAACCTGCAAGTGAAGGACGGCGGCATCGCCGATTTCAATTACCGCCGTTATACGCTGGAGGACGAAGTGAAGGAAGAAGGATTTAAGCCCGATCCTGCCGTGCTGAACATCATGAACGATTATAACGGGCGGCTTGAAAAAGAACTTGAAACGGTCATCGGCAAGACGGACGTCGAATTGAATATGATGAAGGCCGTTCAACGGCAAGGCGAAACGCCGATCGGCAATTATGTGGCCGATACGGTTCGGGAATATATTCAGGCCGACGCAGTCATCGTCGGCGGCGGGGATATTCGGGCGGACTATGTGCTGCCTCCCGGACCGATCACGAAACGGAATGTGATGGAGACGCTCCCGTTCCAGAATTACTTGGTGAAGCTGGAGTTGACCGGCGAAGTGTTGCGGCAAGCGCTTGAGAACGGAGTTAGCGAGATTGAGTCCGGAGCGGGACGGTTCCCGCAAGTGAGCGGCATCGAGTTCAGCTTCAATCCGAACTTGCCGCAAGGATTCCGCGTCGTCGACGTGAAGGTGGGCGGCAAGCCTTTGGATCCGAAGGGCGTTTACACGCTTGGCACGACGGATTACCTGGCCGAGGGCGGAGACAGTTACGATATGCTGACGAAAGCGAAAGTGCTTGTCGACGGCCATGCCGGTCCGCTGATTTCGCTCCTCGTGCTGGATCGTATTCAAGAGCAGGGCGCGATCGCGCCGAAGATCGAAGGCCGGATCGTTCGCACCCACCGCAAGCCTGAAGGATATCCGGCATTTGCCGATATCGAAGGCCATCCTTACTTGCCGAGCATTGTGAAGCTGTACGCGCAAGGGGTGGCGAGAGGGCAAAACGATACGGCGTTCGCTCCCGACGAGCCGATTACGCGCGCGCAATTCGCCGCGCTCTTGACTCGAATCGTGGGCCCGGGAGAAGCGATCGAACCGTCCGCTCCGCTGCCGTACCAGGATGTGGAGAACGGCGACTGGCATTACGAGGCGATTCGGGACGCTTACCGCCAAGGACTGATGCAAGGCGTGACGGAGGATCGATTCGCTCCGGCGGATCCGATCACGAAGGATGAGCTGCGGCTGATCCTGCAGAACGCGCTGAAAGTGTTGCATATCGACGCCGACGCGGATTCGCTCATGGAGGCGCTGAAGGATGCCGAGGCGAAGGACCGTATGACGCGGGCGCAGGCGGCCGCGGCATTGGATCGATTGATTGGGGTGCTTGATTCCAAGTAAGCTGCAGAGCATAAGGGAGAACGGCTGTGGCCGTTCTCCTTTTTTTGCCGTTCCATGTTGATATTCCGATAACAATTGTTTGGTATGCTGGTTGCGAAAGCGCAAAGAGGAGGGGAAAAAGTCAATGAGCTCAACCTTGTTGAAGCATATCGGTTCCAGCCCGATTATTCCCGCGGTGCGGAAACCGGAAGATTTGCAGGCGGCGTGCGCGAGCGCCCGGCCGGTGGTGTTCCTGCTGACGGGCGATCTGTTTACGGTGGGGGACTATACAAACCAGGCGATTGCCGCCGGCAAAAAAGTATTTCTGCATGTCGATTTCATCGGCGGGCTAGGCAACGACACGATCGTGATGAAATATATTGCGGAGCGCGTGCGGCCCGCCGGAATTATTTCGACCAAGCAGCATTTTGTTAAGCAAGCGAAAAAATGCGGCCTTGCCGCGATTCAGCGCTTATTTCTGATCGATACGTCGGCTTTGCACCAAGGAATAACGAACGTGCTGCAAAGCGAGCCCGACGCCGTCGAAATTATGCCGGGTTTGATCCCCCGGGTCATTCGGGAGTTGAGCGAGCATTTGCCGATCCCCATTATCGCCGGCGGGCTGATCAAAGAAGAGGAAGAAATTCGGGCCGCCTTGGAGGCGGGGGCCAGCGCCGTATCGATGGGCAATAAATCGTTATGGGAGAGCGGCATCGTCCGGCAGCAGGCCCGCAAAATTAACACGGCGTTAACGCGGAGTTAATATTCCGTTGATCTTCTTCTGTTAAATTGGTTATGGAGTTGGAAATTGAATAGCAGGGTATGAGAATAGGAGAAAACCCTAGGTTGCCATGGAACTGAACCGCGCGCTCGGCTGGCGGGAACTTCGGTTTGTTGTGGGATAGGGTTTTTTGTGTTTGTTTCATGCCGAAGGAGTTGATCGGAAATTGCCGGAAGCAGCTGGCTTTCAAGCTTACTTTTTTGATTTGGACGGGACGATTTTTTTGGGGGACAGGTTGTTGCCCGGCGTGCGGGAGACGCTCGCTCGGTTGAGAGAGCAAGGAAAAGAGATGATGTTTCTCAGCAATACGACGACGAGGACAAGAACGGAATGTTTGGACAAATTGCGCGGCCTTGGGCTGGAGGCGTCCTTGGATGAAGTCGTGACGGCAGCTTACATGGCAGCCGTTTATTTAAGCGAACGGTCGCCCGCGGCGAACGTGCTTGCGATCGGCGAGCACGCTTTGTGCGCCGAACTGGACGAACGGCATGTGCGGCGCACGACGGATCCTGCGGAAGCGACCCATGTGCTGGTCGGCATGGACCGCCGGTTCGACTACGGCAAAATCCATCTGGCGATGACGGCGATGCGCAACGGGGCGCTCTTGATCGCCGCCAATCCGGACCCGTACTGCCCGCTCGACGGCGACGCCGTTCCCGACACATGGTCGATGGTCAAAGCGATCGAAGCCGCCAGCGAGGGAACAGTGCAAACGGTCATAGGCAAACCGTCCGCTTATTATGCGAACAAAGTGCTGCAATGGGGGAATTGGCGGCGCGGGCACTGTCTGATGGTGGGCGACCGCTATGAAACCGACATGCTGCTCGGCATCGAGAACGGCATCCCGACCGCATTGGTCCTGACGGGCGTAACGTCCGCGAGCGATCTGGAGCGTTACCCGGACGAGCCGGATTACGCGATCGGTTCGCTGGACGAACTGCTCGCCTTGCAACCGCGGCGTTATAACGGTTGATTGCAAAATGACAGGAAACGAAAAAGGAGAGATGAAAGAATGCGTTCGTTTACGAAAACGATGTTGTTGTTATGTTTATGTCTTACATTGATCGCCGGTTGCGCCAAATCGGCGCCGACCGCGGAGCCGTCAAACGGTACGAGCGGCAATGCCGGCCAAGAGGAGCAGCAAGGCGCGAAGGAGGAACAAGTGGAGCTTACCTTCTATTATCCGATTGCCGTCGGAGGACCGCTTACCGCCACGATCGAAGGCATGGCCAAGGAGTTTATGGAGCAGAATCCGAACATCGTTGTGAAACCCGTCTATACGGGCAGTTACGCCGACACGACCGTGAAGACGCAGGCCGGCGTACAAGGCGGCAATCCGCCGGATGTCGCGGTATTGTTATCCACCGAATTGTACAGCATGCTCGATATGGATGCGATCATTCCGCTCGACGAGTTTATCGCGCAAGAAGGCGGGGAGGCCTATTTATCCGATTTCTATCCGGCCTTTATGGCCAATTCGCAGACGGAAGGCAAGACGTACAGCATTCCGTTCCAACGGAGCACGATCGTGCTTTATTACAATAAAGAAGCGTTCCGAGCGGCCGGCCTCGATCCGAACAAGCCGCCGCAAACCTGGGAGGAAATGGCCGAGTATGCGAAAAAGCTGACGAAAGAAGGGCAGTGGGGCCTGGAAATCCCGGTTTCCGGATTTGCGTATTGGATGATGCAAACATTCGCTTTGCAAAACGGCAAAAACTTGATGTCGGAAGACGGCAAGCAGGCGTTCTTCGATACGCCGGAAAATGTGGAAGGGCTGCAATATTGGGTCGATCTGGCGAAAAAAGATAAAGTCATGCCGGAAGGCGTGATCGAATGGGGCACGGTGCCGTCCGACTTCCTGGAGGGCAAGACGGCGATGATGTACCATACGACCGGCAACCTGACGAATGTGAAGAACAATGCGAAATTTGACTTCGGCGTGTCCTTCCTGCCGCAGAAGAAAAATTACGGAAGCCCGACGGGCGGAGGGAATTTCTATATCTTCAAAGGGATCGACCGGAAAAAGCAAGAAGCGGCATGGAAGTTCGTCAAGTTCATGACGGAAACCGAGCGCGCCGCTGAGTGGAGCATCGACACGGGATATGTAGCCGTGAAGAAATCGGCGTATGAAACTGAACGGATGAAAAAATATACGGCAGACTTCCCGGCTGCGGTCGTTGCCCGCGACCAGTTGGAATATGCCGCCGCCGAATTGTCGACGCACAATAACGGCAAAGTGACCAAAGCGCTCAGCGACCAATTGCAAGCGGTCTTGACCGGCAGCGTCTCGCCTGCCGACGCGTTGAAGAAAGCGCAGGAAGAAGCGGACAAGGCATTGCAGCCTTTCAACAAGTAGGCGGCAGCAGCAGAGAGGGATACCGTTGCCGAGGCGCTAGTGCGCCCGGCATAAGGTTCCCTTTCCTTGTCTGAACATTACACCGGATTCGGTAGGGAGGTTATCATCATGGGGAGGAAATTTCGCATTCGCCTGCAAACGAACGCTTTTGCCTGGCTGCTGCTGCTTCCGTCGCTGTTCTTTTTATTTCTGTTTACGTTCTATTCCATTGCCCGCACGATTCGGCTTAGCCTGTTTCAAGCGGACTTGGCCACTCCGCTGCCCTTCTTCGTCGGATTGGAGAATTACGGGAATATGTGGAAGGATCAAGTGTTCTGGCAAGTCATGAGCAACAACTTATGGTTTGCGCTTGGAACGGCGCCGACCTCGATCGCGCTCGCGCTTCTCATGGCCGTTTACTGCAACAAGGCGTTGCGGGGCCAAGGCGCGCTGCGTACGGCGTTTTTCTACCCGACGGTCGTGCCTATGATCGCCATCGCCAATATATGGCTGTTTATTTATACGCCGGAGTACGGGCTGCTGAGCCGCGCGGTCAAGTGGATCGGACAAAGCGATGCGAATTGGCTCGGGACGCCGGAGCTGGTCATGTGGGCGATGGTGATTATGATCGTATGGAAGGAAGCGGGATATTTTATGATTTTTTATTTGGCCGGATTGCAAAATATTCCGCAGGACCTGTATGAAGCGGCGCAAACCGATGGGGTCGGAGCCTGGACGACGTTCCGAAAAATTACGTTTCCGCTTTTGATGCCGACGACGCTGTTCGTCGCGATCGTGGCGCTGACGAATTCGTTCAAATTGGTCGATCATCTGTGGATTATGACCAAAGGCGGCCCGAACAATGCGAGCAGCTTGCTGCTGTACTACATTTACGAAGCCGCGTTCAGCTTCTGGGATCAAGGGATGGCTTCCGCGCTGACGGTCGTTATGATCGCCGTGCTGCTGCTCCTGGCCGCTCTGCAGTTTTTCGGACTTGATAAGAAAATCCATTACCATTAACGCGCGGTTGCGACGGCGTCCAACGCCTTCCTTCGCACGGGAGGAGAAAAGCGAAATGTTATCCCGAATCTTGATGAAAATGAGCTATGTCTTCATGTATTTGATTGCGGCGATTTGGCTCATTCCGCTCGTATGGGTCGTAGCGACGGCATTCCGGCCGAAGGAATCGGCATTGTCGGCCGTCTTCTCGCCGGAGTTTACGCTGGACAATTTTACGAAGGTATGGGCGGCGGCGCCGTTTCCCCAATATTTCTGGAATACGCTCATCATTGTCGTCTGCGTATTGGCAGTGCAGATGTTTACGGCCACGATGGCGGCCTTCGCATTCGCGAAAGTGAATTTCTGGGGCAAGGGCGCCGTGTTCCTGCTGTTCCTGGTGCAAATTATGATACCGGCGGATGTGCTCATTTTCCCGAACTATAATGTGTTGAAGCAACTATCGCTGCTCGACACGAAGCTTGGCATTATGCTTCCGTATCTCGCTTCTTCTTTCGGCATCTTTTTGCTGAGGCAGATGTTTAAGACGATCCCGCCCGAGCTGGAAGAAGCCGCCGTCATGGAGGGCGCTTCCAAGTGGAGAATTATGTGGCGCATTTATTTTCCGCTCGCCCGATCGACTTATATCGCGTTCGGCCTCGTCTCGGTCAGTTATCAATGGAATAACTTCTTATGGCCGCTTATTGTCACCAACTCCGTGAACAACCGGCCGTTAACGGTAGGACTGGCGATTTTCGCGCAATCGTTCGAGACGGGAGCGCAATGGACGGAGGTTAGCGCGGCGACGCTTATGGTCATCGCTCCGCTTCTGCTCGCATTTATCCTGTTTCAACGGCAATTCATGAACAGTTTTATACATTCCGGCATTAAATAATTTGTCCACGGGACGAAGGAGTAGGCGAATCGATGTAGAATGTTCTTAAGATACAGCAAACGGGAGTGAACAACGACGAAATCAGGAGGTCATGTATGACATATCATAATCGTTATTCCGTTTCAACCTATGCAATGATCGAAGAACCGCTTGAGGATGCCGTCCATTGTCTTGTCAACGAGGGGTGGAAGGCGATCGAAATTATGGGGGAAGGCCGGCATGACGAGCTGCTGGAATGGCCGCAGGAACGCCTCCGCTCACTGCAAGAGATCGGGAAGGCAAACGGCATTTCCTGGACGATCCATACGCCGATTACGGCCTGCAATCCGGCGGCGGTTACGCTTGAAGAGGTGGCTGCCAGCATGAATATCATGCTGCGGACGCTGCGGATCGCCGATTTGCTGGGCTGCGATTTCGTCGTTCTCCATGCCGGCAGGCTGGACGATCTTGGAGAGGATGCGGCGCAACCCGCGGGGACGATCGGCGGGGAAGACGAGCTTGCTGCGGTGGAGCGGGTGGCTGCCTTCGTGCGCAGGGCGCTGGAAGAGACCGCCGGCTCGAAGGTGAAGATTGCGCTGGAGAACATTCCTCCTTACCCGAGGTCGCTGGGCGCGGACGTCGAGTTTCTGCTCCGCGTACTGGAACGGGTCAATTCGCCCCGCGCAGGCATCGTATTCGACGCCGGACATGCGCATCTCGTCGGCGAGGGATACTGCTTGGAAGCGCTGCCACGGGTATTGCCGCATGCCGTCGCTTTGCATTTGAGCGATAATCGCGGGGAATACGACGACCATTATGCGATTGGCCAAGGATCCGTTCCGATCGGGCCGTTGACGGAGATGGCGGTGGAGTACGGTTATGCCGGCGCATGGATCTTGGAGATGCATAGCGTTGCGGATGCCGATGCGTCGGCGCGGGTGTTGGATCGGATGCGGACCGCCTCGATTGCGGCGATTGCCGACCGGCAGGGCGAGGAACGGTAGCATAAATGCCGACCGGCAGCGCGAGGAACGGTGGCATAGATAGCCGATCGACAGCGTAGGGAACGTAGCATAGATGGCCGATTGGCAGCGTGTGGAATGGTAGCGTAGATTGCCGACCGGCAGGGTAGGGAGCGGTGGCATAGATAGCCGATCGACAACGTAGGGAAAAGTGGCATAAACTGCCGATCGACTCCCGCATGGTGAATCCGGGCAAGAGAATAGCGGCTGCGGGAATCTTCGTTTCGCGTTTGCAGTAACTGCAAAAATCCAGTTAATGGCGGCGAAATGACAATATTTTGATCGAATAACTGCAAATATCCAGTTAAAAAGCCTGATATTCTATAGAAAGGGCGGTTTATGCACGGAGTAACTGGATTTTCGCAGTTGCAACGGTAAAATGGGGCCAGTTAAGCGGTTATAACTGTATATTTGCAGTTGCTCGCGATGAATACGCTGTTACTGAGAGCAGTTTCAACAGCACTCAACAAAGACCAGGCCGGAATATCATCCGGCACCGGTCTTTTTTAATGTCCGTGTTCGGTGAGCGCTCGTACATGATTAATAGCGAACAAATGTACCTTATTAGTACTCGGAAATTCGCAAATGATGGAAGAAAACCGCTCTTTTTATGCAGATAGGGAACGAAATTGCTTTATTAGCGAATGTACATTCGTTCATAAGGTATATGCGTTCCTTATTTTCTTTTTTGACGCGAAATCTGGCATAAATTAGGACCGTTTGATGTCTTGTTAAGGGTACTTTTGTTCCCAATCGGCTTCTGGACGCGACGAGGGTGATGCATTTACTGGACACGATGTGGGGGTGCATCGATGCGGATGGTGCATTTAATTGATGCGCCGCGGATGGCTCATTTCCGACGGAGAAGGCTTCGCCCGGGTCCGGAGGGGCGAACATATGACATCGAGTGAACCGCCATGGATGCTGCGCCGTCAGGCGTTTTTCTTGCACCGCCGGTCAAGTGTATTTATCACGCGGTAAAAGGGAATTTGTAACAAATTAGAAACAAATCGTCTGAGCGTTGTGATAAAAATCACATTTTCGTCAAAAAGCAAACTTTATAGTTATGTCAAGAGCAAACCTCACAAAACGTTAAGGAGGGACGAAGATGGCAAATCCGATCGTTACCGACGAGAAAACGGGCAAACCCGAGACGAAGCAAACGGGGACGGAGACCGAACATTCGTTGAAAGGAACGTTTGCGTCCGTCATGATCTTGGGCGCATTCATCATCGTCGCATGGGTGCTTGTATTCGTTCTGTTTATGGCCCGCAATTAACCGCGCAAAGGGGAACAATCGATTAACCAACGATTTTGGGAAAAGAGGGGAAAGCGATGCATATTCATCGACTGGAGAAAATTTGGCTTGGCTTCGGTGTTGCGATGCTTGCCGTGTTTCTGGTAGTGATCGGCATATCCGGCTTTGCCATGGGCATGAATCCGCCTTCGGGCCACGCCCATACGATCGATCCGCAGCAGGTGGACGTTACGCCGCCGTTTGACAAACCGGGGATTCGGCAAGTCGGAGACAAGGAATACGAAGCCGTCATTACTTCTTT
Organism: Paenibacillus sp. MSJ-34; assembly: GCF_018918005.1. GTDB lineage: Bacteria > Bacillota > Bacilli > Paenibacillales > Paenibacillaceae > MSJ-34. The sequence continues at coordinate 67,028 of NZ_JAHLPR010000011.1, read as the reverse complement.
CGCATTCGGATTCGATCCGAACGAAATGGAAATTCCCGCAGGATCGACGGTTCACTTTATCATCACGAGCAAAGACGTCGTGCACGGTTATCAGATCGTCGGGACGAACGTCAATATGATGGCCGTACCGGGGGAAGTGAACCACTTGTCCTATACGTTCGACAAGCCGGGCGAATACTTGATTCTCTGCAACGAGTATTGCGGCATCGCCCATGAAATGATGAAGGCGAAGATCGTCGTATCTTAACCGAAACGAGAGGATGAACAATGTGGGAGGGTTTTCGATGAAAGAGAAGCGATTCGATCCGAGAGACGGGAGCTTGGTGCTGGCGCATATCCTATTCGCTTTCGGGGCGCTGCTGGCGGGAGGCATCGCCGGCATGCTGCAAGGTCTGGTGCGCGGAGCGGGCTTGACGTTGCCGGCCGGAATCGGGTATTACCAGTTGCTTACGGCGCACGGCGTATTGATGGCGCTCGTCTTTACAACATTTTTTATTATCGGATTTCTCTATTCCGGAATATCGGCCACGCTGGGCGGGTCGCTCGTTCCGCTGGCCCGCAGGCTCGGCTGGAGCGGGTTCGTACTGATGTCCCTTGGAACCGTCGTAGGCGTGATTTGCATTCTGCTGAATAAAGCCTCGGTGCTATATACATTCTACGCGCCGATGAAGGCGTCGCCTTATTTCTATATCGCGCTCGCCTTGGTCGTCGTCGGAAGCTGGCTGTCGGGCTTCGGCATATTCGTCAATTACCGGTTTTGGCGCAAACGCAACAAAGGGAAAATTTCACCGCTATTCGCATTTATGACGGTCGCTACGATGCTGCTGTGGCAAATTGCGACGCTCGGCGTAGCCGTTGAAGTCGTCGTGCAGCTTATTCCATGGTCGTTCGGATGGGTTGAAACGGTCAACGTGCTGCTGAGCCGGACGCTGTTCTGGTATTTTGGCCATCCGCTCGTTTATTTCTGGCTCATGCCGGCCTATATTTGCTGGTACGTCGTCATCCCGAAAGTGATCGGGGCGAAAATCTACAGCGACGCGTTAGCCCGATTGTCTTTCGTACTGTTCGTTTTGTTCTCGATTCCGGTCGGGTTCCACCATCAATTGATGGAGCCGGGGATTTCTCCGTTCTGGAAATATCTCCAAGTCATTCTGACTTTCATGGTCATCGTACCGTCGCTTATGACGGCGTTCTCGATGTTCGCCACGTTCGAGATTTACGGCCGGTCGAAAGGAGCGAAGGGGCTGTTCGGCTGGTTCAAAATGCTGCCATGGAAAGACGTCCGATTCTTCGCGCCGTTTATGGGGATGCTGCTGTTTATTCCGGCCGGCGCGGGCGGCATCATTAATGCGAGCAATCAGATGAACGCGGTCGTTCACAATACGATGTTCGTCACAGGCCATTTCCATCTGACGGTCGCTACGTCGGTCGCATTAACCTTCTTCGGCATTATATACTGGCTCATCCCGGTCGTGACCGGCAGAACGCTGACGCTGAAGCTGCATCGTCTCGGTATCGTACAGACCGTGATTTGGTGCTTCGGCATGCTGTTCATGTCAGGCTCCATGCATTGGATCGGATTGCTGGGCTCGCCTCGCCGCACCGCGACAACGGCGTACTATGACAGCGCGGCGGCTTCCGCTTGGGATCCGTACCAAATGGTGATGGCGATCGGCGGCGTCATTTTGTTCGTCGGTATTTTGCTTCTCGTTTATAATATTGTCGCGCTCATGACATCGCCGAAGGGAGAAACGGAATATCCGATCGGCGAACCGCTGGATACGGCGGCCGAAACGCCGAAAGTGCTGGAGCGCTGGAGCTTATGGGTCGGCATCGTCGTCGTGCTCATCCTGGTCGCGTATACCGTGCCGGTGCTGGATATGTTTGGCGGCTCCATACCGGGGTCGCCCGGATATCAAACGTGGTAATACGGCAATGAAGCTACATCCCGTCACGCTGTTAAGGCGCGGCGGGATATTTGCGTTATTGGAAATTTCATGCGGCCAGGTAAGGGACAAGACTAGCAATTTTGAAATGGAAGGGAGATTGCATATATAATAGAGATGAGAGGAATCATTGTCGCAATAAACGAAATCGATGAAATGCTGGCAAACGTTGCGGCATATAGATGTAGAGGGAGGTGGATTGCGACCTTTATTTAGCATTGTACCCATCAACCGACTAAAATAAATGCCGTCGATTCTATGGTACAATAAAAAGAAAAAAGGGAAGGCCAACATGAAAAACAAGAAATTATATATTATACTTCTGGTTGTTGTTTTGCTGGGAGCTGGGGGATATTTATTCCGTAAAGAACTGGCTGTATTAGCTTTTGATATATTTTTATCCAATCAGGTTGAGAAAAAACTTGAAAATTCTTTCCAACCGATCGAAGGACAAGAAAATGAGAAGAAGGAACCGAAGATCGGGCCTTTCTCCACGCTGTTGCTGGGAACCGACGCACGCGGCAACGAGCGAGGGCGCTCCGACACGATTATTTATACGGTCGTTCGTCCGGAAGCGGGGAAAGTGCTTATGATCTCCATTCCGCGGGATACGTATGCCGAAATTGTCGGCAAAGACAAAATGGACAAAATTAATCACGCTTTCGCTTACGGCGGCGCACAAATGAGCATCAACTCGGTGGAGAAGCTGGTCGGATATCCGGTGGACCATTATGCGACGGTCAATTTCGAAGGATTTAAGGAATTGGTGGACGCGCTTGGCGGCATTAAGCTGCCGATCGAGGAAGATATCGTCAATAAAGGGGCCGGCCACGAGAAATTTACGGTCAAAGCCGGCAAACCGCTATATTCCGGTCAGGAAGCTCTTTATTTCGTCCGCTATCGCGAAGACGATCATATCAACCGCGCAAGCCGCAATATGATTTTTCTGAAAGCGGTCATGGATCGAATGACGGGACTGGATCAAGTGACGAAAATTCCGGAATTGATCGAGTCGATGGGGGATAATTTCAAAACCGACATTCCTCCGAAGGATATGATTGAGATCGCGAAGAAATTTTATAAGCATACAGGTTACAACGTATATAACTACACGCTTCGCGGGGAAGGCGGAATGACTCGCGGCGTCTGGTATTACATGCCGGATGAAGACGATGTGCAATACATTCAGGAGCTGATCGCCAATTGGATGGATCCGAATGTATCGTCGCAAGACCTGATGCTTCCGAAAGCGTAACGAAAAAGCGTCATGGCGGGAGGATGAACGGATGAACATCGCTTTTTTCTTGCTTCCGAAACAAGAGGTCATATGTCTAACGTTGGACAGCACGTTGCGGCAGACGTTGGAACGTATGGAGTATCACAGGTTTACGGCTGTGCCGATCATTAACGATGCCGGCGAATACGTCGGGACGGTGACGGAAGGCGATCTTCTGTGGCATATGAAAAATTCGAACGGTAAGATTACATTTGAAAATGCCTCCAAGTTCTTACTGCAAGACGTGCCGTTAAATATGAGAAACGAGCCTGTGCGCATTGATGCCAATATGGACGACTTGATCAAGCTGGCCAAAGTGCAAAATTTCGTCCCGGTCGTCGACGATATGAACCGGTTTATCGGCATCGTACGGCGCAGCCATATTATCGAGTATTGCGAACAAATCGTATTTGCCAACTCAAGAAAATCGGGCTGAATATCCGCCCGGCAGCGGAAGCCGCATCGATGCAGATGCGGTTTTCTCTTTCTTTTTCTGCAACCTCCGGATATTTGACCTTGTCCCCGGTTTATGCGATATAATGAATCTATACCATATGGAAAATGTTGCTACTTTACCCATTGGGAGGTTATATGCAAAGACAAGGTCGTTTTACACGGAAAAAAAGCAGGAGGCCGGCCGTATGGCTTGCGGCGATCGTTTCCGTGCTTCTACTGGGCGGTATAGCGTATTGGGCATTCACGCACAATAATACCCGTACGAACGGAGAAGGGAATGTCGAAACGAGCGACAGGGTTGCGGCGCGGACGACGGCGAAGCTAAGCACGGAAGGCGAGGGGACGAAGGTGGAGCCGTCTTCGCCCGTCGCGGATGAACCGGCCGGCATGCCCGATACCGGCGATGTGAATCAAACGTACGATCTCGTCATTCGCAACGGACGAGTCATCGATCCGGAAACGCAAACGGACCGGGAAGGGTTGAATGTCGGAATCGTCGGCGGGAAGATCGAGGCGGTCACGTCCCAACCGATCGAAGGCCGGAAGTTGATTGACGCGAGCGGACTCATCGTGTCCCCCGGGTTCATTGACAATTTGTCTTACGATCCGAATCCGCTTGGGGTATGGAATAAAATTGCCGACGGCGTCACGACGAATATTGCGATGCACGGGGGCACGTCGACGCCGGTCGCGTGGTACAGGCATTACGAGGGTGAACGCCCGCCGGTTAACTTCGGCGCCTCCTTCTTCTATACGGAAGCGCGCAATACGTTGAAGATCGGCAGGTACAGCCGCGCGACGCCGGAGCAAATCGAGAAGCTGAAAGAGATGGCGGTGAAGGCGCTGGAGAACGGCGTGCTCGGCATTTCGTTCAGTCTGGAATACGTGCCGGGCATTACGGCCGAGGAAGTCATTCCGCTAATGAAGGTGGCGCAGCAATATAATGTGCCCGTTTATTTTCACGGAAGGTATTCGGATATGGAAGAGCCGGGCACGAATATCGACACGATGAACGAGCTGATCGGTTATGCGCGCGCTACGGGAGCGGCGGTTCATGTGGATCATATTAACAGCACGGGCGGTACTTTTTCCATGAAACAATCGCTCGCGATGATGGACAAGGCGATCGCCGAAGGGCTCGATATGACGGCTTGTACGTATCCGTACGATTATTGGGGAACGTATTTGAATTCGGCCCGGTTTGACGAAGGCTGGCAAGAACGGTTCCGCATCTCCTACGAAGATTTGCAAATTGCCGGAACGGGCGAACGATTGACGAAAGAGTCGTTTGCGAAATACCGCAAAGAGGGCAAATTGGCGGTTGCATACGCGATTCCGGAGCAGGATATTATCGATTCCTTCGGATCGCCGCATGTGATGATCGGCAGCGACGCCATTCTGGAACCGGGCCATAATAATCATCCGCGCGCGTCGGGGACATTCGCGCGAACGATCGGCCTGTATGTGCGCGAGCAACAAGTAATGACGCTTATGGACGCCATCGCCAAGCAGACGCTGCTTCCGGCGCAGCGGCTCGAGAAACAAGCGCCCGCGATGAAATATAAAGGGCGATTATCCCCCGGATCGGACGCGGATATCGTACTGTTCAACTTCGAAACGATCCGCGACCGCTCTACGGTCGAGCAGCCCGATTTGCCGTCGGAAGGCATCGAATACGTATTGGTGGGCGGACAAGTGGTGAAAGATCCCAGCAGTCTGCATAAAGACGTTCGCCCGGGCATAGGAATCAAAAGCGAATTTGTGCGCGTCGAGGAGGCCGGCGCAGCGGTCGATTGGTACGGGCTTAGCGTGCCGACGTTGGAATACCGCGGGCAAAGCTATTTCGATATTCGCTGGTTGGAACAGAAAGGCTATACGATCGCTTGGGATAAGCAGAGCCGGCAATATACGGCTGCGAAAGGCGAACCGGAAGAAACGCCCGCCGTTCCGCCACCGGCGCCGGAAGGCGAGTTGATATTGGAGCGCGGTTACCGGATGTCGGTTGGCGATCGGTCGTTCGAACTGATCTCGATCGGCGAGGAAGCGTTTGCTCCCGTAACGTTACTGCGGGAGATGCTGTAATTGCAGAAGGCGCCGTCGTGGGAGCGACAACGGCATCATCCGCCGATTCGTTCCAAGCGGCGCCGCATGCCGCTACGGCGAAAAGAATCGGACTTTGCCCCCAACCCGTTCGGGACATAGGGATTTCCTTATGCTATAATGGAAAATAAGTTTTTTGTAGGGAGAGGTCCGCTTGACAAAGATGGAAAGAGAAATGGATTTGGCCAAACGCGCCAAAGTGATCGAATGGTTGAAAACCGAAGTGCTCGATCATGTTTCCCGTTTATTCAAATCTTTGTGGGAAGGCAGCACGACACGGGTCGTCGACAGCTTGGCGAGTCTCGTCGTCAGCAGCTACATATTGGGCAGGCGTCTGGGGGTATCTTATCGGGAACTGGATGAAAGCGTCCTGGCGAAATTAAGGAAGCACAAGCAGGAAGGGCATCAGCTCGAAGACTGGTATCAGGATATTTCCGCGTTGGAAGAACATTTACGTAAGAGGTGAGCATAATTGAGAACGCGCTGGACATCAGTCGCATGGAGCGTTGCCGCATTATTAATGATACTTTCTTTGTTTACGCCGCTGCAGCTTATCACCGTTAGTTTCGCTATCGTGCCGCTGGTCGTTCTATATACCACATTGAAAGTAAGGACTTTTGCGATTCATGCCGCGGCTATCGCCTTGATCGCCTTTTTGCTTATGGGGGCATACGGTTCGGCCGCCATTCTGTTTTTATGTTATTTGATGATTCCTGCGATCGTGATCGGACATTTGTATAAGAGAAAATCTCAAGCCTTGACGGTGCTTGCGGCGGGGACTTGCACGATTTTGCTGGAGTCTTTGGTGCTGTTGTTCATTCTATCGACATTTTTGGACTTTCAATTGAATACGTTTATTGCAGATAGCATACGCGCCAGTCTGCAAATTATGGAAGCGTCGGGAATTCAAATGCTCGAGCCTTCGCCGGAAGCGATCCAGGCCGTTACCCAACTGGTTCCTTTTGCGCTTACCGTCAGTTCCTTGTTTTTCGCCTCCGTTACGCATGCGATTGGCCGGCGTATTCTTACCGCCATGGGGCAGCCGAACATCCCCGCTTTTAAACCGCTAAAAGAATGGATGCTGCCGAAATCGTTCGTTTGGTACTATTTTGTCGCCGTTATCATAAACATGTTTCTCATAAACAGCGAGAGCTCTTACTTTACGATTATATTGGCGAATTTGATCCCGTTATTGCAGCTGGCTTTCTCGGTGCAAACCGTTTGCTTCATCTTCTATGTGGCAAGCGAGCGCAAATGGGCGAGGGCAATACCGTATCTATTTATTTTGCTCGTCTATATTTTCCCGCCGCTGCGAATTATCGGCATATTGGATATCGCATTTCCGCTTCGCCAAAGCTTCGTCAAACCAAAGATGTAGGGTGAGATAACATGCCTAAATTTTTATTGCAACGTTGGCACGGCCTGCATGTGATCTGGACGTTTGCGGTCATGCTGCTGCTCATTATCGCCTTGGCCTTCTTTGCATGGCCTTTGGCGGTAGCGGGCGCGATTCTCGCCGCCGTTGTCGGTTATTTTATACTGGCCGCGGAGAAGGCGTTTCGCAAAGACTTGCACAACTACATTACGACGCTATCCTACCGGATCAGACGGGTGGGAAACGAAGTGATCGGCGAATTGCCGTTCGGTATTATTTTGTACAGCGACGATAAAACGATCGAATGGCATAATCCGTATGTGGCGAAAATGCTGGGGCGCGAGTCGCTCGTCGGCACGCCGCTCGGGGAATGGTTTCCGACTTTGCTGCAGTCCAAGGAGAAGGAAAAGGATAGGGACAAGGAGAAAGAGAAGGATCCGTATGTGGAAGTCGAAATCGGCGACCGCATTTACCATACGCTGGTGAATCCCGGAGAGAGGCTCATCTATTTCCGGGACATCACGGAATTAAGCCGTCTCCGCGAAAGGTACGAGGCGGAAAAGTTAGTCATCGGCATCGTCATGATGGATAACCTGGAAGAACTGACGCAAGGAATGGACGACCAGCAGCGGGCGATGCTGCTGGCGCGGGTGACGACGCATATTACCGAGTGGGCGCAGGATTATAATTTGTTCCTGAGACGGCTGGCGTCGGACCGGTATCTGATCATTCTCGATCAAGAAACGCTGCGCCGCCTGGAGCAATCGCGGTTCGTCATCCTGGATGAAGTGCGCGAGCTGACGATGGACAATAAGCTGCCGATGACGCTAAGCATCGGGATTGCCGGCGGGGAGGACAATTTCGCCGAGCTCGGCCAGCTTGCGCAAACGAGCCTGGATATCGCGCTCGGGCGGGGCGGCGATCAGGTCGCGGTCAAGGTTGGCGAGCATCTGTCCTTCTATGGAGGCAAGTCGAATGCGGTGGAGAAGCGGACGCGCGTCCGGGTTCGCGTCATTGCCCACGCTTTGCGCGATTTGGTAAGGGAAAGCGACCAGGTGCTGGTGATGGGGCACCGGATGCCCGATACGGATTCCGTCGGCGCGGCGATCGGCGTCATGAAGGCGGCGGAAGTGTTCGGCGTGGGCGCTTCGATCGTATTCGAAGGCGTTAATCCGTCGATCGACCGGATGATGGAGCAGATTCAGGGCGTAAAGCCGCTATGGGACCGGTTTATTACGCCGGAGCAGGCGCTGCACCGGTTGACGCCGAAGACGCTCGTTGTCGTGGTGGATACGCATAAGGCGTCGATGGTGGCCGAACCGAAGCTGCTGCAGCATGGCAACCGCAAAGTCGTCATCGATCATCACCGCCGAGGCGAAGAGTTCATTAACGACGCAGTGCTTATCTATATGGAGCCTTATGCGTCGTCGACATGCGAGCTGGTGACGGAACTGCTGCAGTATGTTCACGACCGGGTCCAGTTTCATATGCTGGAAGCGACGGCGCTGCTCGCGGGCATTACCGTCGACACGAAAAACTTCTCCCTGCGAACCGGTTCGCGCACGTTTGAAGCGGCGGGATACTTGCGGCGCAACGGTGCCGACACAATTCTCATTCAGCGAATGCTGAAAGAGGATTTGAAAGAGTATATCCAGAAAGCGGAAGTGATGAAGCATGCGAAAATGCTGTACAATCATATTGCGCTCGCCGTCGCCGAACCGGGGCGGAAATTCCCCCAGTTGCTCATTGCTCAAGTAGCTGATACATTGTTGAATATGACCGATGTGACGGCCTCGTTCGTCATCGGGGAACGTCCGGACGGGCTGATCGGCATTAGCGCGCGGTCGCTGGGGCAGATCAATGTGCAGGTCATTATGGAGCGGATGGGCGGAGGCGGACATTTGACGAACGCGGCGGCTCAACTGGAAGGAACGTTGGAAGAGGCCGAAGCGAACTTGAAGCAAATTTTGGCTGAAATTGATGCGGAAGAGGGGTTTTCTGAATGAAAGTCATCTTTATTAAAGATTTGAAAGGCCAAGGCAAGAAAGGCGAAGTGAAGGACGTATCGGAAGGATACGCTCAAAATTTCTTGATCCCGCGCGGGTATGCGCGCATTGCGTCCGAGGGGAACATGAAGACGCTGGAACAGCAAAATCTATCCGAACAGAAGAAAAAAGCGCAGGAAAAGTCGGATGCCGAAGCGCTCGCGAAAACATTGAACGAGCTGACGGTTGTCATTAAGGCCAAAGCCGGGGAAGGCGGCCGGTTGTTCGGGGCGATTACGAGCAAGCAGATTGCCGAAGCGCTGGAAGGGCAAAAGATGAAAGTGGACAAACGCAAAATCGAGCTCGGCGAACCGATTCGCACGCTTGGCGTGACGCAAGTGCCGGTGAAGCTGCATACGGATGTGAAGGCAACATTAAAGGTTCAAGTCGTGGAGGAATAACATGAACGAGGGCCAGTTTTTCGACCGCATTCCGCCGCAGAACCTGGAGGCGGAGCAAGCGGTGCTCGGCGCGGTGCTGCTGCAATCCGAAGCGCTGATTACCGCGATGGAACGCGTTCGCTCCGAAGACTTCTATTTGACCGAGCATCAACTGATCTTCGAAGCGATGGTCCAACTCGGCGAGGAGAATCAACCGATCGATCTGGTGACGTTGACGACCAAGCTGCGGGACAAGCAGCAGTTGGAGGATGTCGGGAACGTCACCTATCTAACCAAGCTGGCCAACGCGGTGCCGACGGCGGCGAACGTAGACTATTACGCGCAGATTATCGAGGAGAAATCGATGCTCCGCCGCTTGATCCGTACGGCGACGCAAATCGTAAGCGACGGCTATGCGGGGGGCGAAGATGTCGGCGGGATGCTGAGCGACGCGGAACGCCGCATTCTGGAAATATCGAATCGCCGTTCGGGGAGCGGATTTATCGCCATACGCGACGTGCTGATGGAAGTATTCGAGCGCGTTGAGTTTCTCAGTGCGAACAAAGGCGGCATGACGGGCATCCCGTCCGGATTTCCCGATCTGGACAAAATGACGTCAGGCTTCCAGCGCAGCGATTTGATCATCGTGGCGGCCCGGCCGTCCGTGGGGAAAACGGCGTTCGCCCTGAACATCGCGCAAAATGTCGGCGTTCGCGCCAAGGAGACGGTCGCGATCTTCAGTCTGGAGATGTCGGCGTCGCAGCTCGTGCAGCGGATGCTATGCGCCGAATCGAACGTCGATGCGGGCCGCATGCGCACGGGCCAGTTGGAGAACGACGACTGGGAGAAGCTTACGATGGCGATCGGAGCCTTATCGGAAGCGAAAATCTATATCGACGATACCCCGGGCGTTACCGTTGCGGACATCCGCGCGAAATGCCGCCGCCTGAAGAAGGAGCAAGGGCTCGGCATGATTCTGATCGACTACTTGCAGCTGATTCACGGCCGGGGGAAGCCGGGCGAGAACCGCCAACAGGAAGTATCGGAAATATCCCGGACGTTGAAGCAAATCGCGCGCGAACTGGAAGTGCCCGTCATCGCGTTGTCGCAGCTTAGCCGCGGCGTGGAGCAGCGCCAGGACAAGCGTCCGATGATGTCCGACCTGAGGGAATCGGGCTCGATCGAGCAGGATGCCGACATTGTCGCGTTCCTATATCGGGACGATTACTACGACAAGGAATCGGAGAAGAAAAACATTATCGAGATCATTATCGCCAAACAGCGGAACGGCCCGGTCGGAACCGTGGAGCTCGTCTTCTTGAAAAATTATAATAAATTCGTCAGTTATGAACGAAATCATCAAGAGCTTGTCGCCGGAAGTGCATAATTGCGTTCATATTTGTCCTATTTCCGAACAATCGCCCAATTACTGGGTTGATTGTTCGTTTTTGTTGACTTTGCTTTTCGGTATTGATAAACTGATATTGCTGCTTTAACGCAGCAGAAGATGAGGTGTGAACGCACCCGAAACGGGGGAATGGTTTATGTCAACAGTTGTCGTTGTCGGAACGCAGTGGGGAGATGAAGGTAAAGGGAAAATTACCGATTATCTCGCCGAAAGCGCCGATGTCGTGGCGCGTTATCAGGGCGGCAACAATGCCGGTCATACCATACTAATCAACGATAAAAAGTATAAGCTGACTTTGATCCCGTCCGGTATTTTCTACCATGACAAAACTTGTGTCATCGGCAACGGTGCAGTTATCAATCCTGCCGCGTTGATCGAGGAAATTAACTATATTCGTGACAATGGATTTTCTACCGACAATTTGCGCTTAAGCGACCGCGCGCACGTCATTATGCCATATCATCTAGTGCTTGACGGTCTGGAGGAAGACCGCAAAGGCGCCAACAAAATCGGAACGACGCGCAAAGGGATCGGCCCTTGCTATATGGATAAAGCGGCGCGCAACGGGATCCGCATCGCCGATTTGCTGGATGCGGAGGAATTCGAAACGAGGCTCCGCCGTCTCGTTGCGGAGAAAAATCATTTGATTGAGCAAGTATACGGCGGGGAGCCGCTGGATGCGGATCAAATTCTGGCCGAGTATTTAGGCTATGCGGACACTCTTCGCCCGTACGTGACGGACACTTCGGTCGTGCTGAACGATGCGATCGACGAGGGACGCAAAGTGCTGTTCGAAGGCGCCCAAGGCGTCATGCTCGATATCGACCAAGGAACGTATCCGTTCGTGACGTCGTCCAATCCGACGGCGGGCGGCGTCTGCATCGGATCGGGCGTAGGCCCTTCGAAGATCAACCAGGTCATCGGGGTTGCGAAGGCTTATACGACCCGTGTCGGCGACGGTCCGTTCCCGACCGAGCTGAACGACGAAACCGGCGATTACATTCGCGAGAAAGGCTTCGAGTACGGGACGGTCACCGGGCGTCCGCGCCGCGTCGGCTGGTTCGACAGCGTGGTGGTGCGCCATGCCCGCCGCGTGAGCGGCATTACCGGCTTGTCGCTTAATTCGCTCGACGTGTTGACCGGGCTCGAGACGGTGAAGATTTGTACCGGATACAAATACAAGGATCAAATCATCGAGCATTATCCCGCAAGCTTGAAAGTGCTGGGCGAATGCGAAGCGATCTATGAGGAGATGCCGGGTTGGTCGGAAGACATCACTCGGGCGAAATCGCTGGAAGATCTGCCGGAAACGACCCGCAATTACGTCAAGCGCGTGTCCGAATTGACCGGCATTCCGATCGCGATCTTCTCGGTCGGCCGCAACCGCGAGCAAACGAATCAAGTACGTCCGATTTACGGATAGGATGGTTAGCAAATACGGTTCTCTTCGCTTATGATGGCGAGGGGGGCCGTTTTTTTGTTGTCGTCTCTCTATACATACGGAAGATTGTTTTTTTGTCAGTTCTCTCTATTCCTACGGGTGGGTTGCTTTTTCCCCTCCTTTTGTCGATATCCCCTTCGTTCAGTGAGCCGGTTATGCAGAGGTACGTACGCGAGCCGTGAGTAGTGTACGTTGATTGGTAGCTTAAAAGTCTTTGCTGCTTGCCCTTTTTCCTTTTATCCTTGGCCGGTCAGTCTAGCTGCCGATTTCTTTTACGGGGCACCGATTGCTCCGTTTTACTTTGCATGCCCCGTTCTATTCTGAGCGAGCGGGATTTCGACAGAAGGCGGAAAAGGAGGAGAAGCCGGGTCTGGAAAGAGCGCGTTAGGCTGCAGAGAACACGTTTGGCAGCAGAGCGCGTTCGGTTGCAGTGAGCACATTCGCAACACGCAGGGTACTTTAGCGGAAAAAAGTACAGCTAATTCGGCGGCATTGCCGACGATGTTCGTATTAGCGGCAATTTCCGGCGCTAATTTCGATAGTACCCCTGAATGGGCCGATTCCGGGGGAATTAACGGTAGTTTTTCCATGTAATTGAGTAAAAAGAAAAGGAAGGGGCGAATTAATGCCTGGTTTTACCGCTAATGGATCGTGAGCCAGGAATGGATCGTAATTGTGTGAAGCCGCGAATGGACGGGCGAAGAGGGCTTTACCTTGACGTTGCGAGAAGGTTTACAATAAGAGAGAGGTGACGGTTGTGAATATTAACGAAGCGGCCAAACAACTGAATATTACGGCGCGCGCGATCCGCTTTTATGAGCAGAAAGGGCTCGTATCGCCGCATAAGCATCCCGACAATCAATACCGGCAGTTTACGGAGCAAGATATCGAACGGCTGCGCACGATTGCCGCCTTGCGGGAAATCGGGGTCGGCCTGGAAGGGATCAAAAGCATATTGCTGCAGATGGAGCAAGGCAACCAGACGGAGCTGCAATATTATTTGGAAACGCAGCGCAACGCCATGTTCTCGCAATGGATCGAGCTTAGGCAATTGATAGCCGCGGCCGATACGATGATCGAGCGATTGAAGCGGCAGGACCGGCTTCATCCCGACGAAATCCATAAGCTGGCGGCAGGATTGCGCGGCTTGAAGGAAGCGCGCGGCAATTGGAAGGATCAATGGGGATTTGACGAGATGGCGCCGGACTATGACGATCTTGTTCTTAATGAGAAACAGATCGAACATACGCGGTTCAACCCGCATGAAGATTACGACCAGGTGCTGGATCTCGTCGTGGAATGGGTGGCGCCTTCCCCCGGGGACGCCGGTCTGGATCTCGGAATCGGAACGGGAAACTTGGCGGGACGCTTCTTGCGGAAAAACATCACGATGATGGGCCTTGACCAATCCCGGGAGATGCTGAAGCAATGCCGGCGCAAATATCCGGACTTGGAAACGAAGCTTGGCAATTTGCTGGCGGTTCCGTTCTTCGACGGGCAATTTGATTTTGTCGTGAGCAGCTATGCGCTGCATCATCTCACCGCGGAGCAAAAACGATTGGCGCTGGGAGAAATGAGCAGAGTATTGAAGCCGAAAGGGAAAATATGCATTGCCGATTTAATGTTCGAGAACGAACAGGCGCGGACCGGCTATATGGACCGTTTACGGGAGGCGGGCCATTGGGAAGCGGTCGATTCGATCGAAAGCGAATATTACGCCGACCGTTCCCAACTGATCCGGTGGCTGCGGGAGTACGGATTTGCCACGGTGCAGCATCGGGTCAACGATTTGATGCATCTCGTCTATGGCGAGCGGAACTAGAGGTGAGAAGCGGGAGAAGCGAGGGAAAGATTCGCAGGCGGGACGATATTTTCGGTTCAAGTTTGCGCGAATGGGAATGGAGCCTATCTTTTTCGTTAATACTGGTGAGTACATAGATTGTAGGAGGAACGCAATTGATGAGAGTACTCGGAAAGTTGACGAAATTGATAGGCATCGTTGTATTGGCAAGCGCTATTTCCATCATGACGGCCGGATATATTGTAGATTCGTATATTCAAAGTTTGCTGCAAAAATTCAACCTGCAGGCGGCGGCGCAGCCGCTTGCTCTATCCAATCTGCTGGGCGGATTATGGGGCTCGAAGACGCCGGCCGCGAAGGAGGACGCCGTGGCGGTTAACGGGCAGCCTGCGGGAACCGAGGGGGCGAAGTCCGGAGGAGCGGCGGACGAGACCGGGACAATTGGCAGCGGCAAGACTGCGGCGACCGGCGATCAAGCCGGATCGAACGGCAGCGGCGCCGCAGGAGAGGGCGGCAGCGGACAATCCGCAGGCGGGACGAGCGCGGGCAGCGGGCTGGCAACCGGCGGATTAGGCGCAGGCAACGGCTTGAACGGGACGATATCCGGACAAGAACAAGCCGGAGGCCAAGAGGCTTCGGGGCAGACGGGAAGCGCGGGCGCAGGCAGCGGCAACGAGACTGTGATATCGCGCGAAGAATTGGCCAATGCGAGAGGGCAGCTCAGCTCGCAGGATAAGGAACAATTATTTTCCCTGCTCATTACGAAAATACCGCAAGAGGACCTGCAGAAAATCTCTCTCTACGTCGAGGATGGATTGACGGAGAGCGAATTGAAAGAAATCGAGCAAATGATAGCCATGCATGTACGCGATGACGAATATGACAAACTGATGAATATTCTTAAAAAATATTAAGGCGTTGCGAACCGAAATCCTTGTTGGGCCGAACATTCCGATCTTTCGACCTACGCCGTCAGACATATTGTAGCGGCATCTTTCTTCCTACTTTTTTCCTATTGTGGGGTTGAATTTGGAAGGAAGGCTGTGTTAAAGTAATTTGTAGGTGAAATGGTTAAAATTTTGACACCATTTCCCTGTCATTTTACGAACAATAAAGGAGACGGTCATGGCAAGGAACAAGCTTACACATTGGGCCGATACCGTATGGAAGAATGCGAGAATCGTCATGCGGCCGGCTCGGTGGACAGACCTGGCAAGGAATGCGAAAGATCGGTATATTCAGTCTCGGACGCATCAATGGATAGCCGGGTCGAAGCAGCGCATCGCTCTTGTTGCCGGAGGATTTCTTCTCATCGGGGCCGCTGCATATACAGGGATCAATTACGTACAAAATAATACAATAGAATTATATAAAGTCTATATGAACGGAACGGAAATCGGGAGCGTAAGCGACCCGCAAGCGATCGATACGTTGATTGCCTTGAAAACGAAAGAAATGCAAGAGAAGTACCCGGAAGCGAATGTTCAATTGCAAACCGAAGGGCTAACCTATGAAGCGTATAAGAAGTTTCAAGGGGAAGCGGACGATGAAACAACGTTATCCCAGCTCGGTTCGATGTTCACCGTCTATGCGGCGGGAGTGGAGTTGAAGGTGGACGGGAAAACGATCGGAATCGTCAAGGATCAGGAAACGGCCGACCAAATATTGGCGGAAGTGAAAAAGCAATACACTAGCGGAGAAGCGAAGCCAATCGGAAGGGTGAGAACGCTTTCATCCGGCGCGAGGAATCATTCGCAAACGAAAGAGATGGTCCGGGTGGAAAAGGCCGCCTTTGAGGAGGAAGTACATACCGACGCCGTGCAAACAGCGCCCGACCAGGTCATTAACGCTGAGGAAGCGCTCCGGTTGCTGACAACCGGCGATGCGAAGCCTGTCAAATATAAGGTGGAGCCGGGAGATACGGTCTCGGGAATCGCGCATAAGTTCGACATTTCCAAGCAAGTGATTTACGAGAACAATCCGGACATCGAAGAGCTGTATTTGCAAATCGGGCAGGAGCTGGATTTAACGGTGATACAGCCTGCGCTGACGGTGAGTACGGTGGAGAAGGTGACGGAGAATGTCGTCATTGAACCGGACACGGTCGTTCAGAACGATCCGAACATGAAAGCCGGAGAGAAGAAAGTGATTCGCCCCGGCAAAAGCGGTTTAAAGCAAATGTCGTACCGGTTGACGAAGAAGAACGGGTTGCTCGTTTCGGAAGAATGGTTGGGTCAGCAGGTGATTACGCCTTCCGTCGCGGAGATCATTGTGAAAGGGACGAAAGTCGTTGGCGAAGGTTCGGGTTCCTTCCGATGGCCCGTATCCGGCGCCCGCTTAACCAGCAGTTACGGAAAACGGTGGGGCCGCATGCATAACGGAGTGGATCTCGTTTCCTCGAACAAGACGATTATGGCTTCGGACAGCGGCGTCGTTTCGTTCGCAGGAAAGAAGAGCGGCTTCGGCAACGCCATCATTATCGATCATAAGAACGGTTATGAAACATTATACGGTCATCTGAGCAAAATTAGCGTGAAAAAGGGAGATAAAGTCGAGAAAGGCGAGAAAATCGGCGTTATGGGCAATACCGGACGCTCGACCGGCACTCATCTGCATTTTGAAGTTCATAAAAACGGGTCGATTCAAAACCCGATGAAATATTTGAAATAAGGCGCAGCAGCCTTGAAAAGAAGCATTGTCGAAGTTACCGTTCGGCGATGCTTTTTTCCGTTATTTATTGTTTTAAAGGGAAGGATCAGGTGTGGTAAGATAGAGGAAGATAAGTATATGGTTTATAGGCGGTGAACAGGATGCACGGAAAAATATTAGTAGTTGACGACGAGCAGCCGATTGCAGATATTTTAAAATTCAACTTGGAAAAAGAGGGCTACCAGGTCATTTGCGCTTTTGACGGCGCGGAAGCGGTGGAGCTTGCCTTCCGGGAAAAGCCGGATTTAATCCTGCTCGACCTGATGCTGCCGGTAAAAGACGGGATGGATGTATGCCGCGAGGTGCGCGCCCAATTGCAGACGCCGATCATTATGCTGACCGCGAAGGATACGGAGCTGGACAAGGTGCTCGGGCTGGAGCTCGGCGCCGACGATTATGTGACCAAGCCGTTCAGCACCCGCGAATTGCTCGCGCGCGTGAAAGCGCATTTGCGCCGCCAGGCGAAGAACGCCGCTCCGGCGCCGGCGGGACAAGATACCGCGGGAGAGGACAAGCAGGGAATTCACTATTTCAATTTGTTCATCGATACGGATATGTATGTCGTGTATAAAGACGGCGAACCGCTCGACTTGACGCATCGCGAGTATGAGCTTGTCTTTTACATGGTCAAAAACGGCGGTAAAGTCATGACGCGCGAGCATTTGCTGCAGGCGGTATGGGGATTCGAATATTTCGGCGACGTACGGACCGTGGATGTGACGATTCGCCGGCTGCGCGAGAAAATCGAAGACGATCCGAGCAAACCCGAATATATTATGACCCGGCGCGGTTTGGGATATATGATGCGCAACCCGAAAACGGGAGGATTATAATTCATGAAATTGTTTCGTTTTTTCCGTACGATTCAAGCGAAACTCATCATCATTTACGTCCTGCTCATATTAATTGCGATGCAGTTAATCGGGGTTTATTTCGTGAGTGTGATGAAAACCTCGCTGACGAGCAATTTCACCAGGGACTTAAAGGGAAAAGCGGAGATGTTGTCGGGCATTGCGGTTAATTATATCAATGTCAAGCCGGAAGAGGGAACGAACGAGCAAACGTTGTCGATCGACGATTTGAATACGGTCGTACGCGACCTGTTCTCGATCAACGACGGGGAAATTCAAATTTTGGACGCGAGCGGAAAGGTGCTTACGACGTCGCTCCAGTCGCATCATGCGTATATTGGGCGTAAAAATACGCAAACGGTCGTCAGCCGCGCTCTCCAAGGCATTCGGGACAACGAGGATGAAATGATCGACGAGAACCGGGTTCGGAAGAAAATTATCGCCAAACCGGTCATCAGCAACAACCCAAGCAATAGCAAAGTGATCGGGGCGGTCTATATCGCCGCGTCGATGAAGGAACTGTACGATACGATCGACCGGATTAACAATATATTCGTATCCGGCACCCTGATTGCGCTTGGATTAACCGCGTCGCTCGGCGTTATCCTGGCCCATACGATCACCAGTCCGATCAAGGAAATTACGAAGCATGCCACCGCCGTGGCGGAAGGAAGGTTCGACCAGCGCGTGCCCGTGCTCGGCAACGACGAGATCGGCCAATTGAGCGAGGCTTTCAACTATATGACGCAGCGGCTCAGGGACGCCTTGTCGCAGAACGAGGAAGAGAAGGAGAAGCTGGAATCGGTTCTGACCAATATGAGCGACGGCGTGCTGGCGACCGACGAGCTCGGCAATATTATCGTTATGAACCGGCGCGCGAAGGAAATGCTGCGCACCGACGATATTACGCTGCACGGCAAAGATATTTCGACGCTGCTCGGCATTTCGAAGCAAACGGTCGACTCGCTGATGAAGGATTCGCATCGCTCTACGCTGCTGCCGATTGCGCTCGACAGTACGGAGGAACCGATCATCGTGCGCGTCACGTTCTCGCCGATTCACCGGCGGGATCAAGGGATAACGGGGACGATCGCCGTTCTGCAGGACGTAACCGAGCAGGAGAAGCTGGAGGAATCGCGCCGGGAATTTGTGGCGAATGTGTCGCATGAATTGCGGACGCCGCTGACGACGATTCGAAGTTATGTCGAAGCGTTAAGCGACGGAGCGTTGGAAGAGCCTCAGCTTGCGAACCGTTTCGTCGGGGTCGTGCAGAGCGAATCGGAGCGGATGATCCGGCTTGTGACCGATTTGCTGCATCTGTCGCGTTTCGACTCCAAGCAGGCCATTATGCGCAAACAGCCGACCCGCATCGTGGAAATGCTGGAAGAGGTGGCGGACCGCTTCTCGTTTCAAATGCAGCAGAAGCGGATTCGGCCGACCATTCTGATCGAGAAAGGAATCGATACGGTCGTGCTGGATCGCGACCAAATCGATCAAGTGTTGGACAATCTGGTGTCGAATGCGTTGAAATATACGCCGGACGGCGGCAGGATCGAAATTGAAGCGCGCAAATCAGGCAGCGATAAAATCGCTTTTTCCGTTAAAGATACAGGCATCGGCATTCCGAAAAAAGATCTGGACCGGATATTCGACCGCTTCTACCGTGTCGACAAGGCGCGGTCGCGCAGTATGGGCGGTACCGGACTAGGACTTTCCATTGCCCGGGAAATTGTGAAGGCGCATGGAGGCACGATTACCCTCGAATCGGAATTGAACGCAGGCACCAAGGTCACGTTCACGATCGTGACGGAGACGGAAGGGAGTGAGGCAAGTTGATAGAGAAAATGAAATCCGTTCTGCTGGCGGCATTGGTCGTCTTAAGCTTGGTGCAGAGCTATTTCCTTTCCTATAGCATGCCGTACTTCGAACCCATCCAGAAGACGGAGAGCAATTATGTCAAAACGGAGGAGATGGGCCCGGAAGAGAAAGTGGAGAACTTGATTTTCCCGGATCAAATGATACTGCATTTGGGAGAAGGGAAGCATACGTTATTCTCGCCGGACCTGGTCTTCTATAAAGAAATTTATAAACGGCTGCAAGGGCGCAAATTCGACGGGTTTCAACGCCATCCGTACAATATGATGGATTGGAACCGGGTGCGCAATGAGAACCAAGGGATCGAACTGCGGTTCTCCCAAGGCGTGCCGATCGCGCTGCTGCAGCGCGTGATGCAAATTCAGGCGGATACGACGTTTGCGGAGGAAGTCGTCGACCGGATCTGGATCTATACGTCCGGCGACAACGAGGATGTGCGATCCTTGTTCTTCAGCGCCAAAGGGGATATCGTGTACGAAGCGACGCGAGCCGACTTGACGGTGCAGGACGTGAAGCAGCATCTCGTCTTCGGCGAAGGCTGGATGCCGTATCACTCCGCCGACGGCAAAATCTATTTGCCTGACGAGCCGATCGAAATGGTGCAGGCGACGCTGCCGTACCAAACGTTTACGTCGGAGCAAATGCAGCGCAACCTGTTTCTCGATCCGAGCACGACGCGCATGATTCAGGAAAAGGACGGTTCGGAAATCTTTACGGACGGCAAACGGAGTTTGCAGGTGAAACAGGATCAGAAATGGATGATCTTCTCCGACCCGATCGCCCGGGCGGACAATAAGAACGATTTGAGCGACAACGTGCTGTCGGCGGTCCAGTTCGTCAATCAGCACGGCGGCTGGAACGGGACGTACCGTCTGGCGATTCCGCAGCATCCGGCGGAAGGCAGCGAAGTGATGTTCCAACAATATTACGGAGCCTATCCGATTATCTCATCGGATGATTTCCGGTTCGGGCATATCCGGCTCGTGATGCAGCAGAGCGTCGTCTCCGGTTATGAGCGTTCGCTGATTCATGTCGAAGACAGAGCGGAGAGCAAGTCGATCCGAACATTGCCGGGAGGTCCGGAGCTCGAGGCGATGATCGAACAATACCGGAAAAATTCGTCTTACGGCATCGAGGCCGTATTTCCGGCTTATCGGCCTGTGCTTGCCGAGGAGAGCATGAGCCTGATTCCGGTATGGGCGGTTAAGCTCAAGGACGGTACGACGGATATATTGAGGTAGTATGTTAGGAGGTTGCCCATGGATTGGAGTCGCGCGAAGAGTGTGTTGATATTTGCCTTCTTGCTTCTGAATCTGGTGCTCGGGTATCAGCTTTGGCTCGATGTGCGGGAACAGTGGAACTCCAACCTGGACTGGACTTCGTTGCCGGAAGAGACGAAGGCCGTCATGGAGCAGAAGCGTATTCAGGTGCCGGCCAAAATTCCGTCCGACACGCCGGTTATGCGCGAAGTGACGGTGCGATTCGTCGATCCCGAACCGTTCGGGAAGACGGTGAAGCTGGAAGAGCCTGTTGACAGTAAAGTGATCTTTACCGAGAAGGAACTGCGCAAGGCGCTTGAAGATCAAATTCCAGGCATTGAAAATTATAAGTACGATCCGCTGATTGCGTCGGACGAAGCTTTCGTCCTGAATCTGCTGCTTGATCGCAAGTGGCCGATGTTCGAAGTGCAGATGGAGCTGTTCTATGCGAATCAGAAAATTGTGGCGTACCGGGAAAGTCATGTGGAGATGCTCGTTTCCGAAGACGATAAGGAGCAAAAGGTGCTGCCGGCTACGACGGCGCTCGGCCGCCTGATCGAAAAATATTTGCCGCAAGGCGCCATCGTGAAAGATATTCAACTCGGCTATCACGGCCAAGTGTATAATGAGACGCTGGTGACGGCGCCGTCCTGGCGGGTCATGCTGGAGAACGGAGATATTTATTTCGTCAATGCGATTAGCGCGGAAGTGTACCATCCGCAATCGTAACGATCCTTAAGCGGGATTTGGGAAATGATTACAGTGGTTGGTGCGCTTTCGCATACAAGAGAAGGGGAAATGGACATATGGGTTTACGATTTACGGTTTTGTCCAGCGGTTCGACGGGGAACGCGACGGTCGTTGAGAATGAAGACGCAAGGTTATTGGTGGATGCCGGTTTAAGCGCAAAACGCGTGGACGAATTGTTGCAGGAGCGGGGCGTGTCCGGGGAAGAGCTCGACGGCATTCTCGTCACGCACGAACATTCCGACCATATTAAAGGATTGGGCGCTCTGGCGAGAAAGTACGATTTGCCGGTCTATGCGAATGAAGCGACTTGGGAAGCGTTAAACAAACATATTGGAGAAATTGCCGAGGAGAAGCGCATCGTCATGAATACGGGCGAAGCGCTCGATTTCGGCACGCTTCGCGTGGAATCGTACGGTATCTCGCATGATGCCGCCGAGCCTGTCGGGTATTGTTTCTACGACGGGGACGAGAAATTAAGCTTGGCGACAGATCTCGGCTATGTTAGCGAGAAAGTGAAGCAGGCGATTGAAGATTCCGACGTACTCGTGTTGGAAGCGAATCATGACATCGAAATGCTGCGCATGGGCAAATATCCTTGGAATATTAAGCGGCGGATTTTAGGCGATTTGGGGCATTTGTCCAACGAAACGGCGGGCGAAGCGTTGTGCGAATTGGCGACAGGCAACACGCGCCGCGTCTATCTCGCGCATTTAAGCCGGGAGCATAATATGATGGATTTAGCCAAGATGACGGTGCGCGATGTCATGGAGAGCAACGGGTACTTTTTTAAAGATAGCGAATTGCAGCTAAGAGATACGTATTATGACCGGCCTACGCCATGGGATAAGGTGAGCGAGAAATAAATTGATCGAGTTCCGCCGCTTTCTCTTCGATTTCGCTGCGGGTCAATATTTGCTTCTCCACAAGCAGTTCGATGAGCGTGCTTAAGGCGAGCGTATTGCGGTAATGCTCTTCTTTCAGATCGGCCAGCTTGGCAACAAGGTCAACTTGCTCCATGGGCGAGAACATACGGGACATCCTAAACCCCTCCTTGGAATTTTGTGCGCGGTACGGCATGTACATATTAACAATTTTATGCTCTCATTTTTGTGGTATGATGAAAGGGTGAGAATGAATAGAATGCGAGGACAAGCGCCGGGATAAATTTGATTCGCCGATATGGCATAAATCGAACGGCGATTGCTTAAAGATTTATGAGAGCTTAATCGCAAGAACCTAAGTTTGTCTATTAGAGGTTGTTCAAAAAGTCAACTTTTGATCACGAAGCGTGACTGTTGGCAGATTCGACTTCGAATCTTGCGTTCACCCTCGAAGAGCAAATGCTTACGAAGTATGTTTCCTCCGGAAACATTTGAGGTTCTCATGTAGGTTTTGCCTACACTGCGCTCCTCCTTCTTCGGGTTCTCGCAACCTTCTCGGTGCTGAAAAGCCGACTTTTTGAACACGTATTATTATTTATTGTAGGCAGTTGCAGGACAAAACATTCTTCCTTTTTGGGGATAAAAGAATATGATTTATGTAAGAGAAGCAGTGATGCGCAGCGCATCGAGGGGAGATGACCCGAGTGAGCTTGTTTGACGACGATTTTTATTCACCGAAATTGCCGCGCCGGATCGGATGGCGCAAACGAGGGTCACGTCGGGAACGGAGCATGTTTCACGGCCGGAGCCGCAGACGCTGGTCGACATGGCAAATATCCGTGTTCAGTTCGGTTTGCAGCGCCATTGCGGCCGTGCTGTTGTACAGCTGGATCGCGGATGTCCGCAGTCCGGAGCCCGCGCCGGTGCCCGCCGCGGCGATGATCACGGCGCCGCCGCAACATCAGCCTGTCATCGATCCGTACGACCGGATTCCGCTTGCGTCGGAGAAGGTGCGCCCCGCCGTCGTCAGCATCGTGAATAAACAAAAGGGAATGCGAAGCGGCCTGATGGCCGACGCCGGCTTGGGATCGGGCATTATTATTCAGAAAGACCGCGGCAAAGCGTTGATCGTGACGAACTATCATGTGATTGACGAGGCCGATGAATTGGAAGTGTCTTTGATTGACGGCACGCGCAAACCGGCCAAAGTGGTCGGGAAGGATCGAATTAGCGATATCGCCGTACTGGAAATCGACGACCAAGGCATCGATACGGTGGCGGAAATCGGCGATTCGGCGAAGCTTCGCATGGGGGAAACGGTGATCGCGATCGGCAACCCGCTGGGGCTGGGCGAGTCGTTGTCGTCCGGCATCATTAGCAAGACGCTGCAGATTGTTCCGATCTCGTTGAACGGAGACGGCGTGTACGATTGGGAGCAAGAGGTGATCCAGATCGACGCGGCCATCAATGAGGGCAACAGCGGCGGGGCGTTGATCGATCTGGAGGGACGCGTCATCGGCATTAACGCGATGAAAATCGCGGATATCGGGGTCGAAGGAATCGGATTCGCCTTGCCGATCAATTCGGTGATGGACATTGCCAACTCGCTCATTCGCGAGGGGCGGGTCATACGCCCGTATATCGGCGTGTACACGATCGATTTGAACAATCCGTACGCTCCGATCGAGGACGATATGCGCAAAAGCTTGAAGCTGCCTGCCGGCGTCAAAGACGGAGTGATCGTGCTGGAGGCGGTCGGCCCTTCGAAGAAGGCGGGACTCAAGCTGAACGATGTCATCGTCCGGCTGGACGACAAGGAGATCGGGAGCACGCTTGAGCTGCGTAAATATTTGTACGGAAGCAAGCGGGTAGGCGAGCCGATCGAGGTGACGTATTACCGCGCCGGGAAGATGTATACGGTGACGGTCGCGCTTGGCGATAAGCCCGAGGAATAGCGGAGCGGGGGGCGTGCGGCGGGCTGATGACCGTTTCGCCTCCGAAGTAAAGATGATTGTGCTATTGCTAAGATATAATAGTGATGATAGCAGCGGATGAGACATGTTTACGACAGGGAAAGAGGGACTTGGATGTACGTAGTTTGCAAAAATCATGTGGAACGGGCGATCGACCGCTTTGTCGAAGAGTTCGAGGATGCGCCGGATATTGTGGATTTGAAGGAAACGGAATTTTCGGACTGGGATCCTCCGGCCACCTGTGTGGAATGCGGCGAGAAAGCGGAGTTTTTGGTGGTGTAGGGGCTGAGGGTTGATGTGTTCTGTTTGCGGCATGCGGGTCGAATCGACCTCGCCATGTAGCGCCATGCGCGGGGAGATTCGTGCGGTACGGACTCGTCGGCGGGGGAGTTTGTAGGTTGCGACTGCCGCCCCGATGCGGGTCGGCGGACCCGGAGCTGCCGAGTCTTTGGTGATGGAACGAAAAGGCCTTATTTGAACCTTGAAAGTCCTTCATTTACGGTGAAAACGGCTTATGATGCAGATCTTGGGAACGAATGTGCTCTAATAGCGAATGTAAATTCCATATTAGGGTATGTTGGTTCCCACTTTTGCGTTTTAGAGGGACGAATGGCCGGAAATAAGGTAAAATGGGGCGTAAATAAGGAATTATTGGTCCTTATTATGAATGAGGGCCGGACCGGAAAAGCTTTGGAATAGGATGGCACTGGACAGAATTGCCGGATGGAGCTTAGTTGTTGCGTTTCCTTCCGGCCGACAACAGATCCGGAGTGGCAGGGAGAGACAATAATGTTGGTACAAATTATCGGCGTAGGCAAATTGAAGGAAAAATATTTGGTGCAGGGGATCGCGGAATACGCGAAAAGGCTTGCCCCGTATTTGAAGCTGCAAATCATCGAGGTGCCTGATGAGAAGGCGCCGGAGAACCTGAGCGATGCGGAGCTCGCTCAGGTGCGGGAGCGCGAGGGCGCCAAGCTGCTCGCGCATATCAAGGGCGATGCGCATGTCATCGCCCTCGCGATCGACGGCCAACTCTGGTCGAGCGAGGAGTTGGCCGCGCAATTGGACAAGCTCGGTACCTACGGTACGAGCCATGTCGTCTTCGTCATCGGCGGGTCCAACGGACTGTCCGATGACGTGCTGCGCCGCGCGCAGCAGCGCCTGTCGTTCGGCCGCATGACCTATCCGCATCAACTGATGCGGCTCATCCTGGCCGAACAAATCTACCGCGCGGTGAAGATCAACCGCGGTGAACCGTATCATCGCTAGTGGTAAAGCGGAGGGTCGCAGTAAGTGTCGAAGCATCGGTATTAATTCCTCGTAATGGTGCTTGAAAATGGCAGTCTTTCATGTTTGAAATGAGGTGAGTTCTTTGTCGGAAGGAATACCGGATAAAAACTTGTTTATGATGTGTTCCGTGTTGAATCGTGCCGCAGTTCGAAGTCTCCCGCAAGGTCTTCACATTCGCAAGTGTCGAGAAGATGAACTCGGCATTTGGATGGACTTTCCGTTTGATGATCCGACAGAGGCTGAAAAGTATCGGGGATTCATGTCGACCTACTTTCAAAATGTATATGCGGATAAGAAAGAATTGTTTTTTGATAAATGTCTGTTCGTATGTGATTCGCAAGACCGACCAATTGGAACATGCTTCGCTTGGAGAGCTTATGAGAAAATCACGACGATTCATTGGTTCAAGGTATTAAAACAATATGAAGGATTAGGAATCGGTAGAGCATTGCTTTCTTATGTCATGCAAAGTCTGTCGGCTTGTGATTATCCGGTGTTTCTACATACGCAGCCATCGAGTTACCGAGCTATCAAACTGTATGCTGATTTTGGATTTTCATTGTTGAGCGATCCGGTGATTGGCACGAGAACGAATGATTTGAATGAGTGTCTTCCGATCTTGCAATCAGTTATGCCAAGTAAAGATTTTCAATCGCTGAAAGTGGTTAGAGCTCCGAAGTTCTTTTTGGAGGCTGTGAGTAGTTCTTCTATAGAACAATTTTAGTGTGATGTCTTTGCTGTTATTTTACCATACCTTGGAAAAGGGGCGTTTTATACCATGCGTAAACGAACTGCACCGACCTCCAGCATTGTTATTGACCGTCTTGATCACCTTGTTCTTACTGTTAATAATCTGCAAAGTACGATAGAGTTCTACGGGAAAGTGCTTGGTATGGAGGTCGTCCAGTTCGGCGGAGGACGATACGCTTTGCAGTTTGGCCGGCAGAAGATCAATCTGCACGAGCGCGGACGCGAATTCGAGCCGAAGGCAAATACGCCGTGCCCGGGCTCGGCAGATTTGTGTTTTATTACGAATATGCCGCTAGATGACGTGATTCGGCATTTGGAGAATTGCGATGTTTCCATTGAAGAAGGCCCGGTAGATCGTACAGGCGCAATGGGTAAAATTCGCTCCGTCTATGTGCGCGATCCGGATCTGAACCTGATCGAAATTTCAAATTATGTGTCCTGAGCTGAATCCCATAGGAAGATGAGGGCATCGCGAACGGAGGAGGCTTCCCGAGGTTGGGGAAGAATGGAGGCGCTCAAATACTTGAGGATCTTTGCTAATGATTATGCCAAGACGTTCATGTCGTATATGTTGCGTAATAAATGTAAAGTTCGGAGTGATGACTTCGATTTCTTTTTTACGGAAAACTTGCCCGCCCATGACAATCCCTATTATTTTAAGGAAACTTCTTCTTCTCTCACGTTTTCCTCTATTGAATAAAGACATAAAGGACAATCACGGTCGGAAGAATTTCACTCATTTATGCAAAGAACTGGAACAATTGGATTGGTGGTCGACGATTCTTTATCAGCTTATCCATTCTTATCCGGATCATACCGAAAAAGGACACTAACCTAGGTGTTCGCCGAACTAGGATGTGTCCCTTATTGTCATAGTTTACCCTATCCATGGATACGGTGAATCGATCATAAATGACATCGAAGTTTGGATAAGGTATCATTCCCAACCCTATTGTATATACTGGTATATACATATATGTTGGGGTGTGATAAAATGATTGAAAGGAATCGGAAAGAGGGAGGACTCTCCATGACGACAACCGTACAAAAATGGGGCAACAGTCTCGGCATTCGTATTCCCAGCCGGATCGCGGAAAAGATTGCGGTCAGCCAAGGTTCGGAAGTGGACTTGATTGTGGGCGACGATCATTCGCTCATCGTAATACCTAAAAAGAAAAAGCCGACATTGGAAGAATTGTTGGCCCAATGCAAACCGGAAAATCGACACGATGAAATGGATTTCGGCGCAGAGGGGAAGGAATTGCTCTAGATGAGTGCAGATCGAGGAGATCTCGTATGGATAAATTTTAATCCCCAAGCAGGTCACGAACAAGCTGGCAGAAGAGCTGCAATCGTGCTTTCTCCAAAAAAGTTTAATGAAACGACGGGGTTTGTCTCGGTTTGTCCAATCACGCATACGGTCCGCGGATGGGGGTTTGAAGTGTTGCTCCCCAAAGGGCTGGTGTTTGACGGGGTCATTTTAACGGATCAGATCAAAAATCTGGATTGGAGAGCTGGACGCATTGACATTGTCGGCAAAGCCCCAAATGAAGTCGTCAATGAATGCTTAGACAAAATACACACCTTCTTGTAGCCGGCAGGCCATCCCGCAAAGAAAGGCCATCTCACGAAAAGATGGCCCGAAATCCCAGCATTGTGCATCCGAATCCTTATTTTTTTACCACAGGCACCCAAAATTCGCCGTAGAACGTACCGTCGCCGTTATCTTGGCGAAACGTTGCATTTGGACCGCCGATGTATGCATAATCCGTGATTCGGGGCAACACTTCGCCGAAAGCATGGTAAGTCAGTTGATCAAACAAAGCTTCTTTCTCCCCGTTACCTGCGACCACGACGTACTCGCTCTCCGGAAACTCGATGATGCGCGTCGCGTCAGCCACCGATTTCCTCGCTTCGACCGCGAAATAATTCCACGGTTTGCCTTGATACACCTCGTTGACCGACCATTCGCGATCGTCTTTCGCGGCGGCTTTGAGCTTGTCAAAACGCCCATCCGCCTTGAGTCGGCCCCAAAATTCGGCTTTTTCCTTCAGCAATGCCGACATGTCTTGGAAGTTCGACCGTATCGGGAACCCGTAAGCGGTCAATGTGAATGATTTTTTGTGTTCGATCGTGTAATCTGGCATGGAAACGCTCCTTTATCCGAGATTATCCTGCGACTTTTTTGACACGAAGCCACATTTCGCCGTAAAACTCGCCATTTTCAGCCGGCTTGACGAAGGTGGAGTTGCCCGGACCCACGTATTTATAGTCGGTAATTTGTTGCAGCAAGCCGCCGAAAACTTTGCCCGTGATTTCATCGGCGAGACGGTCTTTGTCAGCGCCTGTGCCAGGCACGACGAGATAATCGCCGGCGAGGAAATCGAGAACGACCGTGCCTTCCAGTTCAAACTCGCCCATCACGCCGAAGCCCCGCCAAGGCTTGCCGCGGACGCTGTGGTTGATTTGGTACAATTGTCCGTCGGCGAGCGCGAGCAGTTCGGCTAGCTTGCCGTTTTCCGTAATTTCCGCTTTTAATGCTGCCGTTTTGGCCGCGTTGCCTGCCCAATCGTTGTAGTCTTCAAGTGTAACACCGAAAGCCGTCATTTTGAAGTTTTCCGGGACGGTTTGGATGGAGTAGTGAGTCACTATGTTCGCTCCTTTGCGGTTTTATTTACAAGACTGATTCTATTGGTCAAATGTATCAAAAAGTGATACGATTTATGTACCATGAAAAAAACGGAACGAATTAACCTTATCATGCGCTACATCAATAATCGCGCGCATTTTACGATTGCCGAGATTCAGCGGGAGTTCAAGATTTCCCGCGCGACGGCGATTCGCGACATTAATGAGATTCAGGCGATGGGGTTTCCGCTGACGACGGAAGTTGGGCGCGGCGGCGGCTACTCTGTTTTGCAAAACCGGTATTTGCCCGCCGTTCGCTTCACGCCGGATGAGCTGAAGGCGATTTTTATCAGCTTTATCGCGTCCAAAAATTCGCAGCTGCCTTATCTGCATAATCGCCGCTCGATCACGGAAAAACTGATTGGCATCGCGTCGCAAACCCAGCAAGACGAACTGATTGAGCTGAATCGTATCCTGCTTTTTGAAAATACGAATCCGGCGAATCCGAATCTTCTGGAGCTTGATGATGCCGCGCCTCCGGAATTGAACCAGCTGATTTCGCTTGCCGTGCGGGATCGGCACTTGCGCTTGACTTATGAGCTAAGTCCCGGCTGGCCGCAGTTGATGGACGTTTTTTTGCTGCATATTTTCAACTCAAACGCGCAGTGGCTTGCCGAGGTATATGATTTGGATACGGACGAGTTTCGATACTTGCCTGTGGAGATGTTGAGGGATTCCGCCATTTCCGGGCAGAAGATGAAATGTACCGAGCAAGAGATTATGGATAAAAAACTGGTTCGTACCCGGGAGTCCAATCTTGTTGTGAAGCTGGATGCGGCCGGGATTCGGCGCTTTAAGCGCATGCATCCGCCTGGGATTATTTTGTCCCTTACCGGGATGTTCCAGTCGAGCGGGATCTTTCATGTTCAATTGGATGTGTCCGATGCCGAGGCGCTCGAGTACTACGCGGATTGGCTTTTGTTTTTGGGAAAAGGGGTCGAGTTTGAGCGGATTCCGGATGAGCTGCGCAATCTATTGGAAGAGCGTTTGGCACAATTAACATTTCCTCAAAGAAGTGGAAGAGGATGATATGAACAAAACCGATCGGATGTTAGCCATCGTCATTGAGTTGCAACGTAAAGGCGTGTTGCGCGCCGAGGATTTGGCTGCCAAGTTTGAGACGAGTGTCCGCACGATTTACCGAGACGTTCAAGCGCTAAGCGAAGCGGGTGTTCCAATCGCGGGTGCTCCGGGGAGAGGTTACTCCTTAATGGAAGGCTATTTTCTTCCTCCCGTCAGCTTCACGGCTGAGGAAGCGGTGGCGCTGCTCATTGGGACGGATTTCGTCGAAATGAGGCTGGATGCCGAGTACGGCGCGAAGGCCCGAAGTTCGCAGGAGAAGATCGAGGCGATTTTACCGGAGAACGTACGCGAGGAGACCGAACGGATCCGATCGGCGATCCGGTTGCTGAATGAAAAAGGGGCGAAGATGCGAGAGAAGGAAAAAGAGACGTTCGAACAGTTGCGCCGTGCGATTCTGCGGAAGCGCAAGGTTCATTTCCGCTACTCTAAAAACTTGCCGGATTCGGACGGAACGCGTCATAGCGAACGAACGGTTGATCCGTACGGACTCGTTTTTTCCCAAGGAGCGTGGGTGCTTGTGGCGTTCTGCCGGCTGAGACACGACATCCGGCACTTTCGGCTGTCTCGCATCAACGAGCTTGCCGTTCTGGAAGATTCGTTCCGGGTCATTCCGGGTTTTCGCTTTCAGGATCACCGGCCTGTTGACGATCGGAAGGTGACCGTCCGCATCTTGGTCGACCACGCCATTGTGGACCGGGTTCAGGAATCGGACAATTTCTATATGGAGTCTTTGGAACCGGGGGAAGAAGGCTGGCTGGCGACGTTCCGCGTCCGGCGGGTGGAGGATCTCCTTCAATGGACGCTTGGCTGGGGGGCGGCGGTGCGTGTGCAGGGGCCGGAATCGTTGCGCGAACGGGTGCGCGAGGAAATCGAAAAAATGCTTGAACGCTACTGACAAACAGCTGTCAGTAGCGTTTTTGTATGCTGGATTCATCTTAAAGAAAAAGGAGCTGGATTCGGCAATGGATACGAAAGAGACGTTGCGTAAATTCGAGGAGACGGTCAGCGGTTATATTCGAGAATTAGACGGCACAAGTCTTGATCAGTTGGTTTGGAAGCCGGCGGAAGACGAATGGTCGCTTGGCCAGATGTACATGCATTTAATTCGTTCCGCGCAGTTTATGCATTTGCGGAACGCCGCATTGTGCCTTGAACCGAACGGCAGCCCTGAGGTCTCCCGGGCGGGAAAGACGAAGCAGGGAGAGGAATTGTTCCAGACGGGGAGCTTCCCGCCGGTTCGAATCCGCGTTCCCCCGTCCCCGCAGTACACGCCGCCGCAACCGGAAAGCAAGCAACAACTCGCCGACGGGCTGCGGGAAACGGTACGCCGGATGATTGAGATTGAACCGGCGATTGCGTCGGAGTTTGATCCGGTGTCCCTGGCGCGGTTGGAACCGGGGAAGGAGATCGTTCGGAATACGGTTCTCCATCCGCATTTCGGCGGTTTGAACGCGCTGGAATGGTTCCAACTGATCGAGATGCATTATCGCCACCATTTGCGCCAGAAGAAGCGACTGTACGAAGCTTGGAGGGAAGCGCACAAGCGATGAATGCGGCATCCGATAAAGGATGGCCGCAAACTTGCCGTTACCGCCAGCGCGGAGAACCGCATCATGGATCAGCCGCGTCTCTTGGCCCGCTTGTTCCAGATGCGCAGGTTCAGGTTCAGCAGTTCGATGATGTCCATGATCGCTTTGATCTCGTCATAGGTGCGTTTCATTCCGCCGGCATCAAGCTTCTTCAGGCCATCGGATTCGAAAAAGTCGACGTTATGAATCGAGATGACCAGCATGCCTTCATGAAGGCAAATCGCCATACCCTTCCTTGGAAACAGCTTGCGCAGGTTGATCATTCGTTCCTGCATGTTGGCAGGCAGCAAATATCGGGCTGTAATCTCGTCGGTCGTGGTAATCCTAAATATCCGGTCGAATTCATGGCTGTCGCTGTTCATTTGAGAGCCGATCCTGGTTAAACGCCGATATATTTTTCCTGTTCGTGTCGTTAGCGTTGTCGTCCCTTCGAATGCTTTGTGGAAATCGGCAATGAACACGAGACCATTGTATACGGTAAGGTTGATATCTTGATTGGCAAAGGGGATATCGCGGTTATGTTTGAAGGTGAGATCCGAAAATTGAAAATCCGTGCTTCCCAGGTATCCGCTGAAAAAATCCTCCCCCTCAAGGAAGATGCGATCTGCTTTATACTTCCCGAATAAAGGGATGTTGAAGAGGAGATGTTCGCTGACATGCTTCGATTGATTGTATCTGCATTGAACTGAAGTTTTGCCCGGGGCGTCAGCATTGGAGAAGCTTTTGATCATGTCCGTGACCAATCGCGGCATGATCAGCTTCTTGTATTCTTTGCTGTAATTTTTATGAGCCAGCCTATACATGAAAATGAAAAAGGGAACAGAAACGACCACAGCTCCAATATTAAAAAAGTAAACCCCAAAAAGGAATAATCCGCCGCAAAGCAACGGCGCAATCAGATAACGTCCGAGCAGTGCCTTTTTTCGATGCTTTTCCAATTCGGCCCATTCTTTGGTTCCGGAAAGTTGCTGTATAAAGTTCTCATAATCCGGGATCATTTGTTTTCCTCCGCCTAATAGCCGTGTTAAACCGTTCCGGCCGATTCTCTCATGCTCTATATCCTCATGATTCGACAGTTTCTGCTAAAATTCCTTGTTATTTTTTCACAATTGCAATACTATATTCATAGTGTTTGAGAAACACAAAATGAAAGGGCGGAGGGTATGATTATTGCTTCAGTCATTATTGCAGTCATCGTGCTGTATCTCATCTACTTGTACAACCGGTTGTTCAAGATGCGGAACCGGATTCGGGAGGCGTTTCAAGCGGTAGAGGTGTATTTGCAGCAGCGATTTGACACGCTGATCCAGATCGGCGAAGCAGTGGTTGCATATGCCAAGCACGAACGCGATACGCTCAAGGAAATAACGGCCATGAGACAAGGTCTCGCCGGCCGTTCGATATCCGAGAAGCTGCAAGCTTACGAGGATTTGAATCAAAAATTGGAAGGAATTCGGATTCAAGCCGAAGACTACCCGCAGTTACAGGCGAGTCGCAACTTCCTCCACCTGCAGCATACGGTGAACGACCTGGAAGAGAAGTTGTCCGCCGCCCGTCGTACATACAACGCCAATGTCATTGCTTACAATAATGCAATCGGCATGATTCCGGCGGTTTTGTTCGCCGGTATGTTCGGCTTTAAAGCGGAGTCGATGTATGAAGTTCCGGAATCGAAAAAGCAAGAAATCGATATGAAACAATTGTTGAAAGGTTAAGCGTTTGCACTGTAAAGCATCTATAGCCACTGCGGCTGCAGATGCTTTTTTCATGTGAATAAATGCAGCTAACAAAGAGCATTCTTGCGGGGAAATAATCGGATAAGGTTTTCGCCTTATTAAGGTTACGGAAATTTGTAAATCGGATATTGGAGGATCTTTCATGAGAAAAATGATTGTGCTCGAACATATCTCCCTTGATGGTGTCATACAAGGGCCGGGCCGGCCGGACGAAGATACCAGCGAAGGCTTTACGTACGGCGGATGGATTGCGCCATACTCTGATGAATCCCTTGGGGCGATCTTGAGAAAGCAGATGAACCAAACATTCGATTTATTGTTAGGGCGCAAAACCTTTGAAATTTGGGCATCGTATTGGCCGCAACATGGAGATATATGGCCTGAGGTTAACAAGGCGACCAAATACGTCGCCTCGAATACAATAACAACCGGCGATTGGCAGCCGTCCGTGATTTTAAGTGGAGATATTGCGGAAAAAGTCAGCAAGATCAAGCGACAGCAAGGACCGGACTTGCATGTTTGGGGAAGTGGGGAACTCATTCAAACACTTCTCAAGCATGACTTGGTAGATGTGTTTTGGCTGATGATCTACCCGATAACGTTAGGCTGTGGAAAGCGACTGTTTGCCGATGGCACAATCCCGGCGGCATTCAAGGTTACGGAAAGCTATACCACTCCGAATGGGGTTATTATTGTCAGTTACGAGCGTGCAGGCGCAATAAGAACCGAAAGCTCCGACCTATTGTAGAATGAACATTGCAAGCGAACAAGGAAATTGTGCGATAATTTTCGAAAAAGTCATGGCCCAAATCACGGAGAAATGGACCGGAGAAAGCCGCGTTGAAGAAGCCGTTGGACGAGCACAATGCGGAGTGGAGCAGACCCCATAGCGTGTGCATGACCTTGGAATTGTAAACGAATGCGGCATCTCCCGGGATTCATCCCATTCGTGCGTGTACGAGAGCTCAGATATCTCTCCGATTCCCCTTCTCTGATCTCCACTCCGCATCTGAAACGGCCCTTCAATCAACGTGAACCGGACGGCTCGCTCGTACGCAGCGTTTGGCGATCCCGAAGCCAGGCATAGCTGCTTAGGATGATGCCGGCCGTCGTTACGCAGGCGCCTACGAAATAGATGGACCTTAGCCCAAAACCTCCGTGGATGACCGCGCCTCCCCACCATGCCGCCAAGGCGGCCGCAAGCTGGTACGCGGAAGCGTTGACGGCGATCGCGAGTGTCGGCGCGGACCGGGCGGTTGCGAACACCCTCGTCTGCATGCCGGGAATCACCGAGAAGCACAATGCGCCCATCAGGAAGACCAGGACGGCGGCAACAAACGCGTCGGAAGCAAATAGCCCGAACAAGAGAAGGCAGGCGGCAAGCGAAGCCAGCAAGGACACTTGCGACGTCATCGGCGCGCGGTCGGACAACCGGCCGCCGATGAAATTTCCGATCGTCGCCCCTACTCCGTATGCCAGCAATAATAGGGCTACCGATTCCTCGCTGAATCCGCTGATGCTTGTCAACAACGGCGAGAGGTAGGTAAAGACGGCAAGTTGTCCGGCGTTGCCAATCGCGGTGACGGCGATCGCGATCAACACGTCGGGACTCCGGAAAACCCGCCATTCCGTCCAGACGGAGGTTCGTGAAGATTCGCGCGGGAGATTCGGGACCAGGCGGATCACCAGAAGCCATCCGACGGCACCGCATAGGGCGATCGCCATGAAGGTGGCCCTCCACCCCGCATGGGTTCCGATGAAGGTCCCGATCGGCGCGCCCAGGATCATCGACAGGTTCATTCCGAAAGCAAGCATCGACACCGCGGACGCCTGTTTCCCTGCCGGAGCGGTAGAAGCCGCAATCACGATCGCGTTGGCGAAGAAGGTGGCGGTCACCAGTGACGTGATCATCCGCGCTGCGAACAGAGCGGGATAATTCGGGGCGACCGCCGACACCAAATTCCCGATCACCGATACCGCAAGAAGCCAAACGATGAGCGGTTTGCGGGAGAAACGGACGGTGAGCGACGTAAGCAGCGGCCCGCCGACGATCATGCCGATCGCGTAGGCGGTGACCAATAGACCCGCGTCCGATATCGAGATCCGCAGGTCATCCGCGATCGCGGGAAGGATTCCCGCGATGACGAACTCGCCCGTTGTATTGCCGAAGACGCATACGATAAGCGCAAGAACGATCCAAATATTTCTCATCCGGCACCACCTCTCGAGGAGATTTTGCGCCGTTTTCCGGAAAGCGACGATCTAAATATAGAACGACCTGTAACGAAATGCAATAACGCACATTTTTGTGCTATGATAACAAAAATGGAACAATTGAACGGATCGGAGGGGAAGCAAATGGGGAAGGGGAATACGCCTTACGGCTGCCCGATGGAAGTCACGCTGGATGTGATCGGGGGTAAATGGAAAGGCATTATCCTGGGTTTGCTGGCCGAAAAAACGAGGCGGTTCACGGAAATCAAACGCGAGCTTCCGGACATTACGCAGCGAATCTTGACATTGCAGTTGAGAGAGCTGGAGGCGGACGGCATCATCAGCCGGACGGTATACCAGGAGGTTCCGCCGAAGGTGGAATATACATTGACCGAATTCGGCCGAACGTTGAAGCCGATTTTGCTGGCCATGCACGAGTGGGGAGACCGATATGGCAGCGAAGTCATCAAGAGGAAACAAGGGACACATGCCCCGCCGGCATGCGACTTTACGCCCTTCTTGAAGGAGTAGTCGAACTGCATATTGGGAAAAATGCCCGGTGGCGTCCTTTAAATTCCAGCCCTATTGGCCATGTTGGATTCTAACGGCTGTCAGCGCCGTTATTTCGCGAAAAACAGCCGGACTCCGATTGTAACGGTTGCCAGCGCCGTTATTTTCGTCTGCAGACCTGAATCATCACTAGCCTTGTAAAAAACCTTACATGGTTGTTTGGGTTTGAGGTAGATTGAACTGTTCCGGTGAATCGGTTTGTACAATATGGGGAAATAGAACACGCAGAAATATTTATTCGAATTATCAGAATTTTATCTCTTGATCATATGGACAAAAACGGTAACGATGCTTTGAATGTGGCATGTTACCGTTTACAAAACGATGTAGTCTGCTGTGCGCTTCACCTGATGATGATGTGCACTGGTTTCAGCTTAGGAGGGTGTTTCCTAGGTCGCCCTCTCTTCTTCTTCCTTCGCCCCTGACTCGATCTCGTTGGTGTACGATTTAACTCAGCCAGCAATTCCTCAACGGGACGATCTGCATATCGGTTGAGCGCCTGTAGGATCTGCCAGCAGCTTTTCTCAGGCTTCACGGTCAACCGAATCAGTTCGCAGAGGGCGTAGGCGATCAGTGTCAGGTAAATCTGATTCCACACGGCTTCCGGTTTGTAGCTGTACAGTTTTGTTAGGCGGAGATGCTGCTTCATCCATTTGAAGAACAGTTCGATCTTCCATCGATACCGGTAGATTTCACTGATCTCCTCAGCCATAAGATCCCAACGATTCGTCACCACGCGAATCTTGCACTTCTGCTTCTTGTCGTTCACGTATTCGTATTCAACGAGCCGCAGTTTGAATGCGGCTTCGGTTTTCGGATCCTTCCATTCGACGTCGGCGTCCAAGAGGATGTGGTTTTGTTCTGTAACATCACGTTTCTCCAGCACACGGAATCGGTTGTTTGCTTTCACTCGAGCGACGAACTGGTTGCCGCGCTGTACCCATTTCCGATAGTGGGCGAAGTTGATGTAGCCGCGGTCAAACACATAGGTGTTCATCGTATCAACTACAAGATCGAGTGCTACTTCTTGATCCGAAACGGCGGCGGTGGACAGGATGACTTCCTCCGGGCAAACACTGTCGGCATCGGCGACCAGCAATCGAGTATGCATCTTCACCGCATTTTTGCTGGATGATGTGTACGCCCAGGTTCCGTTGACGCGTGGAAGTCGAATTTCCGTCGAGTCAACGGTTGCCAACTTGCCTAACTTCTTAATCCCTGTCTTCCCGGCATAGCAGAGTGCGATCGCCTTGACGACCGAGGCAAACAAGTCTTGAAGCAGATCCAGCGGTAACTTCTCCAGCTTGCGACATAAGGTGGAACCGTGAATGGATTTGATTCCGATCCACTGTTGCATCCATTCCTTGGCTCTAAGATTGTTCGCAATGTCGTCGAGGGAATCGCGTTTATTCCAAGCGGCCTCCAGGAACAACAACACGGCCTTACCCGTATGGAGCTTCTGCGCACGATGATCGAAGAGAATATCCTTGTAATTCACATCAAACCAATGAAAGCATTGACGAAACACATGAGATGGTATATCGTTACCCATGGTGAGTCTCCTTTGTGATGGAGTGGGTAACATGCCTACCCCATAACAATAGGAGATTTTTTTACTCGTTCAGATTATGGAATAAATCATGAAACTCCTCATACACAGTTTTACCCAGTGGAGTCAAACTGTAAAGTTTCTGCCGACCGCTAGTATTAAACCTAACAAAACCTAGTGCTTCAATCCAACAAAGTGCATAGTTAAGTTCACCGCGACGGACCCTGCTTTCAAGAGACAAATCTTCCTTGTTGTAATCTTTTTTTGATAAGGCTTGCATAACAAGCTTGGGGGCGTTAGGAAGATTGTTAATCATAGATTCTAAATATGGTTTTAACTGCATAGACAGATCGAAATCATTGGTCATTGACATTTCACCGAACCTTTCAGGAAACTAATATATATATTAACACACAGTCTAACTAAATAATATACTTCAATCAGAGCGATTGCCTTCCAAATGATTACTGATTTCCCGACAAGATCGCGTCAAATAAAAACCAATGCCCTAGTCCATTTTACCCAATTTACATCAAGATTTACAGAGAAGGAAAGAAAACTTTAGAAAAATTTTGCGCTTATAGAATTTGGCCTTATAATAAGTCTTACAATAAGATGATGGGAAGGGGGCGGCGTCATGCACCACTTCATTGATCCTTCAATTAAACCGATCGTTACAACGAACTTAGATGGTCAAGTGCTCTATATTCGTACACACGGATTGACCCACTACGGTTTTCCGGATCTCTACCTGGACGGAACAATAGAGGACTATGAATTGCTTTTCTATGCGATTCTCGACAGAATATATGCGCTGGAGTTTGATTTTGAGGGAGCTTGGATTTTCAATGGTCGCTTGTTACTATTTGAGGTCGACGAAGTGGAGAACGTCGCCAAAATCATTTTCCCAAAAGCAGAGGACGTAAGCATCATCACCATCAACAATCCTATTACCGAAAAGCCCGTAAGATACATCAGTAAAGGCTTGAAAGAACTGTTTAATCATCCCGAAGCGAATATTGCTGCAGATATTCCTTTTGCAAAAGGGATACTGTTGCATCTGGTTGAACAGGTCGCAAAGGGAGAATCCTATGATGTCGATTCATATATCGTGTTTGAGGACTTCGAATACGGAATAGTTCCATCTCACAATCGCGTTGGTGACATCGAGTTAAATATCCAAGTAGTAAAACGTTCAAGTCAAAAGCCGATTACTCGAAGGATCGCAAAAAATGGTTCGCATTTAAGAAGGGTGAAATAATACCCTTCATTTTTTTTGTTTACTATTGTAGTATATTTATATGTATATATAATAACTAAATAACTAATATACATGAGAAAGGAGACCATTGATGAAAGGAGCATTAGATTGGTTGATGAAAGATTAGTCAGCGAATTGGAATTTGTGCTAACGCACCCGTCATGTAATGTTGAACGGGTAGAAAACTTCTATAACAACTGCCTAATAATGAACGAATCGGTCCCGATCTATGCCTTCGTAACGACAATGAAACGGATAAATCCGGGCCTTTTAAGGGAATGGTCAAAGCAGAACACAGCAGTCCGAATGGCACTCGATGATTTGGGCGTAAAGCTTTACACCCTTGGAAGTCCTGAAAAATACTCCCTACATATCCAAATAGACCTATCGGGACGTTCTCCATCACGTGGCCTATATCAAGTCACGTGGCATTCGGAAATGGATGAAAAGACGGTGAGCGGCATGTTCAAGAGGCGGGCGATCAAGGTTACTGATAGGACGCAAGGAGACGTGGAGCTCGTTGGAATCCGAACAGTGACCGATCACAAATACACACTCTATATCAAGACTAGGGAGGAATTCGCATGATAAATGAAGCATTGGCGGCCAATCCGATGCAGGAGTATCGCACCTCGCTGCGGAGGAAACAGATCCATCAGGGAGTGGTGACTGGCGTCGAAGTACACGAGCCGCACGGTAAGAAAATGCAATGTGCGCTCGTCCGACTCAACAATGGCTTGAAAGGTTTGATCTATGAAGATCAATTTGATCGTCACAAGTTCCGTTCGTTGGTCGGTTTTATTGATCATACTATCGACTTCATGGTGCTTGATGTGCAGAAGTTGGGGCTTGACCCGGAGAAAGTCCAAGTGTTTGACGAAGAAAAAGGGATTGTACTGTTATCCCGTATTCAAGCACTCGACGAACTGCAGGAAGAATTCTGGGAGACCGCCCAGGAGGATCATGTTGTCACCGGCACCGTATCTGGTTGGGAAGATGAACGACTCTATCTTTTGGTAAAGGGCGTCTCATGCGTGCTGGCAATCCAAGATTATGAATATGACTGGACACCAACTGCTCGTAATTTGGTCCCTCTCGGAACGTCGCTGACCGTTAAAATTAAGAAGATTGACCGTGAGAAGAAACAAGTTCGCGTTTCTCGTAAGGAACTCCTAGAAGATCCTTGGAATCGCGTTCGAGATAACTATGGAGTAAACAACTACTACTCAGGCGTGGTTACAAGCGTCGTCGAAAATGTCGGCATTTTTGTCAAGCTACAGCCTGGCGTAGAGGCGTTGTGTTGGTTTCCGCCAAAGTCTCCTCCGCATGGCACTCTGGTAGGGAAAAGTGTGAGCCTTCGCATCAAGAATATAGACCAAGAAAAGCGGCGCATTCGGGCAAGGATCATTAAATTCCCACATTTGATTTACTAGCAGGGGGGAGGAGAATGGAATACCACGTGTCTCCGTTAATTAAAACAGGGGACCAACCGACGCTGCAGCCAAAGCCAGTTTGGGATGATCCTTATGCTTATATAACGGGTATGGATCCCCTAACACGGCACGAGTTTTACTACATTGAAGAAAAAATTAAGCAAGGTTGGATAACCGAAAGGGACATTGAAATCGTTCGATTTTTATTTGTCCACCGTTGGATTACGCTACCGCAGATTCAGCGATTATTCTTCCCTGATGCTGAGAGGGATGAAACTACCAAGAAACGAGTCAGAAAGCTGCTCAAACACGGGTTGATTCGAAGAATACAATGGAAAAGTTATGCGAACCCCAATGAAAATCGGCAAAGTTATTACGAGCTTGGCGCGAGTGGAGCAGATATTCTTAAATTCCGGTTCGGCGTTCATTTGGGTCATCGAGATCCCAGAGCAACACGACCAACGACAATGCTCTACCGTGCGAAGTACGTCGTTACAAATGAACTGTATATTCAACTTCGCGAAAACTTTAACATGACACACTTCGAATTTCATCCGATACTGATTTTGAAGGAAGAACAGCAAGTTCCAATGGCTAGGTTCAATCTCAAAACTCCCAAAGGCAAATGCATCACATTTTATTTGGTCGTGCATCGGGAGGATGAGAAATGGATGAAAACACTCAGGTATCAAGCTCAATTCTATAAGCAATACCTCACTGAAGTTGAAAGAGAGGCCATCTTGGTTTTTCTCGTGCGATACGATGAAAAAAACGATCGACATGAGGTGGACCATTGCAAAAATCACAGCGACTCATCCAATTGATAATGCGGATCAACGCCAAACCATCCTTTACCGTTAGAGAACTGGCCGATGAATTTGGCCTGTCCACTCGAACGATTACGAGGGATCTGCTAGAACTAAGCGAACTCGGTGTTCCGGTATATTCCATTCAGGGAAGAGGAGGAGGCTATAGGCTGCTCCAAGAGAGACTTCTGCCGCCGATCAGCTTTACAGAGGGCGAAGCTCTCGCCATGTTTTTCGCGTGTCAGACGATGGATTATTATAGCTCCTTACCTTTTGGAGAGGGGGCCGACTCGGCACTTGATAAGTTTTATCATTATTTGCCTGCCGATGTAAGAGAACAGATTGATCGCCTTAAGAACAGGATTATGTTCTGGAGCCCTTATCGATTGATGTCAGCGGAGATTCTTCAAACTCTCCTGAAAGCGATTATGATCGGTAGTGTAGTCAACATCGAGTACCGATCCAGCAGCGGGGTGTCGGAGCGGAATATTCAGCCGATCGGTCTGTATGCCAGTTCGGGATATTGGTATTGTCCCGCTTATTGCTTCACTAAGGAGGACATAAGGCAGTTCAGAGCCGACCGAATCCTTTCCGCGAAGCTCGACGAAACCATTGCATGCCGGGAAGACGTAAGCCAGAAGACGTTATTGGATAAACCCAATAACAATGATCGAGAACAGATTGCCCTTGAACTTGAGATGACGAAAAAAGGAGTATGGCTGCTGGAGTCGAATCCTCGTTTTGGCCCGTTCATACAGCAAAATGAGGATGGAAGCGGGGCCTTATCGATGAAAATAGCGAAGGAGGACATGAACTTCTACGTTGACTTGATCTGGCAATTCGGGGATGAAGTCAAAGTAGTGGCCCCTGCTGAGGCCGCGGCATACATCCTTCAAAAAATCGAGAGTATGCGATCGCTTTATCTTCGATGAGCTTTACAGACGGTAGATAGGGTCATTTACTAGTGCAGCTGACCGGAAAATCAGCTGAATCCACAACTGGACCTTGCGCTTCATTATCATATGTGTTATATATGTAATATAACACATATGTAAAAAAGGAGGGTGGTTCAATATGGAACGGCTTCGACATGTCAAAATCGCGCATGGGTAATGATTGCCTGTCGCCATTGTCGGCGCGCTGCTGATGTCCTATTCGCTCGAAGTGCTTCTGCACGGCATTATCGGCCACCTTGGTTCCTGAACACGTGCAGCTGCCAAAAGGAGAGATATTCATGTTCATAGAGCTCGATCTTCAATCGGAAACCCCGATTTACGCACAACTGGTTGACCAAATCATCGAAGGGATCGCCTCCGGCGCGTTGCAGCCGGGCGACCCGCTTCCGTCGGTCCGGAGCTTGGCGGAGGACTTGGGGATCAATCTCCATACCGTCAACAAATCTTACAACTTGCTCAAGCAGGAGGGCTTCCTTCAAGTACACCGGAAAAAGGGCGTTGTCGTTCAGCCCGACGGGATGCCCGGCATGACGGAGGCGTTCGAGGAGAAGCTCCGGCGGCAGCTCCGGTCTCTTGCGGCGGAAGCAGCGGTACGAGGCATGACGGAAGAGGCATTCGCGCAGCAGAGCAGGTCGTTGTATCGGAATACCATTACAAATCGCGGAGGTGAACAGCGTTGACTGCACAGGAGACGATCATGATATCGAGCTTTTATTTATTTATCGCGTTGTTGATCGGCATACAGGCCTATATTGGCTTGCGGACCGTGTTGTTCGGCATCGCGCTGCCGGGGGAGGCCCTGCAAGATACGGCCGTCCAACGCATTCGCCGGAATTACGTTTTGCTCACTGGCGGTTTTGCGATCGTCATCGGAGTAGCTTGCTTTTTCGTGACGCGTCATCAAACGACGGGTCGGAGTATCCTGAGTTGGACGATAGCCATCTTGCTTTTAATGATTGTGTCGGTCTTCGCCATTCGGATCAGCCGGATGTCCGCGCAACGCTTGAAGGCAGCCAGAGGATGGCAGGTTGACGTGCAGACAAAGCGCGCAGCAAGCCTCGCGGTCGGCCGAACGCATGGTTCGGTGCTGGGCTCTTGGTGGTATTCGGCGCATGTCGCCGTGATGGCGCTATGCATCTTCTTTGCCGTTGCGAGATGGGACGCGATTCCGCAGTCGTTCGCGATACATATGGGGCCGAACGGCTTGCCGGATGTTTACATTTCCAAATCCGTACGG
The DNA here is from genome assembly GCF_018918005.1 of Paenibacillus sp. MSJ-34. Lineage (GTDB taxonomy): Bacteria > Bacillota > Bacilli > Paenibacillales > Paenibacillaceae > MSJ-34. The sequence goes on along the minus strand of NZ_JAHLPR010000011.1, from coordinate 23,340 downwards.
ACCGTGTTCATGATGAACATCGTGCAAGCGCTAATGATCGCGTTATTCGCCGGCTATAATCTGATGATCCGCCGCGCCAGGACATCGCTGGATCCCCAGGACCGGGAAGGTTCGTTGCGGAAACAGTTGAAGCTCAAGAAAATCCATTCGATTGCGGCGTGGGGCATTTCGCTGCTGGGGATTGCAAACTTAGGGTTGTTGCAAGCCGTAATACTGTACGGCTGGAAACTCAATTTGCTTATCCGCTACAACGTCTCGTTCATAGCGGTGTTCTTCTTGACGCTGCTCGGCGTCTTGCTTTACCTGCGGTTCCGAGGTCTTGATCAGCAAAGGGACGTTCCGTCGCAGGAGGAGAGGCACTGGAAGTGGCTCGGCAGCATGTACGCGAACCCCGAAGACCCGGCCTTATTCGTTCCGGATCGATACGGATTCGGATGGACGATCAATATGGCTAATCCGCGCGGCAAGATCATAGCCGCTGCGACGATAGCCGTTCTGGCGACCGCCATTTTCGTACCCATTCTCATTTTTCGATAAATAAAGCAATCTCTTGGAGGGAGAGTTCAAAGAATGAAAAGTCGATGGATCATAGGAGCTTTGCTATCTTCGTGTCTGCTGCTCGCCTTCTGCGACGACAACACAGCACTGGCAGAGAAGCCAAGTGCTGTTCCGATAACCGTGCGAATGGCGGCAAAGGACTCGCCTTCGGACGAGGCTTTGCTCACCTACGAAGCAACCCGGAAAGTTGCAAAGGAAAAGGCAGATCTACTCACGAAAACTTACGGTACGAACAGCGTGCAGTATGCCCTTATCGATCATGGCCGCATCGTCGTATCCGGCCAATCCGGCAAGAATGACGAGAAGGGACAGAAGCCGCTCACGAAAGACACGATGTACGGGATCGGCTCGACGAGTAAAATGTTTACAACGGTTGCCGTCATGCAGTTGGTCGACCAAGGGAAAATCGATCTCGATACGCCGGTCGTCCGGTATATTCCCGAGTTTGCGATGAAGGATGAACGCTACAAGCAGATTACGCCGCGCATGCTGCTGAATCATTCTTCCGGTCTGAACGGATCGTCGATGACGAACGCCTTTTTATTCGAAGATAACGATACTTACGCCTACGATACTCTGCTGAAGCAACTGGCCGGCCAGACCTTAAAGGCGGACCCGGGCGCTTATTCTGTTTACTGCAATGACGGATTTACGCTGGCCCAGATTCTGGTCGAGCGAGTCAGCGGCATGGACTTTACCTCTTATATCCATCGATATATGACAGAGCCTCTGGGTATGGCCAATACGGCGACGCCGCTCGATTCTCCGGACGAAGCGAAGATGGCCGGACTCTATTATCCTGCCTACACAGGACAACTCCCCAACGAGACAAGCAGCTTGATCGGAATTGGAGGCATCTATTCCACAGCGGAAGATTTGGCTCGATTCTCGCAAATTTTCACGGGGAAAGCAGAAGAAGTGTTGTCCGGCAAATCGGCTGCGGCCATGGCGCAAGACGAATTCAAGACGCCTTTGTGGCCTGACGATGCGGACAGCTCATTCGAATACGGTCTCGGCTGGGACAGCGTCAATCCGTATCCCTTCAGCGAATACGGGATGAAGGCGCTGACCAAAGGCGGGGACACACTTCTCTACCACTCTTCGCTCGTTGTGCTTCCCGGGCAGGACATGGCGGCAGCTGTCGTCACTTCCGGCGGGAGCAGCGTGTACAATCAGCTTCTGGCGAATGAAATCCTGCTGCGGGCGCTGAAGGAGAAGGGGACAATTGCCGAATTCAAGCCTGAAAAGTCGTACGGTGTGCCGGTAAAGGCCGATATGCCGGAATCCGTGCAGCAGTATTCGGGAATCTATGGCGCGTTCAGTGGAACGATAAACATCGATATTACCAAAGGCGGCGTCATGTCCGTCACTTCGGAGCAGTCGCCCGATACTCCGGCTCAGATCTTCGGGTATTCGGCGGACGGCACGTTCCGGAGTGCGTATGGGAATACGATCATCAGCTTCGTGACGGAGGAGAACGGCCGCACCTACTTATGGCTTCGTCAATACGCTTCGTTGCCGGGTCTTGGGCAGAAGGCGATATCGGAGTACAACGCCGAGAAGCTCCGGCCCCAGGATCTTCCGGCAGAGACTCGAAAAGCATGGATGAAGCGCGACGGCAAGAAGTATTATCTGCTGAACGAGAAGTATACGTCGATCGTTTATTTGATGATGCAGCCCTTCCAATTGAATGTGTCGAAACAATTGCCGGGGTACGTGTCGGATAAGCGAATAACGGGCCCGAATACGGCCGTCTCCGAATTGCAAATTCCAGGAATGAGCGGGCGGGATCTTTCAGCCTATACGTTCTTTACACAGGATGGTGCAGAGTACCTGGATGTTGGCGGAAGCATTTTAGTGAATGAGGACGCCGTGAACCCCATCTACGTCGCTAAGAAGTCAATCGTTACGATTCCGTCGAACGGCTACGCCCGATGGTATTCGGTAAGCGACAAAGACGGGGGCAAGATCGTTAAGGTGAACATGCCCTCGAATGCTTCCTTCGCTGTTTATAATGCGAAGGGAACATGCGTCTACTTCAGTGTCGTCGGAGGCAAGGATCAGGTCGAACTGCCCGCGGGAGGAGCCATTGTTTTCGCCGGAGATGCCGGCACGAAGTTCGAGATTTCCGCGGAGTAAACGTCGCTATAAGTATTTCATAACTGGATTAAGATACAGTCCTGCGTATAAGAAAGAAGAAAGTTCCTCAAGAAAAGTTGGTCCGTAGTGGATTTGGAAAGGGGAAAGAACGAAGCGGTATCTGGAGGGGGGACCTTTGCTTGCGGAAAGCAAAAGCCCCCCCTCATTAAATCGCTTTTAAGATAACGCAGGATAACGGCACTCTACGGAGCGTTTATTGAGAAGGGAACACTTAATCAATATTCTAGAAATACGGGAGGTGGACAATATGGATTGCCAGAAGGTGGGGAGACTCATTCTGAGTCTCCGAAAAGAGAAAAACATGACTCAGAAAGATTTAGCCGATCTTATGAATATTAGCGATAAGACGATTTCCAAATGGGAACGCGGTTTAGGGTGCCCAGACGTGTCCTTGTTAAGCGAGTTATCCAAGAGTCTGGGAGTAAATATCGAGAAGATTTTATTGGGGGAACTGGATCCGAATGAAGAGAATAGAGGGAATATGAAGAACATCAATTTTTACGTATGTCAAAGTTGCAGCAATATCATAACCAGTACAGGTTCAACAAGCATTTCGTGTTGTGGCAGGATTTTGGAGCCGATGCTTTCAAATATTGAGAACGATGAGCACCAAATAACCGTTGATGAGATTGAAGATGATTACTTTATTAAAATTCAACATGAGATGAGCAGAGATCATTATATAGCCTTTATTGCTTATATCTCTTACGATAGGGTGCTGATCGTAAGATTGTACCCTGAACAAGCCGCAGAAGTGCGTTTCCCAAAAATGTACGGCGGAACGTTATATACGTACTGCAATCGGCACGGATTATGGAAACATGAGAAAACGAAGCGCAGAACAAGGAGAATTAACTGAAATGAAAAAAGCACTTCTAATTATAGACATGCAGGTTATGCCTTTTGTATGGAAAAATTTCGGTGGAAAATCTCTTTATCAAGAAGAAAAATTGCTTGCCAATACCAAGCGCTTGATTGAAAAAGCCCGCAAGAGCAACTCACCCATTTTCTATATCATGTTTACCGAGCGTGAAGGCTCACTGAGATCCGAGAATCAACCGCTGTGGCGAGTACACGAGCAGATCGCTCCCGTTGAACACGATCATATCATTATTAAATCTCATGCGGATTCGTTTCTGGAATCGGGGCTCCACAATCAGCTTAAGGACCTCTGTATCGACACTTTAATTATGTGCGGAATCCAGACCGAGTATTGTGTGGACACGACCGTGAAGAGTGGTTTTTCTCATGGTTATCAAGTAGAATTGGTGAAGGATTGCCACAGTACCTATGATACCGACGAATTAACGGCAGAAAAAATAATAAACCATCACAATAGCATTCTTGCTCAATTTGCTGCTATTGTTCTCACCAATGAAGTCCAGTTTTAGAATCAGACTGACAGCGCAGAGAACCGTACCATAAGTGACGGTACACACTTTAAGAAATATCAGCAGATTAATATAAAAAAACAACCAATCCTACAGATCGGCTGCCATATTTTTTTGTATTTCCTATTTAGCCGCTAATTTTATAGCTTGCTCTTCAGCTTCTTTATATCCTTTTTGTAATACTTCATTTCTGTCCAGAATGGCTGTTCCTTGTACTCGAATGGTTTCAAAATCTTCGATTCCAATCAGATGAAACATGGACTTCAAAAATTTATGCGAGTACTCCACTTCGGTATAATAGTCATTATTGGTGAATATTGATCCACTGGCTTGAATGACAACGATGCTTCTTCCATCGTTGAGAAGACCGACGGATCTTCTTCCATTGTCCGATGCAGTATCGGTATATGTAAAAGTTTCCCTCGCAATCATAATATTATCCATATAATCCTTTAGTTTTGAGGGGATATTGAAGTTATGCAACGGATAAACAATGACATACTTATTCGCACTTTTGAATTGCTTCAATATCTCATTCATGCGGTCTGTTACTTCTTTTTCTTGACTTGTTAATTTTTCCCCATCCTTTTGTTTCGCCCATGCGCTTAGAACTTTTTTATCTAACAGGGGTACTTCATCTTCGTACAGATTAATTTGTTCAATGACTTCATCAGTTGAATGCTTCTTTTTGTATACTTTCAAGAAGTAATGAAATACATTTAGACTCGCAGAGGTTTTAGAATCAAATACGGGGTGTGCATTGATGATAAGCAATTTACTCATGTATATTTTCCTCCTAAATTGAAAAGTTTATTATTATCGATCAACTTAATCGACGATTAGTATAATCCATAATATATTTTCCCCAATGGCATGTCAACTTTCAGCCATATAATTTACGTAAATTTACAAAATGAAATTGATGCTATACTATGTTTTTGTATACCTCTTACCATGAAAGCGGGTGATGTGATCGATGCAGTACAGTGTAATGGTTGAATATGCTTTGCATAGCCTTGTTTATTTAATAGACATACCGGAAGAGGAAAGTATAGGAATAAAAGATCTTTCAGAATTTCAAGGGCTTTCGGAAACGTATCTCTCGAAAGTTTTCGGTAAATTGACTAAGGCTGGTATTGTGAGCTCTACACCTGGTGTAAAGGGAGGATATAAATTAGCTAAACTTCCCGAGGAGATCTCGTTTTGGGATGTAGTTGAAGCGGTTGAAGGAAAGAAACCTATTTTTCAATGTAAAAATATATTAAAAACGAATGTCATGTATAAAGATAATGAAGAATGTACGTCATGCACTCAAAGTAATCCTTTATGTACAATTAACTTGACGATGTTGGAAGCAGAAGAGCATATGCGAAAGGTTTTACGTAATAAAACTCTTGCTTGGTTGAATAAGGAACTAGATCATGTTTTACCTGAGAACGTGCGAGCTGGTAGCCGCAACTATTTTAAGAATAAAAATTCAGACTAAAACTTATAAGAAAGCAGTAAGTTCAAAGAAAGTGACGGGGCACGTGACGATGGTTGAGATGCTAACGAATGATTTGCTTGCGTTGCATGATCGGATTCAACAAGCTGGAGCCCATATTGATAAAGAACCTGAATTTACTAATGATTTCGGTTATTTCACCTTCTACGATCCGGACGGGCATTATATTCGGGCGGTCGAAGAAAGAGGCGTGTCTTTCGATTTGAAACAAAAAATAAGATAAAAAAGAATGGATGTGATCAGATAGTGAAAACAATAGGACTTATAGGCGGCATGAGTTGGGAATCATCCATGCTCTATTACCAGATCATCAATGAGAGGGTAAAAGAAAGGAAAGGTGGACACCACTCAGCAAAGAGTCTGCTATATTCCGTAGATTTTCAAGAAATCAAGGATCTCCAGCATCAAGGGAATTGGACCGAGGCTACGAAGATCATGATGAATCGGCACAAAAACTTGAAGCAGGCGGAGCCGAAGTCATCGTCATATGTACGAATACGATGCACAAGATGGCGCCCGAAGTAATGAACTCGGTATCGATTCCTTTACTTCATATTGCAGATGCAACAGCAAATAAAATTGTTAGCGATCATATCAAGAAGGTGGCTTTGTTAGGGACCGCTTTTACTATGGAGGAACCATTTTACAAGGGCAGACTTGTCGATCGGTTTGGACTTGAGGTGGTTGTTCCGGATGAAGCGGATCGAGTAGTCATTCACGATATCATCTATAACGAGCTTTGTCTTGGAATAATAAATGAACATTCAAAGAAAAGATATCTAGACATCATTGACAGTCTTATCCGTAAGGGAGCGGAAGCTGTTATTCTCGGATGTACGGAAATCGCAATGCTCATCTCAAAAGACGACTGTAATATCCCGATTTATGATACAACACGGCTTCATGCCGAGGCTGCCGTTGATTATGCGTTAGGAGACGAGGAGTCAAAATGAAAGAATAAAATGGTGTCAAGCGAGCGAATGGGCAGGGGAACGGCCCGGCCGCTTCCAATCCGAAGCGGATGTGCGTAAGACCGCGCTTTTGCATGAACGTCACGATCCGCTCATAGAAAGAGGACGCTCCGGGCTCGTTATTGGCGACGCCGATGGTATGAGGTGCTGTTAGTTTCTGGTTTTAACCGCTAACCCGCTAAAAGATATTGGTCCTACTACATCTACTCTTGTATTTGCAGTTAGGTTTTCTGCTGTGACTGTGTAAGCATGAGTACCTGCCCTTACATTTCTATCTTCAGCTTGGAAGGTAACGATATAATTTTGCTCCGAACCTTTAGATTCGATACCTTGCTGTGTGTTGAAAATTTCTTTATTGCCACGGAAGACTCTAAAGCGAATTTGCGCAATGCCTTTAACACCTCTGACACCAACGGATGCCACCAAATCTACCCGGTTCGGTTGTGAATTCGCTGGAATTCGTACAGCGATCGATGCAATGCCAGATCTTTGCGGGGAACGTCGAATCGTAAACGATTTGGCCGGGTTGAAGCGGCTAAGCGGTTGAACGGCCGCTTTATCAAGGATACGTACCAAAAAATCAGCTCCTCTTGTTTAATGCTCCAATTTATGTCAGTTATAAAGGGAACGATTGGGCACATATAAGATGCTTACATAGATTTGTGTTAAAAATGGGGTCTTGGCCCAATGCTTTAGTAAAATCAATGAAAGGGCTATCTTTGACATAGACATGTAAAGTAAATTTATCCACTAGATAAGGGGTTATTGTTCTTCGCGGACACAGGAGACGCTAATTGTGACAAACGACCCGATTGCGGCCAGTTTGCGGACAGACGATCCTTTATTCGCGGCAAAAGCGTAAAAATAAGCCCTGCGACGAACGGATAACGGAACCAATGTCCGCCGAAACAGCGAATAAGCGGTTTTGACGCAAAATAACGGTCGTACGGTCCGGTTAGCAATTTCTCGATGCAACGTCATTGGTAATTGAGCGAACTATTTCTGTCTGTTTTCAATATGAGCCTTACGGCAAGGGAGGATGAAAAACGTGTTAAATTATAAAAAACCAAGGTTCTGGGTACTTGTTTTCTCCATTGTCATTATCATAGCAGTTGGGATTGGATGGATAGCAAATTCTAAAATGAAGGGGATCGATGAATTAGAACAAATGACCGGCTCAAAGAATATACCATCAGGTGAAGAAGTTTCTTTTGAACAACCGGAGCAATCCGCAGAAGAAATATTAAGAGACCTAGCAAATCAACAGTTTCCAATTAAAGGGAACCAAATTGGTGATGATGATCAAGAAACCGTTGCAGCATTTGGTAAAGCTTTTGTAAATTTATATAACGGAGCTATTGCAGAACAAAAAGCAGTATCATTTCAAAATTATATATCTAACGAGAATCTTCTAAAATTTACAAATAAAATGTTAGAGTTAGAACAAAGAAAGGAACAAAAGGGAGGCATCGGTGTAATTTTCGGTTTGGAAAATGAATTCAAGGAAGCAGAGTTCATGAAACTTGATGAAAATCTCTACTACGTAAGTTTACCTTTTTCGAACCAAGGGTCTGGAATGAACTTCAAGATGTTAGTTCAAGCTGAAAACAAGGCATTAAAAATGGTTGATTTGTACTTTGGAAACAAGGATGGTGTTGATACGATTGTAACGGGTCATCCCGCTGTTAGAAAACTTCATGATCCAACACTATGGGATGACCCAATATGGGTTGATGGCGTTTTTGAACAGCTTGAAAATATGAATCTGAACTGAACGATTGAGCATGTTTGTTCATAACAAGCCTCGGCGACCGGCATCGGCGAGGCGAAAAATGCAACAGCACCCTCTAATTTGATCGAGAGGTGCTGTTGTTATTTGAATGCTTTAATATTCTCCTTTAATGACAAAAAACGAGCCCCGAATGGTTCCAGCCAGTTTAGACTTCTGCCTGGCAAACTTAAACTTTCCTTCTAACTCCTGCGGTACCTCCATCCCCTCGGAAAGCTTAAAACCAACAGCACGCTTCTTAGGGTCATCAACCGTATACAAGACGTTGACCTCTAGCCCATCCTCATAAAAGACGTAAGCCCATTGGATATTTTCCACTTGAAAACGCGACGTTTCCAAAGGTTTGGCCGCAAACTCAAGATCACGTTCTTCTTTCAAAATTCGGTTCACATAATCAAGCGTTTCCTGGCTTTCGCTGGCCGGTACAACTGTAAATTCATGCTTATATTTGTTCATAAAGTAACGGGCTTCATTCGCGCGTAAACCGGCAAGCGCTTCTGCTACGGGCGAAGATTCTAAACCAACCGTAGATACATTTTTAAAATCAACGATATAAGACATGTCCATCCCTCCTAAAAGTTTTGCGAGCGTTACTTCTCAGAACCTACTTCGAGCAAAACTCGCATCGGAAGCTTTCACTTATCTCTTCATTTTCTTACAACAGGAATCCACATTTCACCAAATACGAGGCCGTTTCGCTGCCCCATCTCAACCGTTGCGTTTGGCCCGCCAACATAGGCAAAATTCTGCGCTTCCGGCAAGACTTGTCCAAAGGCAATGCCGGTAAGCAGATTGCTCAACTCATCGGACGTCTTCGCTTCCCCTTTGACAACGAGGTATTCCCCTTTAGGAAATTGGATTACTCTGGTCGCTTCCGGTACCGACGCCTCTGTCATGACGCCGGCATAATACATCATCTTGTTATTCACCGCTTCGTTCACGGCAAAAATGTAGTCATTTGCGGCTACGGCCTTTAAAGTGTCAAGCCTTCCATCTTGTTTCACTGCCTCCCAAAAGTCTGCTTTTTCCTTGTTTATGCCAACATAATCTGTGTAATCGCTCTGAAGCTCCTTTCCAATACCTAAAACGATAAAGCTGTCTTTTTCTTCAAGGGTATAATTTGTCATGTTCAAAACCTTCCTTTTTTAAATTAATCAAATGATTTGTCTTTTCACTTGATGGGTTTATAATAACCTTAAATCATGTCAAAAAGTGATACTGTTTAGGGGGGCCCGATGAAAAAAGTTGAACGGATTAATATTATCATGCGATATATCAACAACCGCGCCCACTTTACCATTTCTGAAATCATGCGAGAATTTAACATTTCTCGTTCGACGGCTATTCGGGATATCCGGGAAATCGAAGCCATGGGGATGCCGCTTGTCGCTGAAGTCGGAAGGGATGGGGGTTATTTTGTCATGAACAACTCTGTCTTGCCCACGGTCCGCTTTACCGATAATGAGATCAAAGCTCTTTTTATTGCCTTTATGGCCACAAGAAACCAACAACTCCCTTATCTGAAGAGCCGTCAGTCTTTAGCTGAAAAATTGCTAGGCCTCATCTCGGAAAACCAGCAAGACGACCTTGTTGTTTTGAATCAAATCTTGCTTTTTGAAGGGACCAATCCCCATAATCCCGACCTGCTTGATCTGTCGGACTTGCCCCATCCGATGTTGGAAAAACTCATCCAAATCCTTCTTACGGACAGTTACTTATTGGTTTCCATCAAGGAAGAGAAGGTTATCAAGTCTTATCCCGTTTATCTCTTGCATCTATATCGTGAAAAAAGCCTATGGCAAATTGAAGGCTTCGACTTAGAGGAAGAAAAGAGACGGATTATTCCAGTCGACAATCTTGTCGATGTAGAACCATACCCTGCGAAAAAAAGAACAAGCAAGAAAAAGATATTAGAAAAACTAAATAAGCAGGAAGAATCCATCAACCTTGTCGTTGAACTTGGTCCCAAGGCGATTGCTCAGTTCAAAAAATACCATCCTGTAAGAATTTCAATTTCCTATACGAATCCTTATCAAACTACAGCCATTCTAAAGACTTGTATCCATGTTGACAATTCGGAAGAATTGACCGAAATGACAAATTGGCTGCTTTTCTTAGGTGGGGATATCAAGGTCCGGGAAATGCCGGAAGAACTCTTAGAAGGTTTACAAGAGAGATTATTCCTATACTGCCCATAAGCAGTGCCGGTTAAACTCTAACGCAGCGATAGAGCAATATAGATAAAAAAGAAAGCCCTTTCTAAAGGGCTCTGAATTCATATAAAAGGGGTCTGTGTTTGTCTACGGTTTGATCGCTTTGATAACGGCAGAGACAATATAATCCTCCGCCTTCGACCCAGGAACCCAATCTTTGATAAATGACCTGGATTCCTCTTTCGGCTCGACCACTACATTTTGAAATCCACTTTGCGTAAGCATCGTTTTCAGCTCATCAACGAACGAGGCCCCGGATATACACCCCGAATATAAAACATCCAAGTCGTTTTTTATTTCCACTGGAAGTTCTGCTGTCGTTACGACATCGGAAATAGCCAGACGCCCGCCGTAGCGCAGGACGCGGAATGCTTCATCAAACACTTGTTGTTTATCCGGCGAAAGATTGATGACACAGTTGGAAATGATAACATCCACCGTTTGATCCGGAACCGGTAAATGCTCGATCTCCCCTAGCCGAAAATCTGTGTTCGCGAACCCGCCTTTGACGGCGTTGTTGCGGGTGCGACTCACCATTTCCGGCGTCATATCGACCCCGATCACATGGCCGGTTTCCCCGACTTGCCGAGACGCCAGAAAACAATCGAAACCGCCGCCGCTGCCGAGGTCCAATACTACTTCTCCCGGTTTAAGCTCCGCGATAGCTTGCGGATTGCCGCAACCAAGACCAAGGTTTGCACCGTCCGGAACAGCGGTTAATTCTTCGGATGAATAGCCCAACTGCGAAGAAACGTCATGGGCCGATCCGCAGCAGCTTGAAGCTGGCGAGCAGCACGAACCCGACTCCACTTCTTGCAACGCGATTTCCTTATAACGGCTGCGTACATTTTGGCGAATTTGATCGTTCGTTACTTGATTCATGAATCATCTCTCCTTCACTTTTTTATAAGGATAGTTATTTGCAAATTGCAAATATTTTAGAAAAAAGATCACCCGCAAGAAGGGGTTGAACAGCATTGGCCGGATTTCGCCATCGCTTCGTTTAATAGCTTGATCGAGCGAATGACGGTATCTTTTTCAAAATCGTTCATGTGCGAAAAAATTTCGTTTAAATAGTCGTTCATTTGTTGGTCAATCGACGCCGCAACATACTTGCCTTCCGTCGTTAGGGAAAGCAGATTTACCCTCCGGTCGTCCGGATTGGGCGTTTTCTTCACTAATTTCATCTTGATTAACGATTGGACTTGTCGGCTGAATGTCGTTATATCTGTCCCTAATGCCTCTGCTACTTGCTGGATAGAAGGCTTATGCTGGCGATCGATTTCGTAAAGGATATGGCTTTGAATTAAGGAGATGTCGCAGCCGCCGGCAGAACAGCAGTTTTTATTCAGAAAGCCAAAGCGACGAGTCATGATTTGAAACAGTTCACGTACATTTTCCACGGTGCCTCACCTCATGAAACAGTTATACCGCATTTATTTGCAATTTGCAAGTGTAAAATTTGCCTTATCTTAGGAAATGGGTTGTGAGGGGGGGGTTCAATATTGATTTTTTTTCATAAATAAATAACAATATAGTTATATAGTTTTGATATGGGGTGATCATCATGACAATGGAATTTGAAAAGATTGCAGATATTCTGAAAGCTCTTGCCGATCCGACAAGGCTGAAAATCCTTTCTTTGCTCCGTATTCGCGATTGCTGCGTGTGTGAACTGGTTCCCATCTTTAACATTTCCCAGCCAGCCATTTCTAAACATGTAAGCCGTCTGAAAACGGCTGAACTGGTCCGCGAAACGCGAAAGGGGCAATGGGTGTTCTACTCCATCAATGAGAAGCGGTTAGAGGAAATTGGTTATGCTTTGTCCCATTTGCCTGATCTATCCGAGGAGCTGCGGAAATTGGAGCAACAAGGAATGACGGTTACATGCGAGTGAAGGGGGTACAGCAAGTGAGAAAACAAGAGAAAAAGCGACTCTCATTTCTGGATCGCTATTTGACGTTATGGATTTTTGTTGCGATGGCGATAGGAATTGGCTTGGGTTACGTATTTCCTAACTTTGTCGCCGGTTTGAATGAATTTCAAGTCGGAACCACGTCGATACCGATTGCGCTTGGTCTCATTTTAATGATGTATCCGCCGCTGGCGAAAGTACGATACGAGGAAATCGGCCGTGTCTTTCGAAATGGCAAAGTGTTAACCATTTCATTGATTCAAAACTGGCTTATCGGCCCGATCTTAATGTTTTTCCTGGCTATTATTTTTCTCCAAGGCTATCCCGAATATATGGTCGGCCTGATTATGATCGGTTTAGCCCGTTGTATTGCAATGGTTATCGTTTGGAACGATTTGTGCAGAGGGGATGCCGAGTACGCAGCGGGACTCGTTGCTTTCAACTCGATCTTTCAAGTTTTGTTTTACTCCGTCTACACCTATATCTTTGTTACGATTTTGCCGGGATGGTTCGGGTTGGAAGGCGTCGTTGTTGACATTACGATGGCCGAAGTTGCCAAGAGCGTGTTCATTTATTTAGGGATACCTTTTCTGGCCGGGATGATTACGCGCTATTCGCTTGTAAAAGCAAAAGGGCGGTCCTGGTACGAGACGGTCTTTATTCCGAAAATCAGTCCCATTACACTGATCGCTTTATTGTTTACGATCATCGTCATGTTCTCGCTGAAAGGCGAAATGATTATCCAATTGCCGTTCGATGTCGTGAGGATCGCGATTCCGCTCTTGATTTACTTTGTTGTCATGTTCCTGATTTCGTTTTTCATGGGCAAAAAAGCAGGGGCTAGTTATCCTGTGACTTCTACACTGGCATTTACCGCCTCGGGCAATAACTTCGAGCTGGCGATTGCCGTGGCCGTTGGGGTGTTTGGTATTCACTCCGGAGCGGCATTTGCGGCAGTGATCGGGCCTCTTGTGGAAGTTCCCGTGATGATTGCCTTGGTGAACGTCGCGCTCCGATTCCAGCGGAAGTATTTTCCAAAGCAAGCAGCTTAATATAATAAACAGGAGGACCACCATGTCAGAAAACAAAAAACTCGTTTATTTTCTTTGTACGGGAAACTCTTGCCGCAGCCAAATGGCGGACGGCTGGTTGAAGGCGCTCGGTAATGATCGCTACGATGTGAAAAGCGCCGGGCTGGAAGCGCATGGACTGAATCCGCGCGCCGTCCAGGTGATGAAGGAACCTGGTGTGGATATAAGCGGTCATACTTCGGACGTCATCGATCCGGAGATTTTGAATCGGGCTGACTATGTGATTACGTTATGTGGCCATGCAGAAGAACATTGTCCGGTGATTTCGAATAAAAACGTTTACGTTTGATCAGATAGCAGGCTACATAGATACGGGGTTATTGAATTTAAAACACGCCGCCATCCTACACCGGCTGACGATTCTAGAAGATGTCTATTGCCTTCTACTTTGTCCATTTTAAGCTCTTCTGAATATGTTTGAGGACATCGGAATGATTCTCGTAATAGTCAGTCGGCATATCAAAGGACACTTCTAGAACTTGATCGGCGCTCTCTACAAGGATGACCTGTATCACATTAGAAATCAATGTGTTGCTTTGCGCGTCATCGGCATTGGCTTTGAAGGTCATTAGTGTCATGTTCTTATGAAGCTCCGTTTTATCGCTGAGCGCATAGATGCCTTTGTAGGTCTCCTCTTCCCAGTCGATAAACATGCTTTTATAGACTTCCCTTGGATAAGGAAAAGAGTAGATGTAGAAAAAGCCGACTTTTTTGCCTTCGAAGTTCAGTTCGTACTTGAGTTCGTCGCTCATTTGCCCCAAAAAAGTCCATTCGTCCGGAATCTCCAACTCGACTCCTTTGAACGCGACGGTCTGATAATTCCCTGCTGTCTCCGGGGAACTACAGCCGCCCATCATTAGCGCAACCATGAGCAAGCATAACAATAGGGTGTATCTTTTCATTCGGTACCGCTCCTTTGTATATCCAAATATAATCTCTATAGTACTTTCGGTACTTTGAAAATAATTGTTTAGCTTTTGTCCATTTTAGGTTCGATTGGCAAGTTTAAAAATAATTCTCCATCATTTTCTTTAAATAATTTCGAAAGTCTTCAACATATGTTTTGGGCTCTACTATTTTTAGATTTGTACCGAAACTTGCCAAGAATTGAAATCCAATACTGTTTTGAGGAACAGTGATTGTCGCTAAGAAAAATTCGGAACTATAGTTCTCAATACTCTTTCGACCGTACCTTTCAATGAAATGATCTTTTACGCTAGGCGAAATCAACGCTCTTACGGCGACTAGTTCCGGATGATAACTTGCTTCACGTTCTTGTTCTAATAAATCATCTCTAGGACTAAATGTTTTTTCATCCATAGTAAGATGATCGATCCTCGATAATTTAAATGTTCTATATCTCATGCGTTGTAAGCAGAATCCTTTCAAATACCAACTCGCTTCACTAAAATGGAGCTGATATGGCTCGACAATTCGATTCGTGTTAGTGCCATTTTTATCAAGGTAATCAAATGAAATGAACCTTCTCTTTGCTATTGCTTCTTGACATGTCTTCAAGGCTTGACGAATCTCAGAACGACCCCCCCAATCATAAAATGACAGTTGAATCGAACCTTTCGGAGACAATGAGCTAACCATTGATTCTATTTTTTTAATAGTCAATTCAACTTCTTCGCTAATTAGAATTTGTTCCAATCCGCCGAGCGCAGTCAATATATTCTCTAAGTCGGAGCTGCTTAACAGACGTTTATCAAACTTGTATTCATCCATAATCCCGTAGCCGCCATGAACTCCATTAACAGAATAGATAGGGATGTTCGATAAACTCAGCGTTTCCATATCGCGAAGTATCGTTCTTTTGGAAACGTTAAATAATTGTGCGAATTGTTTGGTTGAAACAACATCTTTTTTCAGCAATATCATGATGATTGATATTAATCTCTCGACTTTTTCCATAGTTCTCCTTCTTTTTGTACTTTATTTAGAAATGGTGACATACACCTGTCACCTCTTATCAATTATACTTCATTTATCACAAGAAGGAGGTATTGCTCTATGTCAGCTTTTGTATATTTAAACTTTGATGGAGTTGCGGAACAAGCGATTGATTTTTATTCGAAGGCTTTACATGCGAAAGAAGTAAAACAAGTAAAATTCAAGGATTTCCCGCAAGATCCAAACTATCCATTGCCGGAAAATGAGTTACGTATGATCATGGAGTCTTCCATAGAATTCGCAGGCGGGAAAATCATGATGTCGGATATTTTGCCTTCAATGAAGAGGGTAACAGGTGAGTTAGCGAAAGGAAATAATGTAATAATTAGTCTAGTCATTGATGATAAGCAAAAACTGGAAGAATACTTTAACAATTTGTCTGTCGGCGGCAACGTTACGATGCCGTTATCCAATACGCCTTGGTCTTCGTGCTTTGGAATGCTGGTTGACAAGTTTGGAGTTAACTGGAAATTTAATAGCGATGCAGAAAAGTTCCTTGATAGAGTCATTTCCAACAAACAGTAACTCATTCTATGGAAATTGAAAATTCACTTGACACCGGACGCAGTGGTGATATAGCATATTCCTAATAATTAAAATACGTTGAAAAGGAATAGTACGGTTTTCCAAGCGCCCAGAGAGCTGTTGGACGGTGCGAAACAGCCGTGGAGAAGATCGGAACTCGCCTTGGAGTTGCTCGCTGAACCCGTGAAGTAGGCGGAGCCGGAGCCTGACCGTTATCATCAGGAGGATCGCAGGTTTGTCCGTTTTTGCAAACCCGTATCCGTAGAGTGCATGCCGACGATGGCATGAATTCGGAGTGGTACCGCGTAAGATGTTAAAGTCTTTCGTCTCTGTTCATGGAGATGAAAGGCTTTTTTTGCATGTTCAGTCATTGACAGATAAGACAGGAAATCGATGAAAGGAAGGATATCCATGAAAAATGTTGAAAAGTACGCCAGAGGATATTTTATGCCGCCGGAGACCAGCTTGAATTGGACCCGGAAGGAATATATTACCGAGGCGCCGATTTGGTGCAGCGTCGACCTTCGCGACGGCAATCAGGCATTAATCGTTCCGATGAATCTGGAGGAAAAGCTGGAATACTTCAAATTGCTTGTAGAGACCGGATTCAAGGAGATCGAGGTTGGATTTCCCGCTGCATCGGAAACGGAGTTCGCCTTTTTGCGCACATTGATCGAGCAGGATTTGATCCCGGACGATGTAACGATCCAAGTGCTTACCCAATCGAGAGAGCATATTATCCGCAAAACCTTTGAATCGCTGAAAGGCGCGAAAAAAGCCGTAGTCCATTTGTACAACTCGACCTCCGTGGCGCAGCGGGAACAGGTATTCCGCAAGTCCAAGGAAGAGATTGTCGACATCGCCGTGAGCGGCGCCAAGCTGTTGAAGGAATGCGCGCAGGAGACGGAAGGGAACTTTCAGTTCCAGTATTCGCCGGAGAGCTTTACCGGTACGGAGATCGATTTTGCACTGGACATCTGCAACAGCGTACTCGACGTATGGCAGCCGACGGCGGAGAACCCGGTCATCATCAATCTTCCCGCAACGGTATCCATGTCGATGCCTCACGTCTACGCCAGCCAGATCGAGTATATGAGCGAGCATCTGAATTACCGGGAACATGTGATTTTGTCGGTCCATCCGCATAACGACAGAGGAACGGGTGTGGCGGATGCGGAGCTGGCGATGCTGGCCGGGGCCCAGCGCGTGGAAGGCACGTTGTTCGGAAACGGGGAACGAACAGGGAACGTCGACATTGTGACGCTGGCGCTCAACATGTACTCACATGGGGTAGATCCGAAGCTGAATTTCGAGAACATCCCTGCGATCATCTCCGTGTATGAACGAATGACCAAAATGAGAGTAGGCGAAAGACATCCTTACGGAGGCGAACTGGTGTTCACCGCTTTCTCCGGTTCGCATCAGGATGCCATTGCCAAAGGAATGAAATGGCGCGAGGAACAGGAGCCCCGGCATTGGTCGGTCCCTTATCTGCTGATCGATCCCAAGGACATCGGCAGGGAGTACGAAGGCGATATTATCCGCATTAACAGCCAGTCCGGCAAAGGCGGAATCGGATACGTGCTGCAACTGAAGTACGGACTCGATCTTCCGGCGAAAATGCGCGAAAACTTCGGATACGTCGTGAAAAACGTATCGGATCAGCAGCAAAAGGAGCTGATGCCCGAAGAAATATACGATATTTTCGTGAAAGAGTATGTCAATATAAAAACGCCTGTCGAGTTTGTCAAATACCGCTTTACAGATAATGAAGATTTTCACACCGTTGTCACGATACGAACCGGCGCGGAAGTCAAGGAAATTGAAGGCACCGGAAACGGAAGACTCGATGCGATCAGCAATGCGCTGCAAACCGAACTCGGATTGAATTATACCGATTTGATTTATAAAGAGCACGCTTTGGAAACAGGCTCGAAATCGCAAGCTGTCTCCTATATCGGTATCACGGCTTCAGACGGCAGCGTATATTGGGGTTGCGGCATTGACGTCGATATTATGACCTCATCCGTAAAAGCTCTGTTTAGTGCCGTGAATCGTTTCAGCCGTAATACCACGAACTGATTACTCGCTAACGTAATTGCAGGTTTCGTTAGAGGAAACATAGGATTATTAAACTAAGGGGCTGCTGCAGGCAGCTCCTTTCGTTTTTCATTCCTCGACGGCGATGCCGGCAGCTTTCAAATGCCCGTAGGCAACGATTCTGCTAAATTGAGATGCAACTTCACCCGCAGGAAGAGGCAGATCGTTTTGAATCCACCACATGACAATCCCCATGAAAGACGAGACGAGGTATTCAAGCAGCAATTCCTTGGATACCCCAAAAGGGGAGCTTCCTTGAGCAAGATCCCAGCCTTCATTCAGTTTCTCTTTAATGATGTTCTCCATTTTCGCCCGAAACTGGTAGATTCTATTCTCTTCAATTAACATGGCATAGTAAAAGGTGGTGTTCCGCGAAATATGCTCCAGTACAGTTTGCATGACTGTCTCAAGCGTAGAAATATGGAAAGGACTCATATTGAATGGACATAGTACGACCGCATTCTTTAATTCGCTCAACAACTCATCCATGCATGTATTTAATAAATCAGGTTTATTTTGGTGATGAAGATAAAATGTGTTTCGATTGATCATAGCCCGATCTGCAATATCCTGGATCGTTATCGCTTCATATCCTTTTTCCTCAATAAGCTCATAAAACGCCATTCGAATCGATTGTCTAGTGCGCAGTACTCTCAGATCCGTTTTTCCACTCATGATTTTCGTTCCTCCCCAAATTAATTTAGACCGTTAAGCGACAAAGTTCTATGAATTGTATCTTATCCTGCAAAAACAAAAATATTAAATATTGAGCGTTGTCTTCGTCTCTATTATAATGAGCGAAAGATAAATAAACAACACAATGTTCATTATTTATCTAATGACTATAAACTCTAAGGAGGATATTTACAATGACATTCAACCATCAAAATGAGCTTGTCCTTAAAGCAACCGCTGTGCTGGAAAGTTTAGAGAGCGGCAACCCCGAAGCGATTACGGCTTACGTTCATCCCGACAAATATATTCAGCACAACCAGGCCTTACTCGATGGTCGTGAAGCCATGCTTGGCGCACTTGAACATTTGAAGAAAGTTGGTACAAAAGTAAGCATTAAGCGCACTTTAGTCGACGGAGATTATGTGGCCCTTCATTCCGTATATGATTTTCACGGCCCTAAAGTTGCCTTTGATATTTTCCGTTTTGAGAATGGACTGATCGTCGAACATTGGGACAACTTGCAAGAGATGGCGGACAAGACGCCAAGCAATCATACGATGATTGACGGACCGGTCACGATTAAGGATATCGACAAGACGGACGCAAACAAAACATATGTCAAAAGTTTTGTCGAGAATATCCTGGTTGGGAAGAACCCAAGCCTGCGCGCTTCTTACTTTGACGGGGATAACTACATTCAGCATAGTCCGCATATTGCAGACGGCCTTTCCGGCCTCGATGCCGCATTGCAGGCACTGAAGGAGAAAAATATTGAATTTCAATATACTCATGTTCATCAGGTTATCGGACAAGGCGATTTTGTGCTTACGGCGAGTGAAGGTCTCTTCGACGGTCAGCCTACCGCTTTCTACGATTTGTTCCGCGTTGAGAATGGAAAGATCGCCGAACATTGGGACGTCATCGAGGCCATACTGCCGGCAGAGAAACGAAAGAATTCGAACAGTAGATTTTGAGGTTGGTGTAGCTGAATCGCAAGAAAGACAGAGGAAAACGTATGGGCTTATTTAAAAACAGATTGATTGTTACATTACCCCTTATCGTTATGGCAGTCATCTTCATCTTTAGCCTTGCCATGATTCCCAGCATCAATCCTGCTCCCCATCGCTTGCCCATTGCCATTGTGAATGAGGATCAAGGCTTGACGGCTTCAAACGTAAATATGGGCGATACGGTTGTGTCTAACATTCAGTCGGCAACCTCTGCGAATTCGGATGGAGAGCCGGCGATGAAATGGATCGAAGTTGGCAGCGAAGAAAAAGTAAAAGCAGGACTCGATAACCAGGAATATTATGCGGCATTGGTGATTCCCGAGGATTTTAGCGAGAAGCAAGCATCGCTCATGACGCCGGATCCGTCTTCACCCCGGGTGCGGATTTATATCAACCAAGGCATGAATGCATCGGCGTCTAGTATGGCGGAACAAATGCTAGATCAAGCGATTAGAGGCATGAATGAGGAGATGCGTGCCGAGCTGTTAGCGATTTTCGATCAGCAAGGCGCTGCGGTCTCGACGAAACAAGCCGCCGCGTTCGCTTCGCCTATCGTTAGCGAAGTCATCTATGCGAATGCAATCGGAACGCGCAGTGCCAATGGGAATTCGCCGGTTTTGATGTTCCAACCTTTGTGGATGGCCAGTCTAATCGCAAATGTAATATTCTTGCTTGTAAAAAACAAATCGAATTCCGCGAATCGCAATGAACGGCTTCGGGCGAATATCGTCCAAGTCTTGTGGGGAGCGGTTATTGCTTTGGTAGCTGGATTTAGCTTCACTTGGTTCGCTGAGAGTTGGGGCTTGCACATTTCTCATTTCATGGATACGGCTTTATTTTTGGCCATTGCTTATTTCGCGTTTTTCCTCATGATAGCTGCTGTTTTCTCTTGGATGGGATTGAAAGGCATGATTCTTTTTGTATTGCTCCTATTCTTAGGTGCGCCGCTCCTTAGTCTCGCTCCTGAGTTGTTGTCTCCGTTTTACCGTGATTGGATACTGTCATGGTTGCCGATGCGCTTCTTGGTTGAGGGGCTGCGTGAGTTGTTCTTCTTCGGGCAAGGACTGAGCATGAACCATTCGACAATCGTCTTAATCCGGATCGGCGTCGGCGGCCTGTTGGTCTTGCTTGCATCTGCCTTGAAACGTTCCCGTCAACCGGAACGGAAGCAAAAGGTTGAAATTGCGCATAACCCCTAATAATCATCTCTGTGGGCACCCGTTAGGGTGCCTTTGCTGCCTCTCTGGATTGACTCGGGTACTTAGGAAGGTCAGATGGCATGAAGTTCACGCCAAAGCGACTCGAGTTGTCACAAATGTTTCATACTTCAAATGCTGGAAGAATGTTACGATTAATTTAAATTTATCTTCGTGTAATATATCATTCCTAATCCAACATTTGGAGCGTGATCATATGAATGAACAGAGATTATGCGACAAAAATCAAAAACCTTCTAAACACGATGGAAGATGGTTGTGGATTAAGGTTAATGGTATTCAAGCTGTAAAAGACATCGAGAGAATGGTCATGATCAAAAAAAAGCCATTAAAAGCGAGGTCTTAATGATGTGTTGGACGATTGAGAGGATTATTCATTTCAGCAATGAACAGAAAATCATTGATGGATATTGCCATTTCGGGTTTCATGACCAATATGGAAATCAGTATATTCTCGATCATGATCATCACTGGATTGGTGGAATAGATAAAGATAGCGGTCAACTGTATTGGACAGCTGGGCAAAAAACACAAGAAGCTTGGGTACGGCACGTTCATGTTGATTTACTGAATCCAACATACCTCTCCACTATTGATAAGGAGACTGTTGTAGTTGTAAGCAGCGGCAATAAAAAAATCTTTAAAATAAACTTTATCATCGGTTATGTTGAACTCCTTATCGACGGAGAAAAGTGGGGGCTTAAAGATATTGGAAATTGTGAATATGACCCTAGTGGATTTTTGTGGGTAAATGAAGTTACTGGCTGCAGGGTACATAAGTTTAATCTGGATGGTGAACGGATCATAATCCTTGGAAATGGTGAACCTGGGTTTCAAGAAGGTACGGTATCTTTTGAGAATGTACAATTCAATTGGATTTATGATTTAAGGCGGGGGCCAGACGGAAATATATATGTACTGGATAGCAAGAACTACTGTGTGAGAATGATTAATCCAATTTCGGGAGAAGTCGAACGAGTTGCTGGAAATGGGAAAAGCGGTTATTCTGGGGATGGGGGTTTGGCCATTCATGCAACCTTTGGATCAAATTATGCTGAACAGTTTGATGGACCCTGGTCGCTGTCTTTAGACGAAGAAGGGAATTTATATATCGGAGATACCCAAAATCATGTAGTTCGCATGGTAGATCGTAAAACGGGGATTATTTCCACTATTGCAGGGACAAATCAATTAACCGATGTTACTAATCATAGCCCTTCTTCTGAACCCATTAATCCACTTGAACTTCAACTGCTCAGGATATGTAGTCTTGACTATGCGGATAGTTTATTATTTATTCCTGAGTGGAACGGAGATTTAATTGTATTAGGCAAATCGCCGAACAAACTCCATCCTACAGAAAATAGAAAAAGCAGCAAAAATTAAGAAGGGCCATCCAAATGGGTGGCCTTAAAAATTTCCGTTACAGTCAGCGCGGTCAACCGTATCATAAGTAATTCAGTGCAGTTTTATTGAATCAATGATTAAGGAAATCGGGCGTTTTCGATGTCATGATTGGGTGATTCAAGAGCGCAATCCGAAAGAAATCGATGCATGACTAATGTGCTATACTTAAAAAAGGAATTTGCCCAATTGGAGGGATGGACATGAGCCAAAACAACGCAACAAACAAAATCCCGGCGCAAGTAGGGGAACGCGAGATTACGATCACCCGCGTATTTGACGCTTCGCGCGATCTTGTGTTCGAAGCTTGGACGAAAGAGGAACATCTATCGAAGTGGTGGGGTCCTCAAGGGTTTACGACGACGTTTCAGAAATTTGATATGAAACCGGGCGGTACGTGGCAGTTTATCATGCACAGTCCTGATGGCGTTGATTTTCCCAACACCAACGACTTTGTCGAGGTTGTTACACCCGAGCGAATCGTCTTCAAACATGCTGTGTTTCCCCATTTTCTGGCGACGGCAATCTTTGAGGATCTGGGTGGTAAGACCAAACTAACTTACAGAACCGTTTTTGAAGAAACTTCCGCTGCATTCGATAAGGTAAAAACATATGCCGTCCCAGGCGCCGAACAGACCATGGATCGTCTTGAGGAGCATCTGGCAAGTCTGTCTCAAAAGTAAGAGACCAACATCATTGCACCGAATTTATGGGCTGCCGCGCCGCGTCGAGCCCTTTTTTAACATTATAGAATTTATAAAATTTTGGGGTGGGCAGGGCTTCCGCCTCGTTTTTGTTTTTGGTAAGGTTAGGATATGGAGACGAACGTGCTAAAACGAATCTTCTTTGATGAACATGGAC
>NZ_JAHLPR010000010.1 GCF_018918005.1 Paenibacillus sp. MSJ-34 | reverse complement strand
TCGGGTTCTTTAGCATACGCATTTTTGAAAATTGCTTTCAAAAACACGTTTACATCGATAATTTTAACTCAAGCACCCCAAATTGAGCCTCAATCGCCCGGTTTATTCCGAGATCCTATTAAAGTAATATTACCATAACACACCATGTGAAACATTTGCAAGAAATTTTTTTATTGAACTTCCGTTTTGGCGAGCTTCCGGGCTGCGCTGGCGGAAATTGCGCCGTATAAGCGGCTCGATAATCCGGAAATTTGCTCCGGTTTAAAAGTAACGGCCACCGTCGCGAGCGGTTCGCCCGCCCCCGGTCTTTCATAAGCTCTCCAATACGGCTTCATACGTTTGATATAGTCTGATTGAGTTATAACATCCGATTCCGCGCATCGGCGCGAAGAAATATATAAAATGTTCGCCTGCGCCGTTTCACGCGTTCCGGCATGAGCGAGCAACAGCGAAGCCTTCCCGTTGCGGTTCAAATTGGAGAGCACTTCCTCAGACCGGCCGGCGTCGATATATACGGTCACCCGTTCCCCGTTTGCGGAAACGTATCCCCCGATCGCGACATCCGTATCCGGCTGCAAGTTTTCGCCTCTCGTAACCAGTTGCATAAACGTTTGTTCCCGGAAAAACTTGCTCAATTCGTTCGCATATGACATTGAAACTACCATTCCCTCCTTCACTAGGAGAAGAATACCATACTACTTTTCCGCTTGGCAATGGAATCGCTTATTTTCCGACAAACTGTTCGATTAATTCCATTTTCATATTCCACGCCTTTTGGCTGAAATCGACGGCGTATTTATGCGGATTTAACTTGCGCAAATATTCCGGCCAGAACATCGCCAGTTGCATTTGATGGTAGCGCCGAATTTCGTCAAGCGACGGCAACTTGTATACTTGCTCGCCTTCCTCGAAGATCGGCGTAAGCAATGGCATAGCGTCATATTCTTCCGCATAACGATATAGAAACGGATGGACGGGGTCGAATAATTTAATTCTCGCCCCGCGGCGAACTTCATCCTCCTCCGACAAACAGACGTAATCTGCAATCGCTTTGTGCCGCTGCGCGTCGACGATCCGGTACACGTCTTTTTTGCCCGGGGTCGTCACTTTTTCCGGGTTGGCGGAAATTTTAATCGTCGGCAAATAAGATCCGTTCTCCATACGGGCGACGATTTTGTATACCCCGCCCAAAGCCGGCTGATCCGCAGCCGTAATAAGCTGCGTCCCGACGCCCCAAGTATCCACTTTGGCGCCTTGCGCTTTTAAGTTGAATATGGTGTGCTCGTCCAAATCGTTGGTCGCTACGATTTTGACGTACGTCAAGCCCGCTTCGTCCAGCATTTCCCGCGATTTTTGCGATAAGTAGGCAATGTCTCCGCTGTCCAAGCGGATGGCCTGCATTCGCTTGCCGTACCGTTCCATCCGCTTCCCGACCTCGATTGCGTGCGGTACGCCGCTCTTCAACGTATCGTAGGTGTCGACCAGCAGCGTGACCAGATCCGGCAGCGCTTTGGCGTACATTTCGAATGCCTGCTGCTCGCTGTCGAAGCTCTGCACCCACGAATGGGCATGCGTTCCTTTCGTTGGAATGCCGAAACGCTGTCCCGCAAGCAGATTGGACGTCGCATCGAATCCGGCGATATATGCCGCCCTGGCTCCCCATACCGCCGCATCGGCTTCTTGCGCCCGTCTCGTCCCGAATTCGAGCAGCGTATCCTTCCCTGCGACCTGCTTAATACGCGACGCCTTCGTGGCGATCAACGTCTGAAAATTCATAAAGTTAAGGAGTGCCGTTTCGATCAACTGCGCCTCGAAAATACGAGCTTCCACGCGAATCAAAGGCTCGTTCGGAAAAACGAGCGTTCCTTCTTTCACCGCATGAATCGTCCCCGTGAAACGGAAGCGCCGCAATTCCTCGAGAAACGCCGCATCGTACTGTTCTTCTTGCTCGGCCAAATATGCGATATCTTCTTCGGTAAACCGCAATTCCCGTATATAATGAATAATTCGTTCCAAACCTGCAAACACCGCATAACCGTTGCCGAAAGGCAGCTTGCGGAAATAAGCCTCGAACACCGCCCTCTCGTTGTGCGTACCGCTGATCCAATGAGCGTACATCATATTCAACTGGTATTTATCGGTATGCAATGCCATCGATTCCGTATTCATGTTCACATCTCCCTGGTGTCTTCCATATTCCTGTCCGCTAACTTATAACTCTAATTCCGTCGAGCTCACAATATAAATTCCATACTTTTCTTGAAAATAGGCAAATGTCTCGTCCGTCGCTTGTTCAAATCCCGGGATGGGACTCATGCAATCCGCAAGCAACACGATTTTGGACGTTACATCCCGCCGATCGCCGTAATGCTCCAATATTTGACGTACCGACTCCAATACGCAATGCGATTTCGCTTCGCCGGCGACAATCACTTTGTCATACGACGGCAAGCGATCCAGAAATGTTTTATTGTACGAGCCCTTCCGGTCGTATTCAGGCTTGATGATGCCGTACATTTCGCTTAACGGATCCAATCCTTTGACGATACGCTGCGTCTCCGAGCGTCTGGCGATCGAATGAAAATAGACGACTTTGGCAAATTGGGTTTCCAATGCCGCCCCGGCGGTTCCCTCCAAACAATGATAAGGCCAAATGCATAAATCTTTCCGGCTGCGCGCCTCCAGTTCCGTTACATACTCCAAGCTTTCGCCGGGATGCGCCGCCGCAATCCATTTGCCGCCCGCAACATCGGCCGCCTTAATGATCGTATACGGCTCCGGATGATTGCCGCTCTCGTCCGTCCACCAACACGGATGGAAAATTTGCTGCGGCTGATGGGTATCCAAAGAAATTGCAATATTCGTTATTTTATCCATATGGCGGTATATAAAACGAGCCGCGTTCGCCGCGTCTTGAAACGAACCCGGCACCGGCAGCGCGCCGTTCTCCATAAAATCGTTCTGCATATCGATCGCAACGAACAAAATCCGCCGCTCATCCTCAGCGGCTGGCCGCAACCTCTCCTGCGAGGCAAGCGTAAATACGTCGTTCATCTTCCCCATATCGGCAAGTCCAAGCGCATGTTGATCGAATAATTGTTCAAATCGCGTCTTCATCGTCATCGGATCGCCCTCCTTCAAAGTTAATGCAAGCTATGATGCATCACGTGCTGAATCGAACGAAACTCGTTTCCCCTGCAAGCGGACAAGCTATATTAAGTGAAGTTTATCACAAACTTAGACAAAATCCAACCAAGTTTCCTATAGCATATGAAACGATGCCGAAATTCGTGAATTGAATCACATAGGCATACAGCGGTATTCTCTTTTCCCCGCCCTTTGTCGATATCCCGCTCGCTAAGGATCGCACCCGTCAGAAAGAAACCGGCTCAACTGAACGAAGGGGATATCGACAAAAGGGAATGAAACAACGCACCTGCCACGAAATCAACATGATCTTTTTAACCGCCAGACCGCTTCCAAAGCGGTAACAACCGCGCCTTACGGTTCCGCCTTGGCCGCTTTGAACAATTCCCCGATTGCGCCGATGCTGCCAAGCGTTTC
Source organism: Paenibacillus sp. MSJ-34 (assembly GCF_018918005.1). Lineage (GTDB taxonomy): Bacteria > Bacillota > Bacilli > Paenibacillales > Paenibacillaceae > MSJ-34. The sequence goes on along the minus strand of NZ_JAHLPR010000010.1, from coordinate 121,466 downwards.
CACGGTATTGGCGGGAATAAACACTTTATTCGCCGGCCCTTTCGCTATTTCCGTCAACGCCTCGAACGACCGGTACGCCAACACGTTCTCGTCCAGCCCGGCCGCGCGCAGCAGCTCGATCCGATTTTTCTCGGCTTCCGCAATCGCTTGAATCGCTTTCGCCTCCCCGAGCGCTTCCAATTCCTGAGCCTGGCGCAAACCTTCCGCTTCGCGGATGCGCGCCTCTTTATCCCCTTCGGCCTTCAAAATCTTGCTCTGTTTGTCCCCTTCCGCCCGCAAAATCATATCTTGCTTCGCCGCCTCGGCCTCCAGCACGATCGCGCGCTTGTTCCGTTCCGCTTTCATCTGTTTATCCATCGCTTCCTGAATATCGAGCGGCGGTTTAATATCGATGACTTCCACCCGTTCGATACGGACTCCCCATTTTTCCGTCGCTTCGTCGAGCGCGATGCGAATTTCCGTCGATATTTTCTCGCGGCCGGACAATGTTTCGTCCAATTCCAATTTGCCGATAATTTGCCGCATCGTCGCCGTCGTAATGTTGCGCACGCCATATACGTAATCGGATATGCCGTACGTCGCTTGCTCCGGCCCGATCACTTGATAGAAAATGATCGTATCGATTTGCACTTGAACGTTATCCTTCGTAATGACGGTTTGCGGCGGCACGTTCGCCTGCTGAATGCGCAAGTCGTGATAGACGCGCACTTGATCGATGATCGGAATCAGAATATTCAACCCCGGAGTCAACAGCCTATGATATTTGCCCAATCGTTCGACGACTCCGACCCGTTGTTGCGGCACGATTTTGATCGTGAGCGCAATAAATACGATGACCACAAGCAAAATAATAACGATAATCGCCCAATGCATATCAATCGCCTCCCTGTTTCTCAACTTCCAAAATGGCATTGCCTCGTTTCACGACAAAGACGCGATCGCCGGTCTTCAGCGTTTGCTTCGACGTCGCGCTCCACGTATCCCCGCCGACCTTAACGATTCCATATTGACCGGGATCGATGTTCTCCATAACGATGCCTTGTTTGCCGACCATTTCATCCACGGCGTCCTTGAACCCTTTCGACGATCTCACTCTCTTCGTAATCGCTTTCGAAAAAACCGTCAGCACAAGCGCGACCAAACAACCCGCGACGACTTGCAGCAATATGTCCTCCGGCGCGACCAAAGCGACTGCCAGCGCCGCGAGCGCTCCTATCCCTAACCAAAGCAGGTAAAACGTCAACGTCATCATTTCGAAGACGAATAAGATGCCCGCGACAATGAGCCAAACTACCCAAAGTTCCATTCGGTCTCTTTTACCCCCTCTCCCGAGATATATTAATATATACGGAAATCATTGGAAAAAGTATCGTTCGTCCAAAATTGACAAAAAAATACCCTGTCGCCTTGGGCGCAGGGTATGGATCCGTAAATTAATCGCTGCAATCGGACGATGCCGCAACGGCACCCGATTCAACGTTGATTTTCGCGGAAACGGTATCGCTAATGACGGATACGATCAATTGGAGCAAATAGTTGATATCGCTTTGGCTTTGTTGGAACTCGGCCACAATCGGAATACCGTCCAATTCGTCTTGCAATTGCTCGATTTCCTTCTCGATTTTCGCAACCATGCTTGCATTTTGGAACTTTTCGAACGCGACGATTTCTTTTTGCTTTTTCTTCATCGACGCGATCAACGTTTGAATGCGTTCGTTGTTGCTGATCTTCTGTTCCGCTTTTTGATAATGCTGCACTTCTTCGGAAGTGTAGATCAATTCCGCCAATTCTTTCGCTTTGGCCATAATATCTTCACGTACGATCAGATCGCGCGAATTGAATTTCGGTATGTTGCTGTGTCCGTGGTCGTGATTGTGTTCGTGCTGCTCCATTCCCAAACTCCCCCATTTCAAGTCATTTTTTCTATCTTAATAGGATGTACGAATCTTGATTATGCTTGAGCTGCGGCCGGTTCGGCGACCAGCTCGCCTTTCGTAAACCATGTGTACGGATCGGTTATTTTCACATGCACGAACGATCCGATCAAATCTTTGGAACCGGCAAAATGAACGAGTTTATTCGTACGTGTGCGGCCTGACAGCATGTTTGCGTTATTTTTGCTTTCGCCTTCGACCAGCACTTCGACGATTTGCCCGCGCAATTTCTCATTGCTTTGGCGGCTGTACTCGTTAATCGCTTCATTCAAACGCTGCAGCCGTTCTTTCTTGACTTCCATCGGTACGTTATCTTCCATGACAGCCGCAGGCGTACCCGCGCGCGGCGAATAGATGAACGTAAAGGCCGAATCGTATCCGACTTCGCGAACGAGCGACAACGTATCTTCGAACTGCTCGTCCGTTTCTCCCGGGAAGCCGACGATGATGTCTGTCGTTAATACGACGTCGGGAATCGCCGTTTTAATTTTGCGGACAAGCTCCAAATAATGTTCGCGCGAATATTTGCGGCTCATTTTTTTCAAAACTTGCGAATTTCCCGATTGCACCGGCAAATGGATATGCTCTACCAGATTGCCGCGCTTGGCCAGCACTTCGATCAGATGATCGTCGAAATCGCGCGGATGCGATGTCGTAAAGCGGACGCGCGGAATATCGATTTTACGGATATCGTCCATCAAATCGCCGAAGCGGTATTCGATATCGGTGAAATCTTTGCCGTAGGCGTTCACGTTCTGGCCGAGCAGCGTAATTTCTTTAAAGCCTTGTCTGGCGAGTTCCCGTACTTCCGCAATCACGTCTTCGGGACGGCGGCTTCTTTCCTTGCCTCGCGTGTAAGGAACGATGCAATATGTGCAAAATTTGTCGCATCCGTACATAATGTTGACCCAAGCGCGCATTCCTTCGCGTTTCTTGGGCAAGTTCTCAATGATGTCCCCTTCTTTGGACCAAACTTCCACGACCATCTCTTTGCTGAACAGCGCTTCTTTCACCAGATGCGGCAAGCGGTGGATGTTATGGGTTCCGAAGATCATGTCGACGAATCCGTGCTTGGACAATATGCGGTTCACGACCGCTTCCTCCTGCGACATGCATCCGCATACCCCGAGAATCAAATCGGGTTTTTCCGTCTTGAGCCCTTTTAAATGGCCCAATTCGCCAAACACTTTATCTTCGGCGTTCTCGCGAATCGCGCAAGTATTGAGCAAAATAATATCCGCTTGTTTGCGGTCTTCCGTACTTTGATACCCCATCTGCTCGAGCATGCCTTTCATCGTCTCCGTATCATGCTCGTTCATCTGGCAGCCGTACGTATAAATCAAATAATATTTGCCGTTGCCGAGGGTCCGAAGCTCGTCCGGTACGGCCGTATCGTAGTGCACTTGAATGTCTTCCTTACCGCGCTGCTTCCCTTGCCTTTGGTTCGGCTCGCTTTTGATCTGAATTTCCCGACCGTTAATGCGAATTTTTTTGCCGTTTTCATCCTCAGATAACACTTTGGCGTTCGAAAAATCAAAGTATTTGGCATAATCTTTCGTTTCCTTCGCCATAAACGGTTCACTTCCTTTCTAACCGATGCGTTACTCGTATATGAAATGAATAATATTTGAAAAAAAGCATTACATCAAATTATAACATTTTTTCTCGGCCTAAACAAGAAAAGCAGAGGAATCCGGATCACTCGATAACCGTTCCTCTGCTTTCCCATCGATCGCTAATCGAACCCTATTCGTTTAATCGATAATTTCGGCCGTATCGCCGGTTTTCGCGCCGGCCGCGTTCGCTTCGTCCGTATCGATATGCATGTCCAACGCAAATTGATCGGATACGCGCGCGATGACGTTTTCCAATACAAGACCGCGTTCGCCGCCAAGCCGTACTTTGAGCATTTGTTTATCTTTAATGCCCCATTTCTCCGCATCGGACGTATGGAAATGGATATGGCGCGCCGCAACGATAACGCCTTGATCCGTCTCCACTTCGCCGGCAGGCCCCTTAATTTTCATTCCCGGTGTGCCTGCAATATTGCCCGACTCGCGCACCGGCGCCGGAATGCCGAGCGCGAACGCGTCCGTACGGGATATTTCCAATTGCGTTGCCGGACGCGCAGGTCCCAATATTCGAACTTTGCCGAACGATCCTTTCGGTCCGATCACTTCAACCGTTTCATTTGCCGCAAATTGGCCCGGTTGGGACAGCGGCTTCAACTCCGTAAGCTGATATCCTTTGCCGAACAATATTTCGATATGTTCTTGCGTGACATGAATATGACGTGCGGAAACGCCGACAGGTACTGTTTTACGCATTTCCTCTCCACCTCTCGTTTTTTAAAATTCTCTCTATCCGGTCAAACAACCATTATTATACTACTTTACGGCAAAAATGCAAAAGACGTACGATACATTCGCACGTCTTTTTGCATAGTTATTTAAATTCTGCAACAAGTTTGTCAAATTGTTCTTCCGTTAACTTAATGTCTTGGTTCGCCAAGCCTTCTTGTTTAAAGCCAGGGATCAAGTCTTCATACGATTTTTTCGTTTTGTCTTGGTAGATCAATCCGGTCAACATGCCGCCGGTTTCCATAATTTTCGTCATCGCTTGAACCCGGTTCGTCGGATCGTAATCCGGCATCGTCTCCAAGTTGATGATGTTTTCTTTGAACCAGTCGTATGTGTTGATTTTATTAAATGTGACGCAAGGGCTGAATACATTGATGAGCGAGAAGCCTTCATGCTTGATGCCCTCTTCGATCAACGAAGTCAATTGCTTCAAATCGCTGGAGAACGATTGAGCGACGAAAGTAGCGCCTGCGGACAATGCGATCTCAAGCGGCGACAACGTCGTCTCGATCGAGCCTTCCGGCGTGCTTTTCGTTTTGAAGCCCGTTGCGCTGCGCGGCGAAGTTTGCCCTTTGGTCAAACCGTAAATTTGGTTGTCCATGACGATGTACGTAATGTTAATATTACGGCGAATCGCATGAACGGTATGGCCCATCCCGATTGCGAACCCGTCGCCGTCACCGCCGGAAGCGATAACCGTAAGATCCCGATTCGCAATTTTGAGTCCTTGCGCGATCGGCAAAGCGCGTCCGTGAATGCCGTGCAAGCCGTACGCATTGATATATCCCGAAATACGGCCCGAGCATCCGATACCGGATACGATTGCGAGTTGTTCCGGTTCCAAGCCGACATTGGCAGCCGCTCTTTGAATCGACGCTTGTACGGAGAAATCTCCGCATCCCGGACACCAGTTTGGCTTCACATTGTTGCGGAACTCTTTAAAAGTAGCCATTTCTAGTTCAACTCCTTACACGCTTTGTATACTTCCGAAGGCAAGAAAGGATTGCCGTCGTATTTCAAAATATTGCGAATTTTATCGGCATAGCCTACGTTCAGTTTAATTTGGGAAGCAAGTTGGCCTGTCGCGTTATTCTCCAATACGACGACTCGTTTCGCTTTCTCGGCGTACGGCGCGAACAATTCTGTCGGGAACGGATAGAGCAAGCGAACCGTTACGTGATTCGTCTTGATGCCGTCGGCCTCAAGACGTTTTCTCGCTTCGTCAACCGTGCCGCCCGTCGAGCTCATGCTGACGATCAACAGATCGGCCTCTTCGTGCGGCGCATCCGCATGAATCGGATTGCTTACCTTGATGTCCTTAATTTTGCGCAATCTCTTATCCATCATTTTCTTGCGGTTCACCGCATTTTCCGACGGACGGCCCGTTTCGTCGTGTTCGACGCCCGTTACGTGGTGAAGGCCGTTTTTGTCGCCCGGAAGGACGCGAGGCGAAATGCCGCTTTCCGTAAACTCGTAGCGTTTGAACAACTGATTCGCTTCGAGCTCCGGCAAATCGCGAACCAGATTGCCGCGGTCAATCGTAATTCTATTGTAATCCAACTGTTCGCAAGACTGCTTGCCCAATGACAATTGCAAGTCTGTCAGGACGATAACCGGACATTGATAAATTTCTGCCAGATTGAACGCTTCGATCATGTCGTAGAAGCATTCTTCAATGGAACTCGGCGCGAGCACGATTTTTGGAATTTCTCCGTGCGTGCCGTAGATCATGGCGTTAATATCGCTTTGTTCCTGTTTCGTCGGCAAGCCCGTGCTCGGACCTCCGCGCTGCGTATCGACGATAACGACCGGCGTTTCCGTCATGCCCGCCAGGCCGATCGCTTCCATCATCAGCGAAAGTCCGGGTCCTGCCGAAGCCGTCATCGTTCTGGCTCCGCCGTAGTTGGCTCCGATCGCCATCGTAACCGCCGCGATTTCGTCTTCCGTTTGGATGACCGTACCGCCGAATTTCGGCAATTGCTTAATTAAATATTCCATAATTTCCGAAGCCGGCGTAATCGGATACGCGGACATAAATCGACAGCCTGCGGCAAGCGCGCCGAGGCCGATCGCGTCGTTTCCGATCATAAACAATTTCTGCCTGCCGTCGGCTTCTTCCAAACGCAAGTCTTCCAGCGGACCGCCAGCAAGTTCCAATACGTACTCTGCGCCCCGCTTTACCGCTTCGATATTTTTTTCAACGACAGCTGCGCCTTTCCGTCCGAATTCTTCGGATACGGCTTTATTGAAAACGTCTAGCGGCAATCCGAGCAACGCCCAGGATGCGCCGGACGCGACCATGTTTTTCATCAACGACGTTCCAAGCTCATCGGCGATCGCCGTAATCGGAACCGCGAACAACTTGGCGTCGATCCCTTCCGGAAGCGTCGGTCCGAATTTGGCATCGGCAACGACAACGCCGCCGCTGCGCAATTCATGCGCGTTCAAATCGATGCTCTCTTGGTCGAATGCGACCAATATATCCAAATCGTCCGAAATGGCACGAATCGGTTTCGTGCTGATTCTGATTTTATTGTTCGTATGTCCGCCTTTAATCCGGGAAGAGAAATGACGGTATCCGTAAAGATAATAACCTAGACGGTTTAACGCGGTGGAGAAAATACGGTCCGTACTTTCTACGCCTTCCCCTTGTTGTCCCCCGATCTTCCATGACAATTGATTAACCAAGATTGCCCATCTCCTTTAAATGTGACTAACGTCATGTTGAAAAGCGTCAAAAAATGATAAGATTATACATTAAAAAAATCTTTTCAGTGAGTCAAATAAATTTTATGACTAAGGGATGGAAAAAGCAAGCGTTTTCTCTGGAAATAAAGATAGCACTTTTCGATTGAATTGATATCAACTTGAGATCGAATCTTTCAATCTTCGTTCCGGCTTGGTAGATACGCTTTCAGATATGCGGAAGCATTGCCGTGCAAAAACCGTTCGACCAGTTCCTGACGGTAATGCCGCGAGAGTGAATCTCTTAATTGTGCGTATTGGCCAGCATGTTCCAATCCTTCCACCCATTCCTCGATACCGTCAAAGTCAGAGCCGAACATGATATGACGTTCGCCGCCGAGCGCGCACACATGGTCGATATGACGCAAAATATCGTCGACGGCCGCCCGCTTGCCCGCGGCAACGAAGGAGGGAACGAACGTAATGCCGATTCTTCCGTCCATCCCAATGATATGCTTAATTTGCTCGTCACGCAAATTGCGGGGATGAGGGCATACGGCATAGGCGTTGGAATGCGAAGCGATGAACGGTTTTTCCGCCCATTCGGCCAGTTGCCAAAAACCGCGTTCCGTCAAATGCGATACGTCCATCAGCATGCCTAAACGGTTGCATTCCTGAACTAGCCGTCTCCCTTTTGCCGTGAATCCGCCCTTGCGCGCTTCCTGCACTCCGTCCGCGGCCCAGTTGGCGTAGTTCCATGTAATCCCGAGGAAGCGCACGCCTAAATAGCTGCATATTCGCAGCTTCGTCAGATCCGCCTCGAGCCCGTCCGCCCCCTCAAGCGAGAGCAGCGCCCCGATACGCTTATTGCCGCTAGAGGCCTCTTGTTCCCATTCGATCCAATCCTCTTGCGAACGGATCCATTTCATGGCCGGGTTAGCGACAATTCGGCGGCGAAACAGATCGATGCTGCGGAGTATATCATCGAACCGCGGCGGGCCGAGCCGCTCCGATAAATAGACAGCAAAGCATTGCGCTCCGACGCCGCCCTGTATCAGTTTGGCCAGCGATACATCCAGCTTCTCATCTTCTTCAAAGCGGATCGCCGGATCGAACAGCATTTTGCTCAGTACGTCGCAGTGAAAATCGATGACGCCTTTATCCATCCGTCACACCTCGTCCCATTTCTTATTGTCCACGCAAAAAAACCTGTCTACACATCGTCATGACGCGGTAAACAGGCGGATATCAATCCATGAATCATTATCTAGGTTCTACGATTAATTTAATAGCGGTACGATCTTCCCCATCAATCACAATATCCGTAAAAGCAGGAATGCAAATCAAATCAACTCCACTCGGCGCTACGAATCCTCTGGCAATCGCTACTGCTTTAATCGCTTGATTCAATGCGCCGGCGCCGATCGCTTGCAATTCAGCGGCTCCACGTTCGCGTAACACACCTGCCAGCGCACCGGCAACGGAGTTTGGATTGGATTTTGCTGAAACTTTTAATACTTCCATGAAAAGAACCTCCTCGGGAATGATGGATTGATTCCACTATTAAAACATATTCGAGAGAGGCAAAAAAATTCCTTCTTTTTCGCTTATATATTAGCTCATGATCCATTCGTCCTCAACGATCCGTATTTTGTCAATACGCTTCGCCTTGCCCGTATGATCGTCCAATTCCACGATAACGGCGTGGAAATGCCATTTTCCTTCCGCGACGCTAAAGCGGACGGGAAGTTGCGTTTTGAACTTCCGCAGTACGGCTTCCCGATCGGTTCCGAGCACCCCTTCTTTCGGGCCGACCATGCCTACATCGGTTATATAAGCCGTTTGCTCGGGCAATATCGTCTCGTCGTTCGTCTGAACATGCGTATGCGTTCCGACGACGACCGAGACCCGACCGTCCAAATGCCATCCCATGGCAATTTTCTCGGAAGTCGCTTCCGCATGGAAATCGACAAATATAAATTTATGTTTTTTGCCGTATTGATTCAATATGTCATCTGCTTTGCGAAACGGGCAATCGATCGACGACATGAACGTTCTGCCTTGCAAATTGACGAGAAGCAGTTCCGCCCCGTTCCCTTTCACGACCGTAACTCCTTGCCCCGGCGTGCCGGGCGGGAAATTGGCGGGTCTTACGATGCGCGGCTCGTCGTCGATAAAATCGAATATTTCTTTATTCGCCCAGGTGTGATTGCCCATCGTCAGCCCATGAACTCCTTGTTCGAAAAACTCTTTCGCGACCGCGGCCGTCAACCCTTTACCTCCGGCCGCATTTTCGCCGTTTGCGATAATGAAGTGCGGCTGGTGCTTTTCCTTCAGCATCGGCAGCGTCTGCTTCAACGCTTTTCTTCCTATATTGCCGACGATATCTCCGATGAATAAAATCTTAATGGGATTCTCCTCCTTACAACTCGCTTCCAAAACCGTTGCTATACAAGTGAAAAGTGGCCCGAAAACGGGAGCCACTTTTCATTGTGTTCATTATTTAGCGTATTCAACCGCGCGCGTTTCGCGGATAACCGTGACTTTAATATGTCCCGGATAATCCAGCTCGTTCTCGATCGTTTTCGTAATATCGCGAGCCAGACGGAACGCTTCGGTATCGTCGATCTTATCGGGCTGTACCATGACGCGCACTTCGCGCCCCGCTTGAATTGCATACGATTTCTCGACGCCTTCGAAAGATTCGGAAATTTCCTCCAACTTCTCCAGACGTTTAATATACGTTTCCAGCGTTTCTCTGCGCGCTCCCGGTCTGGCTGCCGATAAGGCGTCCGCCGCGCCGACGAGCATCGCAATGACGGAAGTCGCTTCGCAGTCCCCATGATGGGAAGCGATACTGTTAATAACGACCGGATGTTCCTTATATTTCTTCGCTAACTCTACGCCGATTTCGACATGAGACCCTTCCACTTCATGATCCAGCGCTTTACCGATGTCGTGCAAAAGCCCGGCACGTCTCGCCAATGTAACATCTTCGCCAAGTTCTCCGGCCATCAACCCTGCAAGATACGCGACCTCCATGGAGTGCTTAAGAACATTCTGACCATAGCTCGTCCGAAATTTCAATCGGCCGAGAATTTTAATCAAATCGGGATGCAGACCATGCACGCCAACCTCGAACGTCGCCTGTTCTCCGTATTCACGAATGCGTTCGTCCACTTCTTTACGCGACTTCTCGACCATTTCCTCGATACGGGCGGGATGAATTCTTCCGTCCGCTACCAATTTCTCGAGCGATGTGCGCGCAATTTCCCGACGAATCGGGTCGAAGCCGGATAAAATAACCGCTTCCGGCGTATCGTCGATAATTAAATCGATGCCGGTCAACGTTTCGAGCGCGCGGATGTTGCGTCCTTCGCGTCCGATAATGCGGCCTTTCATTTCCTCGTTCGGCAGCGTAACGACCGAGACGGTCGTTTCCGCCACATGATCCGCCGCACAACGTTGGATCGCAAGCGTAATGATTTCGCGCGACTTTTTGTCCGCTTCTTCCTTCGCTTGCTGCTCGATTTCTTTAATCATCTGTGCCGTTTCGTGTCTGACTTCCTGCTCGACGTTCGTTAATATGATCGTACGCGCGTCTTCCATCGATAAATTGGATATGCGCTCCAACTCGGCAATTTGATTTTTATAGAGCAAATCTATCTGTTCTTGCGTTTCCTCGATACGCTTCTCCTTGTTCGCCACTTGTTCTTCTTTACGTTCCAGCGATTCTATTTTTTTATCCAGCGATTCCTCTTTTTGCAACAATCGTCTTTCTTGACGTTGAATTTCATTTCGACGCTCACGAATGTCTTTTTCAGCTTCGGCCCGTAGCTTATGAACTTCGTCTTTTGCTTCCAGGACCGTTTCTTTCTTCAGTGCTTCCGCTTCTTTCTTGGAGTTTTCCACGATTTGCGCGGCGGCGTGTTCTGCACTAGAAATTTTAGCTTCAGCAAGAGACTTGCGAATAAAATAACCAATCCCAAACCCAAAGATTAATGCGGCTACAACGAGAACGATCGAGATCCAGATGTTTTCCATCTTGTTCACCTCCTCGTTGATTCTCCAAGGCATTGCTTGGGCTATTTTCGGTTTTCATCCGTTTCACTTACATATTCATCGTTTAAGATGCACACTAGATCGCGCTGTCAGCGCTTCTCGCGCGAATCCCACAAAGGTGAGATCAAGCAAGTCAATGATTGGCGAAATAAATCAAATGGAATCAATTTTTTGGAAGGAAAAACTGACCCTGATTAAAATTATACATTCTCATTGTATTATTTATAAAAAGAAATTGTCAAGCAATTGAATCAGTTTATCGCCCGGGCGTGCAATCGTTCTCTTCGACCGCGGACGAATTCGGGATTCATTTATTTCATGTCGTTAATTATTAAATAATTTAATCGCCAAACGGGATATCATCGTCGTCCCCTTCATCCCCGACAACGCCCTCCGGATCGGCCGGCTCCTGCCAGGCAATCGTCCGTATCGCGCGATACGCCAGTTCTCCGGGATAACCGCGGCGCAGTAAATACGCAGCCGTTTTCTGCTTGCGTTCCTTCACGCTCCCTTTCGTTTGGCGCCATTTCTTCAGCCCGGCCTGAATGGCGCTCTCCAACTCGCGCTCCGGCTCGAGTTGTTCGATCGCTTGCGCGATTTCTTCCTTGGAAACGCCCTTCTGCTGCAATTCATGTTTTACCCAAATCCGCCCTTTCTTATGCCCGTAAACGCGCTGCTTCGTCCATTGCTCGGCATAGAGCGCATCGTCCACGAAACGTTCGTCCTCCAAGCGGCGGATGACTTGCTCGATCAACTCTGCTTCAAACCCTTTTTGCGTCAGCCTGACCGCAATCTCTTTGCTCGTCCGAGGTTTCCGCTCCAGGTAACGGAGCGCCTGCACATATGCCTGCTGCAATTCGTCGGCGCGCACGATGGCGCGAATGTCTTCCTCGAACAATACGGCGCCTTTTAACAGCCTGTACTTGACCATAATATCTTCATGCACGTTGAGTATAGGCTCTCCGTCCGCATATATAATATAACGGCGGGATTGCTTTGCGTCCCGTTCCACCGCCGTAATCGTTCTTTCCCGGTCCGGTCCGGTCGATGCGGCCTCTGGCCGTTCGTTTTGTTCCAATCGTTCTCCCTCCTATAGACCGCCTAAAAAAGAAAAACCTTTACCGCTTTATTCGCATGTAAAGGCTTTTCCGCAATGGTTATTCCGCTTCCAATTCAAATTCTTCCTCTTCGTCATCCAACGAAGCCGGCGCGCTTGACACGGCAGCGGCCGCCAAATTGCTCGCTTCGCGGATTTTGTTCTCGATGACGAGCGCGATTTCCGGATGATCTTTCAGAAATTGCTTCGCATTCTCCCGGCCTTGCCCAAGCCGCTCGTTCTCGTACGAATACCATGCGCCGCTCTTGTTGACGATATCCATCTCCGTTCCGATATCGATAATGCTGCCTTCCTTGGATATCCCTTCGCCGTACATAATATCGATATCCGCCTGTTTGAACGGCGGCGCGACTTTATTCTTGACGACCTTAATGCGGGTACGGTTGCCGACCATGTCGTTGCCTTGCTTGATCGTCTCGACGCGTCTGACGTCCAAACGAACCGTCGAATAAAATTTCAAAGCTCGTCCGCCCGGCGTCGTCTCCGGATTGCCGAACATGACGCCTACCTTCTCGCGAAGTTGGTTAATGAAGATCGCGATCGTCTTCGATTTGCTGATCGCGCCGGACAGCTTGCGCAGCGCCTGCGACATGAGCCTTGCCTGCAATCCGACATGCGAATCGCCCATCTCTCCTTCGATTTCCGCTTTCGGCACCAATGCCGCAACCGAGTCGATGACGATAATGTCAACCGCCCCGCTGCGCACTAACGCCTCCGCAATTTCCAAAGCTTGCTCTCCCGTATCCGGTTGGGATAGCAGCAATTCGTCGATGTTGACGCCGAGTTTGCTGGCGTATAACGGGTCGAGCGCGTGCTCCGCATCGATAAAGGCGGCTTGTCCGCCGATCTTTTGCACTTCGGCGATCGCATGCAGCGCGACGGTCGTTTTACCGGACGATTCCGGTCCGTACACTTCGACGATCCGTCCCCGCGGCAATCCGCCGATTCCTAGCGCGATATCCAGCGCGAGCGATCCGCTCGGCACGATTTCAACCTGCATATGTGTGGATTCGCCCAGCTTCATGATCGAGCCTTTTCCGAATTGTTTCTCGATATTACGTAATGCCATTTCAAGTGCAGCGCGACGATCTGACAATGAACTCACTTCCTTCTTGATTTATAGTTTTATGATACCTTGTTTTTCACCCTTTGCCAAGTATTTTTTCGAACATACATTCGTTTTTTTCTCGACATGCGCGTTCATTGGCCGCAAAAAAACCGCAGCAAAGGATGGGTCCTCGCTACGGTTCTTCCGTTAACTTGTCTATATTATACTTTAACCGGCCCGATATGGCAATAGCCAGTATAGCGCTTATGCAGGCCGCCGTTTCGCCAAAGTGGCGTGATCGCACTGCTGAATAACACAGTTCTTGCCGCAGTACATGACACTAGGAACGAACCAGATACCGCAAGCATGCTTCTTCTTAACCGACATTCCCATTTCAAAGCGTTGCCGCTAACAAACCCCATTGGATTTTATGCAATAGAACAAGGCCATATCCCGTTTCTTATCCATCTCTATTGGAAAACATCCAGCCATTTCAAAGCAAAACGTGAAATATTGCCGATTTCCTCCGAAAATATTGGATTAATTCCAGCAGCCGACTCGTTTCCCCTTCAACAGATCGCAATCTATTGGATAAAATCCAACGAGGTGCGCTAAGCTAACACATAGCGCGAACCCGATAAGCAGCTTCAATTCAACCGGCGCCACAGATGGTACAGCACCGTCTTCACCGTGCGCAGCCGGATCATTTCGCGCCCGCCGGAAAGCTGCAGCTTCTCGACTTGCGTCGGCTCCCCCTTCTGCGCGATAGCGATGTAGACGAGACCGACCGGTTTCCGCTCGGAAGCGCCGGGGCCGGCGACGCCCGTAATGGCAACGGCGAGATCGGTATCCGCAATCGTCCGCATCTGCTCGGCCATCGTTTGCGCCGTTTCGGCGCTCACCGCTCCCGGCGCCGTCTCGCCTTCGAGCATCGCATGCGGCACGTTCAGAAGCTGCTCCTTCAGCGCATTGGAATAGCAAACGATGCCGCCGGCAAACATGCGCGAGCTTCCCGGTATAGCCGTAATCATCTCGGACAGCAATCCGCCGGTGCAGCTTTCCGCCGCCGACAGCGTCCAGTCTTTGGCGCTCATGCGCTCGACGATCACTTGCTCGATCGCGACGTTCTCGGCGGCATACAGATGCGCTCCCAGCCGCCCGCGAATTTCCGTCTCCAATACGTCCAGCTTCGCCGATGCCTCCTCTACGGTCCGGGCTTTCGTCGACAGACGTATCGTCACTTCGCCTTCCTGGGCGTACGGGGCGATCGTCGTATCCGACTGCCCTTCGATCAAATCGATCAGCTTCGCTTCCAAGGACGATTCGCCGATGCCGGCAAATTTCAGCATGCGCGAGAACAACGGCATTTCATTCGTCAACAACCGTTGTTGCAGCCAGCGCTTGCCCTCATGCTCAAACATCGGCTTCATTTCCTTCGGCGGTCCCGGCAGCAGCATATAAGCCGTTCCGTCATGGATCAGCGCATTGCCGACGGCGAGACCGGTTTCGTTGGGCAGCGGATCGCTGCCGTCGATCATGAGCGCCTGCCTGCGGTTGCTTTCCACCATATTCGCGCCGCGCGAGAGGAACATCCGCTCGATTTTGTCCATCGAAGGGGCGTGAATATGCAGCGTTCGCCCCAAATATGAAGCCAGCGCATCCTTGGTCAAATCGTCTTGCGTTGGGCCGATCCCCCCGGTAAACAATACGAGATCGGCACGCTCCCGCGCAATTTCAATCGCCTGCCGCAGCCTCTGCAGATTATCGCCCACCACCGTCTGGTAATATACGTCGATTCCTAGCGCCGCCAGTTCCCGCGATAAAAATTGCGCGTTCGTATTGACGATTTGTCCGAGCAGCAGTTCGGTTCCTACCGCAACAATTTCGGCTTTCATGGCCGTTTCCCCCTTCAAATATCGTTTTTGACGCTCCATCATGGCAAAAAAGAGCCGCCTCATTCAGATCCTATCCCCGAAAGGACGAAAATCCGAATAAAGCAGCCAATGTCGCTCATCTCATTGAGAGTAATTGATCACATTTTTATTTTTCACGAAATAATCGATCCCGGAATATACCGTGATAATCGCCGCGGCCCAAATCGCCACCAAGTCGAAACGGAAACCGATAAACGTAAACGGAAAATTGTTGAGCAGCATGGCGATAATCGCCGTAATCTGCACCCCGGTTTTCCATTTGCCCCATTTGCTGGCCGCAACGACTTTGCCTTCGAGCAGCGCCACCTGGCGCAGGCCGGTGATCGCAAATTCGCGGCTAATGATCACGATCGCGATCCATGCGTCGCATTTGCCCATTTCAACGAGCGATATGAGCACTGCGGCGATGAGCAGTTTGTCGGCGAGCGGATCGAGCAGCTTGCCCAAATTCGTAACCATCTTCCCCTTGCGCGCGATATACCCGTCCAACCCGTCCGTGCTTGCGGCCACAATGAAAATTAACGCCGCAATGATCTGGTTGTACGTGATATGGAAGGATTCAATGTTGATTGCCGGAAAAAAATCGAAATTCACCAGCAAAAAAAACATCATAATCGGTACTAAAAAGATACGGGCCAGCGTAATTTTATTGGCCAGATTCACGATACACCCTCCCCGGACAAGTCGAACTCAAACGCATGGGTAATACGTACTTTGGCGATTTCTCCGATGTTGGCCTTGCAATTGGAAATAAACACCTCTCCGTCGATTTCCGGCGCGTCGTATTGCGACCGTCCGATATATACGTCGTTGCGTCCGTCGTAGCGCTCCACAAGCACATCCAATACTTGGCCGATATGTTTGGCGCTATGATGCTTCGATACCTCGCGCTGGATTTCCATAAGCGTATTCGCGCGCCATTCCTTCACATCGTCCGGCACTTGATCCGGCAAGCGCGTCGCCGGCGTACCTTCTTCAAACGAATATGTAAACACGCCGAGTCTGTCAAATTTCATTTCGCGAATAAAGGCGCTTAAATTGGTAAAGTCTTCTTCCGTTTCACCCGGAAAACCGACAATAATGGACGTCCGCAGCGCAACGTTCGGAATTTTGGCGCGGATTTTCGCAATCAATTCCCGCGCGTCGCGCTGTCTGCCCGGTCTGCGCATCCGTTTCAGAATCGTGTCCTCGCTATGCTGCAGCGGCATATCGATATATTTGCAAATTTTCGGATTGGAAGCCATCACATCGATCAATTCGTCGGTGAAAAAACCGGGATAAGCGTAATGCAGACGAACCCATTCGATGCCCGGCACTTCGCTGACACGGTTCAGCAGCGTCGGCAACATAAACTGATCGTACAAGTCCGTACCGTAATTGGTCGAATCTTGCGCGATCAAGCTAACTTCTTTCACTCCTTGCTGCGCCAACTGCTCCACTTCGGCGACGATCGACTCGATCGAGCGGCTGCGGAATTTGCCGCGCATAATCGGAATGCTGCAGAACGTGCAGTTGTTATCGCAGCCTTCCGCTATTTTCACATAGGTCGTATACCGAGGCGTCGATACTTTGCGAGGCAGTATTTGCTCGTAATTAAAGACCGGATTCCCCACACGCACCGGTTTCTTCCCGCGCAGCGCCTCGTCCACGATATCGTTAATGTTATGGAAATCCCCCGTGCCGACAATGCCGTCGATCTCGGGCATTTCCTCCAACAGCGCTTCCTTATACCGTTGCGTCAAACAGCCGGAAACGACCAGCGCCTTTAAATTTCCCGTTTGCTTCAACTCAGCCAAGTCAAGAATCGTATTGACGGATTCTTCCTTGGCCGCATCGATAAAACCGCACGTATTAACAATGATAACCGTCGCTTCCTCTTTATTATCGACAAGCGAGTATCCCCGCTCATGGATTAATCCGGACATGATTTCGGAATCAACTAAGTTTTTCTCACAGCCCAATGTAACGATTTTTATTTTTTCTGTCACGCCTGACGTCCCCCGTTCCTGCCTCCAAAGCGATGTGCATATCTATCTAATAAAGTATAATACATGCCGTTTTTAGTGTCAAAACGTTGAAAAACCTTAGTCGTATGATAGGAAACACACGATTCAAGGTTTTTCCGCCATCTTCGTTATTTAAAATTTACAAATTGCAATTCAAGGGAGAGATCCGCTTTGCGCAGCATTTGAATAACGTTTTGCAAATCGTCCTTGCTCTTGCCGGTCACCCGGATCTGATCCCCTTGAATTTGGCTTTTTACTTTTAATTTCGAATCTCGAATCAAAATATTAATTTTTTTGGCATTGTCTTGAT
The DNA here is from genome assembly GCF_018918005.1 of Paenibacillus sp. MSJ-34. Lineage (GTDB taxonomy): Bacteria > Bacillota > Bacilli > Paenibacillales > Paenibacillaceae > MSJ-34. The sequence goes on along the minus strand of NZ_JAHLPR010000010.1, from coordinate 104,010 downwards.
CGATCCCTTGCTTCAATTTAATCCGTTGTCTGACGGTGCCCGACGCAGCCGGTTCGACTTTCCCGTATTCCAGGTTTTTGAGCGCCAGCCCGCGTTTGACCATTTTGGATTGCAAAATATCGATCACGTTTTTCAACTTCAATTCATCGTCCGAAATAATAACGAGCTCGTCTTTCTCCAGATTCAAGCTGCTTTTGGTGCCCTTAAAATCAAACCGGTTGCCGATCTCTTTCTCCGTTTGATTTATGGCGTTGTTCATTTCCTGCAAATCCATTTTCGACACGATATCGAATGAGCTTTCGGAAGCCATAAGGTCACGTCCTTTCATCATTGCGATTATTGAATGGTATTCATTATTCCGCAGCGGAATCGGCCGTCGATTCCAAATGCAGCAAGAAACGCCGGCGGACGGCGCTATCTCCGTCTTCCAGAGGGATTCCGCCTACTTTTACTTCGGCGAAATCCGGTCTCGTTACGCTAATATACAATCCGTCGACCAGATCGAACGTCTCCGTTACGCCGTCTTTCAACGTCTCGTTATATAACTTCTCGCCGTCGTATTTCTTCTTATATACCGTAATCCAACTGTCTCCGCCGGAAGCCGAAATTTCCACCTTTACCGAAGGCTCCGGCGTTTTTACCGCATACCAGTACGCTTTGCCGGATCTTCCTTTCGACACGATCTCCGGCGGGGCCGGCTCAGGAGGGGTGACCTCCGTTTCATCCGCAGGAGGCGTTGCCTCCTCATCCGGCGTCGTTCCGCCTTCGGAAGGCGGTTGCGGCTGCTGCATATCGTCGGTTATCTTCGTTCCGTCGGCTACTTGATCGTCCTTCGGCTCGGCGCCTTTAATATAAAACAAATAGACGACAATGACGATGAGGATAAGAAAGGACCACATTAAAATCGAAGAAACCCATTTCCCCGTCCGGCCTGTCGACCGCGTTCTGCGGCGGCTCTGAATAATAGGTTCGATCGTATCCGTCTGTGATTCCGGCATATCGCCACGGTATAATTCAAGCAGTTCGTCCGCGTTTAATCCGACCGTTTCCGCATACGTTTTCACGAAGGCGCGGACATAAAAAGGCCCCGGCAAAACTTTGTAGTCACCATCCTCAATGGCTTCCAAGTACCGTTTGCGAATTTTCGTCAATTCTTGCACGTCATCTAAAGTCATCCCTTTTTCGACCCGGGCTTTTTTCAGCAGTTGACCTAGATTCGACACACCATCACCTCCGCATATAATCTTGTATTTATCACGTTCAACGATCGCCGTTCAACTGCAAATGCATTTCTTTCATTCTATTATTGCATGAATTAGGCGTTAAGACCTATCGACTTATTTCAACAATTTCAGCTAAAATTCCTGCACATTCACGAAATATGTAATAAAATATTACATTTGAGCTATTGAATCTTACACATAATCATATAAAAAAATAAAATCAAAGACAAGTTCAATGTGAGTAAAAACATCAGAAGAAAGCTCCCAAGCGCGAGAGCTTTCCTTCAAATGTCCTATTTACAGCTTAAATCGGATGTTAAGCTTTTTCAACCAGCTTGATCATTAAACGGGCAATCGTCTTGCGCTCTTCCTCGGAGCCTACGTCCCAAAGCGCTTTGAGCGTCCGTTCGGGCCCGTTCTCCGGCTCGATCTTCTCTTCCAGAAAATCGCCGATTTCGTAAGCTAATTTCGAGATCGTTTCCTCGTTCATGCCCATATTTCTCGCTTGTTTGACCCGTTCTCCCAAAAAATTTTTCCACGTATCGAAATTTTCCAGAACCGACATGTTGATAAACCTCCTACATTATTGTGCTCAACAGTCGTAATATGCTCCGAAACTTTGTCTTTTATACGTACGAAAGGAAAATAACGGATCGATAATTATGTCAGCCAGCCTCCGTTCGGGCTTATAATTTGCCCGGTTATATACCCGGATTCCGGCAATGCGATAAAATAGACAAGCGATGCGATTTCCTCGGGCTGCGCCAGGCGACCCGCCGGAATTTCCCGCTCCAGGCCGGTTTTTTCCTCGCTGTTCAAATGGTTTAACATAACCGTATCGACGGCTCCGGGCGCTACCGCGTTGACCGTTACTCCCGAAGGCGCCAACTCTTTCGCCAGCGCTTTCGTAAAGGCGTTTAATCCGCCTTTGGTCGTGGAGTACACGACTTCGCAGGACGCTCCCGACAGTCCCCAAATCGAGGAAACGTTAATGATGCGGCCGTATTTCTGGGATATCATCCGCTGCATGAACGTTTGCGTGCATAAGAACATCCCTTTCAAGTTGACGGCCATCACGTCGTCCCACTCTTCTTCCGACACGTCGGACAGCAAGCCGTAATGCGCGATGCCTGCGTTGTTGACGAGGATGTCTGGCATAAATCCGTGATGCTCCAGCTTCTCGCGCATCCGCATAATCTGCTCCTTCGAACGCAAGTCGGCCGTTACCGTCAACACTTTGCTGCCGTAGCTCATGCATTTGCGGGCCACCTCGTTCGCGGATTCATGCGAATGCAAATAATGAATGACCACGTTCATTCCTACCGACGCGAAGCGCTCGGCAATGGCTGCGCCTATTCCCCGGCTCGCCCCCGTAATTAAAACGGTCGTTTCCCCAAACGATTTCATGACCCTCTCACTCTCGACTCATGATTACGGACTTTCGACGATGGAAACGGCAAGCTGCTCCCAGTCGAAATGTTCGCGCAAGCGCGCATTCACATCGGCAAGTCCGATCGACTCATATACTGGAAGTATAGCAAACAAATCGCTGTTGCGGAACTTATAATTTGTAAATTCGCTCGCGACCGCTTCCGGCGAATTGAGCATGCGCAAGTACGCGCCCATTTTTTTGTTGCGGGTCCGTTCGAAATGTTGCGCTTCGAATCCGGTCTGAACGACTTGATCGACTTGATCGCGAACGCGCGCAAGCAATTGATCGGGATCGCGCGTCTCTCCGCCGACGACCGAAAATGCGTAGTGCGGACTGCTGTTAAATTCGAAGCCGAACCCGTCGGATATCAAGTCTTCGTCGTATAGCTGCTGATATAACGGCGAACTGGAAGCAAAGAGCATGTCGAGCATCAGCTTCGTCGTCAATTCATGCCGGAGCAGTTGTTCGCCGCTGCGGCGAACATGCGGTTCTTTCAGCCCGAACATGCACTTCGGCAGCGAGACTGGCAATTTGGCCACTTTCCGCGCCTGCCGAACCTCATTCGGCTCCGCCGGAAAAATGCGTTCGATTTCGCCCTGCGGTTCGTAGGTTTTGCCCGCTTGATTGCGTCGAACCAACTCGAACACTTCTTCCGCGCGGACGCCGCCTACGACGAACAGCAGCATGTTGGACGGATGATAAAACGTGCGGTAACACGTATACAAGGTTTCCTTCGTAATCGTTCCGATCGATTCGACCGTGCCGGCGATATCGATATGTACGGGATGCGTCCGGTACATCGCTTCGATCAAACCGAAATAAACCCGCCAGTCCGGATTATCCTGATACATTTTAATTTCCTGTCCGATAATCCCTTTTTCCTTTTCCACATTTTCATCGGTAAAATACGGATGCTGAACAAAATTGATCAACGTTTCCAGATTGGCGGGAATTTGCTCGGTCGCGGAAAATAAATAGACGGTACGGTCAAAGCTCGTAAACGCGTTGGCGGACGCCCCTTGCGCCGCAAATGTCGCGAAAATGTCTCCCGTCGGCTCTTCAAACATTTTATGCTCCAAAAAGTGGGCGATCCCGTCGGGAACTTCGATCGGCTCTCCGGAACCGACCCGGAAGTGATTGTCGATCGAGCCGTACCTTGTGGAAAAAGTCGCATACGTTTTCTGGAATCCTTCTTTGGGGAGGACGTAAACGTCAAGTCCGTTCGGCATCCGCTCGTAATACAACGTTTCCTGCAGTCTAGGATGATGGATCGTTTCCATCCTTTATTCCCCCTTGTCGCGTAGAAAATAAATCGTATCTAATTGAAACGTTTGCGCCACGCGCTGAATATCTTCCGCCGTCACGCGCTCCACCTGCTCCAGCAATTGCGCCGTTGTCCGTTCCTTGCCGGACAATTCCCGGTTGAAATAATAGGCGATCGTCTCGAATGCCGAATCGCCGATTTCGCGCAACGTATTGGCGATCATCGCTTTCGTCTGCGACAGCTCCAATTCGCTGATTTGGCCCGCTTGCATGCTGGCGAGCTGCTCGCGTATGATTTGGACGGCCCTTTCATAATTTCCGATTTCAATGCCGGACTGGATCGCGCATATGCCTTTATGGCCGTCATAACGGGAGGAGGCGTAATAAGCGAGACTCGCTTTCTCACGTACGTTGGCAAACAGCTTCGAATGAGGGTATCCTCCCAAAATGCCGTTATACATCAAGGCCGCCGCATAATCGTCGTCGCCGTAAGTGACGGAAGTGCGCAAGCCCATGTTCAACTTTCCTTGCCCCACTTCCATCCGTTCGACAACCGTATTCACGTCCCGAACTTCGATATTGCCCGGGCGCATCGCATAGGTTGCGTCTTGATCGCGCCGAAGCCCGAAATGCCGTTCGACCAATGATTCCACTTCCTGCAGCGACGTATCGCCTACAACGTACAAATCCATACAAGCCGACTGAAGCCATTGCGTATAGGACGCATGCAAGGACTCCGCCGTAATCGGCGCAATGTCGGCGCGGTTGCCAAGCGGATGCAGCCGGTACGGTTCGTTCTTGCACATTTCTTCGATACATCGTTCGGCGGCATAGCGGATTTTATCGTTCACGATCGCTTCCAGCCGTTTGCGAAGCGTTTCTTTCTCCCCGTCGACGTATTTGGCGCGGAAAACGCCGTTTTCCAATGCAGGCTTCGTAATCGCCTCGCCCAGAAACGAGAAGGACTCGGCTAGCAGCGATTCTTTCGTATGTACGAATCGGTCGTTAATGACATCCATGCGGAATTGTACGATTTGATAATCGCCGCGCTTATATACGTCGAACCCGAACCCTGTGCCGTACAATTCGTCGAGCCTCTCGCGAAAGCGAATCGTTTCCGGATACGCCGCGGTGCCGCGCCGCAGTACAAACGGAGTAAGCGCGACCGATGTCACATGGCGCTCCGACAAAGGAAATCCAATATATAACGAGATTGCATATGTTTTAAATCGTTTCGTAGGAAGGACGTGAATGCGCATTTGATTTACTTTTCCTTGTTCAAACGTTGAAGTACTCAATAACAAATCTCCTTCCGTTCGCATCGTTTATTCGGAGGCCGGCCGTATTGCCCGATTTTCCCCCGTGTGAAGTCAATTTATTCGATTCTTACCCATTCTATACCAATCCAAAGTGAAGAAGCAACCTCGGGACATTCCAAGGTTACTTCTTTATACGACGGTATTCGTTCATGCAAGCGAAAGACGCCGGTCATTACGCGCGCATTACATGCAGAAGATATGTTTGCCGATCGTTTTCACCTGCGGTCTAGACCATATCCATTTGGACGTCGCCGTCACCGGATTGAAATAATATAAGCATCCGCCGGTCGGATCCCAACCGTTGATCGCTTGTTCCACCGCTTTGCGCGCATTTTCATTTGGCGTCAGCCAGATTTGGCCGTCGTCTACGGCGGTAAATGCGCCCGGCTGGAAAATGACGCCGGAAACCGAATTCGGAAAACTCGGAGATTTCACGCGGTTCAAGATGACGGCGGCCACCGCCACTTGTCCTTCGAACGGCTCGCCGCGCGATTCGCCGTAAACGGCGTTAGCCATCAGTTTCAGATCGTTCTCGGAATATCCGCGATTGTTGTTCGACGTCCATTCTTCCGACGTATCCGGTTCCACGCCGGCTCCCGGGCTCGGAGCGGCCTCTTCCGCCGGCGCTTGGCCGGTTTCCTCGGCGGTAGGCCTCCAATGCTTTGTAGCTTCCCAAAGTTTCAATTTCGTTTTCCCGCCCACAAAACCGTCCACCTTCAATCCGAACTCGGACTGAAACCATTTGACCGAGCCTAACGTCTTTTCTCCAAAATATCCATCCACTTTGCCGTGATAGAAGCCGAGAAATTTCAATCTGCCCTGCAGCTCATATACGTCTTTGCCCGAAAATCCGACCGTCAGCACCGCGTCCCCAAATGTCTGTTTGCTGGACATCGACGTTTTCAAATGGTATGTACCGAACAAAACGAGTACGATACTTAACGTAATCCATATTAAACGCTTGTTGATGACTGTTTTTCTCATCGCCTTCGCTCTACCTTTCTTCTGTTAGTTTTGCAGCAATGGTAAGCTTATTATGGGATGAGAAGGATGTAATTATGCGAAAGGGATCATGAAAGTTTCCGGTTCAAGAAAAATAAGGGTTCCTCCCGGCATGTAACTGCGGGAAAAACCCTTATTCTCATTAGGAACCGACGCGGCTTTGCTGGAATTGATCCGGCGTAATCAACACTTCGCGCGGCTTGCTGCCTTCATAAGGACCGACGACGCCGCGCGCTTCCATCGAATCGATGAGGCGCGCCGCGCGCGTATACCCGATGCGCATGCGCCGCTGCAACAGGGAGACGGAGGCTTGCTTCGCTTCTAGTACGATTTGCACCGCCTGATCGAACAGCTCGTCCACCGCTTCTTCCGATTGTTGCGCGCTGTCGTCGATTTCCGGAACCAAATCCTCATTGTATTCGGCTTGCTCTTGTTCGCGTACGAAATGAACGACCGATTCGACTTCCTGATCGGACAGGAACGCTCCTTGAACGCGGATCGGCTTGGAAGAGCCCATCGGCAAGAAGAGCATATCCCCGCGCCCGAGCAGCTTCTCCGCGCCGCCCATGTCGAGAATGGTGCGGGAATCGACCTGCGAAGAAACGCCGAACGCGATCCGGGAAGGAATGTTGGCTTTGATCACTCCCGTAATGACATCGACGGAAGGGCGCTGCGTTGCGATAATCAAATGAATGCCCGCCGCACGTGCCATTTGCGCAAGCCGGGTAATCGCATCCTCGACATCGTTCGCCGCAACCATCATCAAGTCGGCAAGCTCGTCCACAATGACGACGATAAACGGCAATACGGCTGCCGGATTGTCTGCCATCAGCTTGTTGTATCCTTCAATATTTCTTGTGCCCGATTTCGAGAACAGTTCGTACCGTTTTTCCATCTCCACGACAATTTTTTTCAAGGCTAGCGAAGCTCGCCGCGGATCGGTCACGACAGGCGCCAACAGATGCGGTATGCCGTTGTATACGTTAAGCTCGACCATCTTCGGGTCGATCATCAGAAACTTGACCTCATCGGGTTTGGCTTTGTACAGAATGCTTGTAATGATCCCGTTGATGCAGACCGATTTGCCGGATCCCGTCGCGCCGGCTACGAGCAAGTGAGGCATCCGGGCCAAATTGCCTACGATCGTCTGTCCCGAAATATCGCGCCCGAAAGCGATGGACAGCTTGGAGGTCGACTCTTGGAACGTCGGCGTCTCCATCACTTCCCGCATCGTGACGATCGACACTTCGGTATTCGGCACTTCGATGCCGATAGCCGATTTGCCCGGAATCGGCGCCTCCATGCGAATATCTTTCGCCGCAAGCGCGAGCGCGATATCGTCGGTCAAACTGACGATCCGGCTTACCTTCACGCCGATATCCGGCTGAATTTCGTATCGGGTCACCGCCGGGCCGCGTACGACTTCAAGCACTTTGGCGCGGACGCCGAAGCTTTCCAGCGTCGCTTCCAGCTTGCGTGCCGTTTGCATGAAATCGGGGCCTTCCCCCGCTTTCCCGCTTCCTTGCGGCTTCGATAACAAGCGGAACGAAGGGAGTTGGTATGGCTTGGACGGCGGTGCGGCCTGCGGCGCATCCGTCCCTTGCGTCTCATGCCCGTCTTCTTCCGCGCCGAAAGGAACGGCTTCGCCGTCTAAATTGGCGTTCTCCGCATCGGCCTCAAACGGAGGAGATTCCGTCTCATTGCCGGCCTCCTCCTCCTGGTAACTTACCGCGTCAAGCGCGGACGCGTCTCGGGTTGCATGCAACAACTCTTCTTCGGCCTCTTCGCCGCTTTGTTCGGCCGATTGGATCTGCTGAAAGTCGCGAATGATCAGCGTCGAATCGGCTTCCTCTTCAGGCTCGTCCAAACGGGCCGCATAATCCCGCGAACCAACCAGCACATCTTGTCCGTAATCGTCTTCGTCCTCGTTCGCGGGGCTTGCGTCCTTTTTCGCCCGCTCGTCTTTGGCGCCGAACAATTGGAAGAACACCGGCACCTTGCGGCGTTTCGGCGCAGCCGCTTCCGTCTCGTCTTCCAAATCGCCCGTCTCTTCGTCGTCTTCATCGAGCGGAATGAGCGGCGCTTTATCGATCGCGGCGCTGCCGGCCGCGCGTCCGGAACGTTTCATTTGTTCGCTCGCGTTCAGTTTCTTCCGCAGCAGATCGCGGAAGCGGGCTATACGGCTTCGCACGAAGCGCAGCAGCTCTACATAAGACAAATTCGTCGTCAACATAAAGCCGATGCCCAGCAATACGATCATGACCAATTTGGAGATGGCCGCGCCGAATAAAAAGTATAAAACGGAATACACTACCGCTCCCGTGTAGCCTCCGCTAATTTGCTTCTGCGTGATTGAATAATTTTCGGGTGAAGCATTCGTAAATAATTCCAATTTAATATCGTTATGTATTTGCTGCACAATTCTACCCGCCGTTACTTCAACCGTTGGCATCAATTTTTGATCGATCGTCCAGATGGTGCTCATTAGCGTCAAAGCGACAACGATGATGACCAAGCCGGATTTGCGGGCAGACCATCCTTTCGGCCATTTTCGTTTGATCATGACGTACAAGCCGACGTAAATGCCGATCAGCGGAATGACGAAATAAAACTTCCCGAGCAGCGCTCCGAACAATTTGGAGAGCGAACGACCGACCGTCGCCTCGCCCGACATCGCAATGACGGATAAGGTGATCCATATGATCCCGTATATTTCGTACTTCAGACTGGTGCTGAAAGAGGACTTTCTTCTTTTTTTCCGCGCCAAACGATCACCCCCCAATGCTCTATTATAACACAGAACCGGGGATGTTCCTATCCGTAGTTCCCGATGCGCGCCGCCGCCCGGAATTCGTTAAGCATGAGCGGTTATTTTCGTTCTGTCATGAGCGCAGGCTTATAATGGATGATTTGGCCCGGCGCGTAAGCCGGATCCAAATAATCGTTCAACGAACAGCGCAACAGGCGAACGATCCGCGCGGACGAAGCGTCAACCGGCGCCACCTGCATCAATATTCCGTTAATCTCGACTTCAAGATCCGCTTCCCGTTCCTGGTTGATGCCGTCAAGCACTACTTCCAGCGGCATCGTCGTATATAATGTCATGAAAGCACCTCGATTTTCGTTTCGTTATTGCGTGAGTCCCGCCGGCTGCCCGCTCCGTTTGCGGTCGATCATTTGATTCAATACGCGCAAGGCGTCGCCGATGCCGCCGATCGCATCGATCAAGCCGTATTTGACGGCGTCAGGCCCGACGACGGACGTTCCGATATCGCGCGTCAGCTCTCCGGTCTTGAACATCAGCTCTTTGAATTTCTCCTCGCTTATATTCGAATGCGATGTGACGAATCTGACGACTCGCTCCTGCATTTTATCCAAATATTCGAACGTTTGCGGCACGCCGATGACAAGTCCGGTTAGCCGAATCGGATGAATCGTCATTGTAGCCGTTTCGGCGATCAAAGAATAATCGGACGATACCGCGATCGGTACGCCTATGCTATGTCCGCCTCCCAGCACGACGGTTGCGGTCGGTTTGGAGAGCGACGATATCATTTCCGCGATCGCAAGTCCCGCCTCGACATCGCCGCCGACCGTATTCAATACGATCAAGATGCCTTCGATCGCTTTATTTTGTTCCGCGGCTACAAGCTGTGGAATGACATGTTCGTATTTCGTCGTTTTATTTTGCGGCGGCAAAACCAGATGGCCTTCTATTTGCCCGATGATAGACATGCAGAAGATGTTCGTCTCGCTAACCGGAACCGTCGTTTGTCCAAGCTCTTGCACCGTTTGAACCGCGGGAGGCGCTTTTTTGTCCCCGCCTTCGCCCGGCGCCGGCTGTTCCGCCTGATTGTACAGCAAAAAATCTTCCGCTTGATATGGAAATGGCATGTCGATTCCTCCGCTTTTCGTATACTTTCAACTCCGTCATAGTATGGATTAGTCAGCCGTTTTTATACGAAAAAAAAGCCGTCCCCGGCCCGTTATCGGACCTTAAGGACAGCTTATGCGGCTTCATCTATACTTCCATAATAATCGGAAGAATCATCGGTCTGCGCCGCGTTTGCTCGTATAGGAAACGGCCTAGGGCATCTTTCACGTTCGTTTTGAGCGATGCCCATTCGTTAACGTTTTCACTCATCAATTTGTGAAGCGTGCTTGTAACGATCCGGTTCGCTTCGTCCAACAAGCCTTCGGACTCGCGTACGTATACGAAACCGCGCGATATAATATCCGGCCCCGACATGATCGTGCCGTCTTGCTTGCTGAGTGTGACGACAACGACCAGAATGCCGTCTTGAGACAATAATTTACGGTCGCGAAGCACGATATTGCCTACATCGCCTACTCCAAGTCCGTCGATCAGAATATTGCCCGAAGGCACTTTGCCGGATTTGCGAGCCGCGCCGCCTTGGATTTCAACGATATCGCCGATATCGATCATAAAAATATTGTCGCGGTCGATCCCGACGGCTTCGCCCAGCATAGCGTGATGATGAAGCATCCGGTATTCTCCGTGAATCGGAATGAAATATTTCGGGCGCATCAAGTTAAGCATCAATTTCAATTCTTCCTGGCTTCCGTGACCCGACACATGAACGCCGGTAATCGATCCGCCGTAGATGACATTGGCGCCGAGGCGGAACAATTCGTCCACCGTGCGGCCGACATACTTTTCATTTCCGGGAATCGGCGTTGCCGCGATAATGACGGTATCGCCAGGCAAAATGTCGACTTTGCGATGCGTCGAACGAGCCATGCGCGTTAACGCGGACATCGGTTCGCCTTGGCTGCCCGTCGATAGAATGACGACGCGGTCGGCCGACATTTTGTTGACTTCCTCCGGCTCGATCAGCATTCCGTCCGGAATATGCAAATAACCTAATTCCGAAGCGATGGTAACGACATTGACCATACTGCGTCCAATGACCGTCAGTTTGCGTCTTGTTGCCTCCGCGGCGTCGATCACTTGTTGAATCCGGTGAATATTCGACGCGAATGTAGCGACAACGACTCTTTGCTCGGCTCTGCGGAAAATGTCTACCAGATTCTCGCCTACGCTGCTTTCGGAAGGCGTAAATCCCGGACGCTCCGCGTTGGTGCTGTCCGACAGAAGGGCGAGCACCCCTTTCTTCCCGATTTCCGCCATACGCTGCAAATCCGCATATTGATCATTGACTGGGGTATGATCAAACTTAAAGTCGCCCGTATGTACGACGACACCTTCCGGCGTTTCCAAACAAATGCCTACCGAATCCGGTATGCTGTGATTCGTTTTGAAGAAAGTTGCGCGAATCGTTCCGAGTTGAACCTCAGAGTCTGCGTTGATCAGTATGCGTTTCGTTTCTCCAAGCAGGTTGTTTTCTCTTAATTTGCTCTCGACTAGTCCGAGCGTTAATTTGGTACCGTATACCGGTACGTTCAAATGTTTCAGCACATAAGGCAATCCGCCGATATGGTCCTCATGGCCGTGCGTTAACAATATTCCTCTTACTTTATCGCGATTCTCGGTCAAATACGTAATATCAGGGATAACGATATCAATGCCAAGCATATCTTCTTCCGGAAATTTCAATCCGGAATCGACCACGACAATATCGTTTGCATATTGAATGACGTACATGTTTTTCCCGATTTCACCGACGCCGCCAAGAGCAAAAATCGTCAATTTATCATTGTTGTTTTTCTTCGACAAGTGGATCTAACCCTCCTAAATATTATGGACGTCGCTCTTATATTGTTTTTTACTAAATTATACCGCACCCAGTCACTTTAACCCATTATACATGATTAATTTACGAAAACACAAGTCGCCCTCCGTAAACTTATCGTTGCCCGAAACAAAAAAACCGATGCCTTACAAGTAGCACCGGTCGTATACGCAAAAACAAGAATCCGTTATTGCATCAAATTTCGAATAAAAGCCGCTTCGGATTCCGACGGCTCGACGAGCGGCAGCCTCACCCCGCCAACCGGTATGCCGCGCAACCCTAGTGCGTATTTGACGGCCACCGGATTCGGAACCGGATGGGGGCATTCAAACAATCCTTTGAACACGGGATAGCATTCCCGATGCAATACGCTTGCTTGTTGTACATCCCCGTTGACATATGCTTCAACCATCGCTTTCATTTTGCGGCCGATCACATGGCTGGCCACGCTGACGATGCCGTGCCCGCCGAGTGCGAGCGTTTGCAGCGTCGCCGAGTCGTCCCCGGAATACAATGTAAAGTTATTCGGACATGCCGATAAAATCTCCGTCATCTGGTCGGCGGAGGCACATTCTTTAATGGCGACGATATTGTCGATTTCCGCCAGGCGCAATGTCGTTTGCGCGGCTAAATTGGCGACGGTTCTGCCGGGAACGTTGTAGAGCATCACCGGCAATGTCGTCGATTCCGCAATCGCTTTGAAATGCCGATATAAACCTTCTTGATTCGGTTTATTATAATAAGGCACGACTGCCAGAATGGCGTCGACTCCTAATTTCTCCGCCTCTTTCGTCAAATGGATCGAATGCGCGGTATTGTTGCTGCCTGTACCGGCAATGACTTTGCAGCGGCCGTTAACATGATTGACCGCAAACCGGAACATCGCCAGCTTCTCTTCGTCGGTAAGCGTCGGCGATTCGCCGGTTGTGCCGCAGACGACCAAACTGTCGCTGCATTGTTCTTCGATCAAATAATCGATTAATTGGCCCGTTCGTTCCCAATCGATCTGCAATTGGTCGTCAAACGGGGTAACCATTGCCGTAATGACTCTTCCGAAATCCATTAAAAATCCCCCCTATTGGCGTATGACGGCGTTCGTGTCGTACACTTCCTTGTGAAGCTCGAATTTCGCGTGAAGGGCGCGCAGCGCCTCGATCATATCATACTGACGGACCAAAACCCAAATCGTCGTATTCGAATCGGCCGATTGCAAAATTTGTATTTCCCGTTCCGTTAAGGCCTCGACAATTCTCGCCATAATGCCTGGCACTCCGTTCATGCCGCCGCCGATGACGGAAACTTTCGCGCAACCGAACAATACCTTCGGACGGTATCCCAAACGTTCCAAAATCGTAACCGCGCGTTCCGCATCGTTGTCGAATACGGTATAAACCGCCCCGGAAGGGGTAACATTAATAAAATCGACGCTAATTTGGTGCTGCGCCATCGCTTTAAAGACGCGAAGCTGCAAATCTTCCGCGCCTTCATGTGCGTCAACCGTAATTTGCGTCACATTGTTTACATACGCAATCCCAGTCACATAACGATCGACGATGCCGAATTTGCGATCCGTCACTCCCTCCAGTCGGGTGACGAGCGTCCCTTCGTCTTCGGAAAACGTCGAACGGACCCGCACCGGAATTTGGGCTTGCATCGCAATTTCCACCGCGCGCGGATGTATCACTTTGGCGCCGTGATGCGCCATATTGCAAATTTCGACATAACTGACGACGGACAGCGGCTTGGCGTCTTCGACGATTCGCGGATCCGCCGTCAAAATGCCGTTGACGTCCGTATAAATATCGACCGTTTCAGCCTGCAGCGCCGCTCCTAACGCCGTCGCGGACGTATCGCTTCCGCCGCGGCCGAGCGTCGTTATATCGCCGTTCTCCGTCTGGCCTTGAAATCCCGTGACGATAACGATTTTGTTCTCTTGCAAATATTCCAATACGCGAGTCGGGCGAACCTCCACGATGCGCGCATCTCCGTATTGGTCGTTCGTAATGAAGCCGGCCTGCGCTCCCGTGAGAACAACGGCCGGAATAAGTTGCTCGTTAAGTATGCTGCATAGCGTTGCTGCGGCAATGACTTCACCGCAGCAAAGCAATAAATCTTGCTCGCGAGCGGGCAGGCGGTTGCCGTTTTGACCGATCCACTCGAGCAATGTATCGGTCGCGTACGGATCTCCTTTTCTGCCCATGGCCGAGACAACGATGACGAGTTGGTACCCGTTAGAAAGCTCGCGGCGAATATGTTGAACGACATGCTCTCGGGCTTGGGGCGTAGATAAGGAAGTGCCTCCGAACTTTTGAACCAAGATGCGCATTGCATTTCCCCCCAGGTTTATGCCAAAACCGATTTCAGGATTTACCGATTATTTCCCATTAGCAATATATTCGGCAATTTGCACTGCGTTCCAAGCTGCGCCTTTGAGCAAGTTGTCGGATACGATCCACATGTTTAATCCGCGCGCTTCGCCCAAATCGCGGCGCAGGCGGCCGACGAATACGTCTGGTTTGCCCGCCGCTTCGGTAGCGAGCGGATATTGCTGGCTGGCCGGATCGTCAACTACCGTGATGCCGGGAGCGTTCGCAAGCAACGATCTGACGTCCTCCAATTCGTAATCGTTCTTCAATTCGACGTATACCGATTCCGAATGACCGTATACGACCGGAATCCGAACGCAAGTCGCCGTAACGTCGATCGATTCGTCGGCGAGAATTTTTTTCGTTTCCCGCACCATTTTCATCTCTTCCAACGTATAGCCGTTGTCTTGGAATTTATCGATTTGCGGAATCGCGTTGAAGGCGATTTGATGTTTGACCGGCAAGGAACCGACCGGCAATATTTGCGGTTCTACTTCGTTGCCCGCCAACACTTCTTTCGATTGGCGCAGCATTTCGTCAATAGCGCTGCTGCCCGCGCCGGAAACGGCCTGATAAGTGGAAACGATAATTTTCGAGATGCCAAAGCGGTCGTAAAGCGGCTTTAACGCCGCTACCATTTGAATCGTCGAACAGTTCGGGTTCGCGATAATCCCTTGATGTCCGTCCGCAGCCTCAAGGTTCACTTCAGGAACGACAAGCGGCGTATTCGGGTCCATCCGGTAAGCGTTCGTGTTGTCGATACAAACGGCGCCATGTTCGACGGCATGCGGCGCCAAAGCTTTGCTGACGTCTCCGCCCGCGCTGAACAAAGCGATATCGATCCCTTTGAAACTTTCGGGCTTCGCTTCCTCTATCGTAATCTCCCGGCCTTTAAAGACGATCTTTTTGCCCGCCGAACGGGCGGACGACAAGCACTTCAGTTCATTGATCGGGAAGTTTCTCTTCTCTAGCAATCCTAGTATTTGTTCTCCTACGGCACCTGTTGCCCCGACAACGGCAACGTTATACAATTTCTGATTAGACATCTGGCGTTTCTCCCCTCTATAAATTACGTATATTGAAACCTTTCGATCAGCATCGGCTGCAATTGCTTGCCCTCCAATGCGGCCGCGCAAGTATCGTGAATCAAATCCATTCTCGCCACAAGCGAGTTCGGCTTGTTATGCGGAGCGTCTTGGCCGAAAGGCACGAAATAAATATGTTTCGTAATAAGCAATTTGGCGATATTGGCCGCGTTCAATCCTAACCCGTCATTGGTAGAGATGGCCAATACGAGCGGGCGCTGATTCCGCATTTGCGCTTTCGCCGCCATCAGAACGGCGCTATCCGTCATGGCGTTCGCCAATTTGCTGGTCGTATTGCCCGTGCAAGGCGCGATAACCATAACGTCCAACAACTTGGACGGTCCGAGCGGTTCCGCTTCAACGATTGAAGAAATAATATCATTCCCCGTAATTTCTTTCAACTGTTTTTGCCAACTTTCCGACGTGCCGAATCGCGTGTCCGTCGTCATAATCGTATTCGTGACGATCGGGATCACTTTCGCTCCGCTGTCCACAAATTTTTGAATTTGCGGCATCACTTCCGCAAAGGTGCAATGCGATCCGCTCAATGCGTAACCGACCGTTTTGCCTTCCCATTTCATACCCGATTCCCCCGTTCGCGCGTATCCGCCAAAATCAACTGACTTAAACAATCCGCCATGATGCGTCCAGCTGTTTTGGGAGCGACGATGCCAGGTAAACCGGGAGCGAGCAAAGCTTTGATTCCCCGCTTATCCGCGAACCGGAAATCGGTTCCTCCGGGACTTGAAGCCAGGTCGATAATAACCGCCCGATTCGGGATATTCGCTATTATTTGTGCTGTGACTATCATAGTCGGAATCGTATTAAAAAGCAAGTCAATATCGCTCACATGAGACGATAAATCTTTTATATAAAACGGCTCAAAACAGTGTTCCGTCGCCCGTGCGAAATGTTCTTCGCGCCGTACGCCCACCTTCACTTTGGCCCCTAAAGCTTGCAGCGTTCTCGCCATCGTCAGTCCGGTTCTTCCCATGCCAAGCACCATGGACTTCGATCCGTGAATCGTAATGTCCGTGTTCTGGATCGCCATCATCAAGGCTCCTTCGGCCGTCGGAATCGAGTTGTAGATCGCAACGTCGTCCCTGTCGAACAATTCAACCAGATCGATCTTATGTTTCAAGCTCAACTTGCGCAAATAAGGCTTCGCCATTCCCGTATAGATTTTGCAATGTTTCGGGAGGACGGCGATATGTTCGTCGGTCAGTTTCAGTTCGCTCGAGGCGAAGATGGCGCTGATCGCCCCTTCGTCGTCCGTGCCGACAGCCGGCATAATGAGCGCATCCGCTTTTTCCAACAGCTCGTTTTTCAAGTCCGACCGGTAGGCCCCCTGCAGCGGATTTTGCAGTTGATCGAATCCCACGATCGTAACGGTCGCGTCGAGTTCCGTCATTTTGCGAATAATTTCAAGCTGTCTGGCGTCTCCTCCCAAAAAAACGACATGGACTCCTGTAAGCATCAGGATCTATCACTCCTTTCGGGTCATGCTGACGTCATAAGTCATGACGTATAAATCATATTATGCCTGCGCCTATGAAGGGGTGCGCAAAACTGGTTATCCCCCAACAAAAAACGGCTCTTATCGCTCGTCTAGAACGATAAAAGCCGTTTATGGAATAAAGAATATATCATTTCGTCCCGGTATGGCCGAATCCGCCGGCGCCGCGCGCCGTTTCGGTCAGTTCTTCGACTTGCTCGAGCTTAACTTGCGGCACGACTTGAAACACCATTTGCGCGATACGCTCGTTGCGCGTAACGGCGAACGGCTCTTGTCCCAAATTTGCCAAGAGCACTTTCACTTCCCCGCGGTAATCCGCGTCGATCGTTCCCGGCGAATTCAAGCATGTAATCCCATGCTTGTAAGCGAGCCCGCTGCGAGGCCGGATTTGCGCCTCCAGCTCCGGCGGCATGGCGATCGCAAAGCCGGTTGGAATCAACGCGCGCTCGCCCGGCCGCAAGGTTACCGGCTCGGAAACGGCGGCGTACAGATCGAATCCGGCGGCAAGCTCGGACATTCTCTGCGGCAACTGAACATCTTCGTTGCCTGGTAAACGTTTGAGTTGAACGGTATAGGACATGATCCATTCCTCCATCAATAGATTCGAATATTAGTGCGGCATAGATAACATTAATTTATCGTTCGTTTCAAACCGCCGATCGCCTGGTCGCTTCCACCCACCATCGCCAGCGCGAACGGAGATTCGAACATGCGATTCAGCAAAAAATCGACGTCTTCCATCGACACCGCTTCAATGCGTGCGATCACTTCGTCAAGCGTGTAATGCCTGCACAGCATCAGCTCGTTTTTGCCGAGCCGGTTCATGCGGCTGGATGTGCTCTCCAAACTTAGAATAAGACTGCCTTTAAGCTGTTCTTTCCCTTTATGCAGCTCCGATTCCGTCAACCCTTTGGCCTTCAAGTTCTCCATCACCTCGATCGTCAGATCGAGAACTTCTTTCGATTGTTTCGGAGCCGTCCCGGCATATACCGTAAACAAGCCGCTGTCCGCGTAGGAACTATGATAGGAGAAGACCGAATACGCCAATCCTCTTTTTTCGCGAATTTCTTGAAACAGGCGGGAGCTCATGCCGCCGCCGACAACATTGTTTAACAAGATCATCGCATACAAGCGCGGGTCGGATATCGAGCACCCTGGGAAAGAAATGCAAATATGATTTTGTTCCGTCTTCTTCTCGCGGAACAATACTTCTCCCTGAAAGACCGGCGCCTTCAGCGAATGTTTGTTTCCTTCGGATTGAAAATGGCCGAAATGCTTCTCCAGCAAATCGATCACGCCGTCGTCGATATTGCCGGCAATGCTAATGACCGTATCGGCAACGGTGTAATGCTCGCCCATGTACCGGCGCAGATCGGAAGCGCTCATCGCCTGCAGCCGTTCCTCCGTGCCGAGAATGGAATACGCCAACGGATGTTCGCCGTACGCGGCGCGGGAAACATCGTCATGCACCGTATCGTCGGGCGTATCCTCATACATGGCGATCTCTTCGATAATGACGTTTTTCTCTTTCTCCAAGTCGTCTTGATCGAAGCGGGACGTGAAGAACATGTCGGCAAGCACATCCATCGCGATCGGCAAATGTTCATCCAACACTTTCGCATAATAGCAAGTATATTCTTTCGATGTAAAGGCGTTGACGTAGCCTCCGATCGCATCGAACGATTCCGCGATGTCTTGAGCCGAATAACGCTCCGAGCCTTTGAAAAGCATATGTTCGATAAAATGGGATATTCCGTTATTCGACGCTTGCTCGTTGCGCGAACCGGTTTTGACCCATATGCCGAACGAGACGGAACGGCAAGTCGGAATTTTCTCGAGCACGACGCGCAAACCGTTTTTAAGTTGTGTTTTGATCACGGAAGGCCCTCCTAATCATTTTGTGAAGCTTCGCATGCGCTAAACAATGCAATCTAATCCTATCAAAAAAACAAGGCCGTCTCAACCCGCATTCGGCGAACTGACCATCGGGAACAAGTTAGGCGGCAACGTATCCGGGGGCGTTCTTTCCTCTGATAACGTCTGGCTCACCGTGCCAAGCGAATAACCTTTCCGCTTAATTTCGCGAATCATGCCGAGCAGCGCCTGGCTGGACGATTTTGTGGGATGCATCAATATTAGCGATCCCGGTTCGACATGCCTGCTAATTTTTTGGACGACCGATTCCGGGCTCGGATTGTTCCAATCTACCGTATCGAGCGTCCATAGCACCGTCTTTAACCCTAACTCGTGAGCGATTTGCACCGTTTCCATGTCAAAATCTCCGGAAGGCGGCGCAAACCAACGATTTTGGACGTTTAACTCCTCTTCGAGCAGTTTTTTCGTTTTGACAATCTCTTGAACGGCCTGCTCGCGGCTTAATTTGCTCATATCTTTATGGGAATAAGCGTGGTTTTCCAACTCATGTCCGCGTTCTTGAATCATTTTGGCGGTATCGATGTTTTTCTTCAACCATGAGCCGTCGAAAAAGAACGTAGCTTTCACGTTTTCGTCATCCATAATCCGCAGTATCGGTTCGATATACTCATTGCCCCATGCCACGTTGACCATGAGCGAAACCATCGGTTTGTTCGGATTTCCTTTGTATATCGGATTGGGGAGTAAAGAATCGGTCTTGATCTTCGGCGGAATTGCCCGATAGACAAAGCGGATTTCCCCTTCGCCGTTCTTCGATCTCGTCAATTGATACGTTTTATCGATATCGACTTCGATCCCGTTATAACCCGGAATCAGCTTCCACACGCGGTCGACAATCGCATCGACCGGTTCGATTCTCCGTTTGGCCGCTTCCTCTTCGATCCGCCGCATAACGGGATCTTTTTCGGTGGCCTCCGCATCGCGAAACATTTCGAACGCATTTTGAATGTAAGCCCGATCTTTATTTTGATGAATAAACAGGCTTATTCCGCTCACTCGCGCCAGCACGAGCAACCCGATCATACAGCCGAATATCATGACCAGTTTCTTTCCAGCCATCCGAAATACTCCTTCCTGAACGAGAATAGGACGAAAACCAGCCTTGCAAGCACGCATAGTTTTGTCCTATTCATATGTCCGGTCGGACAGGATTATGCTGATTCTAATGCGAAAAAAAAGAAACAGAATGGTTCTGTTTCTCCCGCTTATGATACCCCCGCTTAGGATTGCGCGGGCACTTGCGCCGTCAGTACCGCTTTGCGCGATAAATTGATGCGTCCTTGCTGATCGATTTCCGTCACTTTCACCGTGACGCTGTCGCCGATGGCGACGACGTCTTCGACTTTGCCGACCCGTTCGGTGGAAAGCTGGGAAATATGGACGAGCCCTTCTTTGCCCGGCAATATTTCAACGAATGCTCCGAATTTCTCGATACGCTTCACCGTGCCGACGTAAATTTCGCCAACGACGACTTCTCGAACGATTCCTTCGATAATCGAGCGCGCCTTCTCGTTCATCTCTTCGTTTGCCGAGGCGATGTATACGCGTCCGTCTTGTTCGATATCGATTTTTACGCCGGTTTCTTCAATAATTTTATTGATGATCTTTCCGCCCGCTCCGATGACGTCGCGGATTTTATCCGGATTGATTTGCATCGTAACGATTTTAGGCGCATACGGAGACAAATTCGGCTTCGGCTTCTGAATCCGTTCCAGCATTTTCGACAAGATGAAGATACGTCCTTCTTTCGCTTGACGCAAGGCATCGGCTAAAATTTGGCGGTCGATGCCGTCAATTTTGATATCCATTTGAATCGCCGTAACGCCTTCGGAAGTACCGGCCACTTTGAAGTCCATATCGCCGAGATGGTCTTCCATCCCCTGAATATCGGTCAAGATCGATACATGCTCGCCGTCTTTGATCAGCCCCATCGCAATGCCCGCTACCGGCGCTTTAATCGGCACGCCGGCATCCATCATGGCAAGCGTGCTTGCGCAAATGCTCGCTTGCGACGTGGAGCCGTTCGATTCCAGCACTTCGGATACGAGCCGGATCGTATACGGGAATTCCGCTTCGGACGGAATGACTTTCATCAGCGCCCGTTCGCCCAATGCGCCGTGCCCGATTTCGCGGCGGCCCGGAGCGCGCAGCGGTCTCGCTTCGCCGACGCTGAACGGCGGGAAATTGTAATGATGCATAAAGCGTTTCGATTCTTCCAAATCGAGTCCGTCCAAAATTTGCACATCGCCTAATGCGCCGAGCGTACATACGCTCAAAGCTTGCGTTTGCCCGCGCGTAAACAGTCCGGAACCGTGCGTTCGCGGCAGCAAGCTGATATCGCATTCGATCGGGCGGATTTCGTCCAAACGGCGCCCGTCCGGTCTAACCTTATCGTGCGTGATCAAGCGGCGGACTTCTTCTTTCACGATGTCGTACAAAACTTCCTTCACATCTTTCATCAGTTCAGGCGTGTCTATGTACTGCTGCTCAAAATGAGCCGTCGCTTCATCGTTGATCGCATCGATCGCTTCTTGGCGGGCATGCTTTTCGGCGATTTTCACCGCTTCAACCAGCCGCTCCTGCGCGAATGCCCGGACATCCCGATTTACGTTCTCGTCGACCGCGTGCAGAACGACTTCCATTTTCGGTTTGCCGGCCATTTCCACAAACTGTTCTTGTACGGCTACGATCTTTTTAATTTCCTCGTGCCCGAACATGATCGCTTCCAGCATCGTTTCTTCCGGCACTTCATTCGCTTCGGCCTCGACCATCATGATGGCGTCTTTCGTCCCCGCCACGACCAGGTACATGTCGCTTTGTTCCTCTTCCGTCACCGTCGGATTGATGACGAATTTACCGTCGACTCGGCCGACGGCCACCCCGCCGATCGGACCGTTGAACGGTACGTCGGAGATGCTGAGCGCAGCCGAAGTGCCGATCATCGCGGCGATTTCAGGCGTGCAATCCTGGTCTACGCTCATGACTAAATTAACGATTTGCACATCGTTCCGGAAACCTTCGGGAAAGAGGGGCCGAATCGGGCGGTCCGTCAAACGGCTCGCCAATATCGCCTTTTCGCTCGGTCTGCCTTCGCGTTTAATGAATCCTCCCGGAATTTTGCCCACAGAGTATAACCGTTCTTCATAATTAACCGTCAATGGGAAAAAATCCAAATCTTTCGGTTCGGACGAAGCCGTCACCGTACACAATACAACCGTTTCGCCATAGCGTACGGTAACCGCCGCGTTGGCTTGCTTCGCCAAACGGCCCGTCTCAAGTCGCAGCGGTCTTCCGCCAAGCTGCATTTCAATATGCTTTTCCATTGAATCCCTCCTCAAGTAACACCTTTATCATTTCTGCATATGTATCATTATTTCCTGCTTTTATTGAAAACAAGCATGCGAATCCGTCCGGCAACGCCTGCATAAAAAGCAACCCGGCTGCATCCGCGTAGCTTCAGCGAAGCTATGCGGCAACAACCAGGCTGCTTTTGTACGTTACATTATCTACGCAATCCGAGCTTTTCGATTAAAGCGCTGTAACGGTTAACATCTTTATTTTTCAAATAAGCCAAAAGCTTGCGGCGTTGGCCGACCATTTTCAAAAGGCCGCGACGCGAATGATGGTCTTTCTTGTGCGTGCGCAAATGGTTTGTCAAGTTAACGATGTTTTCCGTTAGGATAGCAATTTGCACCTCAGGGCTTCCGGTATCGGACGCATGAGTTTTGTGCTCTTCGATCAATTGGGTTTTACGCTCTTGTGTAAGTGCCATCCTATTCACCTCCTTTATTATAATCGCCGTTAGCCTCGTCAGCGCCGGTGAGAGCGGCTGACCAAGCCAAGGTTAATCGTTGCTCGCCTTGCCGCAACATTATATACTATACCACTTGCCAAAGGAAAAGTAAAATCATAATCGACCTTATTTTTGCCAATGCCGCAAAATGATTTTCGATTTCTCCGAATCCCGCGCAATTTCCGCAATCAGGGCGTCCACGGACGGGAAACGCCGCTCGGAGCGAATATATTCCACCACTTCGACGCGGAGCTGTTCGCCGTATATCATTTCGTCGAAATCGAAAATATGCACTTCGACGGCGGGAACGGCCATACTGTCATGGAATGTCGGCTTAAGACCGATGCTCATCACGCCGTTATACCATGTCTCGAGCCGTTGCACCCGTACGGCGTAAATGCCGTTGCGCGGCACGATGTAAGGGGCCGTCAAATCGAGATTGGCCGTCGGAAATCCGAGCTTTCTGCCCCGCTGCTCCCCCGGCACAACCGTTCCGGTCATTCGATAGCTGCAGCCGAGCAACCGGTTGACTTCGTGAATTTTGCCTTCCTGCAAAAACGCGCGAATCGAAGAACTGCTAATTTTTTTGTCGTCAAGCGGGAATGATGGGACAACGTCGACGGTCATCCGTCCTTCCCCGAGCCGGCGCAATGCGTCGACATCGCCGGCGGCTTGATGTCCGAAAGTAAAATCGAAGCCGACGACCGTATGCTCGACCTGCAATGCGAAGAGCATATTGTGCACGAACGATTCGGCCGATACGCCGGCGAACGCTTCGTCGAACCGGACGACATAGACCCGATCCACGCCTAAGCGCACCATTTTTTCAATTTTGTCGTCAAGCGGCGTAACGTATTGGGCCCGGGTCGGCGGTTTGCCCAGCACTTCCTTCGGATGAGGATGAAAGGTCATGACCGTCGCCGGTATTCCCGCTTTTTGCGCATAGTCCACGGCACGACGAATCAAGTTTTGATGGCCAAGGTGAACGCCGTCAAAGAAACCGATCGCCATCGCTTGGGGATGACCCCATTGTTTGATTTCATCTGAAGTTAACGGATATGATATTGTTATTTTTTTCACATTATGTCACCTGCAATTCCTTTCATCCAAGTTAGAGATGCGGAAGAAATACTTTCACCGGCCGAATATAACCTTTATGTTCTTCCCGTTCGTAAATGCCGAAAAATTGCCCGTCGGGCGAATATAAACGGATGAGGCCAAGCGCTTCCACCGCTGGCGATACCGCCCTTACGGATAACTTTTGACCTTGCAACGCTTGCTCGGCCTTCTCGGCGGCGACCGTATGCGCCGGCAAATGGCGGACGGCGCGGTCCATCGGAATCAACAATTCGTGCAGTTTCCCCGCCTCTACGGCGGATTCGATCTGTTCCAACGTCAAACATGACTCGGATCGAATATGAGCGGACATCGTTCGAACTAGCGAAGCCATCGTTGCCGGCAGGCCGAGCGCTTTCCCGATATCGACGCATAATGTACGGATATAAGTCCCTTTGGAACAGACGACGCGGAAATGGATTTCCGGCTCCGGACCGTTCAACTCGCAACGCAGCAGTTCCAACGCATGTATTGTCACATTCCGCGGGTTGCGCTCCACTTCCCGTCCTTCTCTCGCCAATTCGTAAAGCCGTTTGCCGTCGACTTTGACGGCGGAGTACATCGGAGGCACTTGCTCGATCGTCCCGACAAACAGGGCGAGCGCCGCCCGGACCTGCTCTTCCGTGACATCGACGCGCTCCTGCCGTTCGATCGTTTGCCCCGACATATCTTCCGTATCCGTCGCGATGCCTAAACGCATTACCGCCTCATATTCCTTCGGCAGTTCCTGCAAATATTCCACTAATCGCGTCGCTCTGCCGAGACATAGCGGGAGCACTCCCGTAACCATAGGATCCAACGTGCCGGTATGCCCAATCCGCTTCATGCGCAGCAGGCGACGCGCTTTGGCGACGACATCGTGCGAAGTCCAACCGGCCGGTTTCCATACGGGCAATATTCCGTCTGCCTGAAAGCTTTGTAATATTCTATGATTTGGGGATTGAAAATCTGTTTCACTCATAAAGCTTGCTTCACCCGCTCAATCACTTGTTTGATCACATCGTCCAAAGCGCCGTATACTTTGCAGCCGGCCGCTCTGACATGACCGCCTCCGCCAAGAGAATGCGCAATTTCCGCAACGTTGGCCCCAGGTCCGGAACGCATGCTGACCTTAACCGCCTCGTTGTCGATTTGCTTGAACAAGATGCCGACCTCGACGCCTTCAATGTTGCGCGGATAGTTGACGAGACCTTCCAGATCGTCGTTCACCGCGCCGGTTTCCCGCATATCTTCCGGCGTAACGTATATCCACCCGATTTTGTTATTCGCGGCAAACGACAAGCGGGACAACGCCTTTGTCAGCAGCAAAACATGCGGCATCGTCAACTGTTCGAGCAAATGATCGGCGAGTTGATGTCCTTTGACCCCATACTGCAGCAGTTCGGAGGCCGCGGCCATCACTTTTGGCGTCGTATTGGAGTAGCGGAATCCTCCCGTATCCGTTAATAAGCCGGTGTAAATGGCTTCCGCAATATCGAGGCTCCACTCGATTTCGAACCGCTTCAGCAAATCGAACAAAATTTCCGCCGTCGCCGCGGCATCGGCTTTAATGAGATTGACCGACCCGTAGCTGTCATTCGTCGGGTGGTGATCAATATTAAGCACATCCGCGCCTTCGGCAAACAACTGGCCGACTTTGCCGACGCGCGCGAAATCGGCGCAATCGACGCAAATGACGTTTTGAAATTGACGCCGGGGCGGCTGTTCCGCATAATTGACGATCCGGTCGTACGACCATAGATAACTCAATCTTTGCGGAACGGAACCTTCGTTAATCATGCAAAACGTTTTGCCGAGCTGCGCGAGCAGCCATCCGACCGCTACGGTCGAACTGGCGGCGTCGCCGTCCGGTTGAACGTGGGACAC
Source organism: Paenibacillus sp. MSJ-34 (assembly GCF_018918005.1). Taxonomy (GTDB): domain Bacteria; phylum Bacillota; class Bacilli; order Paenibacillales; family Paenibacillaceae; genus MSJ-34. The sequence continues at coordinate 78,380 of NZ_JAHLPR010000010.1, read as the reverse complement.
CACCAGAAAGTCGTCGCGGGCCGCGATAAATTGACGCGCTTCTTCTAACTGCCGCTCATAATGCTCCAAGCTAATCGGATCGTTCATCGGCGTTTCATTCCTCATGTTTAATTTCGTCCAACAGCTTCTCGATTCGGCTGCCGTATTCGATCGACGTATCGAACTTAAATACGAGCTCCGGCGTATGGCGAAGCCGGATTCGTTTGCCCAGTTCGGACCGCAAAAAACCGTTTGCTTTCATTAACGCCTTAAGCGTATCCTCTTTTTGCTGTTCGTCTCCGAGCACGCTTAAATATACTTTCGCTTGCGACAAATCATTCGTTACTTCAACCCCCGTCACCGTCACGAAGCCGACGCGGGGATCTTTCAATTCGGTTTGAATCAGTCCGCTAAGCTCCTTTTTGAGCTGTTCGCCGACCCGTCCGACCCGAATTTTAGCCATGGTCATTCACCTCTTTATTACCGCTCTACCGTTTCCATGACAAAGGCTTCAACAATGTCTCCTTCTTTCACATCGTTGAACCGTTCTAATGTGATGCCGCATTCGTAGCCTTGCGCCACTTCTTTCGCGTCATCTTTAAAACGTTTAAGCGAATCGATTTTTCCTTCAAAAATGACGATGCCGTCGCGGATCAAACGAGCTTCCGCATTGCGGGTAATTTTGCCGGACGTTACCATGCAGCCCGCAATCGTACCGATTTTGCTAATTTTAAACGTATTCCGCACTTCCGCATGTCCGATAACGCTCTCTCTATAAACCGGATCGAGCATCCCTTTCATCGCCTGTTCGATCTCTTCGATGACGTTATAGATGACGCGATGCAGCCGCACATCCACCTTCTCCTGCTCGGCCGTAATTTTCGCCTGCGGTTCCGGACGGACGTTGAAGCCGATCACGATCGCATTGGAAGCGGCGGCCAAAATGACATCGGATTCGGTAATCGCACCCGCACCGCTATGAATGATTTTCACGCGGACGCCTTCCACTTCGATTTTCTCGAGCGAACCTTTCAGCGCCTCGACAGAACCTTGCACGTCCCCTTTAATGATGACGTTCAAGTCTTTAATCTCGCCTTCTTTAATATGCTTGAATAAATCGTCAAGCGTGACGCGCGTACTGACGTTCAATTCGCTCTGGCGCTGCGTGATCGCGCGTTTTTCCGCGATAGACCGCGCTTTCCGCTCGTCCTCGAACGCCATGAACGGATCGCCGGCTTGCGGAACTTCCGTCAATCCGGTAATTTCAATCGGTGTGGACGGTCCCGCTTCCTTCAGGCGTCTGCCTTTATCGTTCACCATCGCACGAACGCGGCCGAAGCAGTTGCCCGCCACGAATGCGTCGCCGACTTTCAGCGTACCGTGCTGAACGAGAATGCGGGCCACCGGTCCGCGGCCTTTGTCCAACTCCGCTTCGATCACGGTACCGCGCGCGCGCTTGTTCGGGTTAGCCTTGAATTCGTTCACTTCGGCTACGAGCAGAATCATTTCGAGCAAGCTTTCCAGTCCCATCCGCTGCTTCGCGGATACGTTGACAAAGATCGTGTCTCCGCCCCACTCTTCCGGCACCAGTTCGTATTCCGTCAATTCCTGCTTCACTTTGTCCGGATTCGCAGTCGGCTTGTCGATTTTGTTCACCGCCACGATAATCGGTACGTTCGCCGCTTTGGCATGGCTGATCGCCTCTACCGTTTGCGGCATCACACCGTCGTCTGCGGCGACGACGATAATCGTAATATCGGTAACTTGCGCTCCGCGGGCTCGCATCGTCGTAAACGCTTCGTGGCCCGGCGTATCGAGGAATGTAATTTTCTTCTTGTTAATTTCCACCTGATACGCGCCGATATGCTGCGTAATGCCGCCGGCTTCGCTGCTGCTTACGTTCGTAGAGCGGATGGCGTCGAGCAGCGTCGTTTTCCCGTGATCGACATGTCCCATAATCGTGACGACCGGAGGACGTTCAATCAGATCCGCTTCGTCGTCGTTTTCTTCAATCGTTTCAAACCGGTCTTCCTCGACCGGAATTTTCAATTCCACTTCGACATTGAAATCGGAAGCGAGCAGTTGGATCGTATCCAGATCAAGCTCTTGGTTAATCGTCGCCATGACGCCGAGGAACATGAGTTTTTTGATCACTTCCGAGGCGTCCTTATGCAGCAACTTCGCCGTTTCGCCTACCGTCATCGTGCCGCGCACGATAATCTTTTTCGGCGTATTGTCGATTTTTTCGCGTTTTTCTTGCGCTTGATGCTGGCCTTTGCCGAATTTGTTGCGGCCGCCCTTGTTGTTCTGATTTCCTTTATAATTGCTTACTTTATTATCGTCAAACCGTCTTGGATTCAATTTCGTCTTCTTCGATTTGTTGAATGCCGGTGTCGAATCGTGGCTATCGTTCCCTTGAACCTTCGGTTGATTGCGGTTCGGCTGCTGTCCGCCTTGCGGTCTGCCCGATTCGGGACGGCTTTGCTGCTGCTGGAATGCCGGTCTGCCTTGACGCTGATTGCCGCCATGTTGGTTATTGCCCTGATTTCCGTTGTTTTGGCCTTGTTGTCTTCCTTGCCCTTGTCCTGCATTTCCTTGTTGTTTCCGCTGTTCCTGTGTCCGTTGTGTATTCATACCTACCTGCTTTTCACGTTGTCGATTTTGTTGTTGCTCCCGGTGCCCGTCGCGGCTGTGCTGTTGCGATCTTCCTTGTCCTTGGCCCGCTCCGCCTTCTTTTCTCGCCGAAGCTTGCTTCTCTTGCTGGGGTTGATGATTCGGCTTCGCTGCCGCAGCCGTACCGGCCGCATTCGAAGAAGCCGCGCCCGGTTTGGCCGCCGCGGATACTTGGGCGGTCTGAGCCCCGCTTTCTTGCGCCGCGCGTTTGGCCGCCGCGTTCGCCTTAATGTCGCGGAAAAATTGCTCCACCCTCGCTACGGCATCGTTCTCCATCACGCTCATATGATTGTTGACCGGAATATTCAACCGCTTCAGGATCGTAATGATCTCTTTGCTGCTCATATTGAGCGACTTCGCGTATTCATAAACCCTCAACTTATCTTTATTATCTTTGTTGTCTTGTTTACTCAATATACTCCACCTCCGACATAATCGCCAATTGCTCGCGCATCATTCGGGCAAAACCCGAATCCGACACGCCGACAACGACACGGTCCGCTTTCCCGATGCTTGCGCCGATCGCGAAGCGATCCAGGCCGATCAAGAGCGGAACCCGATACGTATGGCATTTGTCACGAAATTTCTTCTTCGTATTTTCAGAAGCGTCGCCCGCAACGATCACCAATTCCAGATCGCCGGAACGAAGCGCCTTATGAACGATTTCATCCCCTGTTACCAGCTTGCCTGCCCGCATTGCAAGTCCTAGATAAGATAATAATTTGGTCATGTATCCTGTTCCGCCCGCTCCTTGCCCGCGATAAATTCATCTTCCACGCGGATAAAGTCCTGCTCGAGCTGCGTGTAAATTTCCGGTTGCACCTGATGCTTAAGCGCGCGATCGAGCGCCCTGTTTTTGTGGGCCAGTTTAAAGCAAGACAGCTTGCCGCACAAGTAAGCGCCGCGGCCCGCCTTTTTCCCGGTAAGATCGATCAGCACTTCGTCCTGCGGCGTCTTGACAACCCGGATCAATTCCTTTTTCGCCATCATCTGCTGGCATGCAACGCATTTGCGCAGCGGTATCTTTCTCGGTCTCATTGCCTTCCCCCGCCTTTCCCGGTTTATTCGAACGAAGCGGAATCTTGCGGCATTTCTTCCGTCGGCGTTTTCGGTCTGCCGTACTCTTGCTCCGCTTGCGTTTCGCTCTTGATGTCGATTTTCCAGCCGGTCAATTTGGCGGCGAGACGCGCATTTTGTCCTTTAATGCCGATCGCGAGCGAGAGCTGGTAATCCGGCACGATAACGCGCGCCATTTTGTCCTGTTCGAATACTTGCACCTCCAGCACTTTGGAAGGGCTGAGCGCATTCGCGACATACTCTTCTACCGATTCCGACCAGCAAACGATATCGATTTTCTCGCCCTTGAGTTCGTTCACGATCGTCTGAACGCGCATCCCTTTCGGCCCGACGCAGGAACCGACCGGATCCACTTCGGGATTGCGGGAGTACACCGCAATTTTCGAACGGAATCCCGCCTCTCTGGCAACCGAACGAATTTCAACGACGCCGTCGAAAATTTCAGGCACTTCCAGCTCGAATAACCTCTTCAACAATCCGGGATGAGTTCGGGACAGCAAAATTTGCGGTCCTTTGGTCGTATTTTCCACCTTTGTAATATATGCTTTGATGCGGTCGCCTTGTTTGAACTTTTCGTTCGGCATTAATTCGTTCAGCGGAAGCAGCGCCTCGATTTTGCCCAGATCGACGTATATGTTGCGCAAATCCTGACGCTGCACGATGCCTGTGACGATATCTTCCTCTTTCTCGATGAAAGCGTTGTAGATCAGTCCGCGTTCCGCTTCGCGTATCCGCTGCGTGACGACCTGTTTCGCCGTTTGCGCCGCAATACGTCCGAAATCGCGCGGCGTGACTTCGATCTCCGCGATGTCGTCCAACTGAAAGTTCGGGTTGATCTCGCGCGCGGCTTCCAAGGAAATTTCCAGGCGCGGATCCAGAACTTCTTCGACGACCGTTTTGCGCGCGAATACTTTGATGACGCCGTTATAGCGATTCATATCCACGCGCACGTTTTGCGCCGTATTAAAGTTTCGTTTGTAACTTGAAATCAGCGCCGCTTCAATCGCTTCGAGCAAAATATCTTTGCTGATTCCCTTCTCCTTTTCAATCTCATTCAATGCTTCAATGAAATCCATGCTCATGATGGATTGGCTCCCCCTTTCATTCGGTCCGCTAATGGTTAAAATAAAATAGCCAATCTGGCGCTGGCCACTTTCGCATACGGAATGGCGACAGGCGCGTTGCCGGTATCGACGACGAGCTGCTCCCCGTCAAACGAAAGCAGTTCTCCTTCGAATTCTTTGGCCCCGCCGATCGGCTCGTATGTAGTGACAAATACGTTTTTTCCGACCGCCTTGCGGACGTCTTCCGCTTTTTTGAGCGGACGTTCCGCGCCAGGCGAAGAAACCTCGAGGAAATACGCGTCGGGAATCGGGTCCTGCTCATCCAGCTTTGCGCTTAAATACTCGCTGATCCGGCCGCAGTCTTCGATATCGATGCCGCCTTCCTTATCGACAAATACGCGCAAAAACCAACTGCTTCCTTCCTTTACATATTCGACATCAACCAACTCAAATCCGTTTTCGTCCAAAAACGGTTGAACCATTTCTTCTACTACCGATTTAATCTTCGGTGCGCTCAAGCGATTACCCTCCTAAAAGTTTTATCTGTATACCAACGAGTAAAGAGTGGGTTTCCCCACTCTTCGTCACTAGTGTTTTATCTCGATCAATGTTAAAAATTATACCATAGGTTGGCTTTCTTGACAAGTAGAGGTTCTTGCATGGCAAAATGGGTTGCTCTCGCTCGCACGGCAAGGAAGGCATTAGAACAACGAGAGCTGATTGCTTTCCGGCAAACCGCGGAAACAGCCCATTTGCGTCAGCGTCTCCACGATGGTTTTGCTCGCTTTCGATTTCGCCTGGAAATCTTCGATCGACAGGAATTCGCCGCCTTCGCGGGATGCGGCGATATTGCGCGCCGCGTTCTCCCCGATCCCTTGAATCGCCGAGAACGGCGGAATGAGCGAATCGCCGTCGATGACAAACCGGGTCGCATCCGAGCGATACAGGTCGATTCCTTTGAACGAAAAACCGCGCGCTGTCATTTCGAGCGCCATTTCAAGAATGGAAATCATATTTTTTTCTTTCGTCGTCGCCTGAAACCCTTTTTGCTCGATTTCATCGATTTTGCGGTTAATCGCGTCATACCCTTGGCAGCAAAGCTCGATATCGAAATCTTCCGCCCGTACGGAAAAATAAGTCGCATAATAAGCGATCGGATAATAAAGCTTGAAGTAAGCGGTCCGGACGGCGGATATAACATAAGCGGCCGCGTGCGCCTTCGGGAACATGTACTGGATTTTCAAGCAAGAATCGATATACCATTGCGGCACCTTGCAACGTTTCATCTCTTCGATCCATTCCGGCGTCAGTCCTTTCCCTTTCCGTACGCTTTCCGTAATGGTAAACGCAAGAGAGGCATCCATTCCCGCCTTATAGATCAAATAGAGCATAATATCGTCGCGGCAGCCGATTACGGTCTTGATGTTGCATGTCCCGTTCTTAATCAATTCTTGCGCGTTGCCGAGCCATACGCCCGTTCCGTGCGACAAGCCGGATATTTGCAGCAAGTCGGCAAACGAAGACGGCTGCGATTCCTCCAGCATTTGCCGCACGAACTTCGTGCCCATCTCCGGCACGCCGAACGTCGCGACGGGAGAACGGATTTGCTCCGGCGTCACTCCAAGCGCTTCCGTCGAATTGAACATGCTCATCACTTTCGGATCGTTCATCGGAATCGTCGTCGGATCTACGCCCGTCAAATCTTGCAGCATCCGCATCATCGTCGGATCGTCGTGCCCGAGAATGTCGAGCTTGAGCAAATTGGCGTCGAACGCGTGATAATCGAAATGAGTCGTCTTCCATTCCGCGCTCGTATCGTCGGCCGGGTATTGCACCGGCGTAATATCTTCCACTTCGATATAGTCCGGCACGACGACGATGCCGCCGGGATGCTGGCCCGTGCTGCGCTTCACGCCCGTACAGCCGCTTGCGAGCCGGGCAAGCTCGGCGTTGCGCCATTTCTTGTGATGGTCTTCTTCATATTTTTTCGTAAAACCGAACGCCGTCTTCTCGGCGACGGTGCCGATCGTTCCGGCGCGAAATACGTTCTTCTCCCCGAACAGCACTTTCGTATAATTATGCGCGTGCGGCTGATATTCCCCGGAAAAGTTCAAGTCGATATCGGGAACTTTGTCGCCTTTAAAACCGAGGAACGTCTCAAACGGAATATCCTGGCCTTCGCCCTTCAACATCTCGCCGCATTTCGGGCAAGGCTTGTCCGGCAAGTCGAATCCGCTCGGCACGCTGCCGTCGAGAAACCATTCGCTATGCTTGCAGGCCGGATTTTTGCATAGATAATGCGCAGGCAGCGGATTTACCTCGGAGATGCCGAGAAACGTCGCGACGACGGACGACCCGACCGAACCCCGGGAGCCGACCAAATATCCGTCCTGATTCGATTTTTTGACGAGCCGTTCGGAAATGAGGTAGTTCGCCGAGAAACCGTATTTGATAATCGGAACGAGCTCCTTCTCCAATCGCTGTACGACCACGTCCGGCAACGGCTCGCCGTAAATCCGCCTCGCGGTGTCGTAGCATGTATTGCGGATTTCATCATCCGCCCCCTCGATATTCGGGGTGAACAGTTTTTTCGGAAACATTTCAATTTCTTCGAAGCGTTCAGCCAGTTCATTCGTATTCATTACGACGACTTCATATGCCTTATCCTCGCCGAGGAACGAAAATTCGCGGAGCATCTCATCCGTCGTACGAAAATGGGCGTCCGGTTTCCGAATGTCCTTAAGCGGGCTAAAGCCGGTAATGCCGTGTATCGTAATATCCCGGAACAATTTATCGCGCGGATGCAAATAATGCACATTTCCCGTCGCAATGACCGGTTTGTTCTGTTTGGCGCCGATGTCGCAAATGCGCTTCAAAGCGTTCTCGATATCGGCCATGCTGCCGACAAGCCCTTTATCCGCCAAATGGGCATACATGCATAAAGGCTGTATTTCCAGCACGTCGTAAAATTCCGCCACTTGCTCGGCTTCTTCCGGCGATTTATTGAGAACCGTTTCGAACATCTCCCCTTTTTCGCAGCCGGAGACGATCAACAGGCCTTCGCGCATTTCCGAGAGTTTGCTTTTCGGAATGCATGGCACCCGTTTGAAATATTCGGTATGAGACATAGAAATCAACTTGAATAAATTTTTCTTCCCGGTCGCATTCAAAGCGTAAATGTTGCAATGGAACGGTCTCGCATTGGATAGATCGCTGCCGACATAATCGTTCAGCCGGTCAAGCATCGTAATATTCCGCATTTGCGCCGCATCCTGCAGCAGGCCGAACATCACGCCGCCCAATGCGATCGAATCGTCGATGGCGCGGTGATGATTCTCGAGCGAAACTTTATATTTGTCCGCGAGCGTATTCAAGCGGTGGTTTTTCATCGAGGGATGAAGCAGTCGCGCCAGTTCGAGCGTATCGAGCACCGGGTTCGTCAGCTCCGGCAATCCGATCTGCTTGCATGCCGCTTGAATAAAGCCGATATCGAAGCGCGCGTTATGGGCGACAAGCACCGAATCGCCGACAAATTCGACGAATTCCCGCATGACCGGTTCGAGCTCCGGCGCGTCCTTGACCATCTCGTCCGTAATATTTGTCAATTGCTGAATATTGTACGGAATCCGTTCATGCGGATTGACAAATTTCGCGAACCGGTCGATTTCCTTGCCTTCGCTCATTTTAACGCCGGCGATCTCGATAATTTTATTGTTGACGACGGACAATCCAGTCGTCTCAATATCGAATACGATATAAGTGGCCGTTTTCAGTTCGATCGGCTGCGGGTTCATCACGACGGCCACGCCGTCATTGACGACATTGGCCTCGACGCCGTATATCATTTTGATGCCGTTTTTTCTCGCCGCCTTATCCGCTTCCGGGTAACATTGCACGCCGCCGTGATCGGTCACCGCGATCGCTTTATGTCCCCACTTGGCCGCCGTTTTAATATAGGCGTCGATCGGAGTTACCGCGTCCATCGTGCTCATCGTCGTATGCAAATGGAATTCGACCCGTTTCTGCTCCGCCTTGTCTTGCCGTTCGGGGGGCGCTTTAATCTCATGCAAATCCGAAGGGATCATGACAAGCTCCGGCTGCGGATTGAACCGATCCATTTCCACGCGGCCGCGCGCCTTGATCCATTTCCCGTTCGACAGCAGGCTGAGCGCTTTCATGTCGTCTTTGTTTTTGACGAACATTTTCATCTGGATCGAATCGGTAAAATCGGTCACATTAAACATATATAAATGACTGCCGTTTCGCAATTCGCGCATATCCAAACCGAATACGGATCCTTGCACCGTGATTTTGCTTTCTTCTTCTTGAATATCCTGCAGCGAAACAGGCTGATCCTTAATGTCGTACCCGATCTTCAGCGTCAGTTCCTCATCGCTCGAGATCGTTTCGGTCTCCGCTTCGATGCTCGTCACGATCTGCTGCACCACTTCGCGCTCTTCTTCGACGATTTTCTGCTGGAACTGTTCGTAAGCCTCTTGATCGAACTGCCCTGCCTGCAGCTTGACGTGCAGCGAAGTTTGAAAATAAGTTTCGAAAAAACGAACGATCGCCGTATCGATCTGTTTTTTGCGGGCCAACTCCAGCGTTGTGGAATCGAGCATCGTAACGACGACCGCTCGTCCATCCACTTCCAGCTTCGCGCGAGCCATCCATCCGTTGACCGAAGCGATTTCCCGCTGCACCCATTCGATAAACAAGCCCCAGTAAGTTTGAACCACGTCGGCAACCGGCACATGCTCCGAATATTGGAAAATCAGCTTAATCTTCGCGATATGAGCAAGGCGCTCTTGAATTTGCAGGCAAAAGGCGCGATACGCTTCCGCCGGAACGACCGTCTCCTTGCTTATGTATATCGTCCATTCCCGGTTCGTTTCGCTGCATTCGACGCGCTCGATGTGCCCGTCCGTAAAACAAGCCTCGATCATCTGCGCCGGAATTTGCGCTTGCTGCATCAAAATTTCGAACCGCTTCCTCTTATCCCCGATATTGCTCATAACATCTCCCCCCGTTTCCCCACATGCTGCGAAAAAAAACGAAAAGCTTCCGCAAAAGAATCAATCGATTCGTCATCGAGTTTTCTTCGTGAGAAGCTTTCCGGAAAAATTGCGTTATCCGCCTCTTCTAATATGCACGGGCAAAAACAACCGTATGCTGCGCCGCATCGCCGCATACGAGGCAGCTTGCCTTTCGTTCGGCGGGTTCGAACGGAATGTTGCGGCTCGTCGCCCCCGTCTCTTCTTTCACTTGCTTTTCGCAGGCGGCCGAACCGCACCAGCCGGCGAGCACGAATCCGCGCTTATTTTCCATCAGCGTCTTCATCTCATCTAACGAATCGACGGACAAGAAATTGTCGTCGCGGAACTGTTTGGCGCGCTCGTACATTTCCCGGTGAATTTGGTCCAACATACTTTGCACTTCCGCGACCAGATTATCTTGCGGCACGACGCGCTTCTCGCCGGAAATCCGGGACACGAGCACCGCCACGCCGTTGTCCAAATCGCGAGGCCCGAGCTCCAGACGGAGCGGAACGCCGCGCATTTCATATTCGTTAAATTTCCATCCCGGGCTTACGTCCGCCCGGTCGTCCACGCGAACGCGAATTCCCGCAGCTTTCAATTCCGCGTACAGCTCGTCCGTTCTGGCAAGCACTTGCTCGCGCGCTTTCGGCGGCCCGATCGGAATCATGATCACTTGCGTCGGCGCCACTTTCGGCGGGAGCGCAAGACCGCGGTCGTCGCCGTGCACCATAATGAGCGAACCGATGAGGCGCGTGCTGACGCCCCAGGACGTCGTATGGACATACTCGAGATTATTGTCCCGGCTTAAATATTGAATGTCGAAGGCAACCGCGAAGTTCGTGCCCATGTAATGGGAAGTGCCCGCTTGCACGGCCCGCCCGTCTTTCATCATCGCCTCGATCGAATAAGTGTCGACCGCGCCGGCGAATTTCTCGGAAGGCGTCTTCTGGCCGGAAATGACCGGGATCGCCAAAAAATTTTCTACAAAATCGCGGTAAATTTCCAACATTTGCATCGTTTCTTGGCGCGCTTCTTCTTCCGTTTCATGCGCCGTATGGCCTTCCTGCCATAGAAATTCGCTTGTCCGCAGGAACGGAAGCGTCCGTTTTTCCCAGCGCACGACATTGGCCCATTGATTGATGAGCACCGGCAAATCGCGGTACGATTGAATCCATTTGGCGTACATATGGCCGATCATCGTCTCCGACGTCGGACGAATCGCCAGGCGTTCCTCCAATTTCTCGCCGCCCGCTTCCGTTACCCACGGCAATTCCGGGTTAAAGCCTTCCACATGCTCTTTTTCCTTCTGGAAAAAGCTTTCCGGAATAAAAATCGGGAAATAGGCGTTGCGATGGCCCGTTTCTTTGAAACGTCTGTCCAACTCGCCTTGAATATGTTCCCAAATTTCAAACCCGTCCGGACGGAATACGATGCATCCGCGTACGGGCGAATAATCCATTAAATCCGCCTTTTTGATGACATCGATGTACCAACGCGAAAAATCTTCGTGCTGCGGCGTAATTTCTGTAACGAATTGCTTCTCTTTTGACATACGATTCCAACTGCCTCCCATAACGATAAACCTCGGTACGAGGTTGTTCCCAAAGTCCCCTGTTTGAGTAAATTCGACAAACGATGCCGATTATCCTTTCACCAAACGCAAAATATCGTTGTATGTCACCGCCAGCATGAGCAGCATCAACATGGCGAAGCCGATAAAATGCACGATGCTTTCGCGGTTCGGATCCACCGGCCGCCCCCGCACGGCTTCAAAGCCCAGAAAAACAAGGCGGCTGCCGTCGAGCGCCGGAATCGGCAACAGATTGAATATCCCCAGATACAAGCTTAATATCGCAGCCCAGAACGTTAATTTCTCGATGCCCTGTTTCGCGATTTGGCCGGTCATTTCGAAGGTGCGAACCGGGCCTCCCAAATCGTCAAGCTTGAATTCGCCAAAAATAAGTTTCCGGAATCCTTCGAAAATCGTTTTCGTCGAGCTTACCATCGCTTTGCCCGAATATCGCAGCGTTTCGCCGATCGATGCAGTGCGGGTCGGCAATTCCGGCACAATCCCGACTTTGCCCCCTTCCGCGCCTTCGACGCGAACGGGCGTGATCTCGATTTCGAATCGGCGATCGCCGCGAAGCACGGTCCATTTCATCGGTTTGTCGGCCGAATCCAGAATGAGCGCGATCATTTTCTCAGAATCGGCTCCAATGCTTATCCCATTCACCGTTTCAATGATATCGCCGGGCTTCAAATCCACTTTGGAAGCCGGCATGCCTGCTGTAATCTCGCCGACTTTCACATAGGTCGGGTTTTCCACGGGAATGCCCATCATTTGAATATAGACGCCGAATAGCACAAAAGCAAGAATAAAGTTCATCATCGGCCCGGCGAAAATAGACATTGCCCTTTGCCCGACCGTTTTGCTTCCGAATTGGCGGTTTTTCGGCGCAATTTGCGTTTCCTGGCCTTTTGTCACCATCATCGCTTGCGGATGAACCGCATAGCGCTGGACGTCGCCGTCCACATTCAGCTTCACGAACAATTCGTTTTCGATATCGATTTCTTCGACTTCGCCGCGGATCACATTTTTACGGCTGTCCAATTGATCGAGATACAAATACGTTACCGCTTCATCGGCCAGCCGTACGGCAATCGTTTGTCCGGGTTGGATTTGCACGATTTCCGGGTCTTCGCCCGCCATTCGCACATAACCGCCGATCGGCAGCAATCTGAGCGTATAACGGGTTTCATTCTTCGTATAAGAAAACAGCTTTGGACCAAAGCCGATCGCAAACTCCCGCACAAGAATGCCGGCGCGTTTCGCAAAATAAAAATGTCCCCATTCATGTACCGTAACGATGACAAAAAACACAAGCACGGTCAAAAAGATGACTTGAACCATTTCCACAGGTTACGCAAACCCCCTTTATCTGCCTTTTCGAAGCGAAACGATGCCATGTCCAATCGTTTCCTACACTTCATATTATTCTCCGATGCCGAACATAAGAATCCTTCTCCCGCAATTTCATCGGAGAATCGTTATCGCATTCGAAGCGTTCAATACCGGGCCGCGAATTCGCGCGCAGCGCGATCCGCTTCCGCGATCTCGTCCAAATCGGGCGCTTGCAGCACACGGTGCCATTCCAAAGCCGCCTCCAACACGTTTTCAATTTGCAAAAATTCGATTTCTCCCCGTAAAAAGCGGGCGACAGCCACTTCATTGGCCGCATTCAATACGGTTGGCGCCGTGCCTCCTATTGTACCACATTCGTAAGCCATTCTTAAACAAGGGAAGCGATCATAATCCATCTCGCCGAAATGAAGCTTTCCGATTTGCGCCAAATCGAGCGGTTCGGTCGGGGTTTGCAGCCGCTGCGGGTAGGTGAGCGCGTATTGAATCGGAACTCTCATGTCAGGATTCCCCATTTGCGCAATGACGCTGCGGTCGATAAACTCGACGAAAGAATGCACCACGCTTTCAGGATGAAGCAAAACGTCGATTCGTTCGTAAGGCAACCCGAAAAACCAATGCGCTTCGATGACTTCAAACCCTTTGTTCATCATCGTCGCCGAATCGATTGTAATTTTGGCGCCCATCGACCAGTTCGGATGTTTCAGCGCTTCTTCGACGGTAACTCCCTGGAGCTGCTCTCTGGTCCGGTCGCGGAACGAGCCTCCGGAAGCGGTCACTGTAATTTTGCGGATCTCCTCCGGCGATTCGCCGTTCAAGCATTGAAATATCGCCGAATGCTCGCTGTCGATCGGCAGCATTCGCACGCCGCGCTTCTTCACGGCTTCGGTTACCAAATGACCTGCCGTAACGAGCGACTCCTTATTCGCCAGGCCGATATCTTTGCCCGCGGAAATCGCGGCAAGCGTCGACGATAAGCCGACGCTGCCGAGCAGCGCCGACACGACGAAATCCGCATCCGTATTCGCCGCTACTTCATTCAATCCTTCTTCCCCGTATAACACTTCGATTCCGTCAGGAATTTGCGTTTTCAATCGTTCCGCGAGCTCTTTGGTCGCAATCGAAACCTTCTTCGGACGGAACGTATGTATTTGTTCTATAAATAAAGCAGCATTCGTGCCTGCTGCCAAAGCTTCGATTTGGAATTGTTCAGGGTGATGCTTAATGACGTCCAACGTTTGCGTACCGATCGATCCTGTCGAGCCTAAAACGGTTATTTTCTTCATGAACGCACCTTCTCTACTATTGATATGGCAACAATGACAACAAATGGATAAACGGAAACACGATCAGCCAGCTGTCGACGCGATCCAATATGCCGCCATGTCCCGGCAGAATGGAACCGGTATCTTTCACGCCTCTCACCCGCTTGTATGCGGACTGGATCAAATCGCCGATTTGTCCGATGACCGAGGCGGCGAGGCCGATCCATATCGCTCGACCTATCGACAACAATTCCGGAGCGAACAAAACGAATAAAGCGGAAACGGCCGCGGCGACAATAATGCCCCCGATCGCCCCTTCAACCGTTTTGTTCGGGCTGATATCAGGCCACAATTTCGTCTTGCCGAATAATTTGCCGGTAAAATAAGCTCCCGCATCGGATGACCAGATCGCCGCGAACAGCAGCAGAGACCAGAATAAGCCGTTGCCGTCCGGCGCCGAGCGGGTTTCGATCATATATTGAAAACCGATGCCGATATAAAGGACGCCAAGCAGCATGTTCGCCGCTTTATCGATATCGATCTTGTTTTTCGTAATAACAGTAGCCGTCAAAAATAAAAAGAGCATCAGCCAGATGAACATCGAAGGATTGATGTCCGACAGCGGAAATTTACTCCAAGGAAACACGAAATACAACACGCCGAGAAAGCCGAGCAATGGGGTGATATTCCATGGCTTCAAGCCGTTCATACGAATAAATTCATAATAACCGACTAGGGATAATAAGATCATTAGTCCGTTATACCAAGGTTCGCCCAATATGCAGCATAGAATGAATCCAGTACCGGCAATGAATCCGGTAATGACCCGTTGTTTCAATATAGACATCCCCTATCGAGCTATGATAGTCCGCCGTATCTCCTAGTTCTTCGTTGATATTCGGCAATCGCTTCATACAGATGCGCTTCGGTAAATTCCGGCCAATATACGTCCGTAAACCATAGTTCGCTGTAGGCAAGCTGCCATAACATAAAATTGCTTAACCGCAGTTCGCCGCTCGTGCGAATCAGCAAGTCCGGATCGGGCAAATGCGAAGACAGCAACTGCCGCTCGATCTGCTCTTCTGTAATCTGTTCCGCCGATAGTTCTCCGGATTCGACCCGCTTCGCGATTTCTTTCACCGTCTCGGCAAGTTCCCTGCGGCTTCCGTAATTCAACGCGAAGTTGAGCACAAGACCGGTATTGTTCTTCGTCTTACTCTCCGCTTCCTCGATGGCGCGCAGCGTATGTTCGGGCAGATCTTCCTTATACCCCATCATTCGGACTTGGACGTTTTTGTCGATCAATTCTTGCAGTTCGATCGCCAAAAACTCCTGGGGCAGCTTCATCAGAAAATCCACTTCTTCCTTCGGCCTCTTCCAATTTTCGGTCGAGAATGCATACATTGTCAAATATTTCACGCCAATCGCGTCCGCGGCGATCGTAATCCGTTTGACCGCCTTCATTCCGGAATGGTGTCCCGCAAAGCGCGGCAGCCCTTTTCGGTTGGCCCACCGTCCGTTGCCGTCCATAATGACGGCGATATGCCGCGGAATGTTATCGTCAAACAGTGTCGGTACTCCTTTGTTTCGCATCCATTTTTGGAATCGTTCGATCATCGCGTTTCCCCCAACCCCGGTGATGAAAAGACAACAAACCCCACCGTTTTGGAGGGGCGAAAAATGTTATACTTCCATAATTTCTTTTTCTTTCGCCGATAATATTTTATCGACTTCAGCGATAAATTTATCCGTCGTTTTCTGAATCTCGTCCTGATGTCTGCGCGATTCGTCCTCGGAAATGTCCGTTTTCTCCATTTTTTTGATCTCGTCGTTCGCGTCGCGGCGAATGTTCCGAATCGCCACTTTCGCTTCTTCGCCGAATTTTTTCGTCGACTTGACCAACTCAATCCGCCGTTCTTCCGTAAGCGGAGGAATCGCAAGACGAATTTGACTTCCGTCGTTAGCCGGCGTCAAGCCAAGATCGGATTTCAAAATTGCGCGCTCGATGTCCGCCAGCGACGACTTATCCCATGGCTGAATAATCAAAGTGCGGGAATCAGGCGTATTAATGTTCGCCAATTGATTGATCGGCGTCATCGCTCCATAGTATTCCGCCTGAATCCGGTCGAGCAATGCTGCGGACGCGCGTCCGGCGCGCAGTGTCGCCAAATCGCGCTTTAAGGCTCCGATCGCTTTCTCCATACGTTCTTCGGCATTTTTCTTAACTCCTTGTGGCACTAATCAACACTCCCTTTTACCATCGTTCCGATTTTATCGCCAAGCACAACACGTTTGATGTTTCCTTTTTCCGTAATTGCAAATACGATTAGCGGAATATTGTTATCCATACATAGCGACGATGCGGTCGAATCCATAACGCCCAAATTGCGGTTGAGCACTTCCAGATACGTTAATTGCTCGAATTTTTCCGCATTGGCGTCTTTAAACGGATCGGCGGAATATACGCCGTCGACTTTATTTTTGGCCATCAGAATGACTTCAGCCTCGATTTCCGCCGCTCTTAATGCCGCCGTCGTATCGGTCGAGAAGAACGGATTGCCCGTTCCCGCCGCGAATATAACGACGCGCCCTTTCTCCAGATGACGGATGGCGCGGCGCCGTATGTACGGTTCCGCAATTTGCTGCATCGCGATCGAAGTCTGCACCCGCGTCGGTACGCCGATCTGCTCCAGCGCGTCTTGAAGAGCTAAGGAGTTCATCACCGTGGCGAGCATCCCCATGTAGTCGGCGGTTGCACGGTCGATCCCTTTCGCGCTGCCGGAGATGCCTCTCCATATGTTGCCGCCGCCGCATACGATTGCGACTTCGACGCCAAGTTCGACAACTTCCTTCACCTGCTCGGCGATCGAATTGATCATGTCCGCTTCGATTCCATAGCCGGTTTGACCGGAAAGCGATTCACCGCTTACTTTTAACACCACTCGTTTATAAACAGGCTGTTCCAAATGATTACCCTCCAGTTTCGGATGTTTCTTTGGGCGGTATACCTTTCGATGTTCATTCCATCCGTAATCCGTTCCAAACCTTAAAAAAGAAGGAACACATAGTGTTCCGCCTTTTATCGTTCTATCGTCAATCCCATTATATAATATAAGCCTTCTTTACGAAAGTTTACAGATTCGCTTGCGCCATAACTTCTTCCGCGAAGTTTTCTTGCTTCTTCTCAAGACCTTCGCCAAGCTCGTAGCGAGCGAAACGACGGATCGAAATATTTTCTCCGATCGCGCTAATTTTTTCTTTCAGCAACGTTTCGATCGATTTGTCCGGATCTTTAACGAAGGCTTGTTCCATTAAGCAATGCTCTTCGAAAAATTTGCCGATGCGTCCTTCCACCATTTTCTCGACAATTTTCTCAGGTTTGCCTTCATTCAGCGCTTGCGATTTCAAGATTTCTTTTTCCTTCTCGATTTCATCGGCCGGAACTTCTTCGCGGCGCACGTAACGAGGGTTGGTTGCAGCGATATGCATCGCGATATCGCGCGCGAATTCCTTAAATTGATCCGTTTTCGCAACAAAGTCTGTTTCGCAGTTGATTTCGACCAGCACGCCGATCCGTCCGCCTGCATGAATGTACGATTCTACAACGCCTTCCGTCGCAATGCGGCCCGCTTTGTTCGCCGCAGCGGCCAAACCTTTTTCGCGCAGCACTTCAGCCGCTTTCGTCAAGTCGCCGTTCGCTTCCTCAAGCGCCTTTTTGCAATCCAACATTCCCGCTCCTGTTTTTTCGCGCAATTCTTTTACCATGCTAGCAGTAACTGCCATAATATATTCCCTCCACAGAAATTGGTTTTTCGTTTCAAAAAAAGGGCGGCGGGAGGTTCCACACCTACCAACCACCCTTTTCATTTAATTGCGTTCAATTAAACTGACATTTGCTCGCCTTGATTGGCTTCGATTACCGCATCGGCAATTTTGCCTGTCAGCAATTTCACCGCACGAATCGCGTCATCGTTACCCGGAATGACATAATCGATTTCGTCCGGATCGCAGTTCGTATCGACGATACCTACGATCGGGATGCCGAGTTTGCGCGCTTCCGCAACGGCGATGCGCTCTTTGCGCGGGTCGATAACGAACAGAGCGCTAGGCAAGCCTTTCATGTTTTTGATTCCGCCGAGGAATTTTTCGAGACGGGCTTTTTCTTTGCGAAGCAAGATAACTTCTTTCTTCGGAAGAACTTCAAACGTGCCGTCTTCTTCCCATCTCTCGAGTTCTTTCAAACGGTCGATCCGTTTTTGAATCGTTTGAAAATTCGTCAGCGTACCGCCCAACCAACGTTGGTTGATGTAGAACATGCCGCAACGTTCGGCTTCTTCTTTCACCGAATCTTGAGCTTGCTTCTTCGTGCCGACGAACAGCATCGTGCCGCCTTCTTCAGCGATCGATTTCACGAAATTATAAGCTTCCTCAACTTTTTTCACCGTTTTTTGCAAATCGATGATATAAATACCGTTTCTTTCTGTGAAGATATAACGATCCATTTTCGGGTTCCAGCGACGAGTCTGATGACCGAAGTGCACCCCAGCTTCCAATAGCTGTTTCATGGAAATGACTGCCATATCTTGCACACCTCCTTATTGGTTTTCTTGATCCTCCGCCGATCTCATCTTTCGACCAAAACTTTCCGTTTTCCGAAAAGCACCCTTGGCAAAATTAACCGGCGTGTGTTTTTAACACCATCAGTTAATATACCATAATTAAAAATCGGATGCAACCATATTGATGAGTATCTCTCATCGGGCCGCTTCCGATTTTGATGGCAACGTTCGCGATCTGTTTTATTTCTTTTTCGTAATTTTGCCGGCAATTGCATCCATGTCCGTATTCGGCCCGAATTCATACGTTCCCGGCTGAATGATGGAATTGATTTCCGCTTGCACGCCGTAATCGATAAACGTATCCGCGTCTTTCACGACTCCCGCCTTCTCCAAAGCGGCGGCTACCATGCGCAGCGACATGCCGGGCTTGATCGTTACTTTGACGTTTTTCGCTTCCTTGGCCGGTTTCTTCGGTATCTCCTGTTTAACCGTTTTCGGCGGCGTACCGTCCGCAGCCTCCGCGGTGTTTCCGTTCAAATCCCCGGCTTCGGCGCGCTGCGCTCCGTCGGATTGGGCTTGCCCTTCGGCGTCGGAAACTTGCGGCTTCGCATCCTGAACCGCGCCCGCATCGCCCTCTTTTGGCGGCTCAAGCTGCGACCTCTCTTGCAGTTTCCGCTCCAGTTCCTGTTCGGTATATAGTACTTCTTCCGCCGCATACACTTTCAAGCCGAGCTTTGACGCTTCCAACTCCAATTGTTCTTTCGTAAGCGCGGGCCGGACCGCGGCATCCGTCTGCGCCTTCCCGATCAGCATAACCTGCAAAGCGACGGCTGCGACGATAACCCCCGTGCCGAGTCCGAATAAAAAAGTGCGATTTCTAAACACGGCGCTCCTCCTGTTTGGCAAGCTGCAATATGAGCCCGATTTCCCCGCGGTTCATTCCCGTTCGTTTCGATATATGATCAATCGATTTCCCTTGCTCGTGCAAAGCAAACAATTCCGCGTATCGGGATTTAATCGATTGCTCTTCCGCTTCCTGCGCTTGATCGGCGGAAGACGCGCTCTCCGCCTCTCCGGTCGCTTCAGGCTGCGGCTCGGCGGTCCGGAGCGCCTCCGCCTGCATAACGGCTTGCTGGGAAGCCGTTTGCTCCCTCAACGCTTCCAACTGGCTGCAGCGAAGCTCCAACTGCTCCAATCGCTGTTCCAACCGCTCGTTTTTCTCTTGCAAAATCGTTTGCTTTACGATGAAATCTTGTTTCATTTGGCCGACTAATTGGACGAGCTGTTCATTCTCGGCCGCGATTTCCTGCATAAAATGATCCAGCGTCCCTTCGATTTCTTGGACGACTTCCTCGTGATTCGCCGTTTTCGATTGCGGCTTCGGCAGCATGAGCGCATATACGATGGCAATCGCCCCGAGGATGACAAGATAAATCCATGGCTGAAATCCCACTTCGATCACCTACCATATTGTTAAAGAATAGCCGCGTTCCCAAAGCAGTTCGCCGCGTTCTAACTGCTAAAATCCAGTTGTTTACAACGACAAGTCGATATGATGTCCTTTGTACGGATGCTTGGGTTCGTCCTGTTGCCCGCCGCCGTCGTCCTCCTGCTTGCGTTTGGTTCGGCGGTAGTAAGCGTTCTGCCGGCGTTCGCCGTCGCGTATCGGCAGATGGGCCGTTTCATCGACCTTCGCGTTCTTTTGCCGCATCTCTTCCGTCGTTTTCTCGGCTTGGCCCGCCAGTTGCGCTTGATCCGCCACCGCCTTATGTTGAGACTGGGCCTGCATGATACCGGCGTCGTTCGTTCGCGGTATGGCGATTTGCATTTCGACCGCTTTCAAACTCATTACGATCACCTCAGCAACATGTAATCTTTTGCCCTAGCAATACATGCGATTATACGTAAGGAATCATCGTGACTTCCCCTTCGCTCAAACGAAAGGATACATGATCCGTCGGATCTTTAATGAAACGGGTATAGCGGCCGATCACGATTTTGGCTCCGCCGTATATCGTTTTGGTTACTTCCACT
The DNA here is from genome assembly GCF_018918005.1 of Paenibacillus sp. MSJ-34. Taxonomy (GTDB): domain Bacteria; phylum Bacillota; class Bacilli; order Paenibacillales; family Paenibacillaceae; genus MSJ-34. Next base: position 57,770 of record NZ_JAHLPR010000010.1, on the reverse strand, counting down.
TTCGCCGTGTGCGTCTCTTCCAACATCTTTTCGAGCTCTAGAATTCTCTCCCGCATTTCGTCCTGCTCCTGCAGCGCCTGTTTCTTCGTCGCGTTCAGCTTGATGCGCATCGCAAGCCGATCCGGCGACAATTGTCCCGCCGCCGCCAATTGATCCAGCATGGCCAGAGCTTTATCCGTTTTGTCCATATTATCCGCGCTCGCCCGCAGCTTGCTGCGAAGCTCCGTCAGCTCGTTGCGCAGATCGGGCAGCACGCCGACTTCGATGACGGTAGCGGTCGACATCGAATTGCCGATCGTTCTCGCGGTCACGCGCTCGCCGGCTTGCAGCATGCCTCCGACGATCAGCCCTTTCGTGCCGGTGCAGACGACGCTTTTGCCCGCGCGGATATTCGAATGCATAATGCTTTGCGATACGATGACATCGTTTCCGGCGAATACGTTCCCGTCCTGAATAAAAGAGCTCTTCACATTTTGCCCGGCCCGAACATACCCTTTGTTGCCCGCAATAATGCCGCTCGTAATTTCGATCGAACCTTCCGCTTCCAGCTCGGCGCCTTCGACGCCGCCGACCACCCGGATGTCGCCGGACGCTTTAATGCGGAATCCGGTCAGAACATTGCCTCGCACGACAACCGTTCCGACAAAATCGATATTGCCGGTATTGTAATCGACGTCGCCGTTTACTTCATATACCGGAAAGACGTTGATTTTATCCTTATCGGTTTGGGTGACAAGGCCGTCGATCGCCGCATACATCGCCCGCTGCTCCGGATCGACGACGACATTTTTCCCGACCTTGAAGCGTACGTCTTTGCCTTTCTTGCCCGGAACTTCTTCGCCGGTAACCGTCATGCCCGGAATTCCGTCGGTGGGCGGAATTCGCTGCGCGATCAATTGCCCTTTGCGGGCGTTGTTCAACTGGATAACGTCTTTATAATCGACCGAACCGTCCGCCAGTTCTTTCGGCCTCTTGTCGCTGTCGTCGAAATTAACGTTCGTCTGGATTCGTCCGTCCTTGCCGTCCGTTGGATGTTTCCCCATCGCGATCAACGTTTTTCCTGCGAAAAATGCTTTCGGGTTGCTGGCGATACGATTCAACTCCTCGTATTTCACGCCGTACACGATATTATGACTTTTACAGAAAGATTTCAATTGCTCGGCCGAACATTCGAAATCCTCCGCAATTTTTTTGAAAAACAGATGCGCTTCCATCTTATCGTCCGTTATGGATACGTCCAAATATTGCTCCGGATCGAACCGCTGTGTCATAATATCATCCCCTCCTTTCCAAACTATTAGTTTTGCAGAAGCTGCGTCCTGCTTTTTTCGAGCGCGCCTCTCAATCGTAATATCGCTTTGGAATGCAGTTGGGAAATACGCGAAGGCGAGAGCGACATCACTTCGGCAATTTCGCTGAGCGATAAATCATCGTAATAAAATAGCGAGATTACTGTCCGTTCTTTTTCCGTCAGTCTTTCGATCCCTTTCACTAACGATTCTTTCAAATAAAACTCGTTTACCGTATATTCCGGATTTTTCGCCTTCTCATCCACTAATAAAGACAGCCGGGTTTCGGATTCTTCCTCGCGAATCGGATCTTCCAAGGAACAAATGCTCATCACCGCAACTTCTTGCAGCATCGTTTGGAACTCTTTCTCCGAGATTTGCAAATATTCGCTCATTTCCTGATCCGTTACGGAACGCAAATATTGCTGCTCCAGTTTTTGATAAGCGTCCTCAATTTTTTTCGCTTTTTCGCGCACCGAGCGCGGCACCCAATCGCCTTGCCGCAGCCCGTCCAATATGGCGCCGCGCACGCGCCACGAAGCGTACGTTTCAAATTGCAAACCCCGCATATAATCGAACTTCTCAATCGCATCGATCAATCCCATAACCCCGTTGCTTGCCAAATCGTCTTTGGACACATTTTTGGGAAGCCCAATCGCTAATCGATTGGTGACAAATTCGACGATGGGCAAATATTGCTCGATCAACCTTCTCTTCGCTTCGATATCTCCGTCCAGTTTCCACTTTTCCCACAGATCGAAGTTGGTTAAGTGCGGATTTTTTTGCTCGATCATATCGCTTCACCCTCCTTATTCTTCTGTCAGGTGACGGATTGCCCGAACGATCTGTTCGGGGTTTTCTTCGGCTTTTTTCACAAGCTTGGGCGGTTGCAACGGCGTAAATTCGGCTTCTCCCGCTTGCTCGTCCGGCTGTTGTTTCAGCAATCGATGCAAATCCTCCGTCTCGTCCGGCGTGACTACATCCAACTGCGCCCCCCTCCGGTCGTCTTCGGCGGCAAGGGCATGCTTTGCCGCGCTCTCCGCATTCCCTCCGCTCGCCAGAAGCTGTAAAGCAAAACGTACGACAAAAGCAAGCGCAAACCATATTACAAAAGCATAAATGCCGCGAATGAAACTGGTCATAAACAGATTGCTATTCAGGGAAATCAAAAACGTGATAAAGAAACCGACCGCCCCGAAAACTGCATTCCATCGAATTGTTTTTGTCATAGTCATATTTCCTTCTCGCCAAATTGTACACTCCGTATATGTAATATTCCGGTTTCGCAATCCATCTCGATCGTCCTGCCGTAATTGCCTCCGGTATCCTCCGCCAGAAGCGGAATCGCAAGCTGCTGCAATACGCTCTTGCACGTCTCCGCATTTCTCGGGCCGATGCGCATCGTTTCGCTCATCGATTGAAAAGCGAACATTTGCGCGCCGCCCGCCATTTTCGCCGCAAGCCGCGAACGAACCGCGCCGGCCCGCTCCATCAAGCGCAGCAATTCGGGGATGGCCGTATCGGCATACTTCGCGACGTTCATCTTCCCTTCGCGCGCCGTATCGGAGGACGGAAGCATAATATGCGCCATCCCGGCAATGTAAGCTGCCGGATCGTATAACGTGAGCCCGACGCATGAACCGAGCCCGGTCGTTCGAATGATGCCGGAACCCTTCACAAGGTTGAGATCGGCCATTCCCACCTTCACTAACAGCCGGTCATCGATCATTCGTACGGCACTCCCAATGCTCCGAATATTTTGGCGAAGGACTCGGGATCCGGGATAAGAAAAAATTGGCCTTCGACTTCCTCTTCCCCTTCCAGAAACGTCGTATCGATCAGCAGGGCGTCGTCGCCCATCTGACCGAATTGCAGCAAGCCGTAGCTTAGAATCGCTCCCGCCATATCGATGGCAAGCGCAGGTACGGTCGGGAACATGGACAACCGGGTAAAATCGGCTAACGAGGTCAAGTAGGATCCCGCCAAAATATTGCCTATTTCACAGAGTGCCGACTGTTCCATCTCCGAATAAAAATGTTCCGATTCCACTTCGATGCCCGCCAAATTGCGAAGCAATTTTTTGGCGGCATTAGGCTTCATAATAAAAAAGAGGTTTCCGGGCGCTTCGCCCTCGACGCGTAAAAATATGGCGATGACAACCTGTTCCGCTCCTCCTACCTGTTCCGCAATCTCGTCGAACGAAAGAAGTCGAACGGACGGAACGGCCATGTCGATCGGCTTATTCAGCAAGCGCGACAAAGCGGTAGCCGCATGACCGGCCCCGATGTTGCCGACCTCCTTCAGCACATCGAAGTTAAGCTCCGCCATATGCTTGAACATTCCCACGCGTTACTCCTCTAAACTTTCCAGTTGGATAATTTCGCTCTTGTTCAGCACTTCCGGCAAATTGAGCATAATGAGCAACCGGTCCTCGCCAATTTTGGCGACACCGCGCAAATATTTCGCTTTAATGCCGCCGACGACTTCCGGAGGAGACTCGATTTGATCGCTGTTCAAGTCGATGACGTCGCTAGCGGCATCGACGATAAAGCCGACTTCCATATCCGCGACCGCGACGATCACGATACGGGTATGTTCCGTATATTCCGTCTCCGGCAGTCCGAACCGTCCCCGCAAATCGATGATCGGCACGACGACGCCGCGCAAATTAATGACACCTTTCACAAAAGCGTATGTTTTCGGTACGCGGGTAATCGGCAGCATTCGCTCGATCGTGCGAACTTGATCGACTTCGATGCCATATTCTTCATTTCCTAACGCGAACACGATCACTTTCATTTCTTCTCCCATACCATGAACCCTCCTCAAAGTTTTGTGTGCTATTTATTTCACCAGCGCGTTCGGGTCGATGATGAGCGCCACTTGTCCGTCGCCCAATATCGTCGCGCCGGAAATGCCATATATATTCGTTAAATATTTCCCCATCGTTTTGATGACAATTTCGCTTTGGCCGATAAACTCGTCCACCATAAACGCTGCCAATCGGTCTCCTTTTCTAATGACGATCACCTCGGATTCTTCCTCGCTATCGACGGCCGAGTCCGGACAGTCGAATACTTGAGCCAGCGAAATGACCGGGATGATCGATTGACGGTAATCGATCATTTGATTGCCGTGAACGGTGCGAATTTGTTTATGATCGATCACCATCGTCTCGACGATCGACGAGAGCGGTATCGCATATTTCTCGGATCCGAGTCCGACCAGCATGGCCGAAATAATCGAAAGCGTAAGCGGAAGCTGGACGGAAAATTTGGAGCCTTGTCCCGGCGTCGATTCGATCGACACATTCCCTCCGAGCGAGGCGATCTTCGATTTCACGACGTCAAGTCCTACGCCTCGGCCGGATATATCCGACACTTTATCGGCCGTGCTGAAACCGGAAGCGAACAGCAGGTTGTATACTTGCTCGTCGGTCATCGATTTCGCCTCGTCGGCGCCGATGACTCCGTTTTTCAACGCCGTTTGCAACACTTTGTCGCGGTTAATGCCTTGACCGTCATCCTCGATTTCGATAAAGACGTGATTGCCGCTATGGAACGCCCGCAATTGGATCGTGCCCGTTTCCGGCTTCCCGGCCGCCAGCCGGCCTGAGATCGCTTCGACGCCATGATCGATCGAATTGCGCAGCAAATGAACGAGCGGATCGCCGATCTCTTCGATAACGGTACGGTCGAGTTCCGTATCCGCTCCCGTAATGACCAGATCGACTTTTTTGTCCAGCGATTTGGCCAGATCGCGAACCATGCGCGGAAAGCGGTTAAATACCGTATCGACCGGTACCATGCGCAGCTTCAGCACAATATTTTGCAAATCGCCGCTGACGCGGGTCATATGTTCGACCGTCTCCGTCAAATCCGTCCGTTTGATTTCGCTTGCCAATTGCTCCAAGCGAACGCGGTCGATCAGCAATTCGCTGAATAAATTCATCAGGACGTCCAGGCGTTCGATGTCGACGCGAATGGTGCGCGTCGCCGCAGCCGTTCCCGCTGTTCTGGCAGGCGCGCTTTCCGAAGCCTTGACGCTGGTCGCCGCCGCCTCCCGTTTCGCGCTTGCGAGTTCCGCCTTCTGCTCTTGCTGCCGGTTCAAATGATTCAATGTCTCATGATCGACAGAGACGATATGTACTTGCTCGATTTCGGAAATTTGTGAAATCGATTGCTGCAACTGCTCTTGCCCCACTTGGGAGATAAAGTATACCGAGAAGCTTCGATCGAATTTTTCCTGCTCCAAATCTTGCACGGAAGGATTCGATTTCACGACTTCCCCGTTGCGTTCCAAGCAGTCGAACACCATATAGGCGCGCGCGCCTTTCAGCACGCAATCTTCCCGTACGGTCACTTCGATGTAAAAAACGGTGTTCCCCGCCGCGATCGACTGGTCCAGCACCGAGAACTGGTATTGGTCCAATTGAACGCCTTCCGGCGAGGCATTGTGGTTTCCGGAGTTTGAGCTTGCCGCGGAATCTTCGAAATCACCGCTTTCTATCGCACGTAATTGGGCAACGATATGGGAGACGTCCGCCTTCCCTTCCCCGCCTTGCGTAATATCCTGTACCATCGATTCCAATGCGTCCAGACTTTTAAATAACGTATCGAAAATATGGCTGTTCATTTTCAATTGGCCGTTGCGGACCAAATCCAATACGTTCTCCATTTGATGGGTCAAAGACGCTAAATCTTCAAAGCCCATCGTGGCAGACATTCCTTTTAACGTGTGGGCCGAGCGAAAAATAATTTGCACGATGCCCAGGTCCTCGGGGCTGTTTTCCAATTGCAGCATATTTTCGTTCAATGATTGCAAGTGTTCCGTCGATTCGTCAATAAACATGGATAAATATTGATTCATTTCCATGATCCAAGCACCTCCTCAATGAAATCCATTCCGCTATTTGACAACATGAAGCAACTGTGGAGCTATGTCTTGCAAAGGCAAAGTATAAGATACGCAATTCAACTCGATTGCCGAACGCGGCATTCCATAGACGACGCACGTCTCCTCGCTCTCGGCGAAAGTCGATTTGACCCCGTCATCGTATAACGCCTTCATCGATTTGGCCCCGTCGCTGCCCATGCCTGTCAATAGAACGATGTGGCGGCGCAGTTCCTTCCATGGCAGCAACGATTCGAACAGCGTGTCGACGGAAGGCCGATGGCCGCCGCGCAGCTCGGAACGGTTCAGAAGCGCTTGATAGGCGCCGTTCCGATCCTTTGCAACCGTCATGTGGAATCCGCCGGGCGCGATATAAGCCGTACCCGCTTCCAGCGTCTGCCCGTTTGCGGCTTCGACCACGCGAATTCTGCACAACGAGTCGAGCCGGGCGGCGAGCGATTTGGTGAAATTGGCAGGCATATGCTGCACAATGACGATCGGAGCCGGAAAGTGTTCCGGCAATACGGACAGCAATTCCTTCAATGCTCGCGGCCCTCCGGTAGACGTTCCGACCGCCACCAAACTTTGAAATGCCGACTTGTTGCGGCTAACGAACGGCGCGGAAGGGGCATGGGCGATTTCTTCCGCTTGCGGTTCGAACGCGCGCGGTCTCATCTTCTCCCGCGGTTTCGCTGCGGTAATAGGAGCGGACTGCGCTTGAACCGGCGGCAAACCGGGCGGCGGCCCCGCCTTGGGCTTCGTTCGGACCGTTCTCGAAACGGCCGCCGCTTTCAACTTTTCCCTAAGCAATCCGCCGACTTTATGGATGTCGAACGAGATCGAGCCGGAAGGTTTTTTGATAAAGTCGAACGCTCCGTATTCCAAAGCCATAATCGTTTCTTTTGTGCCTTGATCCGTCAAGCTGGACAGCATTATGACGGGAACGGGGCATTCGCTCATTATTTTCTCCAGCGCCTGCAGCCCGTTCATGACCGGCATCTCGATATCCATCGTCACGACATCCGGCTGAATCCGTTTGACTTGTTCGACCCCGTCCTCCCCGTTTTTCGCAGTTCCGACAACGGTTAAAGCCGGGTCTGCGTTAATTAAATCGGATATATATTTACGCATAAAAGCGGAGTCGTCTACTACCAATACTTTTGTGGTACGCATATCGGCATCACTTCCTTTGAAGTCGTAACATCTTGTTGAAAAAACCTTTGACACCGCCTGGGACGGGTTCGGTATAACGTTGACCTGTTATAAATCTGGTCGACATTTGCGCAATTTCCTTGGAAGCGATGCTGTTCGGAAAAGCGATCGTAAACGGCACCTGCTTCTTCACCGCCTTGGATACGTTCGAATCGTCGGATATATAGCCGAGCGTCGGTATATCCAATTCGAGAAATTGCTCTGCCACCAATTTGATTTTATCCGCCGTTTGCCGGCCTTCGGATACGTCGGCCACTCGATTGACAACAAGTTGAAATGAGACGTCCGGGCGCATGCGGTGCACTACTTTGATCAATGCGTATGCGTCGGTTATCGAAGTCGGCTCCGGCGTCGTCACGACGATCGTTTCGTCGGCCGCTACGATAAATTTCAACGTTTCCTTGCTGAGGCCCGCTCCGGTATCGAACAATATGTAATCGACGGAGCCGGTCAACTGATCGACTTGTTCCGTAAAATAATTCAAATCTTCTTCCGGCAGGGACAGCAAATCCTGAAATCCGGATCCCCCCGCGATAAATTGCAATTCCTTCGGTCCGGTATGTATAATCTCCCAAATCGTCTTTTCCCGTTTCAATAAATGGTATAAATGATATCTTGCTTGCACGCCCATTAATACGTCGATATTGGCCATTCCGATATCCGCATCGAATACTAATGCCTTCTGGCCCAGCGATTGCAGCGACAAAGCGAAGTTCAACGTGAAATTCGACTTGCCGACCCCGCCTTTTCCGCTCGTTATCGTAACGATTTTCGTCCGTCTCTCGCCTTGACGCAGGCTTTCCCGGTTGCGGACAAGATTTCTTAAAGCTTGTGCTTGATCAAACATGGGCCTATTCTCCTAAGATGAGATTTATCAGCGCTTCTTCTTGAAGGATTTCGATATCTTCCGGCACATTTTGGCCGTTCGTCACATAGGAAAGCTTGACGTCGTAATCATGAACAAAATTCAAAATCGGCCCATAACATTTCGTTTCGTCCATTTTCGTAAAAATGACCTTGTCTAGCTTAAACTTCGTAAAATGGTCTACGATCGTCTTCATGTCCCGATACTTCGAAGTAAGGCTTAGGACTAAATACATCTCGCTATGGTCCAACGGCCTAAACAAACTGTTCAGTTCGGAAACGAGCATTTCGTTGCGGAAGTTTCTGCCTGCCGTATCCATCAGGATGAGATCGCAGGCTTCCAAATTGCCCATGGCCCGCATAAAATCTTTGGGCGAGTTGACAACTTCGAGCGGTATGTTCAAAATCGTCGCATAAGTGCGCAGCTGTTCCACCGCGGCGATCCGGTACGTATCCGAAGTAATCAAGCCGACTTTCCGGTTGTTTCGGAACAGCTGCTCCGCCGCAAGCTTGGCGATGGTCGTCGTTTTGCCGACGCCGGTCGGGCCCGCCACATACACGATACGCGTTTCTGGCGCGATGCCGCCGGTAAGCGCCGGACCGACGATATTACTCAGGTAGCGCCTTATGCCGTCCCGGACGAACGCTTCGTCGATGTCCAACCCCCGCTCCTCCGCTTCTTCGTGAAGCGACTCGATCCATTGCGCCGTCAATTCCGGATCGACTTCATGCTCTGCCAATAATCGTTCGAGTTGCTGCAGCGGCTCCGGCAGCTGCGATCCCAACGAAGATTGCCGGGTCAAACGGGACAGCGTTTCCTTCATCTGCCTGATCTCTTGCAGCAGGAGCTCGTCGCGCGTCGAGCCGTTCGAAGGGCCGGGCAACGCCGAAATCTCCGGATTGGATTCCCGGAGTTCAATTGGCGCATGCCGCTCTTCCGTCAATTGTGCAACAGCCGCAACCCGGTGCGGCCGCGGCTGCGCTTCCGCCGAAGAAGGGGATGCGGCCGCCGTTTCTTCTTTTTGCAGCGCCGCGACGGCGGCCGCAAACTGAGCCGCAGGCGCGGGGGGTGCCGCCTGCCGGGGCAGGGACGATTTGCCGCCGCCTGCGGTTGCCGTTTTGTCCACGGCTGCGATCACTTCGATTCTTTTTTTGCGGAACATGCCGAGAAAACCGCCGATGTACATATCTTTCGTGCTCAGAATGACCGCGTCATGCCCGAGTTCTTCCCGAATTTGCTTCATCGCCGTCGGCATCGTCTCTACGATATATCGTTTGACCCTCATAAGTTCACCACCCCGACACTTTGTATTTCTACGTTAGGCTCAAGCTCGCTGTACGAAATGACAGGCACATCCTGCATCGTCCGTTCGATCACTTGCCGCAAATACATCCGGATCGTCGGCGACGTCAAAATGATCGGCTGCTGGCCGGATTGGAGGAGACGCTGCACTTGTTCGGTCAGCTTCTGGAAAATTTGCTGCGTTGCCGAAGGATCGAGCGCCAAATAGCTTCCTTGATCGGAGGTATGGACGCTTTCCGCAATTTTTTTCTCCAGCGAAGGTCCGACGGTAATGACCCGCAACGTTTCTCCTTGCGACGTATATTGCTGCGTAATTTGCCTCGACAGCGCTTGCCGCACATATTCGGTCAGAACGTCCGGGTCTTTCGAATAGGTGCCGTAGTCCGCCAACGTTTCGAAAATGGTCACTAAGTCGCGGATCGAAATTTTCTCGCGCAACAGCTTGGCGAGCACCTTCTGAACTTCCCCGATCGTCAGCACGGACGGAATGAGATCGTCGACGAGCGCGGGATACGTTTCCTTGACGTTCTCCACCAGCGCCTTTGTCTCCTGGCGTCCGATCAATTCATGCGCATGTTTCTTGATGATTTCCGTCAAATGCGTCGCAACGACGGACGGCGGATCGACGACCGTATAACCCGCCAGTTCCGCGCGTTCCTTCGTCGCTTCGTCAATCCACAAAGCGGGCAAGCCGAATGCGGGTTCCGTCGTTTCGATGCCGTTGATCGAATCGTCCTCATACCCGGGACTCATAGCCAAATAGTGATTAAGTAATAATTCACCGCGGGCTACCGTATTTCCTTTAATTTTGATGACGTATTCGTTCGGTTTAAGTTGAATATTGTCGCGAATTCGGATTACAGGTACGACAAGTCCCAATTCCAGGGCGCATTGCCGCCGGATCATAATGATCCGGTCAAGCAAATCCCCGCCCTGCTGCGTATCGGCAAGCGGAATTAACCCATAGCCGAATTCGAATTCGATCGGATCGACCTGAAGCAAGCTTATGACGCTTTCCGGACTGCGCACCTCTTCGATTTGCTGCTCTTCTTCTTGCTGTTCCTCTTCGATTTGCCGTTTGGCAAGCGTCTTCTGCATTCTTCTCGCGGCAAACAGCAGCAGCGCCGCAAACGGCAAGGTAGCCATGATGCCGATAGGGGTAAAAAGTCCTAGTACCGTAATCGTGCCTGCCACAATATATATCAATTTCGGATATGTAAATACTTGTCCGCTTAAATCGTCGGCCAAATTGCCGTCGGAAGCGGCTCTCGTCACGATGAGACCGGCCGCCGTCGAGATGAGCAGCGCAGGAATTTGGCTGACCAGCCCGTCGCCGATCGTTAAGATGGAGTAAGTGCCGAGCGCTTCTCCGAACTGCATTCCGTGAATGGCAATCCCGATAATAAAACCGCCGATCAAGTTAATGAGCAAGATGATGATGGATGCGATCGCATCCCCCTTGACGAACTTGCTCGCCCCGTCCATCGCACCGTAAAAGTCGGCTTCCTTCTCGATTTTGGCCCGGCGTTCCCGCGCTTGCTGTTCGTTGATCAGGCCTGCGTTCAAATCGGCGTCGATGCTCATCTGCTTCCCGGGCATCGCGTCGAGCGTAAAGCGGGCGGCAACCTCGGCGACGCGTTCCGAACCTTTCGTAATGACGATAAACTGTACGACGACCAGAATGAGAAAGACGATAAATCCGACAGCCGGTTCTCCCTGCGCTACCCAACCGCCGAAGGTGGCTACGACATGTCCCGCATTGGCCTGGCCCAAGATAAGCTTTGTCGTCGAAATGTTAAGCGCCAGCCGAAACAGTGTCGTAATCAGCAGCAGCGCCGGAAAAATGGAGAACTGCAGCGCTTCTTTCGTATTCATGGCGATTAGCAAAACCATGAGTGCAAGCGATATGTTAATAATCAATAAAATATCCAAAAGCCAAGTCGGGATCGGCAAAACCATCATAAGAACGATACCGATGATTCCGAGAAGAACGGTTAAATCTTTAGCCTTCAAGTTTGCCACCTCCAATCCCCTGCTTTATTTCGATTTTCCTTTGAGCTTGTACACATAGGCCAGAACTTCGGCTACCGCCTGGAACAAATCCGCCGGAATGGAATCTCCGATTTCCGTCCGTTCGAACAGCGCTCTGGCCAAAGGTTTATTTTCCATCGTCACGATTCCATGCTCTTTGGCGATTTCTTTAATTTTCAGCGCCACATAATCCTGGCCTTTCGCAATAATTTGCGGAGCTTCCATTTCGCCCGAATCGTACTTTAGAGCGACGGCAAAGTGAGTCGGGTTCGTAATGATGACATCCGCTTTCGGAACATCCTGCATCATTCGCCGCAGCGCCATACGGCGCTGGCGTTCGCGAATCTTTCCTTTGATCAGCGGATCGCCCTCCATCTTCTTGAACTCGTCTTTAATGTCCTGCTTGGACATTCGCAAGCTCTTCTCATGCGAATAACGCTGGTACATATAGTCGAAAAAGGCGAGCACCAGCAGCAAAGCCGCGATTTTCAAGCCGAGCGACAATGTTAATTTCGCCGCGAATTGAAAGATTTGCTCCACCGACAGATGGGACAGCATGAGCAAATGTTCCCGTTCGCCCCAAAGCGACGTATAGACGAGAAGCCCGATCACCGCCAATTTCAGCATTGACTTGAAAAATTCGACGACGGAGCGCATCGAGAAAATATTTTTGAAACCTTTGATCGGATCAAGCTTGCTCAATTTCATTTTCAGCGGCTCGCCCGTGAGCAAAAAGCCGATCTGCATATAATTGGCCAAGATCGCGACGACGATAGCCATGACGAAAATAGGCGCAAGAAAAATGAGCATTTGCAAGGTGAAATCGGCGAATAACGTCATCACATTTTGCTCGGTAATCGTTTCATTCAACCGGTTCGCCAGCGGTTCGCGAAACAACCGGAGCAGATGGTCCTTAAAAAAACCGCTGAACATGAGCAAGCATAAAAACGCTCCCAATAGAATGGCAGAACCGGGTATTTCCGCACTTTTTGCAACTTGACCTTTTTGCCGCGCCTCCTTGCGTTTTTTTGGCGTCGCTTTTTCCGTCTTCTCTTGTGAAAAAAGCTGAAGGTCAAGGCTATAGCGCAATTGCACGAATGCCCCCCCTTTTTGAACTGGAATTCAAAACAAAACTCAAATCGCGTTCATTAAATAGAGCAATTGATCGAGCGATTCGAACATGCGGGCGAACAATTGTTGGAAAATGACCGCCAGTCCGGACATGACAAAGAACAGCATCAACAAACCGACAATAATTTTCAACGGGATCCCGATGACGAACACATTGAATTGAGGCGCCGTCCGCGCCAGAAAACCGAGTCCGACGTCCGTCAGAAACAACGCGACGACAAGCGGAGCCGCGAGTTGAAACGCGAGCACGAAAGCGTGAGCGAAAGTAAGCACCAAAAACTCCGAAATGCGTCCTTCCGCAATCCGCCCAAACAATTCATTCGTCAAAGGCACCACTTCATAACTGCGAATGAGCGCATTCAATAAATAATGATGGCCGTTCATCGTTAAGAACAGCAGCGTGGCCACCAAATATTTAAAACCGCCCATAATCGGCGAGTTCAAACCCGAAACCGGGTCGATGACGTTCGCAATCCCGAACCCGATTTGCATATCGATGAATCCGCCTGCCGTATGAATCGCGGAAAAAAAGACGTAGGCCGTAAATCCCATTAACAGGCCGACAATAATCTCGCGCAAGATCGAAACGATGTAAAAGGTATCGGTCGGTACGCTTTTCGTTATGCCGTATGTCAAGAAAATAATCAACGCGACGAAAAAAGAAAGTCCGATTTTGAACGGCGCCGGGACGTTTCGCGTCGAAAAGACAGGGGCGACAACAAAAAACGATGTGATTCGACAAAAAATAAGCAAAAAGACAGGGAAGGCTTGCATTATGACTTCCATCTGCTCACAGCCTATCCGATATATTGATGTAAATTATTCAAGATGCTGTATGTAAAGTCGACCATGGTCGTTAAGATCCACGGGCCGAAAAGAAGCAAAGCGACAAATACGGCGATAATTTTCGGAACGAACGCGAGCGTTTGTTCCTGGATTTGCGTCGTCGCTTGCAGTATGCTCACGGTCAGACCGACGGCCAACGCCATAATAAGCAATGGCGCGGACACTTTCAATACGGTGTAGACCGCCTGACCTGCCAATCCGATGATAAATTCCGTGGTCATATGCAGTCACTCCTAACCGTTTCATCTTCACGTATTAAAGCTGGCCAATAGCGATTGCACGACAAGATACCAACCGTCCACCAAAATAAACAACAATATTTTGAACGGAAGCGAAATCATGACCGGCGGAAGCATCATCATCCCCATCGACATGAGAACGCTGGCGACTACCATGTCAATGACGAGAAACGGCACGAATATCATAAATCCCATTTGCAACGCCGTCTTCAATTCGCTGATCGCATAAGCCGGCACCAGTACGGTAATCGGCAAATCTTCGAAACTTTGCGGTTTCTCCGTTTTCGTATATTTCATGAATAAGAGCAAATCTTTCTCGCGCGTATGCGAGATCATAAATTTCTTCAACGGAACGGAAGCCTTCTCGAGCGCCGCCGTCTGATTGATTTCCCCTTTCAGGTACGGCTGGAGCGCAACCTGATTCACATCGGAAATGGTAGGCGACATGACGAACAGCGTCATGAACAGCGCAAGCCCGATCAATACTTGATTGGGCGGCATCTGCTGCGTTCCTAATGACGTTCGGACGAAGCCGAGTACGATGACGATTCTGGTAAAGCTTGTCATCAGGAGCAAAATCGCCGGAGCGACGCTGAGCACGGTGATGATTAACAATAGCGATAACGCGCTCGTTCCCGGTTGCCCATCCGATTCTCCGATTTGAATATTAATGTTCGGAATCGGCTCCGCATACGCTTGTACTACCGTCAATAAAGCAAAGAGTTGTAACAGAATGATCGCTATAACGACTTTTCTTTTCATTTATCCATCAACCGATCTGCATTATTTTCGTCCTGCAGCAGTTCCTCTACTTTTTGTTTGCGGTTCGGCATTCGATTGAGCTTCGTTTGAAACACTTCGTGAAAGGAAACGGAGGACATTTCCTGTTCTTGATCGTATTGTTCCGTCTTCGCTTCCCGTTTGCGGAATTTGCTCCGGATGCCGTTTATAAGCGGTCCGAATTCGGTACGGTTCGCCAGTTCCGACTCGAACGCGGCGACGATCGCCGCCACCTCATCCGGATCCGAAACTTTGTCCACAAGCCGGACATCGTCCCCGACGCCGATCACGTAAATCGTATTTCCGATTTCAAGCACTTGCAGCGATTTATTCTGCGCAAGTCCTATGGCGCCTAATGTGCGTATGGATCGATTTTTCAGCCAGGTCCGATTTTTTTGCCCTAAAAATTTGGCGACAACGACGATCAAGGCAATGACGATAATCATGGCGACGATGACCCATACGACGTTTAATACCGCGCTCATCGGGTCGTAAGATCGGCCCGGAATTTCTGGTTCGACCGAAAGCAGGGAAATCATTTTCTATGAACCTAGCGTTTTCTTAATCGCTTCGATTACGCGGTCCGCCTGGAACGGTTTCACGATAAAATCTTTCGCCCCGGCTTGGATCGCATCGATAACCATCGCTTGCTGCCCCATCGCGGAACACATGATGACTTTGGCCGAAGGGTCCGTCTTTTTAATTTCTTTCAGAGCGGTAATACCGTCCATTTCCGGCATCGTAATATCCATCGTAACGAGATCGGGCTTATGCTCCTTGAATTTCTCGATCGCTTGGGATCCGTCCTGCGCTTCCGCCACGACTTCATACCCGTTCTTGGTCAAAATGTCACGGATCATCATTCTCATGAAAGCTGCGTCATCTACGATTAAAATACGGTTTGACATTTGTAAAAATCCTCCCTAGAACTATTGTAGTTTTTGAATTCGATCCCATTGGCTCACGATATCCGTAACACGAACACCAAAGTTTTCATCGATAACCACAACTTCGCCTTTCGCGATCAATTTGTTGTTCACGAGTATATCGACTGGTTCGCCGGCCAATTTGTCCAGCTCGATAATGGAACCTTGGGACAGTTCCAATATTTCCTTAATCTGCTTCTGGGTCCTTCCTAATTCTACAGTGACCTTGAGCGGGATGTCTAATAATAAATTTAGATTCGTCTCGTCCGCCTGCGTATAAGGCCCCGATTGGAGGTTGCCGAATTTCACCTGCTGGACGTTGCGATTGGCCGCGGCTCCGTACGAAGCCGGTTGCGGCGGAGCTTGATATGCGCTGGCGTAGGTCGGATCGACCGCGTTCGCATACGTTTGCGCCGGCGCCTGCGGAACGTTCGCTTGAGGCGTTTGCTGCGGCACAGACGGCGCCTCGACCGGAACCGGCGCCGGCTCGCTTTCTTCCACGCCGCCCATCAAGGTGCGCACCAACTCTTTGGCAAACGGCACGGGCAACAGCTGCATAATCGTCGAATCGATCAGGTCGCCGATCGTCAGCCGGAACGATACCTTCACCATAATGTCGTCTTCCGGCAATTTCGTAAGCCCCCGGCCGCTTTCAATATTCAAAATATCGATGCCCGGCGGAGAAATATTGACCAAGCGATTAAAGATCGTTGACATTGAAGTAGCCGAAGATCCCATCATCTGATTCATCGCTTCTTGCACGGCGCTAATATGTATTTCCGTCAATTCCTCTTCTTCGGTGACGACACCGTCCCCGCCCAGCATTAAGTTGGCGATGACCTGCGCGTCCTTCGTCCGGATCACGAGCGAGTTGATGCCTTCGAATCCATCCACATACGTCACATGCACCGCTACATGCGGACGCGGAAACTCGCTGTCGAAATCTTCACGGGAAATCATCGACACTTGCGGTGTCGTAATATCCACCTTCTTGCCTAATAGCGTCGATAAGGCGGTAGCCGCGCTGCCGAATGTAATGTTTCCGATTTCGCCCAATGCGTCTTGCTCGATATGAGTCAAATAGTCGCCGATCGATGTTTCCGCAGATTCCGCGGAGCCTGCGGCCGACTGGTTTAACAGAGCGTCTATTTCTTCTTGCGACAAATAATCTTTACTCGTCATGTTCTTCAACTCCTTCATTGACAATTTCGTCAATCTGGACTGCCATTCGATCTTTTACGACGCCCGGACTGCCGATAAACTTTAATTTTTCGCCAACTTTCACCGACAATCCTTCTTCTACTTTCTTATTTAACGTAATTACATCCCCTACCGATAAAGATAAAAATTCCTGAATCGTAATTTGCGAGTTTCCAAGCTCCGCAACGAGCGGCAGTTTGGCTTTGTTGACGCGCAAGCGCAGCGTCTCCACTTCTTCCGGCGCCCGCGATTTTTTTTGCGATACGAACCAATGATGCACCGATAAACGCGGCATAATCGGCTCGATGACCACATGCGGAATGCAAAGGTTAATCATCCCCGTCGTATCGCCGATTTTGGTGCTAAGCGAGATGAGCGCGATCGTCTCGTTCGGCGATACGATTTGCATAAATTGCGGGTTCGTTTCCAGCGCCTCGAGACGCGGAGTAATATCGATCACCGTTTTCCACGCTTCCTGCAAGCTTTCGAACGCTCTGCTGAAAATTCGCTCCATGACGATCGTCTCGATTTCCGTCAATGCGGTAATTTTGGACGGCGCCGTGCCGATGCCTCCCAATAAGCGATCCAACATGGCATAAGCGACGTTGGGATGAACTTCGAGCACCATTCTTCCTTCGAGCGGCTCCGCCTCAAAAATGTTCAATATCGTCATTTTCGGGATGGACCGAATAAACTCGTCGTAAGGCAGCTGCTCCACCTGAACGACGTTGATTTGCACAAACGTTCGAAGCTGCGCAGAAAAATAGGTCGTCAAATAACGGGCAAAGTTTTCATGAATCCGCGTTAAACTGCGAATATGATCTTTGGAGAAACGGACGGCTCTTTTAAAATCGTAAGAACGGATTTTTTTCTGCGATTCTTCTTTTTTCAATTCTTCCGCATCCATTTCGCCGGAAGAAAGAGCTGCAAGTAAAGCATCGATCTCATTCTGTGATAAAACATCAACCAATCGTTTCACCCCCTTAGCGTCATCGCTTGCGGCGCACCGGCTAGATGCTCGACATAATGAAGTCCGTCACGTCGATTTTAACCAGCTTGCCGTCCGGCAGCGTCTTGTTGATCAAATTGACAAGCTTGGCGCTTAATTGGTCTTTGCCGTTTGCGCCTGTCAACTCCTCAGGCTTCATGTCCGCCAACGTTTTAATAATAATCGGCTTAATATTGATGTCCTTAATTTTGTCGAAATTTTCCTTCGTTTTTTTCTTGTCCAGTTGAAACGCGAAGCTGATCATTACGATATAATCCGGATCCCCCAAATTCGTTTTAATTTCACTAATTTGCGATGTCACTTCCACGATTTCGTTCGCCGACAATTTCTTTGCCTCCACTTGCTCTACGGCGTTTTGCACCGGCGTTTTATCGGTGTCGGCGATAAACGTCCTATATAACAAAAAAGCCGCAAGTATGATCAAGGTGATGGCCAGTAATATGGTAATGAGCCATGGCAACATCTTCTTCATGATGACCCCTCCGTCGATTGGAACTTGATGGTCGCGCCGAGCACGCCGACACTGCTAACGTATTCCTTCATCAGTCGAATCACTTCGTCGGCCTTTTCCAACACGATCATTTTTTTGCCTGTAACTAACGTTATGTATGTATCCGGCGTTTCCTCGATGCTCTCGATTAACAAAGCGTTGACCCACACTTGAGAACCGTTCAAACGCGTCACGGAAATCATAGATATCCTCCTTCGCGATTCCCCCGGAAGAGACGGAGCTCTTCCGGGACGAACCGGCTGTTGTAAACAAACGTACAACAAATCGATGCCATTTCCTGCTATTTCATATTCCGTCAATCAACGTCCAACATTTGGGGCATTATCGTTTCAAGTTCACAACTTCTTGAAGCACTTCGTCCGAAGTCGTAATAATTCTGGAGTTCGCCTGGAATCCGCGCTGCGCCACGATCATTTCCGTAAATTCGTTCGTCAGGTCGACGTTCGACATTTCAAGCTGCCCGGTAATAATGGCGCCGGTTCCGTTCTCCGCATCGTTGCCCCCGAAAAATTCACCCAGCGCGCCGCCCGGGTTCGCGTTGGCCGTCATCCGGTACAAATTGCCGCCGATTTTCTCCAGACCGGCCGGGTTAACAACCTTGGCAATTCCGATCTGCGGCCCTTGTTCGATCTCGCCGTCGGCCGTTGTCAACATAATGTAACCGTCCTGACCGATCGAGAAGCTGACCGCATCTCCGTCAATGACAATCGGCGTACCGCCGGTATCGCAGACGTTCAAACCATCCGCATTCACCAGATTGCGATCCGCGTCCACCGTAAAATTGCCGGCGCGGGTCAAGTAGGGCACTCCCTGATCCTCGCCCATCTTGACGATGAAGAAACCGTCGCCGTCGATCCGCAAGTCGAGCGGGCTGTTCGTCGTCATCGCGCTGCCGCCTAAATGGATCGTATCGATCGCCGCGACCGCTACGCCGAGACCGACTTGCTGCGGATTCACCCCGCCGCGGCCGTCATTCGGCGCCGTGACGCCGGCGACCGTTTGGCTCATAATGTCTTTGAACATGACGCGTCCCGCTTTGAAGCCCGCCGTATTCACGTTGGCGATATTGTTGCCGATGACGTCAAGCTTCGTTTGGAAACCGCGCATGCCTGAAACGCCGGAATACATTGATCTTAACATGGTGATACTCCTCCTTAACGTAATGATTGCAGTTTGCGATCGCATCCGTCGATCCGCGACCGCCGGGCTCCCTTTTCGGTCCGGCCCTTATGAAACTACAATTGCGCTGTCAATTTGCGTAAACACATTGTCCTGCATCGATGCGCTGTCCATCGCCGTCACGACCGTCCGGTTTTTCACATTGACGATAAAAGCCATGTCGCTCATAATGATCAGCGAATCGTTCGCCCCTTTGGATGCGGCTTTGTCGATCGCCGATCCGATTTTCGTCAAATGATCGGGCTGAAGCTCGATTCCGCGCTGGGCGAGTCTCATCTCCGCATGCTGGCTAAACCGGACAAGCTCATTCTCGAGCAGCCGCTGAAAGCTTGGACCGTTCGGTGGATACGCCGGCGCTAACGCCTTGTTCCGCACCGCCGCCGGAGGCACTTTCCCCGGATATAACTGTCCTATCGTCAAGCGATCCGTCATAGCGCATCCTCTCCGGTTCCATCCAATGCGTCTTCCTCATCGGCGTTGTCAGGTTCGGAAACATCCGAATCGTTGCCATTCTCGCCGTCATCGATCATCCCGGTGTCGTTTTCGATTTTCTCGATCTTGTCCAGCTCGATTTGCTCCTCGCCTACTTGGGCGTATTGCACACCTTCTTTAATGACGATCGATTCGACGACGCCGCTTTTCGTCTCCGGAGGATCGCCTGGCACCGTCCAACTGACCACTTTGCCGATCAGTCCCGAAGACGCTCCAAGCGACTGCTGCATCACGCCGAGTTGTTTCGAAATATTCATGAGCTGCTCAACGGAAGTGAACTGGGCCATTTGGGCGATAAATTCCCGGTCTTGCAGCGGTTGCGTCGGGTCTTGATTTTGCAGCTGGGTAATCAAAATTTTGAAAAAATCGTCTTTCCCCAGCGTTTGCTTATGTTCTTTCTTGCTTGCCGCCGCCACATTTTCAGGGCTGTAATTCGGCCAAACATTTTTCGTTGAAATGATGTCGCTTGCCAAACGCGATCACCTCCTTCGCAATCTAGGCGCTGGCCGTAAACGAGCTTTCGTCTCCAATTCTGTCCGCCTCCGCTTGTTCATCCATATCGAATCGGAAGCCGGACTCGATTTCTTCTACGTTCGCTCCGCGCTTCTTGTTCTGCTGTTCGGAAGCTTGCTGCTCGCGGTGTTGCTGCCGTTGTTCCTGGAACAATTGGGAAGACAAGTTCTCGTTATGCGTTACTTCCAACTTCTCCACTTGCAATCCTTGCGCCTGGAGCGCAGCTCGCAATTGTACCATCTGGTTCTCAAGCAGCTCTCTTGCCGCCGCCCGTTCCGTTACGAACGAAGCGACCAACTGCCCGTTCTGAAGCGTAATTTTCACGTCCACCTGTCCTAAATGCTCCGGATACAGCGATATTTTCGCTTCGGACATGCCGTGCAGTTTGGCGAAGCTCATCTGCTTGACGATAAACCGGGTCATATCTTGCGGCACATTGTTCGCGTTGACCGCCTCCGGCGCTTTCACTTGCACATGATCGCCCGTACGGAGCGACAACTGGCCCGCCGTTACGGTTTGTCCGCCCGTATCCGCCGATTCGCCGGAAGGACGAACGGTCTGGACGTCCGCGCGCAACGTTTCGCCTGCTGCAGCCTGGTTCGCCGCGATTTGCGACTGCTGAGCCGCAGAGCTCATATTCATTTGCAGCGGTTGAGCCGTTTGGCCCGAAGCAGCCGTGTTCGCCGCCATCATATGGCGTACAAACGCCGAGTGATCCGCGCCATCGATCCCAGCTGCTTTCAACAGCGTTTGCAGCGATTTGATCAATTGCGCCGCTTGTTCGCCGCTTGCCGCCGTCAATATCGCTTGATGCGGCTGCGCTTGCGTTGCGGCTGCCGGAGCGTTCGATTCCGCCGCGGTTTGCCTTGCCGTATGCTGCCCGGACTGCGCTATGGCCGCCAATTGCACGAGAGCGTCCTGTACGGCAAAGCGCAACGTTTCAGGATGGCTTGCCAAGTCGAGCTCGATTGCCCCTCCGCTCGTCTCTGCTTCCGCGATGTTCTGGCCGCCTGCCGCGAGCATTGCCGCCAATACTTCGTTCGCCTGAGCCAACCATTGCTGCAATTGTTGAAGCAATTCCTTATCCTGCTCCACTTTGCCGTCGGTTTGCTGCAGCATGCCGAGGATTAGCGCAATGAGCCATTGCATGTCCTCTTCGCCGTTTCCGCCCGTCAGAGAGAATAACGAGCCGACCGCTCCGTTCAACGGATTCGCCGCGCTCGCTTGATCGCCGGAGGCGATGTTGCCGCCGAGGACATGCACGAGCATTTGACCGAACGGATCCGCGGCTTGACTAGGCGAAGACGCTCCGCCTTTGCCTGTCACGGCGCTCGCGGAACTGCCCGATAATACGTTAGAAATCATCACATTCATCGTTTTCACCTCCTTTCGTGTCATCCGCCTTCCCCGTTTACTTGGCTGGGAGCAGCTTTGCCAACAATTTAGCGGCTTCATCCGAGGAATCTCCTTCGGACATCGCTCCCAAGATGCGGGAACGGGTCGCGTCGTCAACCGACTTCAAAATCGAAAGCGCTTTGTCTTGGCTAATCTTCGCCGTATCGAGCACCAACGTCGCCGCGCTTTTCGGCGTCATCGCCATAAACGTTTTGCTCAATTGATCGCTGTCCAGCGTATTGCTAGGCTTTTTCGCCTCCGCTTCGAGCCGGGAAATGCGGGATTGCAGCGCGGCAATCGCCATATTTTCCGCCGGTTCGACATCTTTCAAACGAATGGAGGCATCCGCAGCCACCTTCGGATTCATTTTCTCGAGCACTCTCACGCGATCGTCCGTCCGCATGGCATGCAGCACGAGAACCAGCTCGTCCATCGTCAAATTTTCCAATATCGGCGCAGCTTTGCTCGGCGAAATTTTCGCGTACATGCCTGCGAGAGCATTGATCTGCTCAACGTATTGTTCGTCCGTTTGCTTCTTCTGGTCGAACTGTTTTTCCAATGCGTCTATTTTCGTTTGCAATTCCGCTGCTTCCGATTCTTTGGTCGCGGTTGCCGCGATCGCCTGTTCCAGTTCTGCGTTTTTGGCGGCCAAAAGCTGCTTCAATTCCCTTACCGTCGCTTCCGTCGCCGCGGTTTGCATCTCGGATTCTTCCGTTCCTTTCGGATCTGCTTCTTGCGCCGGAGCGGGAACCCATTGATTCACGATCGGTATTTTGCTGGCAAACTCCAGCAGGTTATGGCGCAAAGGGTAATTAAACAAGGTCAATAGTACGACAAGCAATACGATCGTAAATATAATCGGCGTTATAAAAAACAAAAACCGTTCAAACCCGCCGAAGGAACTTTTCTCTACATCTGCCTCCGCCAATCTGATTCCTCCTTCCAAAAGCGCTGGGGCGACGCTTCTTCTTCCGCATACGTCATCGGTTCGTCAATGAAAAGCGGACGGTTGCGATTTCATCCAGTTCATGCTGCTCGACGCGAAGCATTTGGCCGCGAAATTGCTCTTGCGCTCTTTCCTTCGCCTTGAGCCATACCTTTTCGTCCAACATTTTTTCCGTTAAATGCTGCTGCTTCTTGGATACATTCGTACGAGCGGATTGAACCTCCTTGATCTTTTTCTCGATGCACAGGTTCAAATGACTTAAGTACTCCTGCATTTCCTGCAGCTTCACAACCGACGAGCTTTCCGCGGAAAGCCGCTGCACCGCCTCCAGCGTCCGGCTTTTCTCCGCTTCCAACCGGCGCAATCCTTGCTCTTCCGCCTCCAGCGCTCCTACGGCCGCCGACAACATCCATTCCGCTTGCGTCTTCTCGTTTCCTTTCAAATCCAATATTTTTTGGAAAGGATAATGAAACTTTATCAAATAGGATCAACTCCTTAATAACTGCGATCCGATGCGCGCGCTACCCGATGTTGTGGAACTCGGCGATAAGCCGCGCCTGCGTTTCCTCCAAGGTCGTCTTCTCGTCTATCCTCTGTTTCGTAAAATCCCATATTGCCTGTATGTACTGGAGCGACAGGTCGATCTCGGCGTTCGAACCTCGTTGATAAGCGCCGATATTGATCAAATCTTCCGAACTTTTATAAACGGCCATCAGCCGCTTTATATTCTCGGCAGCCTCGGTTTGTTCCCGGGAAACGATGTCTTTCATGACGCGGCTTACGCTCGCCATGACGTCGATCGCCGGAAAATGCCCTTTGTTCGCAATGCCCCGGTTCAGTACGATATGGCCGTCCAATATGCCGCGCACCGCGTCGGCAATCGGCTCGTTCATGTCGTCCCCGTCGACGAGCACGGTATAAAACGCGGTGATCGAGCCTTTCGGTCCCGTTCCGGCCCGCTCCAACAGCTTCGGCAAACTGGCGAAGACGGACGGCGTATATCCTCTCGTAGCCGGCGGTTCGCCGATCGCAAGTCCTACTTCGCGCATCGCCATCGCATAGCGCGTAACCGAGTCCATCATCAACATGACGTTTAATCCGCGGTCCCGAAAATATTCGGCGATCGTCGTTGCGATTAGCGCCCCTTTGATCCGTATGAGCGCAGGCTGATCGGATGTCGCCACAACGACGACCGATCTTTCTAGTCCTTCAGGCCCAAGATCGCTTTCGATGAAATCGAGCACTTCTCTTCCGCGTTCTCCGATTAACGCAATGACATTGACGTCAGCCGACGTATTGCGAGCGACCATGCCAAGAAGCGTACTTTTTCCGACGCCGGATCCCGCGAAAATGCCTACCCTTTGTCCTTTCCCCATCGTAAGCAGGCCGTCGATCGCCCGTACGCCGGTTCCGAGCGGTTCGGCGACCCGAGGCCGCAACAACGGGTTCGAAGGAACGTTGAACGTCGAATAATGCGTCATCCGGCTCGGAATGAACGATCCGTCGAGCGGTTGCCCAAGGCCGTCCAACACTTTGCCAAGGAGTTCCGAACCGACTTGGACCGACAGCGGCTTGCCCGTTCCGACGACATCGCAGCCCGGGCCGATCGAGTGCAGCTCTCCAAGCGGCATAAGAATGACTTTGTTGTCCCGAAATCCGACGACTTCCGCTTTAAGCGGGGCCGAAGATTTCGTAGGATAGATATAGCATAAATCTCCTATGCTGGCATCCGGCCCTTCCGATTCGACCGTAAGTCCGATGACTTGCGTCACTTTTCCGTTGACGCGAATCGGATCCAGATGCTTCAAATGTTCTATGTAACGATCCGCCTTAAGCATTTTCATGGCCGGACATCCGCTCCTCATCATGCAAGGCGATTTGATAAAGTTCTTTCTTGATTTCCGTCAATTGCGTATCGATCGTTGCGTCGATGCTGCCGTAAGCGGAGCGAATCACGCAGCCGCGGTCTTTGACCGACGAATCCGGCAATATTTGCAGCTCCGCTTGCGAATCGATCGCAAGCGCTAGTTCGTCCCTCGCCGCTTGCACAAACGCAAAATGGGCGGGCGAAACGCATAACGTGATCACGCCTTGTTCCCTTTTGCGGGAAAGAGTTTTTTTGATCAGTTCGATCGCATATTCCGGTTCGATCGACAACTGCTTGTCGACGATTTTCTCGGCGATCGCGGCGCTTAGATCGACCAGAAACGGTTCCGCGTCTTGAATGATTTGCTCCTTGGCGCGGTAGGCCTGTTCGAGAATCGATCCAGCTTCGGCGATCATTTGCTCGGCCTTTTCCTTCATGGCCGCTTCGGCTTGCCGCAATCCGTCCTGATACCCTTGTTCGAACCCTTCCAGCTTATGCATTTCCATCCATTGTTCGTCTTCCTGCCTGCGCTGCTCCCACCATGCCTCGGCTTCGGCTTTCGCGGCCGCGACGATGCGTTCCGCCTCTTCGGCCGCTTCCCGCAACCTTTCGTCCGCCACGCTCGCCGCTTCCTCCAATATTTGTCTCCGCGTCAATTCATGTTCGTCATTTTCAGACAAAATTCCTTCTTCTTCATGGCCGTCCGAATGCTCTTCCGGCTCCGCGGATGCGGTTTGATGAACTCGTTCTAATAGTTTCAAATCTTCTACCGAAATATATTGAAAAGATTTAAGCAAATTAGACAATGATATCATCTCCTCCGCCGCGGGCGATGATGACCTCACCTGCTTCCTCCAACCTGCGGATCGTCGCTACGATGCGCGTTTGCGCTTCTTCCACGTCACGCAATCGAACGGGTCCCATATATTCCATCTCTTCCTTGAACGTTTCGGCCATCCGTTTCGACATATTGCGGAAAATGACGTCGCGCACTTCTTCGCTGGCCACCTTCAAAGCGAGCTGCAGATCGGAATTTTCGATATCGCGAATAATGCGTTGAATCGAACGGTTATCCACATTGACGATATCTTCGAATACAAACATCCGTTTCTTGATTTCTTCGGCGAGCTCCGGATCCTGGATTTCGAGAGAATCCAGAATGGTTCGTTCCGTACCGCGGTCGACGCCGTTCAAGATTTGAACGATCGATTCAATGCCGCCGGCATTCGTATAGTCTTGCGTCACCGTCGAAGACAGCTTCTGCTCGAGCACGCGCTCGACCTGGCTGATCACTTCCGGGGAAGTGCTGTCCATAATCGCGATGCGCCGCGCCACTTCCGCCTGCTTGTCCTGCGGCAAGGACGACAGGATGACCGCCGCCTGTTCGAACTGCAAGTACGACAACACGAGCGCGATGGTTTGCGCATTTTCGTTCTGCAAGAAGTTCAAAATTTGCGCCGGATCGGCTTTGCGCGCAAAATCGAATGGACGAACCTGCAATGTCGCCGTCAAGCGATTGATGACCTCCATCGCCTTTTGCGAGCCGAGCGCCTTCTCCAAAATTTCTTTGGCATACGTAATGCCGCCCTGCGATATATATTCCTGCGCCATGCAGATTTGATGAAACTCGGATAGTATCGTTTCTTTTTCGGCGCTGTCCACTCTGCGAACGTTGGCAATTTCCAATGTCAATTGCTCGATTTCGTCTTCGCGCAAATGTTTAAAAATTTGCGAGGACACTTCGGGACCTAACGTAATTAATAAGATCGCCGCTTTTTGTCTGCCGGTCAAACTTTGTTGTTGAGACTGCAATTTGGCCATATGATTCACCTCGTTTCTTCAACGAGCCAGGTGCGTAGCAAATTGACGAACTCGTCCGGCTTTTTCTTTGCGAGCGTCTCCAATTGTTTGCGGACTTGGCTTTCGTTTGTCGTATTCTCAAGGTCAATCGAAGGAAACTCGACTTTTGCGGGCAGCGGAATTTCCTCTTCTTCCATCTCCTGCCGCTTGCGCCGTCGGCTAATCAGGACGGCTGTTCCCGCCAATAATGCGAGCGCCAGAACGCCTCCTCCGATCCACCATCCGGTTGCGATTCCGCCTGTTCCCGTCGTTTCGGCAGCTCCGCCAAAATTTTGCGCGACGACCGAAACTTTTTTGGCCAATTCCTCGTCTGTATATGTAACACCGGAATCTGCAAGCGATGCGCGTACATAATTGACGAGAACCGTCTCAATGGCCAGCTTCGTGCTTTCATCCAGGTTGGCGGGATTGCCGCCGGGCGGCTCGAATGCGACATTGATCGATAAATCTTTGACCGTATAGGGACTTGACACGATTTGATTCGTAATCCGATTCACTTCGTAATTAATCGTACTGGAGTTTTCCTCCGAGTTCGTCGTCCCGCTATTGTCGGCGCCGGGATAACCGGGAACTTCCTGTTGTCCCATTCCGGCAATTCCGCCGGCTTGCCCGTTCGTGCCGTTAAATGATTTTTGAATTTGCTGTACGCTAATTTCAATCCCTTTCGTATCGACGGTATTTACCGGTTCGACTAATCGTTCCTCCGAATTCTTTTTATCGAAATTAATGCTCGCCGCTACCAAGACGTCAATTTTGTCCGGGGATACCCAGCGGCCCAGAAATTGCTTGACGCTGTTGCGGATGTCGTTTTCGAATTTTTTGCGAAGTTTCATTTGTTCTTCGATTGCGCTCGACAACGTGCCTCTCATCCCGCCTTGCACGGATGAGATCAATTCGCCTTCTTCGCTCGTAATCGTAATATCTTCGAGCGCCAGCTTTGGAACCGCCGTCTTCACCAAATTGAAATAGGAATCGACGGCTTCTTGATTCGGCCGGTAGCCCGGCTTGAATTTGAGCGATACCGACGCCAATGCTTTTTCATTTTCTTCCAAGCCGGCAAATACGCTTTCTTTCGGCAACGTCACGACGACTTTCGAATCGCTGACGCCTTGCATTCGATTCAAGAGCTGCTGTATCTCGCCATTCAACGCGTTGTTGTACTTCACGTCGAATTCGCGGTCCGTCGTTCCGAAGGTGGAGCTTTCACTAAAGGCTCCGAATCCGAGGGAACCGTTTTGAATGATCCCTTGGGAACCGATATCGACCCGCACTTTCGCGGCTTGCGCGCTCGGCACGGAGATCGATTTGCCGTCCGCCCCCAGCTTATAGCTGATGTTGTTTGCGTCCAGCTGGCTCATAATCGCCGCCGCATCCACCGCGTTCAAGTCTTGAAAGGCGACTTCGTATTCGGTTTTTGTAAATTGATATGTAAGTAAAACGATAACGATAAGGACAATGCCTAAAATGGATAAAAGTGCGATTTTTTGCGTTTTACCGAAGTGATTCCAGTATTGAGTGGCCCTTTCCCGAAATTGGCCGATTTTTTCATTCAACAGTGTCACCCCACCCGAACTTTGCTATGTAAATCTTTGAGATAAAGTAGTTCGATTACAACTGAATTCGCATGATTTCCTGGTAGGCCTCGATCACTTTATTCCGGATTTGCGACGTTAGCTGAAGGCTGAGCAACGCTTGTTCGGACGTAATCAAGAGTTCGTCGACATTCACTTCCCCAAGCAGAAATTTGTCGTTCATGGCATGAACCGTTTGTTCTTGGGCTTCCACTTGATCGATTGCGTTTTTCAAATATTCGCCGAATTGTTTCGTCGCTTGCGCAGGAGTTCGGTCCGCTTGCGCCGCTCCAACCGTCTTCTGCTGGCTTCCGATCGAATTAAACATCACGTTATGTATCATTATGTACCCCTCCAAACGGTATTAAGATGAGACAGTTTGGACTATCTGCCGATCTCCAAAGCTTTCATAATCATCCCTTTCGACGCGTTCAATGCCGTAACGTTCGCCTCATACGAACGTGTCGCCATGATCATGTCTACCATTTCCTTCAACATATCGACGTTCGGCATCAGCACATAGCCGTTCTCGTCCGCATCCGGATGCGTCGGGTTGTATACTTGCCTGAACTGACTCCGGTCTTCTTCAATTTTCGTAATCTTAACGCCTCTGCCGGCATTCGGCTCTCCCGCCGCTCCTCCGATTTTGGATTGCAGCATTTGGTCGAAGTTGTTTTGGTAAGGCTCCATAACAACCATCTTGCGTCTGTACGGTACGAATTTACCATTCACGAGTTGCGCTCGGGTCGTTTCCGCATTGGCGATGTTGGACGAGATGACATCCATGCGTAATCTTTGGGCCGATAATGCAGAAGAACTTATTTGGAAACTGTTGCTAATTTTCAACTTTATCTTCTCCCTTCGATTGCAGTTCGCATCATTCGAATTTCATGATTCACTTGTTGGATCATCGTATTGTACCGCAACTGGTTTTCCGCAAGCAACGACATTTCTCGATCAATATCGACATTGTTCATATTATTATTCATGTTCGTCAGTTGCTCCGTATGAATTTGCGCCTGCGGTACGGATGCCGCTGTTCCTATCGGAATATGACGCGGGTCCGTTCTTCGCCCTTCCAAGCTAGGCATTTGGCCGTTCAATTGATTTTGCAGCAACGTTTCGAACGCGACTTCAGACCTTTTAAAATAGGGCGTATCTTCATTGGCGATATTGTTGGCGGTTACTTGATGGCGAAGCGTTGCGGCGTCGATCGCGCCTAGCAGCCGGTTAAAGCTCGCACCGTCTAGCAATTTCACAAATCTCCCACCTTCCATGAGGTAATTTAATACTTTGTTAATTCAACAATAGTTCTGTAATTCCTTCTTTATTCGACATAATCACAAAAAAACATCCCGAATTATCGGTTTCTTGCACGAATTAAGTCCTAAACTAATATTTAAATAGTTTGCACATTTTCACAATAAGCAAAAAGCCCTATCTTTTGACAAAAGGTAGGACTTGTCGAATGCTTTTCATTATTTTCAATCACTTTCATTATTTTTTGAATCGTTGCGGCAATTGCTCGTTTAATATTTTGATGTACGTTCCTTTCATCCCCAGCGAACGCGTCTCAACGACGCCGGCGCTTTCAAGCTTGCGCAACGCGTTGACAACGACCGAGCGAGTGATTCCCGCTTTGTCGGCGATTTTCGATGCGACCAGCAATCCTTCGTTGCCGCCCATTTCTTCGAAAATTTGCTCCACCGCCTCAAGCTCGCTGAAAGAAAGCGAGTTGACGGCGACGAGAACCGCCGTTTTGCTGCGAATTTCCGTTTCCTTTTCTTCGGCCCGCATCCGCAAAATTTCCATGGCGACAATGGTCGAGCCGTATTCCGCCAAAATGAAATCGTCGTCGGCAAACGGCTTCTCCCCGCGCGACAAAACGAGCGTTCCGATCCGCTCTCCGCCGCCGATAATCGGCACGACGGCCGCGATCCGGCGGCCGACCGCCTCCGCGATCTGTGCGGCGGCGGTATGGTAAAGCCGTTCCGCATCCGAATTGGACGCCGTTTCCCGGATATGCAGAAGCAAATGATTATGCTCTTCTCCAAAATATAGCCGATCCGGCTCGGAATGCGGCAGCATATCCCGATTCGCGGCATCCGTCAAAGCGAAGCCAAGCACTTTGCCTCTACGGCTGACGACGAATACGTCCGCGCCGATCGTATCGCGCAATACATCCGCCATTTCCTGAAAATTGACGGCTTTGCCCGCCGCCTGCTGAAGCAGCCTGTTTAAACTGCGCGTTTTGGAAAGCAATGTCATTTTGCTTTGCCTCCCTGCATCGATAATTACTTTATAAAATATATTGGCTTAAATCGCGGTTTTGCGCAATATTGCCCAGCTTCTCCCTTACATATTCCGGAGTGATCACCATATGCGACAACGTCAATTCAGGCGCTTCGAACGATAGATCCTCCAACAATTTTTCAAGAATCGTATGCAGTCTGCGCGCTCCGATATTTTCGGTATTTTGATTGACCGTGGCGGCAATATTGGCGATTTCGCGAATCGCTTCCGCGGAGAATTCGATTTCGATATCTTCGGTTTTGAGCAATTCGACATATTGTTTGGTCAACGCATTTTCCGGTTCCGTCAGGATCGAAACGAAATCGTCCATGCTCAAGCTGTTCAGCTCCACCCGGATCGGAAAACGACCCTGCAATTCGGGAATTAAATCCGACGGCTTGGCGATATGAAACGCTCCGGCGGCGATGAACAAAATATAGTCCGTTTTGACCGGCCCATATTTGGTCATGATGGTCGAACCTTCCACGATCGGCAAAATATCGCGTTGGACCCCTTCGCGCGATACGTCGGGACCGGAGCCGCTCCGCGAATTGCTCGCGATTTTATCGATTTCGTCGATAAAAATGATTCCGGACTGCTCGGCCCGTTGGATCGATTCTTGG
Source organism: Paenibacillus sp. MSJ-34 (assembly GCF_018918005.1). Lineage (GTDB taxonomy): Bacteria > Bacillota > Bacilli > Paenibacillales > Paenibacillaceae > MSJ-34. The sequence continues at coordinate 26,798 of NZ_JAHLPR010000010.1, read as the reverse complement.
ATGCAATCGTCCATATCGATCAATTTATTGGCTTCCTCCTGGGTAAGCACTTTTCTCGCTTCCCTGATCGCCAGTTTGCGTTTTTTGGTCCGTTTCGGCATCAAGCTGCCCAGCATTTCCTGCATGTTCATGCCCATCTGGTCGTTGCCTTGTCCGGCCAGCATATCGAACATCGTAGGCGCCGTATCTTCGACGTCGATCTCGATCGCGTCGTCCTCCAGTTTGCCCGCAAGCAAGTTGAATCGGACTTGGCGGCGGCGTTCGGCCACACTCGGATCGTTCTCCTGCTCTTCTTGAGGCTGTTGCGCATTGGCATTGTTGCCGAACAGCATCTCGAACGGGTTGCGTTGATTTTTGTTTTTGGTCCCGGAAGGAACCAAAATGTGAACGATCCGCTCGTTGGCGAGTTCCTCAGCTTTATCTTTCACTTTTTCCGTTCTTTCCAGCTTGACCATACGGATCGACGTTTCGATCAAGTCGCGCACCATCGATTCCACATCGCGACCGACGTAACCGACCTCCGTAAATTTCGTCGCTTCCACTTTCACGAACGGGGCGCCGACGAGCTTCGCCAAACGGCGTGCAATTTCCGTTTTGCCTACCCCGGTCGGTCCGATCATCAAGATGTTCTTCGGCACAATTTCCTCTCGCATCGACTCATCCAGCAAACTGCGGCGGTAGCGGTTGCGCAATGCGACCGCCACCGATTTTTTGGCCGTCTTTTGCCCGATAATGTACTTATCCAATTCCGATACAATTTGACGAGGCGTTAACGTCTGGTTTCTCAATGTTCATCCCTCCGTTATACTTCTTCGACGATGATATTGCCGTTCGTATATACGCATATTTCGGACGCGATTTGCAGCGAAGCTTCCGCCATCTCCTTCGCTTCCATTCCGGCCGAATGCCGTTTCAAAGCGCGGGCGGCGGATAGGGCGTAAGGACCGCCCGAACCGATCGCGATGACGCCGTCGTCGGGCTCGATCACTTCGCCGTTGCCGGACAAGAGCAGCATTCCCGTCTGATCCATAACGATCATCATCGCCTCCAGCTTGCGCAGCACCCGGTCCGAACGCCAATCTTTGGCCAATTCGACAGCCGCTCTTTGCAAATTGCCGTGATGTTCTTCCAATTTCGCTTCGAATTTCTCGAATAAAGTAATGGCATCCGCAACGGAGCCCGCGAAACCGGCCACGACTTGCCCGCGGTACAATCTGCGGACTTTCTTGGCATGCTGTTTCATCACCATCGCATTGCCGAACGTCACCTGGCCGTCGCCCGCGATCGCTCCTTTGCCGTTATGGCGCACCGCGCATATCGTCGTTGCGTGAAACGTCGTTTCCATCCTAACTCCCCCTAACGTATAACGTTCTCAATCCTCAATCATTCCCGAATCGGCAAATGAAAAAAACAGCCGCAAAAAAGCTGCTTCTTCCATCCGCACGCTCGGGTCGTCATCCTTGTTCCACCGAAACGGCGCTGTTATAGTTTAATGCATGCCGCGTCGCGAAATGACGCAACGTTTCCAGCGCACGATGTGCTATTTTCTCGTTTTTTTCCTTTTTGTTGCGGATCCGCTCGCCAAGCGGCGGGAACAAACCGAAATTGGCATTCATCGGTTGAAAATTCCGGAAATCCGTCGTCGTAATATATTCGGCCATGCTGCCTAACGCCGTTTCTTGAGGCAGGGTCAAGCACGCTTGCCCTTTCGCGAGACGGGCGGCGTTCAAACCTGCGATTAAACCGGACGCCGCCGATTCGACGTATCCTTCGACTCCGGTCATTTGTCCGGCAAAGAAAAGCGTGTCGCGGCCGCGGAATTGGTACGTCGGACGCATCAGTTTGGGCGAATTGATAAAGGTGTTGCGATGCATAACGCCGTAACGAACGAATTCCGCATTTTCAAGCCCCGGGATCATGGAGAATACCCGCTTCTGCTCTCCCCATTTCAAATGGGTCTGAAAGCCTACCATATTGTATAATGTGCCCGCCGCGTTATCTTGGCGCAGCTGCACGACCGCGTAAGGAAGCTCTCCCGTATGCGGGTTGACGAGGCCGACCGGTTTCATCGGACCGAATAAAGCCGTCTGTTTCCCGCGCTGCATCATTACTTCGATCGGCATGCATCCTTCGAAGTAAATTTCTTTTTCAAATTCCTTCAGAGCCGCCGTTTCCGCCGTTATGAGCGCTTCATAAAACGCGTTGAACTCTTCCTCGTTCATCGGGCAGTTTAAATAAGCCGCTTCCCCTTTGTCGTAACGGGAGGCCAAATACACTTTGTTCATATCGATTGAATCTTTCTCGACGATCGGCGCCGCCGCATCGTAAAAATAAAAATATTCCTCGCCCATCAGCTGCTTGATCTGTTCCGACAGGGCGGGCGAAGTGAGCGGGCCCGTCGCCACGACGACGACGCCTTCCTGCGGCAATTCCGTCAGTTCCTCGTTGCGAACTTCGATGAGCGGATGCTCCCTGAGCGTCCGCGTCACATCCTCGGAAAAACCGTCCCGGTCGACGGCAAGCGCGCCCCCCGCCGGAACGGCGTTCCGGTCGGCGCTGTTCAAGATGAGCGAATTCAATATGCGCATCTCTTCTTTCAACACGCCGACCGCATTCGTCAAGCCGTTGGCCCGCAAACTGTTGCTGCATACGAGCTCGGCGAATTTATCCGTATGATGAGCGGGCGTTTGCCGGACGGGACGCATTTCATATAATACGACGGGGACGCCGTAGGAAGCGATTTGCCAAGCGGCTTCGCTGCCGGCGAGGCCCGCCCCGATTACCGTTACTTTCATGTTGTCTGTCACCGTAGTCCCCCCCCCTAAAGTTTAGCGAAGCTTGATTGCTTTCGCGGCTTTGGCCATCCGCGCTGCGGACGATAAGCCGCTTCTATAGTAGTACGCAGGAAAACCGGTTCGGTAGCATTCTATTGCTGGTCTTCCGCCAACTCCTCGGAATGGCCGCATTGCGTGCATTGATGCTTCGTTCCTTGCTTGCTTCGTTTCTCTACCATTAAGCCGCCGCAGTTCGGGCACGGTTTCGCCACCGGCTTATCCCACGAGACGAAATCGCATTCCGGATAGCGGGAGCAGCCGTAGAAAATCCGCCCTTTCTTGCTTCGCCGTTCGACGACGACACCGGTATGGCATGTCGGGCAAGTGACTCCCGTATCTTTGACGATCGGCTTCGTATTCCGGCAGTCCGGGAAGCCAGAGCAAGCGAGAAATTTGCCGAAGCGCCCCATTTTATATACAAAATGCCTGCCGCATTTCTCGCATATTTCGTCCGATACTTCATCCTCGATTTCAATTTCCTTCATCTCTTCTTCCGCCACTTCGAGACGCTTCTCAAACGAATCGTAAAATTGGCTCAGCACCTTGACCCAATCGCCTTCGCCTTCTTCCACGTGATCCAAGTCTTCTTCCATATGCGCCGTAAACTCGACGTCCAATATTTCCGGGAAAAACTGCTCCATTTGTTGAATGACCAGTTCCCCCAATTCGGTCGGGACGAATTTTTTGTCTTCCACCGCAACGTACCCGCGCTTTTGAATCGTCTCCAGCGTCGGCGCATAGGTGCTTGGACGCCCGATCCCGAGTTCCTCCAGCGTTCGGACGAGGCGCGCTTCCGTATAGCGCGGCGGCGGCTGCGTGAAATGCTGCTTCGGTTCGATTTGTTTGGAAGCGACCTTATCGCCCTTCGCAAGCGGCGGGAGCAGCTTATCGTCATCGGTCGTGCCGTCGTCGTTGCCCTCGATATAGACTTTCATAAACCCTTTGAAACGGACTTTCGAACCGACCGCGCGAAATCCGGCGCGTCCGGCGGCAATATCCACCGTGAGCGTATCAAGCAAAGCGGAAGCCATTTGACTGGCGACGAACCGTTCCCAAATGAGCTTATACAAGCGGTACTGGTCTCTGCTCATGTACTCTTTAATCTCATCCGGCACGCGCAGTACGGACGTCGGACGTATCGCTTCATGCGCATCTTGCGCGTTCGCGCCTTTCTTGGAGTATTGCCTTGGCGTTTCGGGCGCGTACTCCGCTCCGAACTTATCGACGATATATTGTTTCGCTTCTTCTTGCGCCGTCGCGGCGATCCGCGTCGAATCGGTACGCATATACGTGATTAAACCGACGGTGCCCTCTTTGCCCAGGTCGACGCCCTCATATAATTGCTGCGCGACCGACATCGTTTTAGCGGCGCGGAAATTCAACTTGCGGGCCGCTTCCTGCTGCAGCGAGCTGGTAATAAACGGCGGCGAAGGATGGCGCTGCCGTTCCCGTTCTTTCACCTCGCCGACCGTAAAGGTTTGTTTATCGATCGCGGCAAGCACCTGCTGCACGTCGGACTCGCTCTTCAGCTCCTTCTTCTCGCCGTCGAGCGTATGGAATTTGGCTTCGAATTCGGATTTGCCGATCGAGAGCAGCGCAGTGATCGACCAATATTCTTCCGGCACGAAAGCGTCGATCTCATGTTCGCGGTCAAGTATGATCTTCACGGCAACCGATTGCACCCGTCCCGCCGATAAACCCTTTTTCACCTTTTTCCAGAGCAGGGGACTGATTTTGTAGCCGACGAGACGATCCAGAATGCGGCGGGCTTGCTGCGCTTTGACAAGATCCATATTAATTTTGCGCGGCGACTTGAAGGCGTCCTTGACCGCTTGCTTCGTTATTTCGTTAAAGACGACGCGGCAGTTGTCCGATTCGTTCAAATCGAGCACATGCGCCAAATGCCATGCGATCGCTTCTCCTTCGCGATCCGGGTCGGCTGCGAGATAAACCTTTTTTACTTTTTTGCTCGCGTCTTTCAATTCTTTCAAGACCGAACCCTTGCCGCGGATTGTAATATATTTCGGATTAAAATCGTTTTCGACTTCTACGCCGATCTGGCTTTTCGGCAAATCGCGGACATGACCCATTGACGCTTTCACGATATATTTGCTGCCTAAATATTTGCCGATCGTTTTCGCTTTCGCGGGTGATTCCACAATGACGAGTGAATCCGCCATAGGTTCATCCTCCTCTCCGTTCGTTCCTAAACTGTATTTTAAATGATTATATACGTAGAACCTGGAAGTTGTTCAATCTGTTTTTTTATTGTTAAAGATAACAGAACTGAATGCAAATGTCCAAATTCGCATTTGCTTTTGGCGAGCAATTCGTTAAACGTGACCGGTTTCTCCGCGATCAGACGGTAAATTTCGTCTTCTTCGGGCGTCCGTTGCTGAGATGCCGAAGATTTAATATTGTATGTATGCCGCAGCAAACCGAACCATGATTCGTACTCTTCGAGTATATCCTCCATAACAGTCGTAAGTTTGGCTTCGCCTTTCTTGAGCAAATTAAGCGTGCCTTGACTCTTCGGCGAGCGGATCGGGCCCGGTATGGCAAATACGTCGCGGTTCATGTTCACGGCGTACCCGGCCGTAATGAGCGACCCGCTGTCCTCATCCGCCTCGACGACGACCGTGCCAAGCGTCAGCCCGGCGATGATCCGGTTGCGTCTGGGAAATAATCCTGGCCGCGCCTGCGTTTGCATGGGATATTCGGAGAGAACCAATCCGTCCCGGCATATTTGTTCATACAGCGAACGATTCTCGCGCGGATAAACGACGTCGATGCCCGAACCTAGCACCGCTATCGTTTTCCCTTGGGCGCTCAACGCTCCCTCGTGGCAGCGCGTATCGATGCCGCGCGCCATGCCGCTAACGACGACTACTCCGGCCTTAGCCAGATCGGAAGCGAAAGAAAGCGCAACATTTTTGCCGTAGGCGGTGGGAACGCGCGTGCCGACCATCGCGATAAGCGGCTGCCGCTGCGACAGGCCGATTTCCCCTCTGTAATACAGCACCCATGGCGGGGCCGGGGTCTCTCTGAGCAAAGGCGGGTACTCCTCGTCCCAAATCGTAACAAATCCGATCCCCTTCCGATCGTATTGCTCCATCCGCGATTCGATCCAGGAAGGCGTCAATTGCCGCACAATGAAGTCCGCCCGGTCCGTTCTTACGCTGAAGCGCTCCAGATCTTGCCGGCTCGCGCCAAACAACGTCTGCATGCCTTGAGGCCGATTCACGATATGTTTTATCGTATCCCAGCCGATCCCTTCCATTTCATGCAATCCGAATAATACGAGACGATCGTCCATTTGAAAAACTCCTCTCTTATTTTGCGTTACTCTTATTAAGAATGCAAGTCCATCTTGAAAAGGATTTCACATTTTAAGATAAAAAAACAACCTTTCATCTCCGGCGGAGGAAATGAAAGGTTGCTTACCTTTACGATGATGCAACGTTATGGAAACGAAGACGGGAAAATCCCGCTTCATTATAATATATGTTCATAAAAGAGGCTTTTTGAATAACCTCTAAGAAGATTATTGTTTAACGGTGATGCATTTGTCAAGCAGTCCGCGTTCTTCCAGGACGCTAACGAGTGTAGAGCCCATTTCGGAAGGTGTCGGAGCCACTTTAATGCCGCAAGATTCCAGCTTCGCGATTTTCTCGGCCGCCGTACCTTTGCCGCCGGAAATGATCGCGCCCGCATGGCCCATTCGTTTGCCCGGAGGCGCCGTCACCCCGCCGATAAAGCCTACAACCGGCTTTTTCATATTCGCTTGGATCCATTCCGCCGCTTCTTCTTCCGCGGTTCCGCCGATTTCGCCGATCATAATGACAGCTTCCGTATCCGGATCCTCGTTAAACAGCTGCAAAATATCGATGAACTCCGATCCTTTGACCGGGTCTCCGCCGATGCCGACGGCCGAAGATTGGCCGATGCCGCGGGTTGTCAGCTGATGCACCGCTTCGTACGTCAACGTTCCGCTGCGGGATACGACGCCGACGCGGCCCGGCGTATGGATATACCCCGGCATAATGCCGATTTTGCATTGTCCCGGCGTAATGACGCCCGGGCAGTTCGGTCCGATAAGGCGAGTTTTCTTGCCTTCCATGTAGCGCGCCACGTTCACCATATCCAATACCGGAATGCCTTCGGTGATACAAATGACCAAATCCAATTCCGCATCGACGGCTTCCATAATCGCATCGGCCGCGAATGCCGGCGGTACGTAAATAACGCTTGCCGTAGCGCCCGTTTCCTTCACCGCTTCGGCGACCGTGTTGAAGATCGGCAAGGAAACGACCGTGCCGTTGTCCAATGTAATATCGACATTCGTTCCGCCTTTGCCCGGCTTCGTGCCGCCGACCATTTGCGTTCCGTATTCGAGCGCGCCCTTCGCGTGGAACAAACCGGTAGCGCCCAATATGTTCTGGGTGATCACTTTCGTATTTTTATCGATTAAAATACTCATTGGTTCACACATCCTTCAATTTTTCTGATCGAGGTTGAACTTACTTGACTAATCCGATTATTTTACAAGCTCAACGATTTTTTGCGCTCCGTCCGCCATCGAATCGGCGGCAACGATATTCAAGCCGGATTCCGACAAAATTTTCTTGCCGATTTCGACATTCGTTCCTTCCAGACGCACGACTAACGGACGGTCGAGCCCGACTTGTTTCGCCGCTTCGACAACGCCGTTCGCAATAACGTCGCAGCGCATAATGCCGCCGAAAATGTTAACGAAAATTCCTTTTACCTTCTCGTCGGACAATATGATTTTGAACGCCTCGGTAACTTTCTCCGTCGTCGCGCCGCCTCCTACGTCCAGGAAGTTTGCCGGATCGCCGCCGTAATATTTAATAATGTCCATCGTAGCCATCGCCAGACCGGCGCCATTTACCATACAACCGATATTTCCGTCCAGGGCGATGTAGCTCAAATCGAACTTGGAAGCTTCGATTTCCTTCTCGTCCTCTTCGTCCAAGTCGCGCAGCGCCTGAATGTCTTTATGGCGGTACAACGCGTTGGAATCGAAGTTCAACTTCGCGTCAAGCGCCATGACATTGCCGTCGCCCGTCACAACAAGCGGATTGATCTCTGCGATGGAGCAGTCTTTATCGACAAACGCCGTATATAAAGCCATCATGAACTGAACTGCTTTATTGACAAGTTCGTCCGGGATGCGAATCGCATATGCCAGCTTGCGCGCTTGGAACATTTGCAAGCCGACGGCCGGATCGATCACTTCTTTGAAAATTTTCTCAGGGGAATGCGCGGCCACTTCCTCGATTTCCGTGCCGCCCTCTTCCGAAGCCATCATGACGACGCGGCCCGTTCCGCGGTCTACCACGACGCCAACATAATATTCTTTTTTAATGTCGCAGCCTTGCTCGATCAGAAGCCGTTTCACTTCTTTGCCTTCCGGACCGGTCTGATGCGTCACCAATACTTTGCCGAGAATTTGCTCCGCATACGTCCGTACTTCGTCCAAGCCTTTCGCGACTTTTACGCCGCCGGCCTTACCGCGTCCCCCCGCATGGATTTGCGCTTTAACGACGACGACAGGCGTGCCGAGCTGTTTCGCCGCTTCCACCGCTTCGTCAACGGTAAATGCGACCTTCCCTTCCGGAACGGCGACTCCATACTGTTTCAGGACTTCTTTTCCTTGATACTCATGGATATTCATTGTGGAATCCTCCTATCAAAATATGCAAATCATAAACCGTCGTTCAATTTGGCAGATAATACAAGCCCACATAATTGTATCACATTGTAAAAACGCTTTCCTCACATTTTAAAGTCCCAATACAAATTTTTTTGATATTATTATCATCTGTTTTTGCGATCATTTGGGTTTTTATGGTTTGAACAATGTTGACAGCGCTTGTTTTTCCGAATAAAATGGTGTCAAAGCCGGGCCGCCGACAACGTGAATTTATACATTGATCGGTTCGAAAATGTAACAAAAAGTTCAAAAACAGGATATAAGGAAGCACCTTTATCCTCGAAACGTTCCGCCATGGCGGCTATTTATTTTCGAGAGAGAGGTGCTTTTTCTTATGTACGGGAAACTGATCAGCGCATGCGTACTGGGTGTCGAAGGGCGCATCGTGCAAGTAGAGGTCGACATCAGCAACGGCTTGCCGCAAACGTCCATTATCGGCCTGGGAGATTTGGCGATCCGGGAATCGATGGAACGGGTGCGCGCGGCGGTCAAAAATTGCGGCTTTACTTTTCCGCTTGCCCGAATTACCGTCAACTTGGCCCCCGCCGATTTGCGCAAGGAAGGTTCGGCTTTCGATTTGGCGATTGCCATCGCCATTTTGACGACCAGCGGCCAACTTGCGCTGCGGGAAGCGGAACGCCTGCTCGTTATCGGCGAATTGGCGCTCAGCGGCGAAGTCCGCCCCGTGTCCGGCGTGCTCGCAATGGTCGATCATGCGAAACAGAACGGATACACGAATGTGCTGCTGCCGCACGCGAACGCCGCCGAAGCTTCCATGATCCAAGGGATGAACGTATTCGCGCTTCGGCATTTGCGCGAATTGAGCGATGCGGCGGAGCGCGGCGAACCGGAACGGGGGCTGGAGCGGTTGCGATTTGCCGCGCCGGCCGCTCATTCGTCCGACTCCGGGCAAGAGTATGCGGTGGATTATGAGGATGTGATCGGACAAAGCCAAGCGAAAAGAGCGCTCACGATCGCAGCTGCGGGTCTGCATAACGTGCTGCTGATCGGGGCGCCGGGAACGGGAAAGACCATGCTGATGCGCCGTCTGCCGACGATTTTGCCTCCGCTCGGCAACGAAGAAGCGATGGAAGTAACGAAAATTTACAGCGTGTCCGGCAAACTGGCCGGACCGTTCGAAGGTCTCCTCCGCCAGCGCCCGTTCCGCTCGCCGCATCACACCGTCTCGGCGGGCGGCTTGATCGGCGGCGGCTCGATTCCGAAGCCCGGCGAAGTGAGCCTGGCGCATAAGGGGATTTTATTTTTGGACGAGCTGCCGGAATTTACGCGCAACGTGCTTGAAGTGCTCCGCCAGCCGATCGAAGACCGGGAAGTGACGATCGGGCGCGCCCGCGCGGTGTTTCGGTTTCCGGCTCATTTCATGCTGGCGGCGTCGATGAATCCGTGTCCGTGCGGATTTCTGGGGGCGGAGACGCCCGAACGGCGATGCACCTGCAGTTCCGCCAAAATCGCCGCATACCGGTCCCGCATTTCCGGACCGCTGCTGGACCGGATCGATTTGCAAGTCGAGGTGTCGCGCGAACGAGCGCCTGAAAGCGAAGCAGCCCCGCTCTCCTCCGCGGAAATGCGGCGGAAGGTGCTGGAAGCGCATGAAATTCAGCGCGATCGTTACCGCGGTTTGCCGATTGATTGGAACAGCGAATTGAGCGGAGCTTTGTTGCGCAAATTTGTATCGATCCATCGGGATGCCAACGATATGCTGAAGCAAACATACAATACGCTGGGGCTCAGCATGCGCGCTCACGACCGTATTTTGAAGCTTGCCCGCACGATCGCAGATTTGGAGCAATCCGAACGCATCGATATCGCCCATATTGCCGAAGCGATTCAATACCGCCAACTCGATCGCGTCGCCACGAACGAGGGCACGGAGGGCTTGCTCGGATAGGATTCGGGCGGCAGGTAAAAATTGCGACCGGAGTACGTTCGGGGGTTCCGGCTTCTTTCCTTTTCGCCTTTTGTCGGAATCCCTCTCGTTCAGGCGAGGCCCATCGGGGACTCCTATAGAAGAGAACACTGTCAAATCTCCGTTTCGGCACTAGCGTTGCATTAAATCTTCTAGCTGGGATGCGGTACCATGGAAATATAACGGATTTCCGAGGTCTTATTTTTTGAATTCCAGTCGAATATTTGGTATTAACGGATTTTCGAACCGTTAACATGTCGCGATCGGCTGAGAATCCTTGGTTTTGTGAAGTTTCGACAAAAATAGAGCCCTCAAAATCCGCTAACTCCGCCAAAATTGCGTTATTGGATCAAATAAGGCCTCCAAAATCCGTTAACCTTGTTCATCCCTATCGCAATCATCGGCTTGAAACGCAGTAAAACATTCGGTGCAACGCTATTGCCGTTTCGGGGATTCGGCTTCTCTTCTTTTTTCCCTTTTGTCGGAATCCCGTTCGTTCAGGCGAGGCACATCGGGACTCCTATAGAAGAGAACACTGTCAAATCTCCGTTTCGGGGATTCGGCTTCTCTTCTTTTTCCTCCTTTTGTCGGAATCCCGTTCGTTCAGGCGAGGCACATCGGGACTCTCCTATAAGAGAGAACACTCTCAAAACTCCGTTACGGGGATTCGGCTTCTCTTCTTTTTTCCCTTTTGTCGAAATCCCGTTCGTTCAGGCGGGACACATCCGGACTCTCCTATAAAAGAGAACGCTCTCAAAGCTCCGTTTCGGGGATTCGGCTTCTCTTCTTTTTTCGCCTTTTGTCGGAATCCCGTTCGTTCAGGCGGGACACCTCTCGCGATGCCTTATATGGCTATGGCATCTGTATCGAAGACCTCTAGTGTAGTAAAAGGGACGGCTGACTGTTGGGGATATATGCGGTAACGGATCCGGATCCTTTGGCCGAACTGGGTCCCTGAATGAAGGGGATTTCGACAGAAGAAAGGAAAAACGATCGTATCCTTCCCCCATGACAATCCTTCAACCAGCTTACAAAGCGTTCTGTTCGAGAACGTCCTAACTCGGCATGCGCCGGAAATTCAAAAAGCCGCCTGGCTGGCAGCTTCTTCTCTCCGTCATTTATATTTCTTCCAGTCCGTGTCGCTATGTTCAAGCAAATAGGAAAAATCGTTCTCCCGGCGTTTCTGCTCGGCTTTGCGCGCTTCCTCCTCTTTTTTCAGTTCAGCCTCCTTTTGCATCCGCTGCTCGGCTTTTAGTTCTTCCGACTGCTGCTTCAGCTTATGCAGCACCTCGCTGCTCAAAAGATCTTTAAGGGTGGCCGGTTTATCCGCCGCCTGCGGCTTGACGGCCGCTTCCTGTTTTCTTTTTTTGGCCATAAAATCAACTCCGTTTCCCCCACATTATAGCAGTTTTTCGCGCTTAGAGGTTATTGGATTCGCCATTTCGAATTAGAGGCGACATGCGGACGACGGAAATTTATCAGTTGTATTGCAGTTAAAACGCGTTCGGCCAATGGACGATTTCTTTAACGGAACCGCCTGGCTGAAACAATACGGTGACGACGTCGAAACGAACGGTTCGTTCCGTTTGCCGCTCCCGGTACAAATACACTTCGGCCGTTGCGCGAACCTGCCTCTGCTTGCGTTCGGTGACGGATTCCGCGGCTGTTCCGAAGCGCGTAACGCCGCTGCGGCTTCGCACCTCGACGAAAACTAGCGCGTTTCCGTCCAGAACGATCAAATCGATCTCGCCGCTGCGGCAACGCCAATTGCGGCGAACGATGCGGTATCCTTTTTCCGTTAAGTATTGTTCCGCCAATCTTTCCGCGGCAAGTCCCAGTTCCTTTTTATTCATCCGTCGTCATCCCTCTCGCCCGCCGGTCCGATCGGTAAATGAAGGTGAGAATCTCCGCAACGAGTTGGTATAATTCAGGCGGAATTTGTTGATCGAGATCGATTTTGGAGAGAACTTCGACGAGCGAGGCGTCTTCCTGGATCGGCACGCCGCTCTCCTTCGCTTTGTCCAGAATCGCTTGGGCGACAAGCCCTCTCCCTTTGGCCACGACCGTCGGGGCTTCGCCCTTCTCCGGTTCGTACTTCAGCGCGACCGCTTTTCGCCGGTAGTTCGTTTTCTCTTCGCCCGTTCGGTTGAGCCGGTTCATACGCGGACATCCACCCCTTTATAAGAAGGCGGACTGTATGCGGCCGCCTTGGACTGCAGGACGAACGGCGGATCGGCGGCTTGAGCCTCTTCCGCATGCGGAGTGTGCGGAACTGGAGCCGTTGCGAGCGAGAGCAGCTGGTAACCGGCGCCTTCAAGCGATTGGGCAATTTCCAACCGATGCTCTTCCACCAATGGTCCGAGCCACGGGTTGTCATTATGCAGTTTCAGGCTGACGATTTTGTCGACGACATGCACGTCGGCGATCGTTCTGCCTAGGGTATGCATGTCCAAATCGAACCAGAGTCGGCAGTTATTCGCGTCCAGTTCGCCGCGCTTGCTTGTGCGCGCTTGAATATGTACGGTTGCCGTTTGCCCGCCATCGGCGTCCTGAAACGGGATGAACAAGCTGACATGCGCAAAATGAGCGGCTCGGTCGCCTGTCATCAGCAACTGCTGGCCGGTAATCTGTTGGACGATTTGCTGCGCCGTTTCCCTTAACGCCGGGGGCGCATCCTCCGCTTGCGCCAGTTGCAGCAGCACGCTCTTCAGCGAATCATGAATGGCGGCGCCGCTTGTGGCGGTGGGCATAGCATTGATGTTCGGAAGAGGCGTTTGCGTCTGCACGTCCGCCTTGAACGGCTCAGCGGCGGACTCGCGCGCTGCCGCGGCGGCAGGCGTATGGGACATCGCCTGCGGCTGCGGCTGAATCGACGCTTTCGATGCGGAGCCGTCGATCTGTTTCCACGCAAGCTGCTCATGCTCGACGCCGAGCAGCTTCAACATGCGCCCGATCCATGGCGAAGCCTGATCGGGCTGCGCGGCGGCGGCATTCGTCGCCGCCGCAGCTTGCGGCGCCGGTGCGGGCGCCGCCTGTTGCTCCGCAGCCGCTGCCGGCGGCTGCGGCGATACCGGCTGCTGCGCTGCGCGCGCAGCAGCATCAGGCGCGGCGGCCATGCCGGCCGCGCCCCCGGGCGCTCCCCCGCGTGCGGGGAGCGCCGTTTCGGCCGCGTGCGGCAGCGCCGCGGCCAGCTCTTGCAACGCCGCAGCAGCCTGCGCCAGCAACTGCGGCGTTGCCGTGGCGCGCGCGCCGGCGGCCGTGACGGCCGGCGCGTTCGCGCCCTGGGCCGCACCTGCGCCTGCGGCGAGCGGTGCGGCTTGGCCGCCGCGCGGCGCAGGCGCAGGTGCGGCTTCGCCGGCTTGCGGCGGCACGCTCGCTCCCGGCTGCAGGAGCGCAGCCGTATCGCGGCTGCCGCCGCCGCTGGCCGCCGCCGCTTCCGATAGCGCCGTCTGCAGCGCCGTTAGCAATTGATGCAGCGGCTTGCCGAACAACGCCTGATGCAAGGCGCGAACCGTCTCCTGCGTTAGCGGCAGTCCGCGCTTCAACGCCACCGCCGCCGCCTGAAACCATTCTCCGTCCGCGATTCCTTGAGGCTGCTGCGCGGCTATCGGCTTCAGCGCGTCGATATTTTGTTTCGTAAGCGCGATTCCGTTCATTTGCATTTGCTGTACAAGGTCTCTTGCCCATTTTTGGTCCGGTAAGCCGAACGATTTCAACAATTCCGCGAGCGAATGCTCCGCGACCGGAAAATACGGCGACAGTTCCAGCGGTTTCATAACGATCAGCCCGTTCATCGATTCCGGCTGAACTTGCAGCCATGTCGTTTGTCCCGGCGTAAGCGGCGCCTCGATCTTCGCTCTGACCTGAACGCCGTTAATATTCAGCAGCGCTTCCTGTCCGTCGTCCGACACTTGCATGACGACTCCCCGCACGACTTGCCCGGAGCGCAGCTCCAGCTGCTTTCCTTCCGCCGCCTTCGTTTCGCCCAGCAAACCGCGCATCATTTGTCCGATATTCACCTGCATCAACTCCTGCAACTTGCAATATAAAACATCAATACATTTCTTTCCTAAGGGAATGAGGAATGGAAGGCGGGGAACCTTTGCTAAAATGGTGAAGGCGAAATCATCCCCCTCCCCAACAGTCTCACCGAATTGAAAACCATTGGATTTCATCCATTGTTTTGTCGCATTTAAGCCGGCTTTACTGCGTTCCATTGGATTTCATCCAACAAAATATGCGTGAAATGATCTTTGAGATCGAAATCGTAACCATTTGAATGGATACATTCCAATCAAACCGGCAAAAACCGACGATTTCATACTTTTTTACTTCATGAAATCCAGTGGGAGCGTCCTTAAGCATGAAGCATAACGCTTTACTGTATTTATCGGCCTTTGCGCAGCAAAAATAAACCTTTGCGGCACGGGCTCCGAGCCCTCATCCTTCTAAAACAGTTCCTGCTGCACGACGAACAAGTTTTTCAGAAAGGATTGCCTGTGCAGCGGGCTGGGGCCGTGAATCAATAACTGCTCGCGGTGAAATTTCGTCGCGTAGCCTTTATGTATGGCGATTCCGTATTCCGGATACATCGCATCCCATTGATCGGTGCAAAGCCTGTCCCGCGTCACCTTCGCCACGATGGAAGCGGCAGCGATCGATTGCGAGCGGGCGTCGCCTTTAATGATCGGCATTTGCGGTATGTCGCTATCGATCTTCTCCGCATCCACCAGCAAGTAATCCGGCGCAACTTCAAGCCCTTGCACCGCGTATTTCATCGCCAACCGCGCGGCTTGTTTAATATTGATGCGGTCAATCGTCGCCGCGTCGACACGCGCGACGGAGAAGGCCGCCGCCCGTTCAATAATAATATCGTAGAGCGCTTCTCGTTTTTTATCTGTCAATTTTTTCGAATCGTCGATGCCTTCGATCTCCAAGCCGGGCGGCAAAATGACGGCCGCGGCCACAACGTCGCCGAACAGGCAGCCTCTGCCTACTTCGTCGATCCCGGCAATGTGCGCATATCCTTCTTCCCGACACTGCCGTTCGAATTGCAACATATCGTTGTCGTTCACTGCTTTCACCTCTCTACTATTGTAAGTCCTTCCGCCAACGATGAAAACAAAAAATTCGCTGGAAAAATAAAACGTAATTTTTACGAATAAGTTGACATGTTGTCCATTCTATTTCTATATTATAGAGTATTAGACTAATTTCAGGAGGTACCCGTGCTTATTCGAACGATCAGCAATCGCGCACTGTTTATGCTTATATGGATCGCCGCCTTTTTCACCGTTATTGTATTGAATTGGGATGCGGTCGGCCGTCCCGCGGCGGAGAGCGCCCATGTGCAATCGTTTAAGGTAATGTTCATCAGCATTTTGCTGGAAGCTTTGCCGTTCGTGCTGCTAGGCGTATTCATCTCCTCTTTGCTGCATATCTTCGTTTCCGAACGGACGATTAGCCGGTTTATCCCCAAACATCCGCTGCCGGGCATTGTGTTCGCATGCTTGCTTGGGATCGTCTTTCCGATATGCGAGTGCGGAATGATTCCCGTCGTCCGCCGCCTGTTGCGCAAAGGCATGCCGCTTTATATGGCCACGGTGTTCGTCTTGGCGGGTCCGATTATCAATCCGATCGTATACGCCTCGACGTTCATGGCTTTCCGTTCGCAGCCCGAAATGGCGTACTCCCGCATGGGACTTGCCTTTGTCGTCGCCGCATTTATCGGGCTGTACATACATAAATTCGTCCGCAAGAGCGATCTCGCCATCCGCGGGGCGCAGGCGAACGGGCTTGACCGCGGAGCAATCTCCCACGCGCATGCCTCCTGCGGCAATCACGGCCATGAACATAAGCATGACCGCAGCTTAAGCTCCGTCCTGCGGCACGCTTCGGACGAATTTTTCGAGATGGGCAAGTACTTGATTCTGGGAGCGCTCATAACCGCGGCCATTCAAACGTTTATGGCGAGAGAAAGCATCCTGGCGATCGGGCAAGGAGAATGGAGCTCGCAATTTTTTATGATGGGCTTCGCTTATCTATTATCGATATGCTCCACATCGGACGCTTTCGTCGCCTCTTCGTTCGCTTCGATGTTCACCGGCGGATCCATCCTGACGTTTCTTGTCTTTGGCGCGATGCTCGATTTCAAGGGCACGTTGATGCTTCTGTCCGTTTTCAAAAAAAAGTACGTACTGTTGATCGCCGCCCTGTTGATCGTCAGCGTACCGCTCGGCTCCGTTTTGTTTCAATATGTATTATTACAGTAATCGCCGAAGGGGGAGGATTCGCGGCTTATATCGTCTATCTGGTGCGAAACGACGCGCTGATTTATTACATAGCGCCCCGTATGCAGCTATATGTAAAGCTGTCCGCCATGGCCCTCTACGTTATCGCGGCATACCAGCTATATTCGGGCATTCGAGCCTTATTCGAGCAACATGATCGATCATGCGGCTGTGGGCATAACGAGCCGCCGCCGTCTTCGCCGATGAAAACGACAGTACTTACTCCCTGTTTCTATTTCCCCTTCTGCTTGGCTTTGGGCTGCCCGACGCGCTGTTGGACAGTACGCTGGCGAGCAAGAGGGGGGTCAATTTAAGCAAAGGCGAGATGCAGCGAAGCGGGCAAAGTATCGTCCAAACGAATTCGCTCTCCGAACGCATGCGGCAGCAAGTAACGCTAACGATCGAAGAACCTGCGAAACCGAACGGCACTAGCGGCCTGGGGGTGCAAGACTCTATGTCATCTTCCCCGCTTGCAGACGGCGCCGCATGGGACGAGAAGCTGAAGGAAATGTTCGTCGCCGACGAATTTTACGAAGATTTCGCGAAGCTGGGAATGAAGCTGTACAAGCAAGACATCATATCCGTTCCGGAAGAAGGCTTCATTGAGACGATTACGGCAATCGACATTTTCAAAGATTTGTTTGTAGGAAAAACAGCGGAGTTAAGCGGCTTCGTCTACCGCGACGAATCGATGAAGCGGAACCAGTTTGCCGTAACCCGGTTTGAGGTGCAATGCTGCTCGGCCGACGCTTCCGCCTTCGGCATCATGGTCGAATTGGACGAAGCGCCCAAATATAAAACCGACGATTGGGTAAAAGTAACGGGCATTATCGGCAAATCGAAATACGAGGATAACGATATCGTGAAATTGGAAGCGACGAAGATCGAGCCGATTCCAGCGCTCGCATCCCCGTACGTGTATCCCGACTACCAGTTTCTGTTCAAACCTTAACCGTCCGGCATTGGCATGCGCCCGGCTTGCCGGGCGTCATTTTCGTTTCGGAATATAAAGCTGCAGCGCGCCGTCTACGCTCCGCTTCGCCAATTTGCCGGGATCCGCATCAGGGGGCAGGGGAAACGTATGATGATAAGATTGCTGCGAATACGACATGGCGTAAGCGCCGGCATTCTTCCGCTCGATCCGATTCGATTGGTTGTTTCGGAACGTAAGCATCCGCTCGTCTCTTTCGATCACGATGTCTTTCGGATCGATCCCGGGCAACCGCAGTTCTAATAAATACGCCTTTTCGTTCTCCTCCACATGCAAACGCGGCGAGAAACGCTGCAATTCGCGGATAAACGAATCGAATCTTCGCATAAATTGCTGCAACGCCCCGGTCATTTCTCGATTAAGATGCAAGAAATCCGTCAATTCATCGCGGCCGGAACGGCGAACCAATTTTCCCATGGCGATCTTCCTTTCTTCAAGCGTCTTATGATTATCGTATTCGCCATCGGCCCCGTTGTTCTCACGGCCGTAGAACTTTTTGCAAGAGCGGTCCGTTCTTTTACATTTGCAACAAATAAATAACGACCGTTACCGTCACAATGCTCAATATCGTCGAAACAAACACCGATTGAGAGGCGAATTGTTCTTCGTTATCGAATTCGACGGCCAGAAGCGCGCTGCTGAGCGACGTCGGAACCGCCGAAGAGACGATCAGCGCAGCGGCCATCATCCGATCCAATCCCATAAGCCAGACGATCAACGCGGCAAGCAAAGGCCCGACAACGAGCCGTAAGGCGGAAGAGATGCCGACATCCCCAGCGAGCTTGCGGTCCAAACGCCATTCCATATTGCCCAGTTGAGCGCCAAGCGTCGTTAGCGCCATGCCGATAAAAGCGCTGGATAAATAATCGATCGGCGTATAGAGAAACTGCGGAATCGGAACATGGAAACCGCGCAGCGCAAAGGCAAGCGGAATGACATACAAGATCGGCATGGACGCGATCGTACGCAATATCCGTCTTGTATCCGCCTTGTGAGCGTTGACCGTATAAACTCCATAAGTGTTCGGTATGAGCGACTGCATCATCATAATAATGACTTGAATCCCGAGCGTGTACGGATTGCCTCCGAAAGCAAGCTGATTCAGCGGAATGCCGTAATTGGCGCTATTATAGAACAAGACGCTGTTGCGCATCGCGCCTTTCATCCCTTGCTTGTAGCCTTTCAGCCTGATCACCAATTCCACGCATAGATATTGCGCCGCCATAAACAGCAGGAAAAAGAAAAGAACTTGTCCGATCAATTGCGCCGATATCGCCGTACTGTACAATAAATCGAAAATAATGGCCGGGGAAAATAAATAGAAATTCAGTTTCGACAATGTTTTGATATCCAACGAGAAAACGCGCTGCAGCACTATTCCAATCGCAACCATCACACTCATCGGCAGCACGTTCGTTAACAAAATATGAAAAAATATCGCCATCTCGCATCTGCTCTTTCTATCGACTTTTCTATTAACTCTACTAGCGGCTTTCCGTTCATAGGGAATGAACAGCCTCGATTCTACCGTTTTCTTCCGCAGAATGCAATACGCATGCAAAAGAAAGCCAGCAAAAAACGCCCCATCCTAGGGAGCGTTTCACGTTTCGGATCATATTTACAGCATAAACGATAAAGGCACTTCCAGCGAGATGCGCCCTAATTTACCCGCACGCAACTCGCGCAAAAAAAGGCTCGACGCCTTCTCCAGATCGACCCGGCCGCCGCCCATCAAACAGCCGCGCTTGCGGCCGATCGCTTCCATGATCGCCACGATTTCGTCAGGCTCGTCCGGATGCTCCGGCTTCTGAGCAAGGGAGAAACGCTCCTGCAGCGCCGGCCAATAATATTCCGACATATACCGGATCGCGAAAAAAGCGATATCTTCGATATTCAATATTTCTTCCCTGATTGCACCCGTAACGGCCAAACGATAGCCGACCGTTTGATCGTCGAACTTCGGCCATAATATTCCCGGGGTGTCGAGCAATTCCATCTCCGTGCCGACTTTAATCCATTGCTGTCCTTTCGTGACGCCCGGCCGATCGCCGGTCGCAGCGATGTTCTTCCCGGCCAGTCGGTTGATAAGCGTCGATTTGCCGACGTTCGGGATGCCAACGATTAAGGCGCGAATCGCCCTCGGATTGATGCCTTTGGCAATTTGCTTCTCAATTTTATCCTGCAACAGCCGCTTCGCGTGTCCCGGAATTTCCTGCACTTTCGTCCCACTCGAGGCATCAACCGGAAGGGCGGTTATTCCTTCGTTTTTGAAATAAGCTATCCATTGGTCCGTCGCCTCCGGATCCGCCAGATCCGCTTTGTTCAGCACAATCAAGCGCGGTTTGCCTTGCAAAATTTCATCGATCATCGGATTGCGGCTGGACAGCGGAAGACGGGCGTCCAACAGTTCGATGACGACATCGATCAGCTTGAGCTTTTCCTGGATTTGCCTCCGCGCTTTCGTCATATGTCCGGGAAACCATTGGATCGTCACTTTTGTTCACCTCGCCCGACATTAATGTTTCACGATCGTTACTTTCTGAATCGGCCAGAAAATCAAATCCGCGCGGCCGACAACTTCCTTAATGTCCACATAGCCGATCGAGCGGCTGTCTTTACTGTTCGAACGATTATCCCCCATCACGAATATTTTGCCTTCCGGCACCGTGCCGTCAGGCACTTCTCCGTTCGGGAAATTGAGATACGAGTTGTATAAGCGTCCTTCCTGATTGCTTTGTTCGATTGCATCTTGAATATAGTATTCGTTTACTTTTTCACCGTTGACATAGACGTCGTCGCCCTCCACCTTCACCGTATCGCCCGGCAAGCCGATCACACGTTTAATGAAATCTCTGCCCTCGTCAGGCACATGGAACACGACGACCTCGCCCCGTTGCGGCATGCGGAAATCGTAAAGCAGTTTATTTACGATCAGCCTCTCGCCTGTTTCGAAATTGGGCTCCATAGATGGGCCGTCCACAATAAACGGCGCAAACACGAACCAACGAATGACAACGACCAAAACGACAGCAATCCCGATGGCTTTGGCCCATTCTATCAATTCGTTTTTTACTTTATTATCCGGTTTGGAAGTTTGTTCCGATTGATCGATTGATTGCTCTTGGTCCATCGCCTGTTTGACCCCTTCCTATAACTTGCGTTACAAGCCGATATTTCATACAAAAGCGAAAGGGGCTTGCATCACAAGCCCCTCTAGTCGCCAATTAACGGATTTCTTTAATTCTAGCTGCTTTACCGCGAAGACTGCGAAGATAATAAAGCTTCGCACGACGCACTTTACCACGGCGAGCCACTTCGATTTTATCGATTTTCGGGGAATGCAGCGGGAATGTTCTTTCCACGCCTACGCCGTAAGAAATTTTACGAACCGTAAAAGTCTCACTAATTCCGCCGCCACGACGTTTAATCACAACACCTTCGAAAAGCTGGATACGCTCGCGCGAACCCTCGATAACTTTTACATATACTTTCAAAGTATCGCCGGGACGAAAGCTTGGAATATCTTTACGAAGTTGTTCTTGTGTAATCGCTTGAACGATATTCATCTAGGACTCCCTCCTTCCACTCAGGTGTTCATGTCGTCTCAGGGAGCGCCAATTGCTCCGCCTCATCGTCCGCAGAGGACCACCGAATTCACCACAACAGATAAAATTTTAACACAAGAAATGTTGAAAAACAAGCATGGAAATAGGGTTTTTGCAAAGCCAAACCCGGAAAATCATAATCCGGGACGTCAAGCCGGTTCAAGACCGTAACGACCGGATCATATGCGGAATGCGAGCGTTGACCGCGGCGCAATCGGATTACGAAGAAGATTCGGGCAAGATCGGCTCATAGAACATGACATCCTGCCATTTGTTGAATTTCCAGCCTACCTCATGAAAGGTGCCGATATATGAGAACCCGAATTTTTCATGGAGCTTGACGCTTGCGTCGTTGCCGGCGGTAATGCCGGAAATGACGATATGATACTGCAGTTCCTTGGCCCGTTTCAAAATTTCTTCCATTAATATTTTGCCGATGCCCCGGCCCCAAAACTTCGGATCGATGTAGACGGAAATTTCCACCGTTTTGGCGTAAGCGGCCTTCTGCCGGAACGGCGACAAGCTGCTGTATCCGACGACGACCCCGTCGACGACCGCGACGATAAGCGGATACGGTCCGCCGTAATGGGAAAACCACTCCCTCCGCTCTTCCAGCGTCCACTCTTCCAAATCGAATGTGGCCGCGGACGTACGTACGGCATGATTGTATATCATTAATAAATTCGGCAAATCTTCGATAACGGCTTCTCTTATGTGTACCATCTGCATCACCAATGATTATACGGCCGAAGCCGAAGCAACCGTTCTTTTTCTCATGATGTTTTCCTCCGCTGTCGTTGCTTTACTTTATTTTTCTATTAATCTCGTGCAAAAGTTTGATCACTTCCGCAAAGCCGATAAAGAGCATTCCCGTAATGAACGAACCGCACCACCAATACAACGAAACGATCAGTTGAAACTCATAGCTCAGCTGTCCCGCCACGAATCCGATGACGATTCCGACGATGATAACGGCGATTCCAATGATTCGGACGATGATGCCGATCATATTGCTGCCTTCCGATTCATCTTGGACGACGACGTCGGCATGTCCCTCTTCCCTGCGTTTGCGGGCTTCTTCCTCGGCGGAAGATCGAATGATAAAACGCTGTTCTTTACGGGTAAAATGGTCGTCTTTATCATTATACCTCACTATAAAACCCAACCCAACCCCTCCTGATAGCGAATATTTGCCATGCAATAGATATCAGAAATGTACCATATTACGAGGTAAAGTTCTACTATTTCATGTCCTTGCCCGCTTCTATTCGCTTTCCAGATGATTGACTTCGATCGGCCCGATTGACGTGTCAACCTGGATCTTCGCTCCGCCCGAACCTTTCTGCCCGACGACCGATGTTCTCGAGTTTTCTTTATAATCCATGGCGAAATTGGTGTTGATTTTCCCGATTTCGCTGGAGAGAGCCAAGCCGACATTCTCGGGTTGCCGCTCCGTCGAAATCGTTACAGCTCCGATCTCCGAGCTTGCGGTGATGTTATGCTCTACGTTCTTGACTTCGATCTGAACGGTGCCGGTTTGGTTCGTAACGTCCATAACGCCGTTCACATTATGTACTGCGATCGAGCCTACCGAGTTATGGATTGCCGCTTGTCCGGTATCGGCATCGGCAACCTCGATAGCGCCTACTTCACTCTTTACCGCAAGCTGCTCCGCGCCCAGCCCGCTATATTCGATTTTGCCGATTTCGGTATTCACGTCGATCCGTTCGTATCGATCGGAAGGCAATTGAATATGCAGTTCGGCTTTCCACACTTTAATCAGGTCTAGAAGTTCGGGAATACTATCTCGGTTGTTTTTCCCTTGGACGACCACCTCCAACCGATCTCCCGTTTCTTTATAATAGACGTTGAAATGTTCGGCAAATTCCTTAGGCGCGGAACTTTGCATCGTAAGATGCGCGAACCGGTCGGAAGACGGCTCGATCCGAACGGCCGGCACGTCGCTCTTGACGCTCACGCTCCGGAATTTGGCATCGACTTGCATTTCTTTGTTCACTTGCAGCGTTTGGTCGGCCTGCTTGCTTGCGACGACGTCCTGCTTTGCCGAACATCCGGCGAAAATAAGGCTTACCGCCAATATAGCCGAACAAATGATAACGTTTTTTCTCATCATTTCATAAGTCCCCCCGTATGCTGTTCTTTTGAATTATCGAAGACGAATCCATCCTGTACTTAGTATATCAATGTCATACGATAATCCAACGGACCTATGCAATAAATTGCACTGGACTTAAGTCTAGCGGAACTTACCGGTACATGCCCGCCACCGCCTTATCTCCATTCGCAGATGCTTCGGTTCGATAACGTTGATCTGATCGGCAAAACCTAATATAAATCCTTTCGCCTCGTCCTCCCATTCGAAATAAAGCTCGACAAGAATCCAGTCTTCCCGGCTCTTGCCCCGATTTCCGCAATTTCCACATATCGGTCGGTCCACTTCAAACTTGGCAAAATCGCCGGACGAACTTCCGCCCGCACTTCGAATGTCGGCAAATTTCCGATAAAAGCATCCGTAGAGGAAATCCAATACTGAGCCAGATTGAAACTTTCCGGCCGTTCAAACGTTTCGTTCGCGGGACTGGCGCGGCGAACCGTCCGCCCGTTCATATTCGATTTTTAATCAACGCCAGTGCATGATCAGGCCGCAAATCGCGATTTGTATATGAAATTTCGAACAAAAATATGCGAGGACTTAACGAGCTTTGAAGGCTTTAAATTGTTTAGAACACGCCAGCAACTGGGCTGCATGATCTTTTAAGCATAAAAAAACCGCAACCCCTTTTATATTCATAGAGTGCGGCCCGTTCCCTAGCAGGGATATGTACCTTGTTTAAACATTGCATGAAAATGAATGAATCTGGTCGGAGTAACAGGATTTGAACCTGCGACCTCACCCACCCCAAGTACACATTTTGGAGTGCACTATAATAAAAAAAGGCTTTATATCAACGTTTTTACGGCTTTTTTATGAAACGAACCTGTCAGACTACAATCCAACAAGATTTATATTAACTATTATAGTTGTTATCTATATTTATGTAAAGTAGTCTGTTAATATTTTTGTAGGTAGTGGTCTCAAAACAACGGACGCATTCGAATCCTTATCCAACTTTCCACCGTCTCATCACTGTCTAAAACCGCCCTCAATTGCACGTATCCATTTGTTACACCATTATTTTTAACTGTGCATTGCTTATCTGTTTGCTCGATAATACTCGCTAAAGTGGTTGGATTTATTTTATCATCCGCGAACAATTGCCAACTTACAGATTCACCGTCAACTAAACTATCCTCTAAAAATACATCTGCAGAATATGTTTTTTGTCGATCAATAATTATCTCATTAGGTTTATCCGAAGTTGATTTTATGACAATATACAAGTCTTTCGGCTCTGGCTCTGGTTCTGGCTGATTACAAGCAAAAAATCCCGCTAAATCATTTTGTGTATCATCAATAGCAGGGTTAATTTGATCTTTTTTGCATGTCAGTATGATAATCCCCGGCTCAGACAGGGGATCAACTCCAGTAACCTTAAATGCTTGCCCAAATTTTATAAATCGATCATTAATGGCAATTTGTCTTGTCTGCTCATTATCCTGTGTATGGACATTTATCTCACCTGCTGCCATAGACATAAATTTTCCGTCGAAGACTTCAAATGAAGGGGAATCTATAAAGCAAGGCACATCAACAAAATTGCAATTATGGTTTACTTTTATTGTTAATGGAAGCAGGCGCATGATCGCCTTATGTTTAATGTAACGTTCGCCTGTTTGTTCGGAAATAATCATAAACTGTTTTCCCTCGTATAAAACTAAGTCCCCACGTTGGAGAGGAGAGAGGGAAGAGATTTTTTTATCGTTGTAACCCTTTGATAGATTTGTATTGGTAATCAATGCTCTTATGGGGTTGTCGTTAATTAAAACATCTTGCCCTAGTGTCGAAAGTAGATACTTATAGTCGCCTGTAACGTCTATATCTAATAGATTAAATGTCAATTATGATTCTCCTTTCAAATTAGGCATCAAACAACATAAACACACTACCGTTACCATTCCCGTTATTGTCATCACTGCTAGCCATCATTCTGAGCTTGCGGTCAAGCTGGGTTATTCTTTTTTGTAAATTGTCTGCAAAATCATAAACGGTTATATCGTCCAATTTGTACGATTTAAATAGTTGCGGTTGGTTGGCAAGGGATTCCAGCAAAGCTAACGCTGTAACATAGATTGCCTTTTTATTGGAATTAGATTGTGGATTATATACGTCATTTGAATGAAGTCCATTTTCTTGAAGGTAGATAGAAAGTTCATCATCTGGATAATTAATACCTTTGGTTTCAATTTTAAGGCGTTCGATGTTTGTCATGTAAATTCGCTCCTTTGTTATTATTGGAAAAAGAAAAACCGCCTAAAATTGGCGGTGAGATAATATAAGTATCAAATTTAAGCTAATATTTTCGCCTTTTGCTTTTCATACTCTTCTTGTGTTATAAAACCTTCTTTTAATAATTGAGATAGTTTAAACAGTTCGTCAACAGAGTTAGGTTTAGAAATATTTTCAATGTCATTTCGATCTTGCCTTTCTTTTTCCTTGTCTTCTTCATCTGCACGTTTAATTAATACACTAATCAAACTATGCCAATGAGTCACGTTTTTGAGGGCATCCTTATATTTCGGGTCATCCTTACTTACTCCGCTTAACTCCTCACCGGTTGTTTCACTAATGCAATTCATAAAATTAAGAATATATACTGGTTGGCTAATGTCATTAACAACTATCTTTAAGTCTAACTTTTTTATTTTTGTTGAAGAAATGGATTTACCTGATAGCCCGCCAATAATTGCTCCGACTCCACCTGCAACTACTGAGCCGATAAGGGCACCGCCGATTTGACTAGATCTTGAAGTTTTATTCACTGATTCATTATCTTCAATAACTTCAACCGCCAATATATCTCTATATTTAAGTATTTTAATTTCATTAAACTGCGAATATATAATACATAGTCTATTTGTTTGTTCATCTAATACTAATCCAGTATCAAAATCTGCACTGATGAACCGCTGTGTCACATCAAATCCTTCAATATCCCAGAGTGTTGTTATTTTTTCATTGAATTTCTTTACCTTATTTTCTTTTTCTTGTTCTCTTTTTTGGTTATCTTTAAATAATATGTAAACACCAAACCCTATAAAACCAATCAAAAAAATCCATCCTAGAGCAGTTGATACTGAAAAGAGCCAAACAATAAACAAAAGAAATAGTATCAACCTAAATTTCGAAAGTACCGTTCATTGAAAACATAAAAAAGTGCCCAAATCTTTGGTAGAATGGTGTTTGTCGAGAACACTACACCCAAAGAGAGGAGCACCTTTTAGGTGAAGTCTAC
>NZ_JAHLPR010000009.1 GCF_018918005.1 Paenibacillus sp. MSJ-34 | reverse complement strand
GTCCATGTTCATCAAAGAAGATTCGTTTTAGCACGTTCGTCTCCATATCCTAACCTTACCAAAAACAAAAACGAGGCGGAAGCCCTGCCCACCCCAAAATTTTATAAATTCTATAATGTTAAAAAAGCCGGGACCCCCGGTCCCGACTTTCCCGTTAACGCTATGACGAACGATGTTCCCCAACTTCGATCCGCGCCATCGCTCTTTGCAGCGCCAGTTCGGCACGACGATGGTCGAACTCGTCCTTTTTGCTGGCAAGGCGGCGTTCCGCACGTTCTCTCGCAGCCTTTGCCCGGCTGAGATCGATTTCGTTGGATAATTCCGCGCTTTCCGCCAAAATAACGACCTTATCTTTGCCAACTTGAATAAAACCGCCGTGAACGGCCAGTTCTTCCACGTTACCGTCTTTTTTTACTCGAATCGGAGCAACTTTGAGCGGGGTTACTAAAGGTACATGTCCTGCCATGATCCCCAGTTCGCCTTCGACCCCTTTTACACTTACCATATCAACCTCTTTGGTGTATACGATGCGCTCCGGAGTGACAATTTCTAATAAAAAGGTGCTCATTTGGAGTCCTCCTAAAAGCTTTGCGCAGCAAAGCTATCTTCGTAAGCAACGACTTCGTTTTCCGCAGGAAAACTAGCTTCGTAAGCATCCGCCAAGCCTTGCGAAGCAAAGCTAACTTCGTAAGCAGCCACCATGCCAAGCATAGCGTCTTACTTCGAGTGCGGCCGATGTGCGTTCCATCACGAAACGCTTAACGTTGCGGCCGGCTTACAGCGTTTTTGCTTTCTCTACAGCTTCTTCAATCGTTCCTACATAACGGAAAGCTTCCTCAGGGAGCTCGTCGTGCTTGCCGTCCAAAATTTCTTTGAAGCTACGCACCGTTTCTTTAATCGGAACGTACTTCCCTTTCAAGCCCGTAAACGGTTCTGCGACATGGAACGGCTGCGACAAGAACAATTGAATTCTGCGCGCGCGCGAAACGGTGATTTTATCTTCTTCGGATAATTCGTCCATCCCGAGGATCGCGATAATATCTTGCAGTTCTTTGTAGCGTTGAAGAATTTTCTTCACGCCTTGCGCAGTTTGATAATGTTCTTCCCCGACAACGTCCGGCGAAAGAATGCGCGAGCTGGAAGCGAGCGGGTCAACCGCCGGGAAAATCCCCATCTCGGAAATTTTGCGGTCCAAGTTAGTCGTCGCGTCCAAATGCGCAAACGTCGTTGCCGGAGCAGGGTCCGTATAGTCGTCCGCAGGCACGTAGATCGCCTGAATGGAAGTAACCGAACCTTTCTTCGTCGAAGTGATCCGTTCTTGCAATTGGCCCATTTCCGTTGCCAGCGTAGGCTGGTAACCTACCGCGGACGGCATGCGTCCGAGCAAGGCGGATACTTCCGAGCCCGCTTGCGTGAAACGGAAAATATTATCGATAAACAGAAGTACGTCTTTACCTTCTTCATCGCGGAAATATTCGGCCATCGTCAGACCCGTCAACGCAACGCGCAGACGCGCGCCCGGCGGCTCGTTCATTTGCCCGAACACCATCGCCGTTTTGGAGATAACGCCCGTATCGGACATCTCGTGGTAAAGGTCGTTCCCTTCGCGCGTACGCTCGCCGACACCGGAGAATACGGAAATCCCGCCGTGCTCTTGCGCGATGTTGTTAATCAATTCTTGAATCGTTACCGTTTTGCCGACACCCGCGCCGCCGAACAGGCCGATCTTACCGCCTTTCGCGTACGGAG
This sequence comes from Paenibacillus sp. MSJ-34, assembly GCF_018918005.1. Classification (GTDB taxonomy): domain Bacteria; phylum Bacillota; class Bacilli; order Paenibacillales; family Paenibacillaceae; genus MSJ-34. Next base: position 125,756 of record NZ_JAHLPR010000009.1, on the reverse strand, counting down.
CCAGCAAGTCGATTACTTTAATTCCGGTTTCCAACATTTCCGCTTGCGTGGAAAGCTCGTCAAACTTCGGCGCTTCGCGGTGAATCGGCAATTTTACGCCTTCCGCCACGTCGCCCGCGTTGTCAATCGGTTCGCCCAATACGTTAAAAATGCGGCCCAACGTAGGAGCGCCGACCGGTACCGAAATCGCAGCGCCCAAATCGACCGCTTCCATGCCGCGAACAAGCCCGTCCGTCGACGACATCGCAATACAACGAACAATATTGTCGCCCAAGTGCAGAGCGGCTTCCACGGTCAGGTTAATGTCGGGCTCGCCTGCGGACTCGGCTTTTTTCTCAATTTTAATCGCGTTGAAAATTTCCGGCAGTTGATCACGTTCGAATTCAATATCGACAACCGGACCCATAATGGAAATAACGCGTCCTTTGTTCATTTTTTTCCCTCCTAAAGCTTCCGCGAGGAAGCTGACTTCTTAAGCATCCGCTTAAGTTCTGCACAGCAAAACTTGCCTGCAAGCCACCCGCGCGGGTTATCCTTGCGCGTTCGCACCGGCCACAATTTCCGAAATCTCTTGTGTAATCGCGGCTTGGCGCGCACGGTTGTATGTCAGAGTCAATTCGTTGATCATCTTCGAGGCGTTCTTCGTCGCGCTGCCCATGGCGGTCATCTTCGCGCCGAACTCGCTCGCCTTTCCGTCCAACAGCGCGCTGTAGATCAACGTTTCCGCATATTTCGGCAGCAACGTCTCAAGCACGGCTTCCGGAGACGGCTCGTATTCGTACGAAGCCTTCGCGCCCGCATCCGACTTCGATTCTTCTTTCATGTCTTCCAGCGGCAACAGCTGCTTTTGCACCGGAATTTGCGTAATCGCGTTCACGAACTGGTTATAGAACAAGTACAGTACGTCATACTGTTCTTCCTCAAAATATTTGACGGCTTTGTAAGAGATCGACTTAATATCCGCATACGTCGGGGAGTCGGGCAATTCCGTGACCGCTTCGACGACAGGCAAGCCTCTACGGCGGAAATAATCTCTTCCTTTGCGTCCAATCACAAACAATGCATATTCGTCGGAAGAGCGGTGATTCTGGGAAATGGTTTGCTGCAGCTTGCGAAGGATGTTCGCGTTGTAACCGCCGCAAAGCCCGCGGTCGGAGGTGATGATCAAGTAACCCGTTTTCTTGATCTCGCGTTTTTGCAGCATCGGATGTGTAATCCCTTGGGTCCCGGATGCAATGCTGTTTACGACCTCTTTCAGCTTATCCGCGTACGGACGGGACGCTTCCGCTTTCTCTTGCGCCTTTCTCAGCTTGGAAGCCGCCACCATCTCCATCGCTTTCGTAATTTGCTTCATATTTTGAACGCTCTTGATTTGGCGTTTAATGTCGCGCATTCCTTTTGCCATGATTTCACCTCTTTCGAACTTTGCGGGCAAAGCGTTCGTCTTCAGCGCATGCGCCTTATCGTTAAGCCCTGCCGACCGCAAAGTTAATACGGGATACCGAGCCGACTAAAAGCTCGGCTACAATCTATCGTTACGCCGAAACGCTAAATCCTTTTTTGAATTTCTCAATCGCTTCTTTCAAAGCGTTCTCGTTATCGGCAACCAGGTCTTTCGTATCGCGGATCGATTGCAAAATTTCCGGATGGTTCGAATCCAGGAAGGACAGGAACTCTTTCTCGAAACGAAGCACGTCGGCAACCGGAATTTCGTCCAAATACCCTTTCGTCGCCGTATACAGGCTCACGACCTGTTTCTCAACCGGCATCGGCTGGTTGACGCCTTGTTTCAGCACTTCCATCATCCGTTGACCGCGGTTCAAGCGGGCTAGCGTCGCTTTATCCAGGTCGGAACCGAATTGGGCAAAAGCTTGCAATTCGCGGAACGCGGCAAGGTCCAGACGCAGCGTACCGGCGACCTTCTTCATCGCCTTGATTTGCGCCGAGCCCCCTACGCGGGATACGGAAATACCGACGTTAACGGCAGGACGTTGGCCGGAATAGAACAAGTCGGATTCCAGGAAGATCTGTCCGTCCGTAATCGAAATAACGTTCGTCGGAATATAAGCGGATACGTCGGACGCCTGCGTCTCGATAAACGGAAGAGCCGTGATCGATCCGCCGCCGAGTTCGTCGCTTAATTTCGCCGCGCGCTCAAGCAAACGGGAGTGAAGATAGAATACGTCTCCAGGATAAGCTTCCCGGCCCGGAGGACGTTTCAGAAGCAAGGACAGCTCGCGGTAAGCGGCCGCTTGTTTGGACAAGTCGTCGTAAATGATTAAGGCATGCTCGCCTTTGTACATGAAGTATTCGGCCATCGCGCAGCCCGCATAAGGCGCCATGAACAGAAGCGGCGCAGGCTCGGATGCGGATGCCGTCACGACGATCGTGTAATCCAGCGCGCCGTTGCGGCGAAGCGTTTCAACCACTTGCGCAACCGTGGATTGCTTCTGGCCGATCGCAACGTAAATACATTTCACGCCGTTGCCTTTTTGGTTGATGATCGTATCGATGGCGATCGTCGTTTTACCGGTTTGGCGATCCCCGATGATCAATTCGCGTTGTCCGCGGCCGATCGGAACCATGGAGTCGATCGCTTTAATACCCGTTTGCATCGGTTCGTGAACCGATTTCCGTTCAATAACGCCGGGAGCGTTGCTCTCGACCGGACGGAATTCCGTCGTTGCAACCGGGCCTTTGCCGTCAACCGGGATACCTAACGGGTTAACGACGCGTCCGAGCAGCGCTTCGCCGACAGGCACTTCCATAATGCGGCCCGTCCGCTTTACTTGATCTCCTTCGCGAATGTCCGTATACGGTCCGAAAATAACGACACCTACGTTATCCTCTTCCAGGTTCAATGCCATACCTACGACTCCGTTGGAAAACTCGAGCAGTTCCCCCGCCATCGCATTCTCAAGCCCGTGGACGCGAGCGATTCCGTCACCGACATGGATGACCGTACCTACGTCTACAACTTGAATTTCCGATTTATATTTTTCAATTTGACTTTTAATCAGCGTGCTGATTTCATCAGGTTTGATACTCAATTCGCTTCACCCCTTACAGTGCTTGAGTTTTCAATGATTTTTCCATATGAGCAAGCTTGCCGGATATACTTCCGTCATACAGCCTGTCTCCGATCCGCACTTGAATGCCGCCGATAATGCTTTTATCGACTACATTTTGAACGCGAATTTTTTTGCCGACGAGTTTCCCGAATTGCTGCGCGATCAATTCCGATTCGGGCTGGCTGAGCGGATAAGCGGATACGACGCTCGCGTCCGCCTGACCGAGGGCTTCGCCGGAAATTTTGACATAAGCTTCCAACATCGCGTTAAGAAGATCATGTCTGCCTCTTTGAATCAATAGATTCACTGTATTCAAAACCGTCTCGCTCAATTTGCCGGAGAGCGCATTGTTCAGGACGTCCAGCTTGGCCGAGAGGTCGATATTCGGTGCCTTTAGAAACTTTTGCAAGTCCACGCTCTCGTTAACAACATCCACGATCAACTTCAATTCCTGCTCGGTTTGGGAGATGCTGTTCTTCTCTTGCGCCACTTGAAAAAGCGCTTTTGCGTATCGTTTCGCTACGACAATATCACGGCTCATTGCTTCTCCCCTACCTCTTTCAGGTAATGGTCAACCAATTCCTCTTGCGATTTCTCATCGATTTGCTTCTCGATAATTTTGGAAGCGATCATGACGGACATACCGCTGACTTGACTGCGAAGAGCGGTAACCGCCTTGTTCTTCTCGCTTTCGATTTCGCGAACGGCTTCGTCTTTCAGACGATTCGCCTCTTCTTTCGCCTGAGCGATAATTTCCTCGGCTTGCTTCGTGCTAGTCGTTTTAGATTGTTCGATAATTTCGTAAGCGTCTTTGCGGGCTTGCTGCAAAGCTTCTTTCTGCTCGGCGATCAAAGCTTCCGCTTGCTTACGGCTTTGTTCCGCTTCTTGAAGTTCGCCTAGTACGCGTTCTTTGCGTTTTTCCATAATGCTGAACAGCGGGCCGAATGCATATTTGTTAAGCAAAAAATAAAGTATTAAAAACGCGATGATCGTAAATACGGTGGAAGATGGTACGAAATTCAATCCCTGTCACTCCTTTCTGAGTGTGTTCAACCCCATGTCTATCATATCGTTAAGTCATTTATGATCTTACATTTATTCGGGCAATGCCATCCAACTAAAAGGAAGGCGTGGAGGGCAATGGCCTTCCCCGCCAAACCTTCGATCGGATATTAAGCTCCAATATAGAACAAGAAAGCAAGTACGACCGCGATAATCGGAACGGCCTCAACCATACCCATCGCGATAAACATCGTCGTACGAAGCGCGCCGGCGGCTTCAGGTTGACGAGCGATACCTTCAACCGTTTTGCTGCCAATCATACCGATACCGAAACCTGCGCCGACTGCGGCCAAACCAATTGCAATTGCTGCTGCTAAAAATGCCATCTTATTATATCCTCCTATGTTTTCAATATTTTATATTGTAGTCAAACCGATGAATCGGTCTGAATTACAGATGAATTCAACATCGCTTAATGGTCGTCGTGGCTTTCCAACGCTTGCGATAAATATACCATCGTCAAAATCGTGAATACGAAAGCTTGAATTCCCGAAATGAATAAACCAAACGCTTGCCAGATAATAATACCGGGAATCGCTGCAATTCCCGCGCTGACCAGAACGGTCATCAATACCTCTTTTGCGAATACGTTACCGAATAGCCGCATTCCATGCGTTACCAGCTTCGTAAATACTTCGACGAGGTGAATAGGGAAAAATAAGGGAGACGGTTCCAAATAGTGCTTAAAGTACGCTTTCGTATTCCGCGTCATACCCAGGAAATGCACTAGTACGAAAACCATAAACGCCAACCCCATCGTAACGGACATATCCGCCGTCGGCGACTTCCACCATACAAGCTCGTAATGAGGCTCTTTGCCTTTGGCAGCCAATTCGTCCATACGTTCTTGGCTTGTCGCCTTGATTTCCTGGCCGAATATCGTTTGGGGATCATGGCCTTCCGTAACGATCGAAAACGGTATACCCAACAGATTGCCGACAAAAACGAACAGTATAATCGTCATTCCTAACGATACGAATACTTTTCCTTTTTTGAAATCCATGGTACTGGATACCATATCTTTAATGAAATCGGCGCCCCATTCTAAAAAGCTTTGCAGTTTGCTCGGATTATCGACCGACAGATTGCGCGTAGCCAGTTTGGCAAAGACAAAAACGATTGTACAAGTAACAATCAGCATAATAACAATCGAGAGATCGATATCGATTCCGGCTACATTAATAATCGGAGCGTCATGCATGTTCTCACCCCTTTCCATGGAATAATTTTCATTTCCTTTTGTGTAAAAGAACAATACCAATGCCAGTAAATATGAGATGAACAGCAAACAAACTGACAATAGTAGAAATCACGTCGATTTGCTCCAGTTTATAAGCGGCAAGTACGACGAGCACGGACATCGCCGCACGGACCGCGAAACCGGTATGCTTGCGCTTGCCTTCAAGGGCGGCTTCCGTGAACATTCTTGTCCGGATCGCCAAATGAATCGAATTGAAAGCACTGACGCTTGTCCCTGCAATAACTCCTAAAATCAAGCTGCGATATTCCGGCAAAACAATCCAGAGCAACAAACAAAAGGCTAGAAAAAAGCAGGTGATCCTGATCAGCGCTTTTGTATGGAGAGCCAATTCATCCATCCTGCTCCTCCAATACTTTCCTTATTATGAGGAATACTGTCGTAAAACCGAGCAAAATCCCGAACAACACGCCAACCGCCGTCCAAAGGGCTTCGTTGCCAAGCCATCCGCCGAGCAGACGCCCTCCGTAAAAACCGAGAACGGTACATACCGCAATATCGGCTCCGATAGCGCTTACCAGGCCGGCGGCCTTCCAAATCTTGGCATGGTTCGTAGGTTCGCTCATTCGACACCAATCCTTACAATCCCAATTCATTGTACTTATAAAAAACATACTTTGTCAATTCAAATTAACTTTATTTATGCATGCCAAATAACACCGGAAACAGCGTCAAATCAAGCCTCCACAGCCTTAGAAACCGTACAGTACAACTGTATGCTAGTGACTTATGTCATAGACAGCCGATAATTTCCTAACTGTGAACTTTTTGTGAAAACGAATCCGGCCGTTCGTCGCTTTTTCCAAAATGATGCAATATCGCCTGAACGATCCTTTTGGACGCTTGTCCGTCGCCAAAAGGATTGGAAGCTTCGCTCATTCGCCCGTATAACGCCGCGTCCGTCAACAGCGCCTTCGTCCGTTCGTAGACGCGCTCCTCGTCCGTACCGACCAATTCCAGCGTACCCGCATCGATGCCTTCGGGACGTTCCGTCGTATCCCGCAATACCAGCACCGGCACCCCGAACGAAGGAGCTTCTTCCTGCAAGCCGCCGGAATCCGTCAAGATGAGATGCGTATGCGGATAAAAATTATGCAGTTCGACAACGTCGAGCGGGTCGATCAGTCTTATTCGGGGATGATCTCCCAAAATTTCATAGGCCGGCTGTTTCACCGCCGGACTCGGATGAACCGGATATACGATCGCGATATCTGCGAATTCGTCGGCGATCCGTTTCACCGCGCGGAAAATATTGCGGTGCGGCTCTCCCTGCGCTTCGCGCCGATGAGCCGTCATGAGAACCAATCTTTTGCCCTTCGCCCATTCCAGCACCGGATGGTTGTAATTGTGCTGTACAGTATATTGAAACACGTCGGTGACCGTGTTGCCTGTGACATACACCGTTGATTTATTTTTATTTTCCTTATATAAGTTGTCTGCGGCCAGATCGGTTGGCGCAAAATGCATGTCGGCAAGCACGCCCGTTAGCTGGCGGTTCATTTCCTCCGGATAAGGAGACAATTTATTCCACGTGCGCAATCCCGCTTCGACATGCCCCACCTTGATCTGCTGCAGGAAGGCGGCATAGCTGGCCAAGAACGTCGTAAGCGTATCGCCGTGCACCAGCACGACATCGGGCTTGGCTTCTTGCAAAACAGGCTCCAAGCCTCGCAACACGCGAATCGAAATTTCGTTAAGCGTTTGCTTTTCTTTCATGACGTCAAGATCATAGTCCGGCCTTATGCGGAAAACGTCCAGCACCTGGTCGAGCATCTGCCGATGCTGCGCCGTGACGCACACGAGCGATTCGATCCGCTCCGGATGCTTCTGCAATTCCAATACTAAAGGCGCCATCTTGATCGCTTCCGGACGAACGCCGAAAATCGTCATCACCTTAATTTTGCTCATCGTTTCCCCTCGTTTCCAGTCCATAATACGGGTTCAAAAAGCCGCTGTTCCGAGGATAGCGCGAGAGCGGCGCCCCGGAACAGGACGTTATGAACGATTTCTAACGCACTACTTCGTGCCGAACAATCTGTCTCCCGCGTCGCCTAAACCGGGAACGATATAGCCGTGATCGTTAAGACGCTCGTCCAACGCGGCGATGTAAATATCCACGTCCGGATGGGCCTTCTGCACGGCCTCGACTCCTTCAGGCGCAGCGATTAAACACATGAGCTTGATTTGCGTGCAGTTCCGGTTTTTCAGAACGTCGATCGCCGCGATCGCGGAACCGCCCGTCGCCAGCATCGGATCGATCACGATCAGTTCGCGCTCCTGGACGTCCGTCGGCAGCTTCACATAATATTCGACCGGCGTCAGCGTCTCCGGATCGCGAAACAATCCGATATGTCCCACTTTCGCGGCGGGTATCAATTTCAGCACGCCGTCCACCATGCCAAGCCCGGCCCGCAAGATCGGAATCAAGCCGAGCATGCGGCCGGAAATCACTTTGCTCTCCGTCGTCGTCACCGGCGTTTCGACGGTGATCGTCTCGAGCGGAATGTTTCTCGTAATCTCATATGCCATCAATGTCGCTACTTCATCCACCAGTTCGCGGAATTCTTTCGTGTTCGTCCGCGTGTCGCGTATAAAGGTCATCTTGTGTTGAATCAAAGGGTGATCGCAGATCACTAATTTACTCATACTATGTCTCCTTCGCTTGTCGAATGCTCACTTCGATTTCGCGCCGCCCCCGAACAGTGGGACGAAGCAAAATCTCATGCTGCTGCAGATTCTAGTTGAAATTTTGCATAGCTTTTTCTATTATATCACTCCATAAGTTCGACTGCACGCGATGCGGCATTTTTTTGTAAAATTCGACGCGATGGCGTCAGTTATGCAGCGAGCCGCATGGCGCGATAGGTTGGCGGCCGCGTAGCAGATCATATGGCACGATAGATAGCCGGCAGCGCCTTATCTCCTCCAGGAAAGTTCCGCTATTCCCCGCTTGTCGCTCCATTAGCCAGCATTGGTCTTACCGCCGATATTTAATCAGATTGCGGCCTGCTCGATGTGCGAGGCGCGTACCTGCGGCGTACCTGTGGCCTTCCCCCGTTTTCCCCTCCCCATAGGCTATCCAACCGGCACAATACTGCACAAAGTACAACATTTTCCGCTCCCTTCTCCGGTTTCCATAGGCTATATTGCATAAAATGCAGCATATCGAGCCGAAATGAGCAAAAATGGCGGGTTATCCTCGGAATATGCTGCACATTGTACAACATCCAGGCTCTCCCCACCGTATTTGGCGTCACAATATTGTATTTTGTACAACATACGATTACCCGATATGTGCCTTCTGCGACTTTATACGGCGACGAAGAATCGCAGCCAAAAAAACCGTTCCCCAACATGAGGAACGGTTCGATTCGCATCTTAATATTTCAAGTTCGGATAAAGCGGGTATTGTGCCGTAAGATCGCGCACGATGGAGCGCGCCTTGTCGAGCGTCGCTTCGTCCTTCGGATTTTTGAGCGTCATGCCGATCACTTTCGCGATCGTCTTCATCGCGGCTTCGTCCATGCCGCGCGACGTCGCCGCAGGCGTACCGACGCGGATGCCGCTCGTAACGAACGGGCTTGTCGGATCGAACGGAATCGCGTTCTTATTGGCCGTGATGCCGACGGAATCGAGCACATGCTCGGCGTCCTTCCCCGTAATGTTCACGCTGCGCGTGTCGATCAGCATCAAATGGTTGTCCGTGCCGCCGGATACGAGCGTCAGCCCTTCCGCAAGAAGGCCTTCCGCCAAAGCTTTGGCGTTGTTGACTACGTTTTGCGCGTACGTTTTGAAAGACGGCTGCAGCGCTTCGCCGAACGCAACGGCTTTCGAAGCGATGACATGCATCAGCGGTCCGCCTTGCGTGCCCGGGAATACCGCTTTATCGATCGCTTGCGCCCATGCCGACGTGCATAAAATCATGCCGCCGCGCGGCCCGCGCAACGTCTTGTGCGTCGTTGTCGTTACGAATTGGGCGTGAGGCACCGGATTCGGATGCAAATCTGCCGCTACCAAGCCTGCGATATGCGCCATGTCCACCATAAACAAGGCGCCTACGTCCCGGGCAATCGATCCGAGCGCCTCGAAATCGATGATGCGCGGATACGCGCTCGCGCCGGCCACGATCAGGCGAGGGCGATGCTTGAAGGCCGCTTTGCGCACTTCGTCGTAATCGATGCGGAACGTATTCTCGTTCACGCCGTACGCCGCGAAATTGTACAGCAAGCCGGAAGCGTTGACCGGACTGCCGTGCGTCAAATGGCCGCCATGCGCCAAATTCATGCCGAGCACCGTATCTCCCGGTTTCAGCGCTGCCAAGTAAACGGCCATATTCGCCTGCGCGCCGGAATGAGGCTGCACGTTGGCATGATCCGCGCCGAACAACTGCTTCGCGCGGTCGCGCGCGATATTTTCCACAATGTCGACATGCTCGCAGCCGCCGTAGTAGCGCTTGCCCGGATAGCCTTCCGCGTATTTATTCGTCAATACGGTACCCATCGCTTCCATGACCGCTTCGCTCACGATATTCTCGGACGCGATCAGTTCGATATTGTTGCGCTGGCGCTGGAGTTCCAGATCCATCGCTTTCAGCACTTCCGGATCCGCTTGTTTCAAATGTTCCGTCATGGTAAATCCTCCTTGAAATGATTAATTTATAAAAACTTTCCTTCGAAAAGGAATGTATCAGTGCGAGTTCAAAAAGTCGACTTTTCAGCACCGAGAAGGTTGCGAGAACCCGAAGCCCATGCTTCCGAAGCGAGTTTTGCTGCGCAAAACTTTCAGGAGGAGCGGAGTGTAGGCAAAACCTACATGAGCACCTGCAATGTTTCCGGAGGAAACATACTTCGTAAGCATACGCTCTTCGAGGGTGAACGCAAGATTCGATGTCGAGTCTGCTCCCAGTTCATCTTCGTGATCAAAAGGGGACTTTTTGAACAACCTCTATAAACGAATGACAGGCGACATCCGATCATTGCGCCATCGATCGCGCCCTTTACACGCAAGCGTCCGCATCGGGGCGCCGGTACACGGCCCGCTCGCCGCCGATCAATTTGGGCCGCGTATAAGCGGCCGTGACGCGCGCCGCGCCGATCTGGCGAACGGAAGGCCGCAGCGGTACGGCAACGCGCCGCAAGTGCATGCCGATCAGCGTCTCGCCGATATCGATGCCGGCATGGGCCTGAATCGTCTCGGCCAAACACGGATCGGCCATCCGACGGAAAGCGTAGGCGGCCATCGACCCGCCCGCTTTCGCCACCGGCACGGCGGACACTTCGTCAAGCCCGTAAGCGCCCAGTACGGCGCGTTCCACCACCAAAGCGCGGTTCAAATGCTCGCAGCATTGAAACGCCAGATGAAAGCCGATGTCGGCTTGCGCCCGCGCAAGCCCCGTATAAAGCGCGGCGGCAACCTCCTCCGTCCCGGACGTGCCGATATGCCGGCCCAGCACTTCGCTCGTGCTCGCGCCGATCACGACCAGCTGCCCTGCCCGCAAGTTGCCGGCCGACGCAAGTTCCCTTGCCACCGTTTCCGCTTGACCGGCATACGCATCGAATTCACTCACACCGAACACCCCTTTTTCGAATCGTATCGTTCCCGATTATGGATGCAGGCTGTATTTTTCTTCAAGCGCCTGTACTTTGCTTACCCGGCCGACATGTCTCTCGCCGCCGCTAAATTCGGTTTCAAGCCAGATGCGCACAATGTCCTCGGCGACGCCGGGGCCGATGACGCGCTCTCCCATCGCGAGCACGTTCGAATCGTTATGTTCGCGCGTCGCTTTGGCGGAGAACAAATCATGGACCAACGCGCAGCGGATGCCGGGAATTTTGTTGGCCGCGATGCTCATCCCGATTCCCGTCCCGCATATAAGTACGCCGCGATCGGCTTCGCCGGAAGCCACTTTCTCGCATACCGGCAGCGCGTAATCCGGATAATCTACCGAATCGGAGCAATGGCAGCCGAAATCCTCCACTTCATGACCTAACGAACGAATAACCGCAATAATACCGTCTTTCAAACGGACCCCCGCATGATCCGCACCAATTGCAATTTTCATAGCAGTTCCTCCTAAAAGTTTTGTGAGCGCTGCTTCTCGAAACGACTTCGTACTAAAAACTTGCTTCGGAAGCATACGCTTGTTTTGTAAGCAATACGTCTAGCCATTATTATACCTAAATGTGCGGAGAAAAACGAAAAAAAGAGCACGACGTGTCGAAAACACGCATTGCTCTTTGCCCAGGCGACCGGCCGTATATTCCGATGCTCCACCGTGGTTTCCCCCACATTTGTCGCCAGTTACATCGGAATTCCTTTTTGATATAGGTATCATAACGCATTTCCTATCGAAAAGCAATCCGCTAATCGACCGCGAAGCAAACAGAAGGCCGGCGGCCGTCACGCCTCCTCCTGTGCCAGCTTGTCCAGCAGCTTGTGAAGCGCCTCCTCGATCTCCGCCGCGCAGGCGCGATACGTCTCGAGCGAGCCGCCGAACGGATCGGAAATGTCGAAATTCGGGATGTTCCGCTGCAGTTCGGCCATTCGGGCGTGATCTTGCTCCGAGACCGATTCTCCGATCATTTTTTTCAAATGATACTCGGCGACGAGTTCCTCAAACTCTTTCAAGCCGGATAGAACGCGTTCGTCCGATTCGATATATTCTTTCAAAGTGAATGTCTTATCGACCGCTTCGGGATAGCTTTGCACCACATACCGCTTATGGCCGTTCGTCATCGTCAAGATCAATTCGGCCCAGCCGACTTCCTCTTTTGTGAGCGGCGTAGAAGCCCAGTCTTCGGCAATCTCATAGCTTCGCAACGTCTCCGCCGTATTCGGCGACATCTTCGCCCCTTTGAGGGCGGAGACGCCGGCGGAACGAACGTCCAGCTCCAATCCGCGCTCAGCCGCCTTGTGGCGCAATATAACTTCCGCGATCGGGCTGCGGCATGTATTGCCGGTGCATACGAATAAAATGTTTTTCACGTGCGTTCTCCTTTATGTCCAACAGATTTGTACCTTATCAAAATAAAAAAAGAAGTCCGAAAGTGAATAAAATAGCGCCTCCGACCGTCTCCCCGTATTCGCTGAGCCGGCGGCTGGCTTGTCTGCCGAGGAACAGGCCGATCATCGACATGATGCCCCCGCAAATGCCGAACGAGAGAACGGCGACAATCGGATCGACTTTGAACATGCCCAAAGACACGCCCACGGAGAAGGAATCGATGCTCACGCTTAACGAAAAAAGCAGCACGCCGACGGCGCTGCGGTGATCGAAAGAGCGTTTCTCCTCGCCCCGCATGGAACTGTAAATCATATGTCCTCCAAGCAAAAGCAGCAGCACCCCGGCTGCGGCGGTTGCCACGTGGCCGAGCAAATAGCCGACATACTGTCCCGTAAACAAGCCCATCAAAGGCATCATCATATGGAACAACGCTACAACGGAGCCGATGGTGGCGATATCGCGCAGGCGGATGCCCTTCAATCCGATGCCGATGCCCAGCGAGAACGCGTCCAATCCCAGCGCCACCGCCATAATAAAGATGGTAAACAATTCACCCCATTGAGCCGGTCCGTCCAACATAATCTCTCCCCTTGTCCATAGCGTCTTGTACACCATATGCGGACAAGTGTGGAAAGATTACTCGGCGTGAGAAAAATATAAGAAGGCGAGTTCATTAAAGTCCTATACTTCGACGATTCGGTGCCCCGCCGCTTTGACGAGCCGATTCATGACGGCAAGTCCGATCCCCTCTTCGGGGCACGCTTCGGCGAGGATGAAGCCGATGCCATGCTCGTCGAAGCTGCGCAGCGCGGCGTATAGCCGCTGCGCGGCCGTCTCCAAGGCGCGCAAGCTGCCGCAGGAGACGACCAGGTCGGCGCGATAGGCGCCCGCGTGCTCGTCGAAGGCGAGTACGCCGGTGCGTTCCCCGCGCCGCCGGGCCGCGTCCAGTTCGGCTTGGATCCAAGCCGATACGCGCTCGGGCGCGGCCCCTTTCACGATGCGCATGGCGCCGCGAGGCGCGTAATGCGCATATTTCATACCGGGGGAGCGCGGTGCGGGCTCCGCCGTTTGGTTGTCCGCCCGCGGCGCGTTCCGGCTTTGGACGGCGTCGCCGTCCCGGCCTGTGCGTTCCCGGGCGACCGCCTCTTCCGGGCGCGTATCGGACGCGGCGTCCAGCGCGGGCTCGAGCGTGACCTCGCCCGCGACTTCCCGCAGCTCGGCCGGCGTCACGCCGCCCGGGCGCAGCACATTGACGCGCTCGCCGATCAGCTCGACGACGGTCGATTCGAGGCCGACGCCGGTCGGCCCGCCGTCGACGATGCCGTCAATGCAGCCGGCGAGGTCTTCGCGCACATGCGCGGCGAGCGTCGGGCTCGGGCGTCCGGAGCGGTTCGCGCTCGGCGCCGCTACGGGACATCCCGCGGCCGCAATCAGCCGCAGCGCGACGTCATGCGCCGGCATCCGCACGGCGACGGTCGGCAGCCCCGCGGTGACGCGAGGCGAGACGGCGCCGGGGCGCGCCGGCAAGACAAGCGTTAGCGGGCCCGGCCAGAAGCGCGCCATCAATCGGCGCGCCGTCTCGCCGTACGGCAGCACCAATTCGTCCAGCTGCTCTCTGTCAGCGATATGAACGATAAGCGGATTGTCCGAAGGCCTTCCTTTGGCCTGGAAAATCCGCTCCACCGCCTGCGTATTGCGGGCGTCGGCTCCTAAACCGTACACCGTCTCGGTCGGAAAAGCGACCGTCCCGCCCGCCTCGATCATGGCCGCCGCTTCCCGAATCGCCGATTCGCTGTCGGCGGAAGCTCCGCTTGCAACGCTCCATAAGCGGGTATCTTTCTTCCTATTTTCTGTTCCAAACGCTTCGGTCGTATTATGGTTATTCATCCGTTTCTCAATTCCTTACTTCGCTCGCTAGTGCGTACTAATGAATGTTGCTGCTTCTCATTATGTACATTATAACACAATCGCCACCGCCGTTTTAGCTGCCCGGCATTCTACGTACAACGTTCCCGGCAAGGCAAGGGACGCGCTGCAAACGGATCGAGCAATGAACCGTCCCGCATCGCCCAACATCGCATCCTGGGCGACGCGCCTGCCGCCTTTATGCGAACAGGCCGGCGATAAAGTCGAACAAGCGCATGAGCCAATCCCATAAGAAGAAACGCACTTCCGTCTCGCCCGCCGCAGCGGCCGCGCCGACATTGATTCTCTCCGCGCCCTGCTCCGCTTTTCCGTTCGCTTTGACGCTCTTCGCATCCGTTTTGGCATCGGCATTCCCTTGTGCCGCTTGCTCCTGGCCGTCGCGGGATTTAGCGACCGCTTCGCCCGTTCCCGCATCGATAAAGCAGAGCGGAGGAAACAAGACGCACCACCAATTCTGTCCCTCGCCTTTGCCCAAAGTCACCCGTACCGCCTCGTAATCCCCGGCGGGATATACTTGATCGCCGTACATTTTTGTCGGAAACGGCACGTTGCCGAAATCGACCTGATAGCCGTAATCGATTTGTTTTGCTTCCAATTCCTCCGCCACAATCGCCTCAATTTCGGACAAATGCGTCGTTACGATCCGGCGCGCTTCTTCCAAACTTTGCGGTTCTTCAAGCTGTTCGACCCATGTATTCATTTGCGCGACAATCTTGTCGCGGATTTGCCTTTTCACTGCCTGATCGGCAGCGCTATCCGAGTTCGCCAAAATGCGCAGGCGAATCGATTCTTGCGGAATCGCGCCTTGCACAACCGCCGCATCCGTGCGGTTCAACTCCCAACTCATCATCATAGTAACCAAAGCGAATATAATAAAAGCGGCAAAAAGTCCCGATTTACGCAACATACCAAAACGCCTCCCTAGCAGCGCTATCATAGGATCGCCGTTCGATTATCGATGGTTCGAGCGGCTATGTATAAGTGCTGAAACTATAAGAGACTCATGAGTTCTATTGATCAGTATGCCCGTACGGGTGAAACTTAAACCTATCAATCTATTAAATTTTCTATCAAAAAAAGGGCCGCTGACTCCGCAGCGCCCCTTGTCATCATTTACCCAATCTCATTGTCGTCTGTTAACGCTTTTGCCTAGTAACCGTATGCATTCGAACGGTCGGCAAGCGTAACAATCATTTCTTCCTCTTCCTGAAAGTGATTCATCAGTACTAGATAAGCCTGTGCCAAATAAGAAGCCATCTCCGTCGCAGCTTCCGGCCGAATCGGCAGCACTGCACGATCCAGCGCCCCCAGAAAAGCCAATACGTACTGCTCGGCCAACTCATGGCCATGCTCCATCGCGCAAAACTGCTCGGGCTCTTCGCCGAAATACCAAGCGATCATCGGAAATAGCGTTTCATCTTCCCATCTGGCATGGGCGGCCAGTTCGCTCATATAGGATACAACCTTCTTTTTCAGACCGGTGATGATGTGAATCAGTTGCTCGTCATGCCGCTCCCGCACGATGGTCTGTGCAGCCTCGCGCAGTTCCATCAGCCCTTTCCGAAGGGCCGCATGCTCTTCCTTCAATCGGTCAACCGCCTCTTCCAAAAGATACAACGGGTGATTCAATATCTCTTCTCCAATGGTCAGTCCGGCATAAGTTTTCATCATGCATCCCTCCATAAATATGCTTTCGTCGCTTCCTTACATTAAGAGTATAGAAATACGGAAAAATCGTATGTGAATTAATTCACTTATCAATCGCATTACCCGGTACACTTTTGTGACATTTCTTTCACATTGCGCGACACCTATGCTCTCGGCACGATCCGGAGTTGGCAGCACTGTGACTCTTATCATTCGATTTGGGCTTGCATTCGGCTATGCTAGCAATAGGGAATGAAGATATTTTGCCTGAAAGGAGTTGCGTATGCCAACCGTTATTTCAAACACCGAAGTTGCCGGGAATATATGGCTTCTGACGGTCGAAGGCGAATTTTCAGGCGGGATGGGCCAATTTTATATGCTCCGCGCATGGAAGAATGATCCGCTGCTGTCACGTCCTCTTAGTATTTTTAATATCAAGCCGGGCATGATTCAATTTTTGTACAAGGTGCGCGGGAAAGGCACAATGAGATTGGCGCGGCTGAAACCGGGAGATTCGATCGGACTGGAAGGACCGTTCGGGAACGGCTTTCCGAATTTGAAAGGAAAAATCGCGCTTGTTGGCGGAGGCGTGGGGATCGCCCCGTTCTATTATGCCGCCAAACAATTGCCCGCGGCCGACGTTTATTTAGGCTTTAGCCACGAACCGTATCTGGTCGATGAATTTCGCCGGGCAGCAAGACGCGTTATACCGAAATTCGGGCTAAGTCTGGTGAATGATCTGGAGATCGGATTATATGATGCGATCTTCGCTTGCGGCCCGAACGCCATGATGCGAGCGCTCGCGCAAAAAGCGGAGCATACGGGAACGGCCGTCTATGTATCGTTGGAGAAGCATATGGCTTGCGGCATCGGGGCTTGTCTCGTTTGCAGCGTAGTTTGTAAAGAGGGAAACAGGAAAGCTTGCGCGGACGGTCCGGTATTTCTAGCGAGGGAAGTGAACTTTGATGCGGAATATGGTTTGTAATGTGGCGGGCATTCCGTTTGCCAATCCGGTCGTGATGGCTTCGGGAACGTTCGGCTTCGGCATGGAATATGCCCGAATATACGATATTAATAAGCTTGGCGGCATTGCCGGCAAAGGATTGACGTTCCGTCCGAGAACCGGGAACGTCGGCTTTCGAGCATGGGAAACCGCGTCGGGAATGATGAACAGCGTCGGGCTGGAAAATCCGGGCATTCCCGCTTTCCTGGAGCGAGAGATGAAATTTATGGAGACGATCAAGCCGGTAAAAATTATTAATCTTGGCGGCAGCGATGTCGATGAATATGTGCTTGGCGCACGCGCAATCACGGAGTATACGATGAAACGGAGATTGCAAGGGGGTCAAGGCGTCGATATGATGATCGAACTAAACATTTCGTGCCCGAATGTGAAAGATGGCGGGTTGGCTTACGGAATCAGGACAGACATGGCCCGAACGGTCGTGCGCGAGGTCAGGGCGGCAACATCGCTTCCGCTTGCGGTCAAGCTGTCGCCGAACGCCGAGAATATCGTCCAAATGGCGGCAATGTGCGAGGAAGAAGGGGCCGAGGCGCTGTCGCTTGTCAACACATTCTCCGCTATGGCGATAGATATTAACCGCAGAAAAAGCGTTTTCGAGCAAGGCTATGCCGGATTGTCCGGCCCTGCGATTAAACCGATCGCGCTGCGCATGGTGCACCAGGTCGCCGGACAAGTGCGAATTCCGATCATGGGAATAGGCGGCATCGCCAATGCAAGCGACGCGATCGAATTCATTATGGCCGGGGCCGCCGTCGTCCAGATCGGCACTGCCAACTTCACGAATCTCCGTGCAGGCGAGGACATCGTTGCCGGCATCGAGGCGTTTATGGAACGGGAGAACATCGAGAGTCTGGACGAAATCCGCGGCATCATTTAGCGATTTGAATTTACGCACTCGGGGATTGCGGATTACTTCTGCTGCGCTCCTTTTGCCGAAATCCCGTTCGCTCAGAACAGGTGCGAAACAGCTCCCTATACCGCAAAATTGCCGATAATAAAGCCCGGTTCGAAGCGCGAACCGGGCGATTATCGTTGTTTTATGTGCGGACGGCGATGACATGCCGTTCGATCCCCGCCAAGTCGGGCACGATGTATACCGTGTCCCAATGTCCCGCCGCCTCCATCATGGCGGCGACTTCGCGAGCTTGGCCCATGCCAAGCTCGAAGCCCATGACGCGCGGCGCGCCCGCGAGCAGCGGCAGCTGCGCGAGCATGCGGCGGTACGGGTCGAGCCCGTCCGTACCTCCGTCCAGCGCGGTGCGCGGCTCATAGTCGCGCACCTCCGGCTGCAGCCCCGCGATGTCTCCCGCGGGGATGTACGGCGGGTTGGACACGACGATGTCCAACCGCTCCCCCGCGAACGGCGCCAGCAGGTCGCCGTTCGCCCACGCGATGCGCGCGGCTGCGCCGTTGCGCGCCGCATTGCGCTGCGCCACTTCGAGCGCAGCGGCGGAAATGTCCGATGCGCATACGCGCCATGTCGGACATTGCACCGCGAGCGTCACCGCAATCGCTCCGCTCCCGGTGCCGATGTCGGCCACGGACGGCGCGGCCGCAGACGCATCCGCGCCGTCCGGCCACAACCGCCGCCCTTCCCGCACGACGGCCTCGACGAGCAACTCCGTCTCCGGCCGCGGGATCAGCACCGCCGGCGTCACCTCGAACGGGAGACCGTAGAACTCCTGTTCCCCGATAATATACTGCGCCGGCTCCCCGGCCGCTTTGCGCGCCACGATTTGCCGCCACTGCGCCTCCCGCTCCGGCGGAAAAGCCTCGTGCCAACGCAGCAAATACGCCGCGCGGTCCAGGCCGAGCAGATGCCGCAGCAGCAGCTCCGCCACATGCGGCGCTTCCGCCACGCCCCGCTCGCTTAAAAAAGAAGAAGCCTCCACAAAGGCTTCGCGTATCGTCTTATTTTGCATCGAACACACTCTCTTCCCGCAGAGGCTTCGAATGATCGGCGCCAACCGCCGATTATTCCGCTTTTTCCATGAGCTCAGCTTGTTCGGTCAACGTCAAGGCGGCAATAATTTCCTCCATATCGCCGTTCATGACCGCGTCAAGCTTATGCAGCGTCAAACCGATCCGATGGTCGGTCACACGGCTTTGCGGAAAATTATACGTGCGAATCCGCTCGCTGCGGTCGCCCGTACCGACTTTGCTCTTCCGCTCGCCGGCGTACTTCGCTTCTTCTTCTTGGCGCATAATATCGTAAATGCGCGCGCGCAGCACTTGCAGCGCTTTGACTTTATTGTCGTTTTGCGACTTTCCGTCCTGACACGTCGCTACGATTCCGGTCGGGATATGCGTTACCCGTACGGCCGACTTCGTCGTATTGACCGATTGCCCGCCCGCTCCGCTGGAACAGAACGTATCGACCCGAATGTCCTTGTCGAGAATTTCCACTTCGACTTCCTCGACTTCCGGCATCACCGCAACCGTCGACGTGGACGTATGAATGCGTCCGCCCGATTCCGTTACCGGAATGCGCTGCACGCGATGTGCGCCGCTCTCGTATTTCAACTTGCTGTAAGCGCCACGGCCGTTAATCATGAAGATCACTTCCTTGAAGCCGCCGAGATCGTTAATATTGGCGTCCATCAATTCCACTCGCCAGCCTTGCGCATCCGCATAACGCGTATACATGCGGTACAGGTCCGCCGCGAACAATGCCGCCTCGTCCCCTCCCGCCGCGCCGCGAATTTCCACAATGACGTTCTTGTCGTCGTTCGGATCTTTCGGAAGAAGCAAGATCCGGATTTTTTCTTCCAATTCCTTCTGCTTGGCGCTCAGCTCTTCAATCTCCATTTTGACCATTTCGCGCATTTCATCGTCCAGCTTTTCGCCCTGCATTTGTTTGGCCGCTTCCAGTTCTTCTATCACATTCTTATATTCGACGTACGCCTCGTACGTCGGTTGAATATCGGATTGTTCTTTCGAATAATCGCGCAATTTTTTGGAATCGTTCGCCACGTCCGGATCGCACAACAATTCGCTTAATTTCTCATAACGATCCGCAATGGATTGCAATTTGTCCAACATGTTCGTTCACCTCAATCTGTTTCAATAATAATGTATTTTATGCAGGCCGCATCGACCGCTTGGCCCTCATTCCGCTTCGGCACGCGCTAAACGTTGAAACGGAAATGCATTACGTCGCCGTCCTGCACGACATATTCCTTGCCTTCCAAACGAAGCTGGCCCCGCTCCTTGACTGCGTTCATCGAGCCGGCAGCGATCAGATCGTCGTAAGACACCACTTCCGCACGGATGAACCCGCGCTCGAAATCGCTGTGGATAACGCCGGCCGCCTGCGGCGCTTTCGTGCCTTTGCGAATCGTCCAGGCGCGAACTTCCTGCACCCCTGCCGTAAAATACGTATATAAGCCCAGCAAGCGATACGCCGCCCGAATTAACCGGTCAAGTCCCGACTCTTCCAAGCCGAGCTCTTCCAGAAACATCGCTTTATCTTCGCCTTCCAGTTCCGCGATCTCCGATTCAACCTTTGCGCTGATCGGTACGACTTCCGCGCCCTCTTCCGCCGCAAACTCACGCACCTTCTGCACATAGGGGTTGTTGTCCGCATCGCCCGCTTCGTCTTCGCTTACGTTGGCTGCGTACAGCACCGGCTTGATCGTCAGCAAATGCAAGTCGCGAATAATCAGCTTCTCTTCCTCCGAGAGCTCGACGCTGCGCGCAGGTTTGTCGGCATACAGCGCTTCCTTCACGCGCTCCAGCACCTCGACTTCGGCGGCATATTTTTTGTCGCCGCTCTTCATATTTTTACGGGAACGTTCGATCCGTTTCTCCACGCTTTCCAGATCCGCGAGAATCAATTCCAGATTAATCGTCTGGATATCGCTGATCGGATCGACCTTTCCGTCTACATGCGTAATGTTCTCGTCTTCGAAGCAGCGCACCACATGCACGATCGCATCCACTTCGCGAATGTGGGCCAAGAACTTATTGCCAAGCCCCTCGCCTTTGCTTGCGCCGCGCACAAGACCGGCGATATCGACAAATTCAAAGGCCGTCGGAACGGTCTTATTCGGAACGACCAATTCGGTCAACTTGGTCAAACGCTCGTCCGGCACTTCCACCACACCGACATTCGGGTCGATCGTGCAAAACGGATAGTTGGCCGATTCCGCCCCCGCTTGCGTAATCGCATTGAACAATGTCGACTTCCCTACATTCGGCAAACCTACGATGCCCGCTTTCAAAGCCATATATCAATACACTCCTTAATTATCATAACAACTTAACTAATATATTATATAGTAAAATCCGCAAAACTGAAAGCCCCCGCTGTACCGCAAGCGTCGGCGCAATCGAGGGGCCGGTTCGCCTCTCTGAATCCGCGTCTGCCAGGTATTCCGTGTCTGGTAGTTACCCCGTGGCTGCTAGGTATCCCGTGTCTGTCGGGCCTGTCCCTATGTCTCTTATTTCGCCTTCTGTCGAAATCCCCTTTGCTCATGATGCAAATTCCTTGGGGTCAAGGTGAACGAACGTAGTACACAGTGGTACTAAACGGTGTACAACTTTTATTTGGAGACGAGAATAAAACAAGATCATTATGCAAATGTTTGCCGCCTATGCCTTCGATACGAACGAGCCATTCCCGTTCCTGCCTAAATTTCGTAATCAATTCGGCTCTCTGAACGGCCGGAATAGCGGAGCCCCACTTCTGATCGAAAGGAATACCGACAAAAGGGAAGATAAACACAACCTTCTGACCAAACGGGATATCGACAAAGGGAAGATAAACAACCTACTGACCAAACGGGATATCGACAAAAGGGAGAAAAAATCAAGAGGAACGAGGCGAGAGCCAGAAACGGTATAACCGAAACACGCGGGATAAACTAACACCGGCACATTAATCTATCATAACGAACCCCACATATTCCGATATAAGGCGGGTCGCCGAGACGCCGGCAAACAAAAAAGCAGCGGGCCCCTCTCTCTGCACCGCTGCTTCTTGCGCATTTATGGCAGCTGTTCCGATTGCACGGAAACGACATGCTCCCATTTCGATATTTCTTCGATCGCCGCCAGCAATTTGTCCGGCGACTTGACCCGCAGCACCAGCTTGACGGCGATTGCCGGCGCTTCCCCTGCGGGACGGGATGCCGCTTTGCCCGGAACGATCCGCATATTGACAATATGGATGCCTTTCTCGCGCAAGGCGGCATGGAGCTCGGCGAGTACGCCCGCGTAATCGATCAATTCAATGTCCAATTCCCGATTTCTACGTTCTTTTCCCCATGTTTTTTCCCATTTGTTCAATAAATGCAAGCTGATTAGCGCCAATAGCGTACAAACGAGCGCGCCGGTATAGAAGCCTGCTCCCACGCATAAACCGAGGGCGGCGACAACCCATACCGATGCGGCCGTCGTCAAGCCTTTAATGACATTGCCGTTCCGCAAAATGGCGCCTGCGCCGAGAAACCCGATGCCGCTGACGACTTGCGCGGCCAGGCGGGCGGGATCCATCCGTACGTTCGGCTCGGCGGCAAATTCGGCAAAACCGTAAATCGACAATAACATAATCATCGCGGATCCCAAGCAGACGAGAATATGCGTACGGAAACCGGCCGCATGATTGTTCCTCTCCCGCTCGATGCCGATGAGACCGCCCACGGCGGCGGCCATGATCAGCCTGAGAACCAATTCCCACTGGGTAATATGCCAAACGCTTTGTCCCATTGTTCCAAACGACTCCCCCTTCCCACGATAACGTTGCGCTAAGCGATTTCCCGCGTATCCAGCCGGTTGCGCCATGAAGATTTCCCGTGACGATTACAAATTCCTGCAATCATCCAGGTATTTCTCATCGAAACAGGAGGGTAGGTAAAAAAGCCTGCGATTATACAGGAATTCCCTACCAAATCACCCCATACTCCATTGTCGCGAGAAAAAAGATGTATTTTTGCAGGCTTGCTGATTTAAAGGTCCTTCAACGGCTGCCTATCCATTTTCCGCTGGAGCGGTATTGTCTGACATGATGTCCTCGAATCCGTCCCTGTTAACCGGCTTGGTCTATACCGGTTCGTCATCGCCAAGAACGTAGCTACAGGCGCTCCCGGTTCGTCTCGATGCGCCATACTTGAAGCTTCGGGCGCTTTGCCTCATTGACCGCGTTCATAGCGATGGCGATCGAAGAGCAAATCCAGGCGTCTCCGTCAGGATACGAACGCGTAATGGCGACCGCCCGTCCTTCCGCCGTATCGAACTTGCGCAATATTCGTTCGTTTACTGCGGCAAAGTAAGCTTGCCCGCCAATCAGAAACGCGATGCGGTGATTGCCGAGACAGACGATCTGCATGTTCCCCTCGTCCCCTTCCGGGTGCAAACCCATCAAAGGAAGGACATAACGATTGCATCCGTCCGTCGAAACGATAGACAAATCTCCGTTCTCTTTCACGATCGCCGCTTCCTGATCCCGCCAGGCATCCCATGCCGCAACGCCTGTATGCTCCGATACGAATCCGCGCGTCTCGTCGTCGTAACGGTACAATGTGCCCGAATGGGCAAGCATCCATAATTTCGTTCCTTCCGCGTACAGTTGCAAACATGATTCCGGCAATGCCGCAGTCCGCTCGATCGTCAGCTTGCCGGGACCGGACGAATCGTCAATGCTCCAAAGCTCCGTGCCGACCGCCGCCCAGATTCCCCCGGAATCGCGTTCCGCCATCGCGGTCGCTTCGCTCTCGAACCGCACTTTCTCGAACGGCCATGCTCCATCCGCATCGCGGACGAACCGCCATGGGCTGCGGAGATCCGTCCGGCCGACGAAACGGTCCCAAGCCATCCATACATGGCCCGGCGTCACGGCAATCCCTTTCAAAGGCGCGCCGATATGAAGCGTACCGAGTACGGACTCGGTTTCCGGCTCCGCCTCCCACGTAAAACCGTCCTCTGTCGAAACCAAATACCGTTTGGAAGACAGCGGCACGATACCGTTCCGAATGGCCGGCTCCTCGCCTACCGAACAGGAATGAACGGGAGCGAGCGAAACTTCGGTCGGAGCAATCAGCTCTTTCGCATTGCCGGCATGCTCCCACCCGCCTTCGTCCGTGATCGCGCGCTTCGTATGATCCAAGGTTAGCACTCGCACCGCATTGGCATCGATATCCAAAATTCTCGATTGCCGTCCTCCGTCGCGCGTGAACGTCGGCCCGTGCACTCCGGTAATAAAGAAATGAGTGCCGTGCCGGTACGTATGCGAATCCGTATGAATATGGCTCAGATGATAATGGGCCGAGAACCACATGACGATTTCCGGCGTATTTTTAACTAATTCATGCCAGCGATGCGGTTGGTGATTTTGATCCAAATAAGCGTTCGTCGAACGCACATGCACTTTCGGCACCGTACGCAGCCCGCATCCGATCGGCGGAGCATGCGTAAAGAAGACGACCGGCACGTTCGGACGCTCCTTCAATTTCCGCGCCAACCAATCGAATTGTTCGTCGGATACGAAGCATTCCTGCACGTCGTAACAAGAATTCGGCATTTGCGGTTCGGTGGAAGCGAAGAAGAAGCGGAAATCGTCGTATTCCAGCACCCCGTAAGGCTTGTCCAGATCGAACATCTCCATAAAACGCCGCTGAACCGTGCCTTTTGCCTGAACGCCGTTGCCCGATTCCAGTTCCAAATCGTGATTGCCGAGGATCGGCCTTAACGGCGCTCCCGTTTGCTTCAAAAATTCGAACGCTTCTTCAAGGCCTTCGATCCGCCCGATCATCCCCTGACTGCCGAAGTCTCCCAGCGGTATAACCAAATCCGGATTGCAATTTGCGATATCCTCCATTGCCGATCGCGTCGCGTCGTATTGGTCGGAATGCAAATGGAAATCTCCCAAAATGACAACTCTCATCGTGATTCGTCCTTTCGTCCGTTTCTTCCTAACCCTTTACCGCACCGGATGTAATCCCTGCGATAATATGCTTCTGCATGAGCAGAAAGAAGATGACCATCGGAATAATGGCCAGCGTCATCGCAGCCATAGCCAGATGATATTCGTTATTGTACTCGCCGAAATATACCGACGACGCCAGCGGAATCGTTTTATTCTTCTCCGAGGTCAAAGTGATCAACGGCAACAAGAAGTCGTTCCAAATCCATAATGTATGCAGGATGGCGATCGTCGTCGTGATCGGCTTCAAGAGCGGGAGCAGAATGCGGAAATAGACGCCGAATGGCCCGCTTCCGTCGATATGGGCCGCCTCTTCGAGCTCATGCGGCACCGATTTGATAAAGCCGTGGTATAAAAAGACGGCCAAAGGCAAGCCGAACCCGCAATACATAAGAATCAAGCCGTACAAGGAATCGATCAGGCTCATATCTTTCGCCACCTTGACGAGCGGAATCATCAGCGTTTGAAACGGAATGACCAGCGAAGACAGGATAGCGAAAAAAATAATTTGGCTTACAACGCCCGGACGCCTTACCAATTGATAGGCGGCAGCCGAACTGATCAGCAAGATCAGTATGACGGACACGACCGTAACGAGCAATGAGTTGGTGAACACCTTCAAGAAATCGAGCTGTTTCCATACGGTGATAAAGTTATCGAATTGAAACTTGCTCGGGAGCGCCAATGCCGATTCGATAATTTCGCTAAACGATTTAAATCCGCTTATAAAGGTAATGTAGATCGGAAAAAGAAAGAGAAGCGCCAATACGATCATGATTAGTTCCAGCAGGAATTTCCCCGCGCCGTAACGATGCTGCTTCACATTTCCACCTCCTTGCGTTTCATAACCGCCGTTTGAATCAATGTAATCGACGCCAGAATGACGAAGAAGAAAACGGCTTTCGTCGATGCGTAAGTAAACAGGTTTTTCATGAACGCATCGGTATAAATTTGCAAAGCGAGCGACTCCGTCGACCCGAACGGACCGCCTTTCGTCAAAGAAAAGTTCAGATCGAACGCTTTAAAGCTGCTGGAAATCGCCAAAAATACGCATACGGTCATGGCCGGGCGGATCATCGGCACGACGACATTCCACAATCGGCGCAGCCGTCCGGCGCCGTCGATTTCCGCCGCTTCCAG
This sequence comes from Paenibacillus sp. MSJ-34, assembly GCF_018918005.1. Lineage (GTDB taxonomy): Bacteria > Bacillota > Bacilli > Paenibacillales > Paenibacillaceae > MSJ-34. Next base: position 99,704 of record NZ_JAHLPR010000009.1, on the reverse strand, counting down.
CAAATCCTTCGGCACCCCTTGCAGCGCCGCCAAGTAAATGATCATGTAGTAACCGGCCGAATGCCATACCGCGACGATGACGATGGACCAGAACGCCGGACCGGGCAAGCTGAGCCAGTTTTTCTGAAATAAGGCCCAGCCGGTCATTTGGCCGATTTCCCCGAAGAGCTGGACAATGATAAATTGCCAAATAAACCCGATGATGACGCCTCCGATGACATGCGGCAAGAAAAAGCCGGTGCGCAGCAAGTTTTTCGTTTTGAGCGCTACGTTTAAAGCCAAAGCGATAAGGAACCCGAAAATGTTAAACAGGATCGCCGTGACGGCGACATACTTAATGGTAAATCCGAATGATTTCCAGAAGTAGCGGTCTTCGAACAACATGCGATAGTTGTCCAGACCCGCCCAGCCAACGTTGCTGCTGATCCCGTTCCAATCTTGAAACGAATAAATGACGCCTCGTACGAACGGAAGCAGAATAATCAAGCAGAAAAACAGCACGGCCGGAGCTACGAAAACGGAATAGACCAAATATTGTCTTGTTTTCGACTTCACGTCATTCTCTCCTTTCATTTACAGTTATAGGAATGTAAAAGGTTTCTGGCCGTTAATTGTCAACCAGGAACCTGCCAATGACTTTATTTTTTTACCCGAAGGTCCCAAGCGTTTTGCAATTCTTGAAGCGTCTGTTCTTTGTTCGTTTGGCCTCCGATATATGCCTGCAAAATTTTAGGCGAATCTTCCTTGATGCCGACCGGCCATGCGCTAAACGCCCAAGGAACGGTTTTTCCGTTCTCGACATAAGCGGACATATCCATTGCGAGCGGACCAAGTTCCGGAGTCGTTTGCAAATCGGTGAAAGCAGGAATAAATTTAAAGGAATCTACAATATATTTCTGCCCGTTCTGATGAAGCCATTCCAAAAACTTCAACACTTCGTCGACATGTTTGGAATTTTTGTTCACAACATAGTATCCGGGTACCGAAACCGGCATTCTCGTTTCTTCCGGATTGTCGGTAAGCGGAAGAGCGAACATCCCCATATTCAAATCGGGATTGACTTTCTGGATCGGATCGATCGTCCAAACGCCTTGATGCATCATCGCCGTTTTGCCCGTGGCGAAGTTGGAAATTTGGTTATCGTAGTTGACGCCTAACGATTCGAGACCTTTTCCGTAATCGGCTCCAAGTCCCAGTACGTCGAAGAAATTGTCGATATATTTCAGGTCGCCGATTTTCATCTCGCCGTTTTTCAATTTGTCCAAGGATGCGGCCGGGTCGCTCTCATAGGCGAACGGCAAGTTGAACAAATGGTATAACGGGAAGGATTCCTGATAAGCTTCCGTGTAAGGCTCGATGCCGGCCGCTTTCAGCTTCTCGGCCGTTTCCTTCAGTTCCGTAAACGTGACAGGCAATTGCTCAATACCCGCCTGCGCGAACAAATCCTTGTTATAGATGACGCCGAAACCTTCGAAAGCAAGCGGGAAGCCCAGCTTTTTGCCGTCTACCGTCATGCCCTCGATCGATAACGGAGAGGCTTTCTCCATCCACGGTTCATTGGACAGGTCAAGCAAATTTTCCGACCAGGATTCCATGATGCTGTATCCGTTCGAATAAAAAATATCGGGCTCGTCCCCGGAAGCGAAGCGCGTTTTCAGAATCGTATTATAATCTTTGACGACTTGCGCTTCGATGATCACATTCGGGTTCTCGGCCATATAGTCCTCGACCATCGCCTTTACTTTATCCGTAATTTCGATTTTGTTTTGGAGCAGCTTGATCGTTACTTTCTCCCCGCCGTTGTCCCCCGCGGCTTCCTTAACGTCGGCGTTTTTCTCGGTGCCGCCGCCGCAGCCCGCTACAAGCGCGCCAAGCATCGTGAAAACCGTGAGCATCGCGAATAACTTTTTCTTCACAACTCGTTCCCCCTGTAGTTTTCGTTGATTATGTTTCCTATGCTCTTTATTCTAATAGACTGCCAGAGGTTGACGGCAGAGAATATATTGACCCAAAAAGGGAATATCGGGACTTCTTCGGTTCAAAGGCAAGGACCCGCTTAGACATGCCTATTTTCTTTCCGGAATTGAAGCGGAGATTGGCCTGTCTGTTTCTTGAATACTTTGCCGAAATAATTTTCATCCGTATAACCGAGCAGCCCGGCCATCTCCGACACGGAAATATTCGTGCCGACGAGGAGCGATTTGGCGCGCTCTACCCTAAGCTCCGTCAAATAGGTAATGATGGTCGTGCCGTACGTCTCCTTGAACTTGCGCGCGATATACCACGGATTGAAATTGAATTTCCGGGATAGCATCGCCAAGGATATATCCTCCTGAAAATGGAGGGTTATATATTCATGGATCGCTTCGATGCTGCGGATCGGGAACCCGCCGCCGCTGCGGTCGATCAGCGAGCACCATGCTTCGGCAAACAGCCGCTGCCATTCGTCGATATCCGCGATCCATAACGGCATAAACGAAACGGCGGCATTGTTGTCCGACGGCCGATCGCGGTACGCCTTTTCCAAAAGCAGATTCGCTTCATAGGTATAGCCCTGCAGATCTTTCAACCGCAATGTTCCCCGATCCTTCAGCTCCTGCGCAAAGGACCGGACAATCTCGGCGACGTACGCCTTATCCTTTCTCTGCAATGCGGTCTCCAGGAAAATCCGGCGTTCCGCCAAGCTCGGCAATTTCGTCGCATCGTCTTTATGTTGCGAGACGCCCGATATGACGTCGCACATCAAGAGCGCCGCGCGCGCGCCGGCGATCGCCTGCGGCAGCGTCTCCGCGCCGGCCTCCCCCTCGTGAATCCCGATCAACATCTTCAGTCCCAACGTATCCAACCAGCATTGGGCTAATTTCTCAATATAAAATTTTTGTTTGGACGGCATCATGCCGGACGAGCCCCAAAAGGTTAAAAGTACCCACTGCTCATCGTCCAGTCTGCATAAGTAATAAGGGTTGTACGGCTCCAAAACCTCATGGGCGATATTATGCAAGGCGAACGCAAACAGTTCGACATCGCCTTGAAAACGCCGGTATTGAATATCCGAACGGTTGGATGGCAGCAGCATCGCCGCCGTTACGGAACCTGCGGGAAGCCCCCTCCTCGCGAAAATATGGCGTATCCCCTCATGAAAAGCGAATTCCCCTTTCAAATAGCCGGCCAGCTTATGCTCGTCCAACAAGTCTTCCGCTTGACGTATCCGGTAACCTGAATGGATCTCTTCCTCTTCGCTGCTTTCCTGCTCCCTCCAGGCGGTGACCGCCCTTGTCAAAGCTTGCTCCAAATCCTTTTTGCGAAAAGGCTTCAGCAAATAATCGACCCCTTTGGCCATCAGCGCCGCATGCGTATAAGCAAAATGATCGTACCCGCTTACGACGATCACTTGCGTCTTCAAGCTTTCCCGGCGCAGCGATCGGAGCAGCGCTACCCCATCCATGCCGGGCATGTTCATGTCGCAGAACATTACCGCAGGTTTATGCTCGCGGGCAAGCGCCAACGCCTGCCGCCCGTCTTCCGCTTCCAATACTTCAGTAACGCCGAATTTCCGCCAATCGACCGCCAAGGTAATTCCTTCTCTTACATGCTCTTCGTCGTCTACTAACAATACTTTCACGATTGGTCTCCTCCCTGTTGTTGATCATGCACCGGAAACTGAAGAGTAATGATCGTTGATTCATAGGGACGGCTTTGTATTCCCCATACAAAAGCCGAACCGTAACAAATGCGCAAACGCTGCAGCACATTCGCCAGCCCGATCCCGCCTTTCCGCCGGCCGGGCGCTTGGCGGCTCGCGTATTCCTGTTCGATTCGCGCGATCGTCGCCGGTTCGAAGCCTTTGCCGTTGTCGATAATACGCAGGCAAAGCTCGCTTCCGTTCAACTCGATTCCGATATGCAAATCGCCTTTCCCGCTCCCCTTCTCGATCCCGTGAATGATGCTGTTCTCCACCAACGGCTGCAGAATCATCTTCGGTACGATCAAGCCGAGCGCTTCGTCCGGACAGGATAGCGTGTAAGATAGTTTATTTTTGAATCTGCCGATCTGCAATGACAAATAATGCTCCACATGCTGAATTTCCTTGTATAAAGGCACGTTTTCCGTCTTCAAATCCATACTGTAACGAAGAATGGAGCCCAATTCGGCGATTTTATCGCTTATTTCCTCGACTCCGTGACGCAAAGCCAACGTGCCGATCGATTGCAGCGTATTGTATAAAAAATGCGGATTGATTTGGGCTTGAAGCATTTTCAAACGAGCTGTGGACAATTCCAATTGGCTGCGGTATTCCCGGTCGACAAAATCGTCCAAATTGCGGACCATCGTCTGAAACCGCTGCTCCAACACGCCCAATTCATCTTTGTTTCCCCCTGCCGGCTCCACGTCGAAGTTGCCGGACTGAACCTTGCTGATCGATCGCAAAAGCCGCTTGATCGGGGCAATGGTCATGAAAGATAAAATCGAGGCGAACAAGATAACGAACGCGATGGCTACCAATTGAACGATCAGCATCCGATTCAACGTCTTGTCTGCCGATTCGTTAATCGTATCCTTCGGGACGAATTTCACCATCGTGAGCGGGATCTCTTTAAATTGGTCTCTCGTATAAATAAAGATCCCGGGCTTGTCCTTGAACTCTCCGGTCGCAAATCCGCCCTTCTGCCCGAAATCCGGCTCGGTCATCGCAACCGTGCCGGCATCTTCCTCTTCCGAAGCCCATAACAGCCTCAAATCGTCCTGGATGTATAAAAAGGTTGCCTCTCCTTTATCCGGCTTGGATAAAGACTCCATCAATCTCGCCAGCTCGTCCATCCCGACATAAAGCGATGTCAATCCCAACACGGTAGATTCGGGATAATCGACAAGCAACCGATGCAGGGCCAACACCCGCTCGTTGCCAAGCTCCGTCGCTTCGAATTCGTTCGCTTCATCCCATGCTTCCGGGGATGCCGGCAAATCGATGTCGGCATTGCCTCGGTCCGCCCCGAACCTTCCGTCGCCAAGACGGGTGTATGTGTGATGGTTCATGGCGCTGATATAGCGAACGGCGCGCATCTCGGAACGGCTCGCATACAACTTGTTCAACTGGTCGGTTATTTGAATGAGCAGGAGAGGCGTCGCTTCCGTTCTGCGCAAATTGTTCATAAGCTCGTTGTCCTGATAATAGGACGCGGAAACGACTCGTAACTCTTGCAGGTAACGTTTAATATTTTCCATGCTTAAATCCATCGATTGCCGATTGAGGGAAATGACTTCCTGTTCGACCCATTTCGATGTCGTCCGATGCGAAACGATGTTGGATAATGAAAAAGGAATGATAGAGGCCAGCAGCATTCCGACAAGCAATTTCGCAAATAAACTGCGCTTGATCCACATTTGTATTCTCCTCTGGATGATTACGATATCAAGTCTCGGCGGCAAGGCCGCGCTTCGTTGATTATTGTAAGTTTGCGGCGGCTCAAATTCAAGGAAAGCTTTCTGGAATGGCGGTTCCCTTACCGGCGGCATAGCGATGTACGGACAAAGATGCTCTATTTTTTGCCGCATGAAACGGCAGGAAGTTGGACTGGTGAACTGAAAGCGCAACCATTAAGATGGTACTGAAACGAATTAAGAAGTCACCAGAAGGGGGAAGTTACGAACGATGAAAAAATGGTTCAGCGCACTTACGATCTTCGCTATGGTTACGGCTCTGCTTACCGCATGCGGCGGCGGGTCGCAGTCGGCGGGCGGAACGGGGGATTCGTCTTCGGGAACGCAGAACGAATCTTCGGGCCAAACGGACGATAAGCCGAAAGGCAAATTGACGGTGTATGTCGGTTTCCAGGAAGACCATGCGATTGAAGCGATGAAGCAATTTACGCAAGATACCGGCATTGAGGCGGAGATGATCCGGATGTCCGGCGGCGAAATTCTCGCCAAAATCCGGGCGGAGAAAGACAATCCGCAAGCCGACATTTGGTACGGCGGTGCGGCCGATACGTTCCTGACGGCGCAGGGGGACGGCCTGCTGGAGCCTTACAAATCGCCGGTAGCGGATAAAATCGACGCCAAGTATAAGGATCCGGACGGATACTGGACCGGCATCTACGTCGGAGCGGTCGGATTCGCGTCCAACAAGGACTTTCTGAAAGAGCATAATTTGCAGCCGCCGACGAAATGGGAAGACTTGTTGAACCCGGTTTACAAAGGAAATGTCGTTATGGGAGATCCAAGCTCCTCCAGCACCGCCTATACGATTATGTACACGATTCTGAAAGTAATGGGAGGCGAAGAGCAAGGATTCGATTATCTCAAGCAGCTGCACAGCCAAGTTTCGCAATATACGACGAGCGGAACGGCTACGGGCAGAATGGTCGGCATGGGCGAAGCGGCGGTCAGCGTCCTGTTCGCGCATGATATCGTGAAATACCAAGAGGAAGGCTTCGATTCGCTCGAGCTGTCTTTCCCGGAAGACGGAACAGGTTATGAAACGGGCGCCATTGCCATGATCAAGAACAGCAAAAATCAGGAATTGGCCAAAAAATTCATCGATTGGGCGCTCGACAAAGACGCTCAGGAAGTGGGACAACGTACGGGCAGCTACCAAACGTTGACGAATCCGGATGCGAAACAGCCGGAGAAAGGCATCGATTTCTCCAAACTCAACCTGATCGATTACGATCTGGCCGAGGCCGGCAAGATGCGGCAAAGCCTGATCGACAAATGGAACAACGAAGTGAAAAAGTAAGGCTCACGCAAAAACCTGCCGGCGGCATGCGTCCGGCAGGTTTCATGTATAGATGGAACTCTTAACGCAACAAAACCTCGATAATATCGTGAACGATAATGCCGACTACCGAATAATCGCTGTCGGCGAACGTAGCGCGTATAAAGCCGAGCCCCGATAGCAACGGCGTCAGAAAGAGAGGCAGCATCGTAATCAGAAACCCGTGGCACAACGTCGCGACGACAAGCCCTCTCCTGCCCCCGATTTTATACGCGATGACGCCCGAAGCTCCTCCGGAGAAAAAATGCGGGATGATGCCGGGAATAATGACGGTATATTGTACGTTCAACGTCAGCAGCATGGCCGCAAGCCCCCCGGCAAAACTCAGCAAAAACCCCAGTATTGCCGCCACAGGCGCATACGTAAACAGCACCGGGCAATCGAGCGCCGGAATGGAACCGGGTACGAGCCGCTGCGCGATCCCCTGGAATGCGGGAATAATCTCCGACAGCATCATGCGCACCCCGTGCAAAATTATATATACGCCCCCGGCAAACCATATCGATTGGATGACGGATACGATCAATAAATTGCGGCCTGCGAATATTTCGCTGATCGATCTGGAAGTTGCGAACAAGCTGGAGGACAGGAACAGAATAAACGTGAACACGGCGATGACGATCATATTGTCTTGGAAGAAAGGCTGCATCTTCTTGAACGTCTCCGGGACCGGTTTTTCCGTCTTGGACTTGAACAGGAAGGCGATCAATCCCGTCACCGCGAATCCGACGCTGTTGAAATGGCCGATCGCAAAGTCGCCGCTGCCCACTGTTCGGCGCACGAACGGCTGGGCGAGGGCCGGACCGAACGACATGGTTAAAGCCAGCACACAGCCGCCGATCGCGTATTGTTCCCAATGGCGCAAAGGGAAGGCCGATAGTATGCTCGCCAGCATCGAAGCCATGAACAAAATATGATGGCCCGTCAAAAATATATATTTGCAGCTCGTCCATCTCGCGATGGCGAGATGCATCGCCATGCCGATCAGCATAATAAAGGCGATTTCCTGTCCGTAGTTGATCTGAGCCAGGGCCGTAATCGTCTCGTTATGCGGAATAATACCGATAATCTGAAACCCGTTCTGAATAATCGCCGACAGGTTCGACAGCGAGGAACCGGCCGCCGAGGCGCCGATTTGCAGCAACGTGTAGCCGAGCATCGTTTTTACCGTTCCCCCGACGACCCGTACGGGCTTTTGCCGCTGAAGCAGCAAGCCGATCAGGGCGATCATCCCCAGCAGAAACGCCGGTTCCCCGAACAGTCCTTTGTTGATCGTTTGCGTCAAATTCATTCTTCGATCACGTCTTCCCCTGCCCGCCTGTCAAACCAACCGCTCGACGCGAGCCGCTGCCTTAAATGTTCCTTATCCGTAATGCTGTCGAGCGCAATCGTTCGAAGGCCCGGACGAAGCGGTAAAGCTTCGACGACTTGTCTTGCGCCGATGACCAGCTCGGCGTCGTACATATTGACGGATGAAGAGTCGCATTGCTCGATATGCGCCGCAATGCCGTATTCCTGCAACAGGGAAACTAGGTTCATACGAATCATCAAGCTCGTCCCAAGGCCGCTCGAGCATACGACAACAATCGTGTTCATAGGCCCTCCCTCTGTCTCAATCCGTTCCATACTTCTTCCGCGCTCGCCGTCTCTTTCAGCCGCATCATGAACGCCTCGTCGTTCAACGCAGCGAGCAGCGTGGACAACGCCTTGACATGCTGCTCCTTGTCGGCCGCGGCCAGGGTGACGATGAGCCAGACCGGCTGCCGCGCAGGCCCGAACGGCAGCGGTTCGCGGAACGTCAGCAGGCTGAAGCCGGTATCCCAGACGCCGTCCAGCATCGAGGCGTGCGGGAAAGCGATGCCTTCGTGGATAATGAAATGATGCTGCTGCGACCGTACCATGTCGACGAGTTTCTCCTCATATTGCAATCCGGTCAATCCCCGTTCGCACAGCAGCCTGTTTCCCAGACGAACAGCCGTCTCCCAATCCGTTTCGCGCAGTTGGAGCCGAATGGAATGAACGGGCAGCAGCGCGGTCAGTTCCCGCCCCTGCAGAAACTTCGGGCTGCCTTGGAACATTTGCAGCAATTCTTCCAGCAATTTGCCGCGATCGGTAATTTGGGCGTACTTCTCCGTAATACGCAGAATACGGTTCACCGTCTGAATCGTTTCGGCCTCGACCTGCCGCGCCGGAGGCGCGACGCCGAGAAAAGCCGCCACCCGCTCCCGGTCTTCTTCCGGCAGCAGCGGCGACACTTTCAGCCAAGGCACCGGTACGGCATGGCCGATGTCGATCATCGTCAGAATCGCGTCCGCGTCGAATACGGTAATATGCTTCGCATCCTGGTACGAATATTCTCCCACAACATCTACATGGGGGAAGAGCGCGTCCATCCGTCTGTGGAGAATCGAAGACGTGCCGAGACCGGAGCTGCAGACGATCGCCACCCGCTTCTTCCGGGCGACGGTCCGTTGGTTCAGGCCGCTGCCGATATGCATGACAATATAGCCGATTTCATCCCGGTCGAGCGAAACGTCAAACGGCTTCATCTCTTCGGCCGCTACCCGCTCGAGAATGCCGAGCAGCGCGCCGTATTCTTGCTCCAGTTGTTCTATGAGCGGATTCTTGGTATGCAGCCCGAACTTCGAACGATAAATCGCCGGCTTCAAATGGACGGCAAGCCCCTGCACGATTTGCTCCATTCGCTGCAACGGATGTCCGAGCTCGCGCTCGACGCCGATGACGATGCGCTTGGCCAGTTGCACATATTGCGAATCGCCGGCCGACTGCCCGCTCTTCTTCTGCGCCCCAAGCACATGCTGCGTAATATACCCGATCTCCTCCAGCGGCATCTCGACGCCAAAGTAACGCCCGACTTGTCCGGCCAGCGTATCGCGCACGACGCCGAACTCCTCTGTGTCCTGCAGTTCCAGCAGCAGTTCGCGGTCCATTAGAATCGCATGATTTCCCTTGAGACGCTCCATCGCCATTAGCAAATGCAAGATCAGAGCCGAGCAGCCCGCATCGGAAAATTCGATGGACAAGCGCCGTTCCAGCCGTTTGACGGCATGGAACAGAAAATGCGCGTCCTCGGTGCGAAACCATGAATTCCAGGGCTGGTTGCCAAGCGGCGCCGCGCCGTCCAGCACGAACTGCAATATTTTCTCATCCGTCATTTCCGTCCGGAGCAGTTCCAGATAAGCATTCCTTTGGCAGCGTTCGCTGCCGCCGATTTTCATCCAGCCGCGTTCCCGCACCAGCTCAAGCCCCCGTTCCGCCAGCCATGCCTTCGCTTCAGCAATGTCAAGCAGCAACGTGTTGCGGCTAATCTTGAACTCATCAAGCACGTCTTCGGTCCGCAGCTTCGTTTCCGCAAGCAGCCGTTTCAGCATTAAGAGGACGCGCAGCTTTCCGTCCACATATTCGGGTCTGCGCGCCAGTTCCTTATCGATATGTTCCCATTGCTCCGGTTCGAGTTCAATTCTGACGCCCAGCTTGCGGTCGCGTTCCAGGCTGACGCCGTAATCGCGCAGCCATTCTTCCAGCATGAGCAGATCGTGGCGTACGGTTCGCGGAGAAATGCCGTATTCCTGCCCAAATCTGTTAGCGGATATATAGGAATCTTCTTCAATCAGTTGCAACAGCATTTGTTGTTGGCGGCTTGTCAGCATTGTTGTCTCACCCTTCCGTAGTAAACCGCTTTCATAAATGGTAAACCTTTTGCGCCATCCTGTAAAGAGGCAACGCCCAAACTTGCCAATTGCGCACGTTTTTCTGCCGCCAGAAGCGGCAAAACGTTGGACTGTCCCTTTGTAAGCGTATCCGCTACGATGAAAATGGAGGAAATCGATACATCACTTGAAAGGAGATACGGAATGAAACGCTCCAAAATATCGCGCGATCCGCTGCTTATGCTTTGTATCGTGCTCGTTATGCTTAGTTTGTGTGTTTTTATCGTCTATCCATTATTCCAAATTTTAAAGACGAGCTTTATCACAACAAACGGACAATTGGATCTCGGCGGCTACCGCAGAGTGTTCTCGGGAGGCCGGCTGTTCGAAGCGCTGCGCAACTCGCTGCTTCTCGCCTTCATCGTTGGGACGCTGTCGACCGTTATCGCATACCTGTTCGCCTATACGTTCGCTTACGTAAAGGTTCCCTTCAAAAAGCTGTTTAACGGAATCGCTATCTTGCCGGTCATATCGCCGCCGTTCGTCATCTCGTTATCGGCCATTTTATTGTTCGGCAAGCAAGGTTTTATTACGAAGCATCTGCTGGGAATGACGAATGCCGACATCTACGGACTGCACGGGTTGGTACTCGTTCAGACGCTGACATACTTTCCGGTCGCGTTTCTCACCTTGGCCGGTTTGCTCCGTTCGATCAGCCCTTCGCTGGAAGAAGCGAGCTCCAACATGGGAGCGGGCAAATTAAAAACGTTTCTGACGGTCACGCTTCCGTTGTCGGTTCCCGGCATCGCCAACGCTTTCTTGCTCGTGTTCGTGCAATCGCTGGCCGATTTCGGCAACCCGATGACGATCGGCGGCAACTATACGACCGTCGCGCGCGAGATCTATTTGCAAGCGGTCGGCAGCTACGATATGCAAGCCGGCGCCTCGCTCGCCATGATGCTGCTGATGATCACCTTTATCGTATACGTCCTGCAGAAGTTTTGGGTCGGCAAGAAAAGCTACGTCACCGTGACGGGGAAACCGACGCACGGACGCAAGATGATCGAAAAAGGAGTCGGCAAAAATATTCTGTTCGGCGCTTGCTTCATCTTGTCCCTTGCGGTTATCGCTTTCTACGTGCTGGTGCCGATCGGCTCGTTCATCAAATTATGGGGCATCAACAACAGCTTTACGCTCGATCACTATAAATATGTATTCTCGATCGGACAGAAAGCGATGCGCGACACGCTGACTCTGTCGATCATCGCTACGCCGATCGCCGGATTGCTAGGCATGATCATCGCGTTCCTGATCGTACGCAAGCAATTTTTCGGCAAAAGAGTGTTGGAAATGGTCAGCATGCTCTTGCTCGCCGTTCCGGGAACGGTTATCGGTATTTCATATGTTCTGTCTTTCAACAAGGCGCCGCTTGCGCTCACAGGCACGGCCGCCATCATTATCGCCGCGTTCGTCGTCCGGGCGATTCCGGTCGGGATCCGTTCGGGTATCGCCTCGCTCCAGCAGATCGACCCGTCGATCGAGGAAGCGGCGACCGACCTTGGCGCCAGCCAGTCCAAGACGTTTACGAGCGTCGTGCTGCCGCTCATTAAGCCGGCCTTTTTCAGCGGGCTGGTCTACGGATTTGTGAAAAGCATGACCGCGATGAGCGCTGTCATCTTCCTCATCTCGGCCAAATTCAACCTGATCACGGCATCGATTCTAAGCCAGGTGGAGACGGGCCGAATCGGCGTAGCCAGCGCTTACTGTACGATCCTGATCGTGATTATGATCGTGGCCCTGCTGCTGCTGAATACGGCGCTCAAATTTGTAGGGGGCGGAACGAACGATTCTTCCCTCATGTAAAGACAATGCCAAGACGTACAACTTCCAAAGCAAGTCAAGGAGGGTATTCCCATGAATGCGAAATCTGTTTCTTTGCGCAATGTTGCCAAAGCTTTTAAAGACGAAAAAAATCAAACCGTATACGCCGTATCCGATGTGAACGTCCAAATCGAAGCGGGGGAGTTCGTGACGCTGCTCGGCCCTTCCGGCTGCGGCAAAACGACAACGCTGCGCATGATCGCCGGTTTTGAAGATATTACAGCGGGAGATATTTACTTCGGAGAGGAGAAAGTCAATACGATTCCTCCGAATAAACGGGATTGCACGATGGTATTCCAATCGTACGCGCTCTTCCCGCATCTGAGCGTATTCGATAATATTGCTTACGGCCTGAAAATTAAGAAACTGTCCAAAACCGAGATTATGAAGAAAGTTCATGGCGTGCTGGACATCATGAACTTAACGGAGTATAAAGACCGTATGCCTTCGCAGCTTTCGGGCGGCCAGCAGCAGCGCGTCGCTTTGGCGCGGGCGCTGGTGATGGAGCCGGGCGTACTGCTGTTCGACGAGCCGTTATCCAATCTGGACGCCAAGCTGCGCCTCGTCATGCGGGACGAAATCCGCCGCATCCAGCAGCAGATCGGCATTACCGCCATATATGTCACCCATGATCAGAGCGAGGCGATGAGCATGAGCGATCGGGTCATCGTCATGAATAAAGGGCAAATCGAGCAGATCGGCACGCCGCAACAAGTATATCAGCGGCCGGCCACGAAATTCGTCGCCGATTTTATCGGAACCGCCAACTTCATCGACGGCCGCGTAGTCGAGGCAGCGGAGGATCGACTGCATATCCGCACCCAAACTGGTATAATGATGGCGAGAAATACCGGCGTTCACCGGGTAAACGACGAAGTGTCGGTCGTGATCCGTCCGGAAGCCGTTCGGCTTACGAAAGGCACAGAGAATGTCGCCGTCGTGACGAAAAGCGTCTTTATGGGCCAAACGCAAGAATATGAAGTGGAGTTTGAAGGCACAACGTTGCAAATTACGGAAAACAATCCGTCGGAGGAAAGCGTTCACCGGGTGGGCGAATTCGTATCGTTGCAGTTTTCCGAACATTCGTTGCATGTAATATAAAAAGATAGCGGGAAAGCGGGGATGGAAGATGAGACGAGGATATCGACGGGCGCTGCCGCTACTCTCCGCGTGTTTGCTCTTCCTGACCGCATGCTCGCCCGAACGCACAGGCGAATTGACCATCTATGCGGGTCTGTACGAGGATCACGCGATTAAAGCGATTGAAACGTTCCAGAAAGAAACGGGCATTAAAGTTTCATATGTCCGCATGTCGAACGGGGAAATTCTGGCGAGAATCCGCGCCGAGCGGGATCACCCCCGCACGAGCATCTGGTTCGGCGGCCCTGCGGACACGTTCGTACAAGCGAAGAACGAAGGGCTGCTCGCCCCGTATGTGTCGGACAACGCCCAACTGATCGACGACAAGTACAAAGACAGCGAAGGCTACTGGACAGGCATTTACGCCGGCTCGGTCGCGTTTGTGTCGAACAAGGCATGGCTGCAGGAAGTCGGCCTCAATCCGCCTCAATCGTGGGATGACCTGCTGAATCCGAAATATAAAGGGATGATCGCGATGCCCGACCCCCGTTCGTCCGGAACGGGATATACGGTCCTCGCCACATTGGTGCAATTGTGGGGCGAGGACCGTGCGTTTGCGTATTTCAAGCAGCTTAACCAGCAGACCGGCGCTTACACCTCTACAGGCAGCGTCCTCGGCCGGAACGTCGGCATGGGCGAAGTCGGCACGGCCATCATGTTCTCCCATGACGCCGTGAAATTCTATAAAGAAGGCTTTCGCAACATCGTCATCGGTTTTCCGAGCGAAGGAACCGGGTACGAGATCGGAGCCGTCGGCATAATAGACGGCGCCCCGAATATGCGGGAAGCGCGATTGTTCGTCGATTGGGCGCTGACGAAAGAAGCCCAGGAATTGGGCAAGTTTGCGGGCAACTTCCAATTGCTGACAAACCGCGATGCCGTCTCGCCGGAAGAGGCGTTTCCGCTGGACGATTTGAACACGGTCCCGTACGATCACGATTGGGCGGGCACGAACCGGGAGCGGCTGCTGGAGAAATGGACGCAGGAAGTGTTGAACCCGTAGGCCCGAGCGGAGACGGCGGACAGAGTGCGTCCCTCCGTCCGCTTGTCCTGACATCTTCCGCTCGCTGCCCGCAGCCTGTCGCCCTCCTGTCGCGGCCCGTCGCTCGCGATACCGCCGGGAAGGCGGAAATGCCATGCTGCAGACAAGCGGGAATGCCTTGCCATCGTAATACCGGGGACGCCATGCCGCCAGAATAAGCGGGAACGCCCCGCCGCAGACAAGCGGGAATGCCCCGCCGACAGCTTAACGTCAATTCATACCGTTAATTTCCCCGTTGTCCCCTCTTTTCCTAAATTAAAGGTAAAACCTGGATCTAATTTATCCGAAATCGGCATTTTGCCCAATCTCTCCGAAATTAGCTCCAACAATTACCGCTAGTCTCTATATCCGCAGCCAATCTTGCATTTTAACGGTAGATTTTCCCGCTAATGACGCGAACGGTTCGGTTTGGAACCCCTCAATCCGAAGGCGCAGCATTCGGAAGCGAGGCGACCATCTCCAGCAGCATCAGCCCGCTTAGCTGCGCGCTCAATTGGACCTTCGGCTCCACCGGTCCTTGCCAGGAGCGGCCGATTAATCCGCGCTCGTTGCGGGATCGGTTCCAGAGCGCTTCGGCATTGCGGAACAACATGCGGCGAATAGGATGCAGATCCGGCCGGATACGGAGCAAGTCCCGCAAATATCGCACGAAAATGCCCTTGAAGAGACCGCAATCGTCTTCGCCCTCGTCCGCCATAATGCCCCCCGGATCGGGCGCAAACCGCGCAGTCGCCGTCTCGGCCGTCCTTACGGCATCGGACAAGTACGCAGTGTCTCCGGTAATGGCGAACAATTCGAGTCCCGCGCCGATCCAGACGCCTTGGCAGTACGTATACTCCCAATCGTAATCGATCTTCCCGTCGCCGAGCCGGTTCATGCCGTCCCAGACGAAACCGGTTTGCGGATCGACCAGATTCTCCTTCGTCCACCGATAGATGCGAACGGCCCACTCGAAATCTTCGGTATCCCCAAAACGCTGGTACAGCCGGGCTGCCAAAATAGAGGCAGGCGCATTGGCCGGCGTATTTTTATAGTCCAACTGATCCTTCTTCCACGCCATGCCTCCCCCGCAATGGCCGTTCCAGGCGGTTTTGATGCTTTCCCACAGATTCATCACATGATCCTTGTACACGGCCAGCTTCGTCGCGTCGTATACCCGCAGCAGCGCCAGAGCCATCCATTCCATGTCGTCATAGTAGTTATGCAGCAGCGTATCTCCGTTCAAGCGCTTTACCCCCTCGATCACCCGGTCGATTCGCGCGAGATAACGCGGATTGCGCGACCGTTCGAAGCCGTCCGCCAACGCATCGATGACATGGGCATGCCACCAGTAGACAAAATGATCGTTGCATGTTCCTTCGCAAGGCTCCATCTGATTCATGATGCCAAGCTGTTCGTTCCAAAAGTTGTAGATCCATTCCTCCTGCGCCGTTTCCGCTCGGATCCCCCATATCATTTGCTGTGCCAAAAATAAAACCCCTCTCTATCCGCCAACGTATTATTGTGTTACTTGCAAATAATCCAGATTCAAATAGTTGGAACTGCCGGTGCCGGAGTTGAAAGCCAAACGAATCAAGTTCGTTCCCGCGGAAAGAGCGGTATTGACCGTCACCGTGTCCCAGGCCGACCAATTGCCGGTACCGCCGAAGCTAAGCGCCGGACGGACCGCTGCGCCGTTCACCTGAAGTTCCCGGACCGCATGGCCAGCCCCTGCGCTGTAATGGAACGTCAAATCGTAATTGCCCGCCGCGAGCGCATTTACGGCGAACGTTACATATGTGTTGTCGGCGTTCCACCCGGCGACATACCCGCGTCCGCTGTAGCCCGCTCTTTCCAATGAATTCGGTTCGTTGTTCACGCCGCTTTTGAACGCGTTCTCGGCTTCGTAAGGTCCGGGTGCGACGACCGTTCCCGTCGTGTTATCCGGAACGGCAAGGAACAGGATCGAGACGCCCGCCGCCGCCGCACCGCTCTGAATGTAACCGTCGTCCGGGGCGATCGACCAGTCGGGACCGATAATGCCGTCAGCGTCGCGGCGATGGTTCCAGGCCTGAGAAGCGTTGAAAGCGAGAAAATCTTCGTATTGCGTCTGCCCCGCTTCATTGATGAGCTTTCGCACGTTACGCGCAAAAATCATTTTGAAGAGGGGCGCGTCGTCAGGCCCTTCATACAACAGCGTCTTGCCGTCCGTCGTCATATTGCGGAAGACCCAATCGACGGAATCCGTAGCATGGGCCAGATAGGTGGTGTCCAGGGTTTCCTTATACATTTCAACCGAAGCCCCGGCGAACAACCCGAAATCGTAAGTGAATTCCCAATCCTTCACTCCTTCGCCCTGACGGTATTGATCGTAAATATACCCATCGCCCGCATACAGCGTTGTCTCTACCCAATCGTACAATTGATTCGCTTTCTCCAAATAATCGTTATCATTCAGGACGCGGTAAAGTTTCATGGCGATCACGGCAGCCGTGGCGTTCGTGGCCACATTCTTCTGAGGCAGGAAACCGATCCTGTTCCACCAGATGCCGCCGCCGAAATCGCTGCTCCACGACTGCCAGATGAAATCGAACATGTCTTTGGCCATGTCCTTATAGCGCGACTCTCCCGTAAGGTCGTACGCCCGCAGCGCCCCTAGCGCCCACCAGCCGATATCGTCATTGAAGGGATTGCTCTCCCAATCGGGATAAGCGGCCCTAAACCCGTCGTAAATATCGCCGATCAAATTGTAGTATTCCGCGTTTGCCGTCCGCTCGTAAGCGTCCATGACCGTCTCCCACAGCTGGGCTTCCCACCAATAGTCGGTGTACAGCCCGTTCTCCGGACCGGAAGCATGCGAGTGGATCTGCCGGTCGCTGTTGGTATAGAAATATTTCTTCGCAGGATCGTAAAACGTGTTCAAAAAGTCATCCATCGCCTGGACCGCGTTCGCTTCTGTGAACGCTTCCGCCTTACCGCCTCCGATCGGACCGAACAGCGACACCGACAACATCGCCGACATCAGCGTCGCGACCAACCACCGCTTCCCCTTGCGCCAACCTATCATTCGTATTCATTCTCCTCTCTTTACTTGTTTTTTCCTTTTCACTCTTACATAAAAGCGCTTACGCCAAATATAATGTCATATTATTGATATGTCAATATATATAGATAAATAAATAGTATAATAACAATATGCCATATAGAGCTGGATGTCTGCGTTAAAGTAATATCCATGATGTGCGGAATCCAAAAAGGGCCTGGTCATAGAATGATCTGCACCAGGCCCTTCGTATTATAAGGTATGATGAAATAAAAAAGTTAGAGTTAACTATTGACTCTCCTCTTGGAGGAGCCTTTAAAGTGATGAATGAGGTGGTTGAAATGCGGTACACGGTAAAGGAAATGTCGGAATTGGCGAATGTGACGATCAAGACGTTGCATCACTATCACAAGATCGGCCTTTTGTTGCCATGCAAGGTGAGTGAAACCGGCTATCGCCTTTATGGAATGAAAGAGCTTGAACGTCTGCAAGAAATTCTGTTCTATCGTGAACTGGATTTCCCCCTTAAAAAAATCAAACAAATTCTTGATGGGAAGCCCGACCGGCTATCGGTTTTGTCTGAGCAGAGAAAGCTGATTCTTGCACGTAAGCAAAGGCTGGAACAGCTTGTTCAGACATTGGATGTATCGATCGAGCACACCAGGAAAGGAACAGTTATGGACAAATCGGCACTGTTTAAAGGATTTGAAAGCGAAAAGGAATGGAAGGAGGCATTGTCCGAACAATATGAGTATCTGAACGAAAAATACGGCTACGATTTACATGCGGAAACTCCAATTGACGTACAATCCATGAACGAATCCGCTTTGGAAGCAAAACGTTTTATGGGTGGGATGGCTCAGTCACTGAAGGACGGATTAAGAGTTGATGATAAAAAAGTACAACAGTTGATTCATCAGCATCTTGATTTCTTGAATGAACATGGACATGAAACAACGGCTGCGGACTTTGCAAAGCAAACAAGATTCTTTTTGAATGACGATTTTCATCTTAAAATGCTTGAAAGTCAACAACCAGGTCTTTCCTATTATTTATGTATCGCCGCCGAGACATTTGAATCTACAAAGAAATAACCTGGACGGTTCATCGACCTTGCCAACCGCTTTGACCAGACTGAAAGCCGCAGGGATCAAGGCAGCCTCCGCAGTGTTGGCCCGTCCGTCGCTTGACGACGTTTATTTACGATACACCGGACAATCACTCAAAGAAACTCAGAAGGGAGTGGTATGACGATGGCTATGATAGATTTGAACAACGGTGTCATTGACCGTTTTCTGATCGCACCGGTAAAGCGAGTCTCATTCATTCTTGGTAAGATTCAGTGCTTTCACTCGCGATCGGTGCCAAATTCTCCGGTCCGATATCTGGTATTCTCATCGTCATTGCAAGCGCTGTTTTGTTGGGTGTCGCCTTAATTAATTGGGCTGTGCTAACAGGACGGAACGCTTTCAGTACCGATGCCGACTGGGGAGTTGTGCTCCTGAACGGGATTCTTGTCCTCGTTTTTCACTGGCGTTGCATCGAGCGTATTGCTGCTCTTCAAGCCCGAGGAAGCGTTTTGTCGGCCCTCTTCTGTGAAAATCCCCCTCGTTCAGGTGCTAGAAAGCCAGGGTTTATTACCTACGGAGCGGGATTGGATTGCTGCATGCAGTCCTGAACGATCATTTGCCGCAGAGGTTATGAAAATGTATAGCGTGCTGGTAAGCAAGTCCCGTGGGGTAAAAAGGTAAAACCTGCGATCAGAGTCCACTTCATCATACCGCTGGCGGCTGACGATTCGCCCGAGCGGGCTAACGAAACTGATACACGCTAATCGCCTGTAAATCATCATGTTGCAATGTCTAACGAAACTCAAACACGCTAATGTGGGGAAAAAGGCGGTACAATCGCCGATTTCCAATGAATAACGATGCGTACTTTCGCTAGAATGGGGACGTCTTCATTTTGAGCCTAATAAGAATTGCCAGTTTCGTTTGCGCCAAACAAGGGAGCGTAGGTCCCCGATCGCACTCGATATGCAAAGAGGTATCCCCTTGTATATGCGCAATGAAGCCAGTACCATCAACGGTGGCGAATGGTGAAGCAGACTCCAATTGCGGGTTTTCGAAGCTATCAACTTCTCGATGCAACACTTGTCCTCGTTTTTGGGATTGTATCCGTGCTGTTGTCCACACGGGCATTTCGAGCATACCAAAGGCACCTATCTAAACTAGAAGAGGAGATAGATGCCCTGGCCGAGACTTTTGAAGAATATGAGTTCATTCGATCGATTCCCGGAATCGGAGATAAGATTCCGGCAACAATCATTTCCGAAAAAGGTTCGCAAATTGACCTTATACTAACTGGTATTGATATGAAATTGCAATCAATCAGTACCGCAGCGGCGCTTCTTTCAATTGGGCGCGTTCTTGCAAGTAGCGGTAGAAGGCTGTCGCCCCTTCGGCCCGCGTCACTTCACGCTTCGGTTCAAACTTGCCGCCCTGCAAATCCATGATGCCCAGAGCGACGACGATCGCCGCCTGTCCTTTCTTGGCCACCGCATCCGCATCCTGGAAAGCGGTCTGGAACAGATTGCCGCGCTCGGCTAACGAATTGTACCCTAACGCGCGCGTAATCAGTTCGGCCATTTCTTCGCGGGTTATTTTGCCTTCCGGATTGAATTTGCCGTCGCCCGGATCGATCAGCTTCTGGTCGAGCGCCGATTCGACATATGCGAAATATTCCGATTTGACGCCGACATCGCTGAACGACGCCTTCGCCTTCGATTCGGCCGCAAACGGCCGCACGCCGCCGCTCATCGCCATGACAAGCATCTTGATCAATTCGCCGCGGGTTACGATCGCATCCGGATTCACTTTGCCGTCCTTGACGTCAATGGCTCTATATTCGATCATCAGCTCCAATTCGCGTTTGGCCGGATGATTGTCGATGTCGGTCGCTTTGATCGGTTCCAGCGACGTCTCTTCTCCCGTTCCGCGGTTCCGCCACTTCCCTGAAGTCGCATCCAGGAATACGGCCTCGTCGGTTTGCGCCTTCTTGATCAATTGGTACACAAGCTTCGCTTCGTTCGCGTCTCCGGCCGGTTTCCCCGACGCGGCAAGCGGGCGCGGATCCCAAGCTTGATTGACGTTGCCCGAGACGTACCCGAGTTCAATCGAATACGTCGCAAGGAGCTTCTCGAGCGCTTCCTGTTCGCCGATCAACTGCGGTTTCGCCGAACCGTAGTTCATGTCGGACAAATGGTTATAGTAATTGTCCACATTGCCGGTTTGTTTGTTAATGCTGACCTCCACCCGTTCATTGTCGGCGTAAATGCCGTTAATGACGCGAGTAAAGGAGTAGGTTCCGCGGTCTTCGTCAACCCATCCCGAGCGTCCGTCCTGCAAATACAGTTCATGCGCCGCGTACGGAATTAATCTTTTCACGAAATCGACGGCTTTCGCTTTCGCTTGTTCGTCCGACAGCTTCGCTCCCTCCGAACGGCTTGCTTCGCCGGCGGTGCTGTACGAATAATATAAAATTTCTCCCGTCTTCGTATTGACCCCTGCCGCGATATAAGGCGATTTCCGCTCATCGTCGCCAATCCGCCATTCCAAGCTCCATTGGGAGGACATCGTGCCGCTCATTTCATCGGCATACTCGTTGTAATCGGCGCCCGTCAGCTTGGCTTCTTGCGGAATCGGGAGCTGTTCGGTCGCTGTCTTCACCGCCTGCTCCTTCGTTATATTGAGCACGGCTTGCGGTTTATCGCCAAGCGGCTTGTCGCTGATCGGCACCGTATGGTTGATCGCGGGCTGCGGAGTCGGGCTCCATATCTTTCCGCTTGCGGCGTCGATCATATAAGGGATCATTTCATAGCTGACATACGGCCCCTTCTTCTGTTCCGCTTGGTAAGGAATGACATAATGGGGCACAAGCTTCAGCAATTCCCGGTAAGCCGCTTCCGCTCCTTTCATATCGACAGCAGGTTTGTTCGGTTCGAACTTCAGCGCATCGTTCCAATTGTTGTCGTAGCTTAGCACATGCCCCTCGCCGTCCACAGAGATCCGCACTTCGTTCTCATATACCGGCAAACCTTGTTCCATGCGGTCGAATTGCAAAACGTACTGCACTTCCCCGCCCAACGGGGTTTTCTCCGAGACGTCGTATTTGTCGTTGTATTTCACCTTCGCCGCAAGGCCGGGATCGATTTTGTTCATAAAATCGACTGCGATTGTTTTGGCCGCGGCCCGATCGACCTTCGGCGGGTAGCTCGGCTTTTTGTTCGGGTCGTACACATAGGAATAAAATTGTATGATCTGTCCGCTATCCGCGTCGATGCCGGCGGAAATGCTGGCGTCATAACGGTCTTTGTCGGTTTTCTGGAAATTCAGGTACCAAATCCCTTTGGCAACGCCGTTCGTGTTTCTGCTGCGCAGATTCACGTTCGATAGCTTATAATCGCTTGGAATCCGCAAATTTTTCTTGGCGATTTCGATGGCCTGCTCCTTCGATATTTTCGCTTGAACCGGAGTGGAATCGTCAAATGCCGGCATCGTTTTTTCGACCACGGTCACAGCCTCCTTCGCCGCCGCAGGAACGGTTACGGAAACGAGCAATGTAGCCGCCAGCGCGGCAATTCCGCTTGTTCGAATCCATTTCATATCGCTATCATCCCCCTCAACATTGAAAAATGGTATTTCATGTTTTTAAACGGAGATGGCTTCCATAAAGTTGCTGATATTCGGACCGGCCTGAAAAAAAAGATCCCGCTTCCCCGGCAGCCTCGCATTTGTTGCGGCATACGGATATAATGGCAGAAGAATAGGGAGGAGATTCGCGATGGACTACAAACTGCCCGATGTGCCGCAGCATATGCCGGCATGCCGCGTTACAATCATGAATGCAGGCTTCTACCGTGCGCCCAAATCGGCGATGTTGAAAGGGGACAAGCAAGGGAAATTTTGGGGACCGGCCTTGTTCGCGCTGATCGAACATCCCGAACACGGATTGATTCTGTTCGATACCGGGTATTCTACCCGTTATTACGATTCGACGTCCAAGCTGCCCTATTCGCTCATGCGGTTGGCGACGCCGGCGCGCATTGCGCCGGAAGACAATGCGGTTTCCCAATTGCGCAAGCTGGGGATCCATCCGGAGGATATCAAAACCGTGATTCTATCCCATTTGCATGCCGATCATGCCGGCGGGGTTCACGACTTTCCCCATTCCCGTATTTACGTCGATCGGCAGGAATGGGAGTTCGGACAGCAATCGAAATTCAAGCTGTTAACGAACGGATACTTGAAAGATCTATACCGACGCATCGATCGTTCCGCCTTGCGCTTATTGGACTTCGACGGCGACGGGGTCCCTTACGGCCCGTTCCCGAAATCGATCGATCTGTTTCGCGACGGTTCGATGGTTTTGGTTCCGCTGCCTGGCCATTCCATCGGCCAATTCGGCATGATTGTGAATGTATCGAATGAGGAGAAGTATTTCCTTATGGCGGATGCCGCCTATTTCCGCAGAAATTATCGGGAAGGAAAAGGCGGGAGCTTCATCGGCAGAATCGCGCATTACGATGTCCGCCGATACGAGGGATGGTTTTCGATGCTGCATGCGTTGGAACAGGCGAACCCGAATATGGCGTTGATCCCGTCGCACGACCCCGAGGCTTACGAGCAATTCGTGAAAAGCCCGGCGCCGAGCGAGGCTGCTTCCGCATCGAAGAGGGAGCGATAAAGCCTCTTACAAAATCCCCATATCTTTCGCCTTTTGCGCGGCTTCCTTGCTGCTTTTGCCGTTCAGTTTTTTCAATATGCTGTTGACATGGTTTTTGACGGTGCGGAGGGATACGACGAATTTGTCCGCAATTTGCGGCTGCGTATACCCTTCATGGATCATGGCGAGCACCTCGCGTTCCGTCGGCGTAATGAGTTCCCGCGCTTTCCGGATTTCATATTCCCGCTCCACCTGCTGCAATCGGCGGAACTCTTCCCGAATCCGCTCGGCGACCCCCGCGTCAATCGGCGAGCTGTCGGCATAGGCTTGGCGAATCGCCTCGGGAATGTTCGTGAAATCGGATTTCACGATATAATTGACGGCCCCGGCCTGAAACGCTTCGAAGATAACTTCCTTCTCCTCGAGCGAGGACAGCATAATGACCCGCGCATTGCAGGATTGGCTAATGTCCGCCGTCAAGGCGATTCCTTCCAGGCTGTCAACCAGCATAATATCCATCAGCACAATGTCCGGCTGCGCTTCCCTGGCTGCCGTGCGCGCTTCTTCGGCCGCGGCGGCTTGGGCTACGACGGCAAGATCGGGCTGCTGTTCCAAATAGGCTTTCAATCCCCGGCGCCAATCGTCATCGTCTTCTACGATCATGACTCGAATCTCGTTCATGCGGCTTCGCTCCTCCTTTCCCTTTCGGAAAATGCAAATATACGCCCGTTCCTTGTTTCGGCACGCTGTCGATCTCAAGCGTCCCTCCGTGTTTTTTCATCACTTGGTAGCAGTAAGCGAGGCCGAGGCCGAAGTTCCGCTTGCTGCCCGTTTTAGTCGTATAGAACGGCTCCAGAACTTTTCTTAGCTTGTCTTTTTCGATGCCGGTCCCGGTATCCCGAATTTCGATGGTCCATGTTTTTTTCGTTTGCGTAACGGCAACGGTTAGCGTACCGCCCCGCGGCATCGCCTCGACCGCATTCGTTATAATATTGTTCAGAACTTCCAGCGTTTGCGCGCGGTCACAATATACTTCAGCCGCGGCGCCATCGTCTTCCTTCCATAGAATACGAATTTGCGCCATCATCGGCTCAAGCATGCGCAGCGCCTCTTCCACAAGCTCTTTCAGCGAATGCCGCTCTTTCTTCAGCGCAATGTCCTGCGTCCGGTGATGGACGCGGTCCAGCAATTCCTGAACGTGATCGGCCGCTCTCTCGATGACCGCGACGTCGCTTGCCAACTCGCCCTGGCCGCTCTGCAGCGCGGACGTCTGTATTTTATCGCAAAACAACCGGACTTTGGCCAAATCGTTCTTGATCGCATGGTTCAAAATCGCCGTTCCCGACGTAATCGCGCGCATCGTCATATCCAATTTCCGCCGTTCGATCAGCAGTTGCACTCCGAGAAAGCCGTATTTGAACAAAGCGACGACAAACAGGCTGAATGCAAGCAGTATCGTCCATATATTATAGCGCCACATATCGTAAATGCCGAATATCCCCGGTAACATATAGTTCATTACGAGCGCGAATACGACGGCCGGCACGACGACGAGCGTAACCATCCAATGCGCCTGCTTGCGCCAAGGCTCCCATTCCCGCTTGCTTAACAGAAGAACCGTTCCGAATAAGATATAAGGCGCGGCCCAAAGCGTCAATACGGTATAATTGGGCGGGTAATATTGCGTGAACAACAGCATGAGTACGGGCGGCAGCAATAACGCGTAGCGCAACATCCGCCAAACGCGCGGCTTCAGCCTGCCGGGATGGTAATGTCCGGCAAACCGTACATAGCAATATGGCAAGCCGTAATAGCTTAGTAACGAAAATATGGTGAGCGTAATATATAGCGCCCAGTCCGCCGTTAGTCCCAGCTCGTGCCGCGCCGCAAACGGACGCACGAAATCTTCGATCACCGACGCCATCGCGCCGGAACCGCCGCAAAACGCCACCGCCGCAAGCCAGCGCACGGCGGGATCGCCGAAGTTGGTCGCAAGCAATATGATCGCGGCGAGCCATAGCACAATCAGTACAAAAATCAACGGTGCATCTCCTATCCGTTCGTTAATGTGATATTCCTATTATATCGCGGAAAGGCGGATATGGAACGTCAAAACGTCAACATCCCGCCCCACCGTAAGGGTGAAACGGGATGCTTTGAAGCAAGTAACGGTAAAAACTGCCTCTAATTTGCTTGATTCAATGCCTGTATCCGGATTACCTCCAATTTCCACCTCTAATTTTACGCATATCCGATTTAGGAGCGATGCTTGGCAAAATGAGCGGCAGAAATTCCCTCTAATTGTAACATAAGAGCATTCAGGGTCCAATTAACGCCGGTTTTTACCGTTCATGCGATCGGACCGGCAAGCCTCATTCGTTCGAAAGCGCTTAGATCACCTCGCGATAAAGCTTCGCCGTACGCAGTTCCTGCGCGTTGTATAATCGACAGCCATACCGCAAACGAAAAAACTGCAGAGGAACTAATCCGCTACAGTTTGAAAAGTTTATCATGAATTCATGCGATGATTTATCTCTCCGCAAGCCGCTTGCGCGCAAAGGCAGCGCTGCCGATGACGCCTCCGTCGTCGATCAGTTGGCCTTGCCGGATTTGCAGCCGTTCCCAATAGCCGTGATACACATGCTTTGAGAGCTCCTGCCGCATCGGCTTGAACAATCGCTCGCCCGCCAGCGCCGCGCCTCCGCCGATGACGATAACGTCGGGACTGAGCAAGGAAACGGCATAAGACAGCCCCTTGGCCAATTGTTTGCCGACATAATTCATCACTTCGACCGCCACGTCGTCGCCCGCATCGTAAGCTTGCGATACTTGATGGGCCGTGAGCGATTGCATGTCGGGATCGGCGCACCATTGCTGGAGAACGCTCTTCCTGCCTTCCCGAATCGCTTCTTTGGCCAGCCGGGCGATTCCCGTCGCCGAAGCGACCGTTTCCAGGCAGCCTCTCATTCCGCATCCGCACTGCGCGTCTTCGCCCTCGATGCGGATATGTCCGAGCTCGCCGGCCATAAACGCCCCGCCATAATACAATTCGCCCCGGTCCACCAGCGCCGCGGCCAGACCGGTGCCGAGCGTAATGCCGAACACGCAGTCGAACCCGCGTCCGGCTCCGCGAATGGATTCGCCGTAGACGTACATGCGCACGTCATTGTCGATAAATACCGGAATGCCGATCCGTTCTTCCAGCAGCCGGGCCAGCGGCACGTTCCGCCATTGCAAATTGCCGGCAAAGACGGAGACGCCCCGAATCGGGTCGACAAAGCCCGGCGTCCCGACGCCGACCGCCGCCACGCGGCTCCGGTCTTCGCCCGCCTCGGCGAGCACTTCGTCGATCATGGCCGCCAGCTTGCCGATAATATAATCGCTGCCGCGCTCCCTCTCCGTTCCTTGCTTCACCTTTGCGAGAAATTGGCCGTTTTCGTCCAACAGCCCGCAGACGATGTTCGTTCCGCCGATATCGAATCCGATCGTTAAGCTCATATTCGCTGCCCCTTCAACAAGGATTAGATTTTCACCACTTGCGTCAAATTGCGCGGTTGGTCCGGATCGACGCCGATATGAAGCGCCATGTACAATCCTAAATATTGCAGCAAAGGCAAGTATAGCGCGCTTCTCGCCTCGTCGCTGATCCCTTTGCCGCCGATCTCGAACACGGCGTCCGCAAACGAAGTATCTTCGCCCTTCTCCGCGGCGATGATCAGGACGGTTGCCCCGTACGCCTTCATCTCCTCCGCTACTTTCAGCTCATAGCTGCGTGCGGTTTCCGACAACAGCAGGCAAATGAGCGTTCCCGGCTCGACGATGCTCTTCGGTCCGTGGCGGAATTCCAACGTGCCGAAGTTTTCCGTCCATGTGTAGGTCATTTCCTTCAACTTCAAGCAAGCTTCCATCGCCAATCCGTTGTATGCGCCCATGCCTAAATAGATCGTTTTGCCGACCGTCTGTTTCGGCAGCCATTCTTTCATGAATGCGTCGGCCCGCTTCACGACTTCGCTATCCGCATCGAGCACCGCTTTCATCTCGTCTTGCAAGGCTTGATTGCCGGACGCGACCGCGATCGCCGCCTGCATCATAAACGTCATGCTGCTGAGCGATTTCGTCATGACGGTGCTCTTCTCGCCGCCTAACGGGGATACGAGGCAAGGCGCAAGCTTCGCCATCGTGCAATCTTCATAGCATGTAATGCCGCAAATATCCCAGTTCGCAAGGTCTGCGACCGATTGGAGCGCAAGCACGACTTCCGTCGATTCGCCGGAACGCGATACGCCGACGAGCAGCACTTTGCGGCCCGGAACGACGCTCTGGTCGCGGAACAAGTAGATCTCCGAGGACGGATAGGCCGATGCCGGGCGGCCGAGCCACTTCCGGTATGTCGTTGCCATCGTAAGAGCTTGATAATATGAAGAGCCTGAACCGATAAAGATCACTTCATCGTATTGCTTGTTTCCTATATAACGTTCAACCCAATCGTTTTGTGCCTGCAACCGCTCCCATGCGGCCGCGAGCGCTTCCGGCTGCGCACTGATTTCCGGATACGTCAATTGTCCGAAGTTGTTTGACATGAGTTGTAAATCCTCCTTAATATTCATGATAATGATAGTTTAAATCATTTTAATGATTTTTTCAATCAAAATTGTACGCATTATCCGTCATAAGGAGATATCATGGGTAATCAATCTGTTTTTCTTGCTTTAGAGTTCAGTCTATACAGCAGAGTTGCTTGATGAATATGCTCTTTGTAACTGGAACTAAAACAAGAGAAGAGGGTTCATTGACTATGGGGAAAATGGGGAATTATAGGGTAATGTTGCAGAACCGTAACTTGCGTCCGCATTTACCTGAAACTCGTTGGATGACAGATGCGGGAACATTGCGGATGCTAGGAGCCCATTCATCTGTCTTTATAAAACCTGATCTCGGAAGCGGAGGTAACGGAATTATCCGTGTCAGGAAATTAAGCAGGGGATATGAGGTTCGCAGCGGCCCAAGCCGGAAGATTGTTGGAGCCGGGTCTGTCTTGAGAACAGTCCGTTCATCTAGAAGATCAAACAATCGGTATTTAATGCAAAAGGGACTGCAAATCGCAAGGTATCAAGGGAAAATTTTTGATATCCGAGTATACATGCAGAAGCCGGAGCACAAATG
This sequence comes from Paenibacillus sp. MSJ-34, assembly GCF_018918005.1. Classification (GTDB taxonomy): domain Bacteria; phylum Bacillota; class Bacilli; order Paenibacillales; family Paenibacillaceae; genus MSJ-34. The sequence goes on along the minus strand of NZ_JAHLPR010000009.1, from coordinate 71,286 downwards.
GGTGATTGCCGGTATGGTCGCCCGTGTGGCTGCGCCTCATAAATTTCTAACCAACTATCATCAAGGAGGGCATGCAGAACCCTTGCAGAAGGTTCTTTTAAATCAGTTCAAGAATAACCAAGCCAAAGTGGACGCATGTCATCGTAAAATTGAACAGCTATCAATGACAATTGCCCATACGGTTAGTAAATGGAGTTCAACTCGTGAACTAGGGATTGATCTTGCCTTGGACAAGAACGGATATATTTGGATCCTTGAAGCGAATTCGCATCCCGGCCATAGATTGTTCACTCAACTCGCCGATCAGACAATGTACTCAACCATTATAGAAAACAAACGAAAAATGGCCGTACAATATCCCATTTAAGCTGATATTTAAAAAGACAATAAAGAAAACTCGCTTATGGAGCGGGTTTTTGTTTGTGTATTACGCATCGCATTAAGATTATGATTTCTTATCCGAGGCTTTCTCCCACAGGCTAATATAGCGGTACACCGTGAAATCTGACAACTTCAGCCGCTCTGCAATTTCCGCAATGGCCCCTTTCATACGAGGAATCCCCTGATTAGCAAGGTCCCAGACGATTTTCATTTTTTCAGCCGTTGTCACCCGCTCTGGTAAAATTCCTCAAGCACTTCCGTCTTTCGCTCTTCACCCGATTGCGATGCTGCAAGCAGGTAAAAAAACAGCCCCAAGTCCTGTTCGGACCTGAGGCAGTTTGCGCATACGAGTTAATTGTTCTCTTGCACGATGATCACTTCGGCCTTGCTTAGCGCTGGTTTCGTCGCTTTGTCGGAAACAGGAGCGTAGTAGCCGACGACTTTCGTTCCGGGCTTCAAGTCGGACAATTCCACTTTTTCGCCGTTCACTTTGAAAATATTCGTTTTGCCGGTTACGTTCAACACAACGTCGTTGTCGATTTTGCCGTCCGCTTTGGCATCGACATGCACGATGGCGTGTTTCTCGTTTTGCGCGGCGAAAACGACGTTTCCTTCGACTTTATCCGTTTCGTCCAGCACGACGATTTTCTCGGCCGTTCCCATCGGCGGCATGCTCAGCGCCAGCATCGGACCGTAGTACGCTTTGATTTTCGTATTTTCTTTCAAAGCTTCTTTCGGCAATTCTTTGCCGTCGCGGTCGACGATTTTCGTTTGGTCCGTAACGCCCAGGATGATGACCTCCTGACTCGACTCCGTCAAACCGGAACCCATCACCGTCAAACGGCCGTTGTTCGCGTTCACGATGACGCCTTTCGTTCCCAAGTCTTTATCTTCTTCCTTCTTATCCTTGACCGCTACGATTTTGTCCGCCGTACCGATCGGCGGAAGGCTTCTCGTCATTTTCGGCCCATAGTATGCTTTCACTTTCATATCTTTTTTCACGATTTTCTGCAAAGATATTTTCTTCCCGTTCTCGTCTACAATCACGGTGTCTTTCGTAATGTTAAGTATAATTTCGCCCGGATCCTGCGGCGTTAAGCCTTGGCCTTTGACCGTGATGCGTTTGCCGTCTTTCGTAAAGTTAACGTCCGAAATCTTCCCTTCGGTTCCGGATAGCTTCGTATCCACAATCGCCTGGCTCGCCGCCTGATTGGCCGGCGCTTGAACCGGCCCTTGAGCTTGCGCGGCCATAGGAATCGCTGTCATCGCCAGCAGCGCGCCTAACGTAAGTACTTTGTTCACTTTCTTCATGATGAAACCTCCTTCGTTGTTTGCTATGCCCGCTTCCGCCAAGGAAACGGCCTCTCTATGTTGTTCTGTCCTTACCCAATCTATTAAACGAAATCGTTTCGGGAAAAGTTGCAGCTTATACGAATCCGGAAGTGAACCAAAGGAGAAGAAGCGACGATTATATGATTCCGGTGGAATATAAAAAAATAAGAAGGATCAGCACCGGCGCGATATAACGAAGCGTAACAATCCAAAGCCGGTACCATACGGCGGTCAATCCCGCCTCTTTGCCCGCTTGGTCCCAGACGTAGCCGGCGAACACGGTAATGATGAGGCCTCCTGCCGGCAGCATTATATTCGAGGTAATAAAATCGACCCACTCGAATATCGTTCTTCCTCCCGCCTTGACCCCGCTCCAGACTCCCCCGGCCGACAAAGCGCAAGGCAGCGCAACGGCAAAGCAAGCGGCGGTAACGGCCACCGCCGTTTTGCCGCGGGTCCGGCCCCACCGGTTCATCGCATATGCGACCGGCACTTCCAACAGCGAAACGGCAGATGTCAGCGCTGCGATCGCGAGCAAAACAAAAAATAAACCGCCGAACAAGCTGCCGAAGGGCATCGACGAGAACGCGGCCGGCAGCGCTATAAAGACGAGCCCCGGTCCGGAAGCCGGCTCGATGCCGAAGGAGAACGTCGTCGGAAAAATAATGAGCCCCGCCATGAGAGCGTACAGCGCATTCCCGCTTCCGATAGCGATCGCCGCCCCGCCCAATGACTGCCTCTGGTCCGTATAGGATCCGTAGGTCATCATCGCCCCCGATCCGACGGAGAGCGAGAAGAACGCTTGCCCGAGCGCCATCAGAACGGATTGAACTGTCAATTCGGAAAATTCCGGCTTTAGAAAAAAACGGATCCCCGCGCCCGCCCCGGGAAGCGTCAGCGCGTACCCCATTAACAGCAGCAAAAGTATGAATAGGCCGGGGATGACGACATTGTTGAATTTTTCGATCCCGCCCGACACGCCGCGCATGACGATCCAGCATGTTCCTGCAAGGACGACGACAAGCCAGACGACAGGCATCGCTCCGCCTGTAAACCGTTCGAATACGGCGCCGTAATCCGCGCTGCGGTACAGCCCGCCGCCGAGCGATTGTACGGCGTAATGAATGGTCCAGCCTGCGACGACGCTATAAAACGTCAAAATGAAAAACGACCCGAGCACAAGCAAAAGGCCGATGGAATGCCAAAAGGGACGGTTGCTCAAATTGCGGAACGATGCGGCGGCATCCCCGCGGCCTCCGCGGCCGATCGTCAGCTCCGCGAGCAAGACCGGAAGCCCGATGATGGCAAGGAACGCAAGAAAAATGAGGAAAAAGGCGGCTCCTCCGTTCTGCCCGGTAATATAAGGGAATTTCCACATGTTGCCGAGGCCGACCGCGCTTCCGATCGCCGCCAATATAAATCCGGCCGAGCTGAAACGCTCGCCGGCCGATCCTTTATGTTGCTTCTTCGAATGTCCCACGGGTTACCCAAACACTCCCATCGAATAAAGGAAAATGAGTGTCACGAAGACCGGAACGATATACCGGAGGAGAAACATCCACAGCCGGAACGTTCCGGGCCCGAGCCTTGGCTCCTCCGCGCCTTTGCGGGCGGCATAGCCGATAAATAAAGTGACCGCCAAGCCGGCAATCGGCAGCAGCAAATTGGAGGCGAAGAAATCGAGGAAATCGAACAGCGGCTTGCCTGCAAGCATCCAGTTCGAGAGCGCCCCGCCGACCGATAAGGAGGTTGGAACGCTGATCGCATAAATCGTGACGCATAGCACGAGTACGGACGTCTTCCTGCTCCAGCCCCAATGCTTGATCGTAAAGGCGACGGGGACCTCAAGCAGCGATACGAGCGAAGTGAAAGCTGCGGTGGCAAGTAATATGAAAAACAATCCGCCGAATAGATAGCCGAAGGGCATGCCGGAAAAGGCGGAAGGCAAAACGATGAAAACAAGCCCGGGCCCTTGGGCCGCTTGCAGGCCAAACGCATACGTTGTCGGAAATATGATTAGGCCCGCGATCAGCCCATAGACGATATTCCCGGCTCCGACCGCAATCGCCGCTCTGCCGAGCGATTGCTTCGCATCGACATAGCTGCCGTACGTCACCATCGCTCCCATGCCGAGCGATAACGAATAGAAAGCTTGTCCGAGCGCAACAAGCGCCGATATTACCGATAATTTCGAGAAATCGGGCTGCAGGAAGAAGGATGCGCCTGCGCCGGCATTCGGCAGCCATAACGCTCGAAGCATTAATAATAGTAAAATGATGCCCAGGCTCGGTATCATAATTTTATTGAATTTCTCGATCCCGCTCGTGACCCCTCTGGCGATGACCCATCCGGTTCCCGCAACGGCAAGGAGCTGATACAACAGGGGACTCGTTCCCGCGGTGAACGAGGCGAAATGCTCGGCATACTGCTGGCCGCCCCGAAATAAATTGCCTGTAAGCGAAGCGACCGCATAATGCATCGTCCACCCGGTTACGACGGAATAATAGCAAAGAATGAGGAAGGAAGCGATGACGGAGAGAAGTCCGAACACTCCCCAAATCTTCTGTCCTTTCTTGGCAAGCGCATGATATGAGGTGACGGCATCTCCTCGCCCTGCGCGGCCGAGCGCCATTTCCGCCAGCAAAATCGGAAGGCCGATCAGCAGCAGGCAAACGATAAATAAAACGAGAAAAGCGCCCCCTCCGTACATGCCGGTAATATAGGGGAATTTCCACATATTGCCCAACCCGACGGCACTGCCGATGGCCGCCATAATAAATCCGAATGAACTGAAGGTGTCCGCACCTTGAGCCTGTTTCTTCCTGGCTTGATTCGTAGAGTCGGTCGCCACGTTGTATTCTTCCCTTTGCGTTCGGTTTTTGTTTCATTGTGCCCTTTCCGGCTAAAAATAGTCTGTGAATCACTTCACATTGACTTGCCGTCATGTTTTTCGCCCCTTCATGGTACAATGATAAAATAGAATGTGCTTGCGATGCGAAAGGACTTCTTGATGAACAACGAACAAATAACCTAATGAGGGAGCTAATTCATGAGTAGTACAACTTTTCAATCTTTGGGAGTCCGCGATGAATTGGCGGAGGTTCTGCGCGCGAACGGCATCGTGCAGCCGACGCCGATTCAGCGGGAGGCCATACCTTACGCCGCTGCCGGCACCGATTTGATCGCGGAAGCGCAGACCGGAACGGTGAAAACGCTTGCCTTCGCGCTGCCGATGCTGGAGCGAATCAATCCGGGAAGCGATGCGGTGCAAGGCCTTATTCTGACGCCGACGCGGGAATTGGCCATTCAGATTACGGCAGAGCTGAAGAAGCTTGCCCCGGCCGTTGGCGCGCGCGTTCTGGCCGCATACGGCGGCCAAGATGTGGAGCGGCAGCTGCGCAAGCTTGAAGGCGCAGTCCATCTCGTCGTGGCGACGCCGGGCCGTCTGCTCGACCATTTGCGCCGCGGATCGATCTCGCTCGGCAAGCTGAAAGTGCTGGTGCTCGATGAAGCGGATCAGATGCTGCATATGGGCTTCCTCCCCGAAGTGGAGGCGATTCTCGCCCAGACGCCCGCCAAGCGGCAGACGCTGCTGTTCTCGGCGACGATGCCGCAGCAGGTGCGCCAATTGGCGCAGCAAGTGCTGCGCAACCCGCAGGAGGTGCGAATCCGCGCGAAGCAGGTGACGCTCTCGGAAATTAAACAAATCGTCGTCCAGACAACGGATCGGGCGAAGCAAGACGATTTGTGCAAGCTGATCGACCAGTACCGGCCGTATCTGGCGGTCGTGTTTTGCCGGACGAAGCGGCGCGCGAGCACGCTGAATCAGGCGCTGCAGGAGCGGGGCTACGCCGCGGACGAATTGCACGGCGATCTGTCGCAGGCGAAGCGCGAACAGGTGATGAAGCGGTTTCGCGAAGCGAAACTGCAATTATTGGTCGCCACCGATGTGGCGGCACGGGGACTTGACGTTGAAGGCGTAACGCATGTCTTCAACTACGATATTCCGCCGGATGCGGAAAGCTACATACACCGCATCGGGCGCACGGGCCGTGCCGGGCAAACCGGCATGGCGGTAACGTTCGCGGCAGCGAAAGACCGGGCAGCGCTCGAGACGATCGAGCGCGGCATCCGCATGACGCTGCCGCGGCGCAAGCTCGGCCCGGACGCGGCCGAGCGGGACGGCGCCCCTGCGCCGAAGGCGGGGCGCGCGAATGCGCCCGGTCCTGCGGCCGGGCGCAAGACGGTGCGTCAGCGGCCGCAGGCGCTGACGCAAACGGCGCGGGCGCGGGATGCCGCAGGCGCCGCGCCGGGCCGGGGCGCGGGCAAGCGCGGCGCTGCCCGCGGGGATGCGCGCGGCGGCGGAATGCCGCGCGCAAGCGAGCGCCGCAGCCGCAGCCGAGGCGGCGAGCGCGGCGGACGGCGCTAGGCACGCGCATGCCGTGCAGCCCGGACAAGGAAAGAGCCTCTCGGGGCTCTTTTTGACGTTCCCGGCATCTTCTTTCTCCCCCCTTCTGTCGATATCCCGGTCAATCAGGATGATCTGAACGAGAGGGATATCGACAGAAGGGAAGGGATGCAACAACAATAGCAAGGGTCGGATAAAAAGTGAATCTTAGCGGAAGGAAGACCAAGTTACAAAAAAGCCTAAAACCCGACTATGAGACGCTTTCCGTTCTCCGAACAACCTGAATCCGGATGGCTAAGTTGTATAAAGTGCAACATTAATGGGGTTGAACAGCCGGAACAGGGGAGTATCCTGCATTTTATACAACATAATCGCAACAGGGAGGCCCCTTTCCCTTTGTTTTTCTCCAAAATGTTGTATTTGGTACAACATAGGCGCATTCACTGAGCGAAAAGAGGAGGAAATGTTGTATTTTGTACATCATACGTTTAGCCCGTCCGCGTATATCAACAGACTGAGGACCCGAGATCAAGTCCCGGGTCCTTTGGATTTAAAGATATTTTTTATAGATTCTATAAATGAAGACCGCCACTTCCGCTCTCGTTGCCGTTTCTTTCGGACGAATGGCGTTGCCGTCGCCCTCGACGATGCCTTCCTTGACTAGAGCCGCCACACTATCCGCGGCATATTCCGCCACCTTGGCGGCATCCGCAAATTGGCCCAAGTCGGCGGCGGATCCGCTGCCGGTCAATTCCCCGGCTTGCTTCAACAATCTTGCGGTCAGCACCATCATATCCTGCCTGGAAATTTCCGCGTTCGGATTGAAATTGTTGCCGCCGACTCCTTTGGCAATGCCCAGTTTCTTGGCGATGCCTAATGCATCGTAATAATATGAGTCCGAACCGACATCATCGAAATTGCTGTCGAAATCGGCCTCGAGACCGAAAAGTCGCACCAGCAGCAAAATAAAGTCGGCTCTCGTAATGCGTTTGCCGGGCTCGAAGGTGGTGTCCGACGTTCCTTTGATAATCCCTGCGGCAGCCAGTTCTTCGATCGCTTCTTTCGCCCATGCGTATCGATCGCCTACATCATGGAAGCTTTTCTTCGCCGGGTTCGGCGTTTCCGGTTTCGTACCCGGCTCCGGCGTTACTTCCGGCTTTTTCCCGGGATCGGACGGTTTCGGCGCCGACCCGCTTCCGCCGCCGGTTCCGCCGCTGCTTCCGCTGCCTCCGCCTCCACCGCTAGAAGACTTCCATGTCGTCACGATTCTCACATTGCTTATTTTCGACATGTTGCCCGCCGCATCGTACGCGACGACAAAATATCTATACGTTGTGCCAGGGGTCAGTCCCGTGTCTCGATATTCCGTCTTCGACGTCGATGCGATCTCAACGTCGTTGCGGTAGATCTTGTAGCCCGCGACGCCCAAATTGTCGGTGGCCGGGGTCCACTTCAAATCGACCGCCGTACCGGATACCGCCTCCGCTCTTTCGATGGTCGGTTCCGTAGGCGCCTCGGTATCCACAACCGTCGGCGACCACCAGTTGCCGGATACGACAATCATGCTGAGCAAACGCAGGTTGTTGCCGAAATAGACGTCTTCTTCCGTCGGCACCGCCGCATTGTAATCCCATAATTTGTTCAGCCATTCCTGATTGGACGAATCGATCATCGCGCTCACCATGAGCGGAGCGGAGAAGGTAATATCCTCGTAATCCGCAATCGCTTCCGAACCGTCCAGCTTATATCCGGCCCGAATCCGATTCGGTTCGCCCCCCGTGATGCCGCGAATCCAGCCGTTCAGCGTACGAAGCTGTTCCTTCGCCCGCGCATCTCCCGTCACGAGATAATCGGTGCCGATTCGCCAAGGCGTGCGGGAAGAGTTGTAGTTATAATCCCCGTCATATTCCGATTCCAGGAAATACGGTTCCGCAGGAACGAACTTGCCGCCGCTCTTCAAGACGAAATCGGGCAGCAAGCCCGCATTCGGGCTGTAATTACGATACAAATCGTTAATGATCGTATACGTCGTATCGACGACCCGATCCCAATTGCTGTCGCCCGTCACATTGCGGTAGTCCTTCATATGCTGCAGCATGAAGTCGGAAGGGCGGGTTGCGGAAGCCCATTTCCCGCTCGAAGCCCAATCGGCGATTCTAAGCATCCAATCGCTGCGGTTCACTTCGCTTTCCATAATTGCAATAATCACTTTTTTGGCTTCCGCCAAATAATCGATCTCTCCGCCGCTGCCCCATTGGCTGTCGGCCAGCAATAACGCATAAGCGATATCCATATCTCCGTCGGTAGCCGAATCGACGCCGGAAACATCGATGATGGCCGTGCCTGTATCGCCTTGCCTCCATGCCATCAAATTCGGATTGATCTCGCTCGGATGCGCTTTGAAATAACGGAACATGCCGTCAAAATATTGCTTCGCGTCCGGGTCGTGCCCGGCCATCAAGGCGGTGATCAGCATTCCGTAGCCATGCGCTTCGGATACGGTGGTGGCCCAATAGTTCACGCCCAAGTCTTCGTCATACTCTTCTTCAAACCAATCTCCGTCGGCATACCATACATAGTATTGATCGGGTTCCGACTCCGGAAGATACGGGTGCTTTTTCAAATATTTCGCTTTCCACTCATCGTACAACCGGGCGACGGTCCGATCCATTTGTTCCTGCGTCACATGGTTCGGTTTAATCGAACCTCCGGCATAGGCGGTATGCTGCGGGAACGCTTTATGAGGGCCTTCGCCCGCCGGCGCCTGTTTCGTCCTCACGACGGCTTCATTGCTTGCCAGCGATTCGATGTCCTCGGCATTAAAGGCTTTCACGACATACCGGTACGACGTATCCGGCTGCAAACCGAGATCGTTATAGGATGTCCCGGTTGTCGTTCCGATTCTGGCGCCGTTGCGGTAGACATGGTATCCCGAAGGCGCGATCGCGCCCGGCGACGCAGTCCAGGTCAAATTAATTTGGAAAGCCGATACTCCCGTTCCTTGCAAATCCGTCGGCGCGGAAGGCGGTTCATGCTCGACAGGTCCTCCCAGCGTACTGACTTCGATCGGCGCGGAATTATCCCTTCTTCCTACGGCCTTAATAATAAAGTCATAATTTTTGCCGGGATTGATGCCTTCAACAATATAACGATACTCCTGCGCCCCTTCGACAACCGGGATATATTCGCTCCAGTGCGTTTTTACTTTGTCGTTTTTCTCATAGATCCGGAAACCTCTTACCGGTTCCTCGCTATCGGTGGGAGCTTTCCAGGCGAGAACCGCCTGATTGCCGTTCAGTTCCACCTTCGCTTGCTCCACCTTGGCCGGTTTGGTATCCGTTCTCTTAATGCCGTAGCGATCGTAAGCGATTAATCCGTTGCCGACCGCTTCTTGTTTGCCTTCGTCTTCAACCGCCGCCGTATAAGCGGTAAACTTCATCACTTGATCCGAGACGGACACATCGGTAAACATTTTTTTGAACGGCTGTTCGTCCACCGCGGCGAAATAATCGTCGTACGGAATCGGATTTCCGTTTTCGTCCAATACTTCATGCGGCTCCCAGTTTTCATCCAAGTAGTATTGATTGTTTTTTGTATAAAATTTATTTCCGAACGCATTGGACATCAGGTAGACTGTACCTTTCGGATTGAGAACGTTGCCGTCCTCGTCCTTCGACAACCGATCCGCGGGTACGATTTCGTCCCCGTACATTTGGAACGATCTCATGTACATATGATCATGCGCCTCGAACACCATATCGATGCCCATTTCGTCGAAGGCGGGAATTAAATATTTTTTGTAAAATTGAACTCGTTCGTCTTCCCATTGCGCCGAATTGTCGCCCGCCGCATACGGAGCTTTGTGAAAGGTAACGAACTTCCACTTCTTGTCGCTTTTCGCAACGGTGTTCTTCATCCAGGCCACTTGATCCCAAAATTGTTTGTCCGCCCATTCGACATCCGTTCCGTTCTCGGCAAGGCCGCCCTCATATTGCGAATTGAATACCATATAAAGCGCGTCGCCGTATTCGAAAGAATAGACGGATCCTTCATGGGTGTTCTCCACGACTTGCTTCGGCAAGTTGAAATGATTGTAGAAATTGTTGTTAGGGGTCGTTTCGTCCCCGTCGTAATCTTGAACTTCATGCCCTCCGAGCACAGGCACGAACGGAACGTGCAGAAGCTCATCCTGCGCCAGGCCCAGCATCCATTGCCATTGTTCCTCCAAATCGCCGTTATCGACCAAGTCCCCGGCGCTGATCAGAAACTTCGGATCGCCGATATAATCGCGCGCTTTCTTGAACGTATCCGCCCAAGGCTCGAAATTCGCCTTGCTCGACGCTTGCGAATCCGATCCGACAATAAAACGATAAGGCTGATGTTCCGCCGCATCGGTGGTGAAGGAACCGATGTTGCTCCACTCTTGGCCGTTGCCGACGCGGAATAGATATTTCGTGCCCGGCGTCAACCCATCCGCTATCGCTTTATGGCTGATGAATTTCGCCTTCTTCCCGGTCGAGCGGTCGGCTTTCGCCATAAACGTCTCGATCTCTTCCCCGGTACCTGTGAACTCCAGCGCTTCTTGCTCCGGGAATGCCGCTCCGGCGGCCTTGGCAGCTTGGGCAACTTGCACTTTCGTATCGGTCATCGCATCCGTATACCAGGCAAACGCAATGCCCGTTCTAGGATCCGCGTTAAAGCTCATATTGATTAATTTCGGCGTGTAAGGCGAGTCCTGAACGGTAAAGCTCCAGGAAATATCCCGCACGAGCGCAACGTTATCGTCGCCTTGGATCGCCGTTTTCGGAATCGTGACCGTATACGTCTTGCCGTAGGCGAATGCCGGATGGTCCAATTGCAACGTATTGCCGTTAACGATTTTCGTTGTTACATTGTCCAACTTACGATTCTCGTTATCGATCATCGCGATGGCTTGTTCTTCGGCAACCGAGATCGGTTTATTGAACTTCACCGTCACAGGCGCGGCGACCGAAACTTCTTCCGCGCCATCCTTAGGCAGCCGGACGAGGTCAATTGTAGGCATCACGGGATTGGTCCCGGCGATGCGGTCCCCTGTTACGCGAATGTCCCGTATTCTGCTGGAGCCTCCCCCGCCGATGCCGGATGGATTATCCTTCGTGTTCGTCGCCTTATTGGAATTTACGATCCAGCGAATGTAGATCAAGTCTTTATCGTCCGCACCCGCAAGCGGCACATTGATCAGCTTGCAGCTATTGTCCGGACAATCGTAACTGGAGGTGACGTTCATTTGCACAATGCCGCCCTCGACATCGGACCACGTTTGCCGATAATCGGTGCTGATCTGCACCTTGAAATCGTTCGGGCCCGATCCCGACGAATTTTGCTCGGAAGATAACGCGATGTTCCGGTAACCGGCCGTGGAGACCGCTGCGAGCCAATATTTCTTGCCTTCGCCTTCGTCCCAACCTTGATAGCTGATTTCTTTCTTGCCGCTGTTATAGCTTTCGAATACGCCGCCTACATTGCTCAAGATCGACGCCGCTTGATATTGTCCGCCCGTAGCGACAAACGTTCCGTTGTCCCCCTCGTTCTGAAATACCCATTCCGCAATGACGGATTGATCTTGCTTCTTGGTCTTAAAACTCCAGACGATATCATGGGCGAGCGCAACATCGTCTTCGCCGGCCGCAAGCCCTCGCGGTACGGTTACGGTATAGGTTTCCTCGCTTTCCAAGCCGGGATGGCCGATTTGGAGCGTCCTACGGTTCGGCGCAACCGTAACACCCTCCACCTCGCGACCGCCGCTATCGACGATCTTCGCTTTGTAGCCCGGAACCGTCTTGATCGCTTTATTGAACTCTACATGGATTGCCGTATGGACGGCTACTTCTTCCCCGTCCCGCGGCGTTGTCGAAATTGCCGCCGTCGGAGCTTCGATGATCGCGCCGGCCTGTCTCTCGCCTTGCACGCGAATGTCCTTTAAATAGCTGGAACCGTACGGTCCCACTTCGGCGTTCGCGTTGGAGTCGGTTGCAGTCGTGGAAGCGACGATCCAGCGGATAAACAGCAAATCCTGATTATCGGCAGCCTCTGGAAGCGGCGTTTCGTCTAGCTTGCATTCATTACAGGTATAGCTTCCTTTTTCCAGCACTAGATTTTCGACCGTTACCCAATTCTGTCCGTCGCTGCTGATTTCGAGTTTGAAATCGCGCGGTCCCGATCCCGAAGATTTCTGCTGGGACGATAACGTAATATGCTTGAAGCCTTTGGTCGAGATTGCCGCCAGCCAATATTTGGCGCCTGTTCCTTTGTCCCAACCTTGATATTGAAGTCCGTCGCCGCTCACATATTCTTTCTGCGGACCGCCTATCGCCCGAATCGTCGAGGCTGTTCGGTAAGCTCCGTATGTAGCGGACACGACCCCTTCATCGTAAGCGTAGTCCCGGCCGAAGCCCCATTCCGCAATGACTTCCGGACCGGATGCCTCCCCCCCGCCGTCGGGCTCGTTGGCGGATACGATTCCCGCCGTTTGGAACGGCAACAACATCAGGATGAGCAATAGAGATATCGTTCGCTGCCATTTCTTCGTTACTTTGCTTTTCATTTGAACTTCGTACCTCGCTTTCTCATTAATTAAAGCGCTTAAACTTTTGTAGTGCAAAAAACGCTCATTTTCAATCGCCGAACGTCGATCTCCCCCTTTGCCGAAGTATTCGGTCAACCAACCAGCCGAATCTGAGTTTACTATAGCGCAATCATTCGCAAACATTCTCTACATATTTTCTCAAAAACTTCGATTTTCAACGTTTATTGCGAAAATGATGCCCCTCCATTATCCGTTGCGAATGTTAGCTAGATATAAACGCCAAGTAAAAGATTGTAAAACAGTATTCAATCCATCATGCCGCATGATATGATCAATGAAAGCGCATTCTTGTATTACAGGGGGTTGTTTGGGCAATGAAATTTTACAAATCGGATCTTTTTGGCATTAGCCGCGAACGGAAAACGCATTCCAGCATCCCTTCCGATCATTATCATGACGCTTACGAAATTCTATATATCATTTCCGGCGAGCTCTATTATTTTATCGGGGATCGAACGTACCAGGTCGTTGGCGGCGTTCTCCTGCTGATTAATATGAACGATATCCATAAACTAATCAATTCGAACGGTTCAATGTACGAGAGAGTGACGCTGCAGTTCAAGAAGGAGTTTCTCGAAGGTTTCTTGCCGGCGGAGGAAGCTTTCGATCCTTGTTCCTGCTTCCAATCCGGATCGAGTGCGATCAAGCTGCGGGCTCAAGAGCAAGGTTTTGTCGAAGGGCTGTTTCATAAAATGATTGCCGAACATACGAACCAATCGCCGCAGTCCGATCTTTACCTGAAATTGCTCCTCATCGAGCTGCTCATTTTCATCGGGCGCAAACAACATAGCGGGCATCGCGGCCTTTACATCGAATCGAACCGCACGCATAAACAAATTTCCCGCATCGTCAATTATATCAATCATCATTACGCCAAGCGGCTCACCTTGGATGATATTTCGAAAAACTTCTATATGAGCCCTTCTCATCTAAGCCGAACTTTCAAAGACTCGACCGGCTTTACGTTTATTGAATACGTAAACAACGTTCGGGTGAAAGAAGCTTGTACGCTGCTGAAAGACTCCAAATTAACGGTGTCGGAAATTGCCGAGCGCGTCGGCTTCGATAGTTTAACCCATTTCGGCAGAATATTCAAAGGAATGACCGGCTCTTCCCCTTTGAAATATCGCAAAACGAATCAATACAAATAAAAACCGGACCCCGCTGCTCCGGGCCCGGCACATACCGTTCCGCTATAACAACGGCGAGAACAATCTCGCCGCCGATTCGAGAAAGCGGACGATCACCTTGCGGCGGGCGAATTTCTCCGGATTGATCAAATTCGTATATTTCAAATCCCGTTTGAAATCGCTCACCATCGTTTGCACGCTGTCCGTCCCAAACAATAAGGCGTTCACCTCGAAGTTCAAATGAAAGCTTCTCATATCCATATTGGCCGTGCCGATCGACGCGGTCTCCCCGTCGATAATTAATATTTTCGAATGCAGAAATCCTTTCTCGTACTCGTAAATGTCTACGCCCGATTCGATCAATCCCGAGAAGTAGGAATGCGACGCCAGAAACGGCATCCAGCGGTCCGGCTTGGCAGGAAACAATATTTTCACCTCAATGCCGGATAAGGCGGCCACCCGCAGCGCCGTTAAAATATCTTCGTCCGGGATAAAATACGGAGTGGCGATCCAAATCGATTTGCGCGCCGACGTAATCATGGAGAAGAACAAGTGCTTCATCGATTTGCGCTTATTGTCCGGACCGCTGGCGATAATCTGCACCGCCCCGTCGGCTTCCGGCTCCGGCTCGGGTCTGAAATATTCCGCGCTGACATGCGCCTTGCCGGTCATATAGAACCAATCCTGCACGAATATCGCTTGCAGCGAATGAACGGCTTCGCCCTTGACGAACATATGCGTATCGCGCCAAAATCCGTACGTTTTGTTGCGGCTCAAATATTCGTCGCCGACGTTCAATCCGCCCATAAAGCCGACGTTCCCGTCAATGACGACAATTTTGCGGTGGTTGCGGTAATTGACCGAGCTCGACAGAAACGGAAACCGGACCGGTTCGAACGGAACGACCTCGATGCCCGCCCTGCGCATCTCTTCCAGGAAGGAGAAGGGCAGTTTGTAGCTGCCCACCGCATCGTATAGAAACCGGACTTCGACGCCTGCGCGGGCCTTCTCGACGAGAATGTCTTTAATTTGCGTCCCGATTGCGTCGTCGCGGTATATGTAATATTCCATATGAATATGATGGACCGCTTTCTCCAATTCCTGCAAAATCGCGGCAAACGTTTCTTCCCCGTTCGTTAAAATTTTCGTATTGGTCGAAAACGAGATGACGCTATCGGAGATTTTATGGGATAAATGCAGCAGCTTCTGCTGGTTTTGCGTCAATTCCTCCAATTCCGCCCGCTGCCTTGTCGTCAATTGGTCGATGCTGCGATGGACTTCCTTATCCTGAATCGCTTTCCGGTCGAACCGCCGCCGTTTCCGGTAGTTTTGCCCGAACAATAAATAAAATACGAAACCGACGACGGGAATGAGCGCAAGCAGAAGAATCCAGGCAACGGTGTTGGATGGATGACGATTTTCCAAAAAGATAACGACCCCGATGGAAAGCACGGACAACGAAAGGAGCACGCTGAACATTTTCGGAATCAGATTGTTGATATAACCTCCGCTATAATAGGCCAATCCGCCGAGGATAATGATAAATACGATAACAACGACTGAACGCCTCACCTGTATTCCCCTCTTGAACCGATTGTTTTATGACTATTATGATACCCAAAAAGCGGATTGAAAGGAAGGACGCTCTTTTCATTTATTTCAAATGATCCCCTTTACACCGGGCATATAATGTGAGATATTATTAACTAACGATCGTTAGGTAGGAAAAGGAGGTGCATCATCATGACCGCAAAGCGAATTCAGGAGGTGGCCCTGGCCCATTTCGCCAAGTACGGATATGACGGCAGTTCGCTAGCAAATATTGCTGAAGAGGTCGGCATTAAAAAACCTTCGATTTACGCACACTTTAAAGGAAAAGAGGATTTGTTCCTCCATGTCGTGCAAGAAGTGTTCCACGAAGAATTGGCGTTTGTACGCGATTATTTCGCCTTGAACAGCCATTCGCCGCTGCACGCGCGGCTGTATGAAATGCTGGCCCAATATCAAGAGCGGTACGAGCGCAACGATAAAATGAAGTTTTGGCTGCGGATGTCTTATTTTCCCCCGCCGGCGCTATACGATGAAATCATGGAGCAAGTGTATGCCTACTTGGATCAATTGGAACTGCTGCTTGCCCGTATTTTTACCGAGGCTTCCGCAACAGGGGAAATCGACAGCATCGACGCCAATCAAGCGGCGTCGGCCTTCATGTGCCTGTTGGACGGCAACCTGGTGGAAATGCTGTACGGAGGCGCCGACCGTTTCCGCAAAAGGCTGGACGCTTCCTGGACATTGTTTTGGCGCGGAATTTGCAAGTAGTCATCATTGGGGGGAGAGAATCATGAAACAAGCCAATAAAGGCTGGGTATATGTATTGATTGCCGGCATCATCGAAATTTTATGGGTTTCCGGACTCAAGCACTCCGCCGTATGGTGGGAATGGGCGCTGACCGTGATCGCGATCGCCATCTCGTTTGTCGTCGTCATTCGCGCGGCGAAAATTTTGCCGGTCGGCACGGTGTACGCCGTCTTCGCCGGGATCGGCACCGCCGGTACGGTCCTGACGGAAATGCTCTTATTCGGGGAACCGTTTAACATGGTCAAAATATTGCTTGTCCTCGTTCTGCTCTCCGGCGTAATCGGATTGAAACTGGTTACGGGAGAAAAGGAAAAGGAGGCGGACGCATAATGGCTTGGTTATGTCTGGTATTGGCAGGCCTCTGCGAAGTAACGGGAGTCATCGGGATTAAAAAGGTGGCGACAAACGGTAAATTGCAATCTTATCTCTTGTTAATCATATCCTTTGCGGCAAGCTTCTCCTTGCTGTCGGTCGCGATGAATTCGATTCCGATGGGAACCGCCTATGCGATTTGGACCGGGATCGGAACGGTCGGCGGCGCGCTCGTCGGCATGTTTCTGTATAACGAATCCAAGGATTGGCGGCGCGTCTTTTTTATCGCTTTAGTGCTCGCCGGCGCGATCGGCCTGAAGCTGTTTACGTAAGCTCTCCGCATGGAGAGCTTCCTGCATCTATGTAGGACTCGCCGTCCTTATGGTATAGTAGAATAGAACTTATATGAAGTAACTATAGAAAGGAGCCATGTCGGTATGCAATGGAAAGAAATTACGTCCATCGACGAATGGAATCATATGCTGGAAGCGTCCGCGAATCGCGGCCAGGTCGTGTTGAAACATAGTACGACTTGCCCGGTCAGCGCCAACGCGCTGCGCGAATACGAACAATATTTGCAAGATCAGCCGAACGAAGGCCTCGACTACGTTCTCGTCAAAGTGATCGAGAGCCGCCCGGTTTCGAACCAAATCGCGGAAGATCTCGCCTTGAAGCACGAGTCCCCGCAAATCATTTATATTAAGGATAAGGCGAAATATTGGAGCGCGACCCATTGGGCCGTGACGAAGGAACATATCAAGGCCGTTCTGGATTAATCGGCGCAAGAGAGCGGGCGGGGCCCCATAGCGGCTGCCGCCCTCTTGTCTCACTTCGCAAGATTAGACGGGACTAAGCCGCTTCCGCTCTATGCCTATCAGTTCGCTTAAATACGAATTCACGAACATGCCCTGCGGGTCGAGCCCTTCGCGGATGCGCAGAAATTCGTTCCACATCGGATAGGCGGCCGCCAGCCGCTCCGCTCGCATCGTATGCATTTTCCCCCAATGCGGACGTCCGCCATGATGCTGGAATATTTCCTCCAAACAAGCGAAATACCGCTCGTACGGCATTCCCCGGTACATATGCACCGCAATATAGGCGGAGTCGCGCCGGTATGCGGGACTGAGCCAAATATCGTCTCCCTTGACGTACCTGCATTCGATCGGAAAATGTACCGCGAACCGGTTCCGTTCCACGCATGACCGAATCTCCGCAAGCACCGGCTTCATCGCATCCGCAGGGACGTTATACTCCATTTCTTGAAACCGCACGAGTCTCGGCGTCGCGAACAGCCGATGGCCGTACCCGACTTCCCGCACGTTCGGCACGCCTTTGGCGGATAACCGGCTTACCGGTCGGCATAATCCCGGAAAGAGCCGGCACGCTTCGGACAACAGCCAGAAGACGCCGTTCTCCATCGCCATCACTTTCCATTCGTTCCATCGGCTCGGTTTCCCCGGCTTTTCTTCCGTCTCGTTCATCGTCTTGACTTGGGCGATATTCGTATAAGGGAACCAGTAAAATTCAAAATGGCGGTTCTCCGTCTTCAACCGTTCCAGTTGCCGCAAGCATTCGTCGAACGGCATTCGCCGGCTTTCGTAGCGTAACGGCAATGCCGGCACGACGCGCAGCTTCACTTGCACGATAATGCCGAGCATGCCGAGCGACACTCTCATCGCCCGGAACAGCTCGGGCTGCCGGTCCGCCGAGCATTCCACCACTTCCCCCGCCGCCGTTACCGCCGTTATGCCGGCAAGTTGGGTGGATAGGCTCCCGAATCCGATGCCGGTTCCATGCGTCCCCGTACTGACGGCGCCGGCAATCGACTGGGCATTGATGTCCCCCAAATTCTCCTGCGCAACGCCGTGTTCGAACAGTTCTTCCCCGAGCCGCTTCAATTTGGTGCCGGCCCACACGGTTGCCGTGCCTTCGTCCATGTCGACGGATTCGACTCCTTGCAGCAAGTCGAGCGAAACCATCAGTTCGTCGGTTTGAACCAACCCGGTGAACGAGTGGCCCGATCCGACGACGCGCAACCGTGTACCCTTGGCCGCGCATTGCTTCACGAGCGAGACGACTTCCTCGACGCTGCGCGGATATGCAACGCCGCTTGGCGTACTGCTCACGCTGCCCGACCAATTTTGCCATCCGTTCTTGTTCAGGCGCACCTCTTCTACAGAAAACATTGTCCGTCCCCCCGATATGTGCGAGCTTCGCCGACGATCCGGCCCTGCGAAACGAGAAGCAGCCGATCGAACCGCTCGCATAACTCTCCCGCCTTGGCATGGCGCATAAAAATCGGATCGCCGAGCTCCAGCGGTTCGTCCCCGCGATACCGAACCGGCGTCTGCACTTCGCCCGCGCCTTCGAGCGGCAGCAGTTCGGCTCCCGCGGGCAGGTAGGGCGACGGCAGTTTCTCCCGTCCCGCGGATCCCGACGCGATATAGCCGCCGCCGGCGCATGTGTACAGATCGTAACGCGGCCGGCGCACGATTTCCACGGCATACCCCGCCGCCGGCAGCAACCGGAAATCGCGGTAATAATCGAATAGTGCGGGAGCGTAAAAGCCGGAGCCCGCCGTCACTTCCGTCACCGCCGGTTCGAGCGCCGTCGTCTGCAAGCTGCCCGTTCCGCCCCCGTTGACGAAGCGGAGCGGCTGGCCTAATTCGCCGGCCAATTGTACCGCGTGCGCTCTCCGTTCTCGAACTTCGCGGGCCGAACGCCGTTTCAACCAATGGACGACCGTATTTTTCAGCCTTTGTCCGGGCATCCGGTCGCCAACTCCGGCAATTTGCGCCTCATAGTCCATGATCCCTTCGAGGCGGACCCGTTTGGAAGCGGCGATCAGCCGCATCAAATCGGCAACGGCTTCGAGCGAGCGCAGCGGCGAACGCCATACGCCGAAATGCAGGCCCGGAACGTCCAGCGACATATCGATATCGATACAGACCGGGATGCAGACGCCCTCCCGCTCCGCAGCCGCTTCGATCAATTCGACATGGGCGGCCGAATCGACCATAAGCGTCATTTGTTTCCCTTCCTTCGCGTATCGCCCGATCCGCGCGAGTTGTTCCGGCTCGCATGCCGGGTAACCGATCAACAAATCGTCAAAGCCCCGATCCGCCAAGTAAAGCGCTTCCAATGGGCTATAACACATGACGCCTTGAAATAAGTTGTCCGCATTCATAATCCGTTTCATCAAGTCTACGCAGCGCAGCGACTTGCTCGCGATCCGGATTCGCTTTCCCCCCGCGCGCGCCGCGATTTGCCGAATATTCTCGGCGAGCAGATCGAGATCGACGTATGCGAACGGCTTCGGAATCCCGGCAAAGACCGCTTTATAATCCCGGTACTGGCGCATCTTCACGTCCCACCTTTTCCGGCAGTCTAACGAACCAATTTCATGTCTATTTCATACTATTCGAAATTCGCGCCGGAATCCCCCTTCGCGAATAAAAAAATCGGCGGACATGAAAAAAATCGCTGCTCCCCGTCAGCGATTCCGTTCGTAACAAATACAGCTTGTAAGATGATCGTTCACCATGCCGACGGCCTGCATATAGGCATAGCAGATCGTAGATCCGACGAACTTGAATCCCCTTTTCCGCAAGTCTTTGCTCATCGCGTCGGACTCCGCCGTCTTGGCGGGGACTTCCTTCAGCTCCGTCCACGCGTTGCGTATTGGCTTGCCGCCGACGAACTGCCAAATATAACGGTCGAACGAGCCGAACTCGTCCACGATGCGCAAAAACGCTTGCGCGTTAGCAACGGCCGCGTTAATCTTCAACCGGTTGCGCACAATTCCGGCGTTGTTCATCAATTCCTCGATTTTCTCCCCGTCGTACCGCGCCACCTTATACGGATCGAAACGATCGAACGCTTCGCGGTACGCTTCCCTTTTTTTCAAAATCGTATACCAACTGAGTCCCGCCTGCGCTCCTTCAAGAATCAGCATTTCGAACAACTTGCCGTCGTCGTGCACAGGCACGCCCCATTCGCGGTCATGGTACTCGACATATAACGGATCTTCATTCACCCAGCCGCATCTCGTCGTCATTCCATTCTCACTTCCCGTCTGTTATGGTTTGTCTCTATTATACCAAACAAACGTTCCTGTTCAACTTGTTTTTTGAAAGGAGGACACGCGGGTTCGCGCGGCGGCGCTCTGTTTGGGCTCTAGCGAAACTGCTAATCCTTATTGGGCTCAAAATGAGGACTTTCCCATCCTAACGAAAGTACGTATCGCTATTCATTGGAAATCGGCCGTTTTACCGCCGTTTCCCCCTCATTAGCGTGTTCCAGTTTCGTTACGCCGGCAACAAGGTGATTTACGGGCTAATAGCGTGTATATGTTTCGTTTAGTCCGCCCGACGGCCCGACGGGTCGTCAGCCGCTGCGCGGTATGATGGAAATTGACGCCTGCCTCAATCAATATGCCGGAAAATTCCGGCGCATGAGGCCCGTTTCGCTTTCCGACGCGTCTGTTCGATGCCGTTGTATACTTGTAACGGATCTCACAGCCGTTATTGCGGCTCAATAGGCGGTTTTGCAAAATGTAACGGATGTAGGGGACGTTATTGTGCCAATAGAACGTCTTTCCGAACATTTACGAGCAAATAGCGTCGTCCGGATCCGTTACATTTTCAATTATGCTAAAAAATCGAAAATAAGAGCGCTCACTTTCGTTACAGTTGCTCGACCGGCGATTCCAGGCTCGCAGCAGGGCGCATAGGCAGCATAAGCGGCTAATCAGCCCGCACCGCGAGGCATGGGCTCGCAGCATCCCGCGCCCACGGCGCATAGCGCCCATAACGCTTAGCGCCTCTCGCCCGTGCAGCCCGAGCGCGGCGTGCGGCAACATGCATCTTTTTACTCGCTTCGATGGAAAATGGGATGGTTAGGGCGGAATTCCTGCATTATAAGCCAATCTCATAATTCCTTTCGTTTAAAGCGGTTGTAACAGATCGAAATGGCGGATTCATTTTTTTAACATTTTACTATGCTCCTCTGACGGGACGAATAAAAAAAGAAGAGGCCGCCTCTAGGGGCAAGCCTCGTTCCGGCGGGGCGAGCGGCGGCTACCAACGTTGCGATGCCTGTCTGCGTCGCACAGCATCCAAGCGCGCAACGCGCGGCCGTCATCGCTTAGCCGTTCTCCCGCTCCGGCCCGCTCGGATCGGAATCTTCCCTCGGCCTGCGCGGCGGACCGGCCAAATTGGATGTTTGCAGCGGCGGGTGCATAAACGATCCCTGCCGCGGATCTTCGCCTTTCTCGAATATGGCGCGGTTGGCGGAAGTTCGGAAGCCGATATCTTTAAACGGATGAACCCACTGGTCCCCGGACATCACTTCGGGCTCGGTTTCCTCCGACCATTGCTGCAGCGGCGATTGCGGCGATTCGTACTCATGGTCTCCGATCACAACGCCGAATTCGTTGACGAACGGGCCCTCCGGCCCTCTCCCTTCGCGGAACTCCGGCAGAAACTCGATCTCGAACGGGTCCAGCTTCGGATCGTCGTCGAGAACTTCCGCGTTCGATCGCTCCGCTTCGGCCGGGGACATCTTCTTCCGGCCGTCTTGAGGGGATTGGTCCATAAGTCATCTTCCTTTCTCGTCGGTGTTAGCCTGCTGACTTTTGAAACATGCATTTTTAGTATGTTCCGCCCCAATCCTTGCCATACCCCGCCTTATTGCTTCGCTTTCCATTCGTCGTACTGGCGCTGCATTTCTTCCATCACTTTCGCCAAACCGTTCGCATTGAATTTCTCGATCGCTTGCGGAACCGCCTTCGTCGGATCGACCGTGCCGGTCATGATCGGCGGATAAAATTCCTCCTTCACGTTCCGCAGCGCGGCGATCTCATTCTGCACCGGCGTCGGATCGAAGTTGAAGCCGAGCAGCGGCGCGTTTTGGGCGGAATTATTGAATTTCTCGTACTCTTCCCATTTATTGTCCGGATCGTCCTTCTGCAAGTACGTAATCATAACGTTGCCAAGCGCGAAGCCCGGAACGGCATAGCTTTCCGTGGAGGCGGGCAGCAATTCGATGCGGTTCTCGCCGATTTTCTTGTAATGAACGCCCTCGATCCCGTAGCCGACCATATTTCTTACATAAGATCCGTGTTCAGCAAGTTCAAAAATTTCATCGCTTCGACCGGATGCTCGGACGTGGCGGATATGGCGTTCATGCTTCCCGTAACGGACCAGTTGTAGACGAGCGGATCGTCGGCGGGCGTCGATACGACCTTGTACCCGTATGAAGCGGACCATAGGTTATCCGCGAGCGGAGCCGTATTCGCCTTGTCGGCGAACCATTTGCCCGTTTTGTCGTGATCGGACGAAGTAAGCGTCGCTATGTCTTTGGCCATGTATCCGGCATTATAATATTTGTGCATCGTTTCGAACGCTTGCATCATTTCCGGCGTTTCCAGAATGTTCACCAGTTTCTCTCCGCCGCCGAGCGGCATGCCGACCGGCAACGATTCGTCCACCAGGTCGAACGGAATGATCGGCTTAATGTTCTTATCGCCCGCATAGACGACGATGCCTTTCTCTTTCTCCTTGATCGTCTTCAGCAGCGGTTCCAAGCTTTCGAGCGATTTGACGCCGGAAATTTCCAAATTGTATTTTTCGAGCAGTTGCTGATTGAAACGCCATACATTTTGCGCCGGGAGCTCTTTGTTCGTCGGGACGGCATAGATTTTGCCGTCTACTTTCGCGCCTTCCAAAAACGCCGGATGCAGCGCATCTTTAATGCCTTGCCCGTATTGGTCGAGCAATTCGTTCAATTCCAGAAATGCGCCTTTGCGCGAGTTATTGACATAATTGAATGCCCAGGAGCACGTAAAGGCGATATCGAACGGCTCGCCCGACGCGGCGATCACCGGCATTTTCGTATCGTAATCGCCCCAGTCGAGCAGCTTCATTTTCACAGTCACGTTGATTTTCTCTTTCGTGTACTTGCTCAGTTCCTCAAACACTTTGTCAGTGTCTTTCTGCGGCGTGCCGATCATATACCAGATCAGTTCTACCGGCTCCCCTTTCCCCGATTTCTCCTGCGGCGCGGCAGCCTCGGACGGCTTGCTCTCTTCCGCTTGCGGCGGCTGCGCAACCGGATCGCCGCCTCCCGCGCCGCCGCTGCCGCATCCCGCGAGCGTCAAGCCGATAAGAAGGACCAACGCGAGCGACATCAACCAACTTTTTCTTGCCTTTTGAACCATTCTTTTTTCCTCCCTTTGATTCGGTTATTCCTTCAAGGCGCCGATCGTCAAGCCCTGGATGAAATATCGCTGGAAGAACGGGTAAGCGAGCACTATCGGGCCTGTCGCCAAAACGACCATCGCCATGCGCGCCGTGTCCGCCGGCATCGACCGGATCACTTCCAAACCTTGTCCCCCGCTGTTCAGCAAATTGGAATTTTGCAAAATAAACTGCATATTGTTCTCGATGCGCATCAGCATGGACTGCAGCGGAACCAGCTTCGGCTCGTCGATGAACAACAGCGCGTTGAACCAATCGTTCCAATACCCGAGCGTGCTGAACAGCCCGATCGTCGCGAGCCCCGGCAGAGACAGCGGGAGCACAAGTCTGGCGAAAATTGTGAATTCGCCGGCTCCGTCCATCTTTCCGGATTCGATAATCGCATCGGGAACCATCGTCGCAAAGAACGTTCGCATGATCAAAATATAGAACGCGTTGACGGTCAACGGCAGAATCAACGCCCAGACGGAGTCCTTCAAATGCATCAGTTGCGTTGCCACGATGTAGAACGGTACGAGGCCGCCGTTGAACAGCAAGGTGAAGAACGCAATGAACGAGAACAGTCCCCGATACTTAAAAGCTTTTCGCGACAGCGCATAGGCGTACAGCGAGATGACGGCCAAACTGATCGCCGTGCCGACGATCGTGATGAAAATCGTTATTCCATACGACCGCAATAGTTGGTCTCCCGTTTTGAACAAATATTGATAAGCGGCCGCGCTCCATTTGGCGGGAAAAATGCTGTACCCGTTAAGCGACAACGTCTCTTCGTCCGTCAAAGAGATGATGAATACGAACAAAAAAGGAAACACGCACGCAAAAGCGAACAGCCCCGCAATCGCATGACAAGCCGCATTCCATAGCGGCGGCAGCCTATGAATATCCCTTCTTCTCGTCGCGGCGTTATCCAACGTTCCCCCTCCTTTCGCCTATCCGGGCGCTTAGAACAGCGCCTGGTCTTTATCGATTTTGCGAACGACATAGTTGGAAGTCAGGACGAGTATGAATCCGACAAGCGATTGATACAGCCCGGCCGCGGTCGTCATGCCGATCTCGCCGCTCACTTTCAGCCCGCGGAAGACGTACGTGTCGATGACGTTGGTGACGGGATACAGCGATCCCGAATTTCGCGGCACTTGGTAGAACAGCCCGAAGTCCGCATAGAAAATCCGCCCGATCGCCAGCAGCGTCAAAACAACGATCAACGGCCTGATCATCGGGAGCGTAATGTTGCGGACTTGCTGCCACTTGTTCGCCCCGTCGATCATCGCCGCCTCGTAATACGACCGGTCGATGCCGACGATCGCCGCCAAATAGATGACGCTCGAATATCCGACCGTTTTCCATAGATTCATCGCGACGAGAATATACGGCCAATACGTCGTATCCGAATACCAGGGAACCGCTTCTCCTCCGAAGAAGGCAATGATCCGATTCAGCACGCCTTTATCGACGCTGAGAAAGCTGAACGCAAAATAGCTGACGATAATCCATGACAGGAAATGGGGCAGAAACATGCCGGTCTGATACAGCTTCGCCAACTTTTTATTCGCGATTTCGCTTAGTATAACGGCCATCATGACCGAGACGACCAATCCGCTGACGATAAATACCGCATTGTACAGAATGGTGTTCCGCGTAATCACGAACGCGTCGTTCGTCGTGAATAGAAACTCGAAATTGTTCAAGCCGAGCCATTTGCTGTTCACGATACTCGCCCAGAAACCGTCGCGGTGAAAACGATATTGTTTAAATGCGACGACCGTGCCGACCATTGGCAAATAGGAAAAGAGCAAAAACCAGACCGCACCGGGCAGCACCATCAACAGAAAAGCTTTATTGCGATAGAAACCGCGGGCAACATTTCGAAGCGCTTTCATATTTCCCCTCCCCGAGCGCAAAGTATGCGATTTCGCTTCTACTTCGACAGTAACGGATATTTTCGCGGCGGAAAAGTTGCGAAATTAATGATTTGCTGCACTAATTAAATATTTTTGGAAAAGTTTAGGTTCTTCATGTTATTCTATTACTAACCTCGTAACATGCATGTAGAAAATGAGCTTGCCCGCTGGCAGGCATCGTCTCTTGAAGCGAATTGGGACAGGAGTTGGTTGCATGTTCAACATCGCCGAATTGTACCGAACGCATTGGAAACGAAAACTGTTCAACAAAATTTTAATTATTTACTCCGGCATTACAATTCTTTCCTTAGCGTCCTTATCCGTGTTCGTATTCAAATATTTCGCCGATACCTCCATACGCAACGACCTGGATTTCAACAAACAAGTTCTGGAGCATGTCGGGGGATATCTGGATGCGAAATATGTGGACTCGTTGCAGGTGATGCAGCAGCTTTACCTGGAAAAAACGATGCTGGACGACGTCCTCTATTTTCTTGGGCACGACTTCGGCCCGTATATCAGCTACCGTTTGGACCGCTACGCCAAAAGCGCGGATACGAAAGCGCGGAACATGAACACGTTTTTCCGCTTCCGCATGGACGACGATCCCGATATTCACAGCATCTTGCTGTACAGCAACTCCAAAAAGTTCGCGTACATTATGAAACCGAACGAATACCAAAGATACTATCCGTTCGAGCAAGGAGCCGGCGTGTTCGCACCGCCCGGCAGCGCCGCGGGGCCGCCGCGGTTTATGCAAACCGAAGAAATGCAAGGCCTGCAAGCCATCGTGCAAAACAATCATGTCTTGACGACCGTCAGCGCCATTAACGATCCGTCCACCCAGCAAAACGTAGGCAATCTGGTGATCAATTACGATATCAACGGCATGTTCAAGTCGTTCCGCAATATGGGCCGGGAAATCAAAGGATATATCGTCGTATTAACGAAAGACGGACAAGTGTTGTTCGATTCGTCGAACCGGTATTACGGGGGGAAATACCCCTACTGGTCCGAGCTTCATACGGCCGACGGCAAAAAGCCGATGGAGGAGCCTTCCTATGTCAACGTGAACGCCTCCAACAATTCCGGGTTTCTCATTGCAGGCATTATGCCCGAATCGGAAGTCCGCGGCGCGGACAACGGGCTGAAAAACACGCTCATCCTGACGACCTCGCTCTGCACCCTGGCCGCGCTTTCGATTACTTTTTTTACGATCAAACATTTCTCCAGACGGACCAAAACGATTATTCAAGCGATGAAGAAGCTGCAAAACGGCGATTTGACGGTTCGCATTCCGATGGAAAAAGAAGACGAGCTATTCGAAATTTCCACCCGTTTCAATCAAATGTGCGCGGATTTGTCCGAATATATCGACCGGGTTTACGCCTCGGAAATTACGAAGAAGCAGGCGGAACTGGTCGCCTTTCAGGCGCAGATCAAGCCGCATTTTCTGTACAACACGCTCGAAGCGATACGAATGCGGGCCATTGCCAAGAAAGCCCACGATGTCAGCGATATGATCTATATTCTGGGCACATTGCTCCAATATTCGATTAAGAGCGGCACGGTGATCTCCTTGTCGGACGAAATCGAATACTGCAAGCGGTATCTCGATTTGTTCCGCATTCGCCATAAGTATAAATTTTCTTATCACGTCGAGATCGAACCGGAACTGGCCGAGCGGCCGATCGTCAAGCTGACGCTGCAGCCTATCGTCGAGAACTACATTATGCATGGCATCCGGTTAAAGCGCGACGATAATCTGATCTCGATCGCGGCGGAATTGGCGGGACAAGATCTATGCATTACGGTTCGGGATAACGGAAACGGAATCGCGCCGGAGAAGCTGGAACAGATTCGGCGCATGCTGGAGCGGCGGGATCCGCATTCGTCCAAGTCGATCGGGTTGACGAACGTTCACGAAAGACTAAAGACGATGTTCGGCGAACGGTACGGCTTGCGGATCGATAGCCGGCTCGGGTCCGGCACGTCCGTAACGATGATATTGCCGGCGATGAAAGCTCCCGAAACCGAGATTGCCGCAGCAGCCTATAAACATTGAGGAGGTTCCCTGCATGTACAAAGTATTTATCGTTGACGACGAACCTTTTATTTTGGAAGGCTTGCCTTATGCGATCGAGTGGGAACAGTTCCATTTGGAGATCGCCGGCCAGGCCGAGGACGGACGGCAAGCTTTGGAAGCGCTGAAATCGAAGCCTGCCGACATTCTCATTACGGATATTACAATGCCCGTCATGAACGGATTGGAATTGATCCGCGAAATGAAGAAGCTGAACCCGCAAATGAAATTTATAATATTAAGCGGCTATCATGAGTTCGATTATGTGAAACAAGGAATTACGCTCGGCATCGAAAACTATTTGTTGAAACCGATCAATGTGGAAGAACTGAAGGAAACGGTCAAAAATACCGTTCGCAAGCTCGACGACGCGCTACGCAAGGAATGGATCGGCCAAAGCCGTTTCGACGTGCTGCGCGACAATATTTTGTACCGCTGGGTAACGGGCGGCATCGGCGCGCCGGAGCTCAAAGACCGTTCGAAATTGCTCGGCTTTCAGATCGCCGCTCCTTACTACACCGTCTTCACGATGAAGCCCGTCTTTGCAGACATGTTCGCGGAGCCGAGCACGACAGCCGGAATTAACGCCGGAACCGGCGATTACGAAACAGGCTCTAACGACAAGCCGGGATGGGCCGGCGTTCCCGATCCCTCCGCCTTGCCGCCTTACCTGTTCCGCAAAGACCGGGTCATCGCGGCCATGTATCAATATTGCCGGGAAACGATCGGGGACGGCGGGGAATGCGTCTGTTTTTGCGACGCCGACGGAGATATCGTCATCATAGCCGCTTCGCAGTCTCCCCATCCGGAGCAAGCGCCGCGCTACCGGTTGATTCGGCAACTTCGAACCGATATGGAACGCTTGTGGAAGGTGCGGATCATTGCCACGACAGGAAGCACGGAGCCTTCCTTCGCCAACGTAAGCCGCAGTTATGCCAGTGCCAAGAACATGCAGGAATACGATTTGGTCAACCACGACGAAGAATGGCTCGATTACGGTCTTCTGCATGGCGCCGCCGATTCGGCCGCCGCCCGGATCGATTTGCAGACTTACGAGAAGCTGCTCCTGGCCAAGGACAAAGACGCCGTCCTGGCATGGATCGATGCGCTGTTCCGTCGGCTATCGGTCCCCGGCACGGCAACGCCGTCGCAAATCCATAACGCGGCGATCGAGATGATGATTCGCGCGAAACATTTCGCCAAAGATATGAACATGAGCAATGAATTGATTTCTAACGATTACAAGCAGCTATTCTCCAAATTGTTCAAAGTGCGGACGCTCGAGCAATTGAACGAACATGTCAAATATATCGCCGGGGCGGCTGTCGATTGCATGGCCGAAGAGGACGGAAAGCTGAGCCCTGTCGTCAGGCAAGTGCTCCAGCATATAAGCGATCATTACGCGGAGGAGCTTTCCTTAAAGACGCTGGGACAAGCCTTCCGCATATCTCCGGGCTACCTGGGCCAATTGTTCAAAAAAGAAACGAATGTCGCTTTCTCGGATTACTTAAACAAGTTCCGGATGGAAACGGCCAAAAAGCTGCTCATGAATACGAGACTTACGACAAGCGACATCGCGCAGCGGGTCGGGTATGTCGATGCGAGTTATTTTTACCGGCAATTCAAGAAGCATTTCGGCATCTCGCCTTCCGAGTTAAGAAGCATGCGGTGATCGGCGGGAAGAGAAGGCAATGGGAAAAGGCCGGGAGAGCATGCGCGGGGCATTGTTCGCCGGCCTATGAAGCGTCCGTTTCTCTGTTATATTCTTATGTCGATCGTTACTTTGGCATCGTGAAGCGACTGCTGCGGCTCAAGCGTTTCCATAAGATTGTCGGATGCACGATCCGGCGAGTTCTCCTTCGGTCTTTGCTTATCCTCCAGAATCTGCTTCTTTCTGTTCATCAGCATGTTGATTTGGGCGTCGATCATCGCCATTTCTTTGCTGAGCATTGCGAGTCTCTCTTTTTTTTCGTCCGGCGAGGCATCGCTGGTTGCGACTTCCGCCATTTCTTTGGAAACTGTCATTCTCCGCTTTTGCAATTGTCTGATTTGTCTGTCGATTTGCGCGAGTTCTCCGCCTCCGCCGGTATCGGGCAAACTTGCCGAACGGGCAAGGCTTTGCAACGACGACATGATCATATCCATTGTAGAACCTCCTTCCTAGGGAAACCGCGCCTTGTCTTGTAGCAGGAGCAGGTATCGAGCAGGCGAAATTTCCATTCTTATATACAGATATCGGAATTTGGAAGGAAATAGTTTACCCCTGGTTCAACCGTTTCGGCATCTCTCCGTGCGAATTGAGCAGCTTGCGACGACCAAGGAGGTCTCCCGCCATCCGCCTCGCCGACTCGGCCAACGCCCAAATTCGCACCCAAACGGGCATGGGCAAGCATCATCGGAATGCGTCGGCGAATACGCTAGTCATAACAAATCGAAAGGAGCGATTCGCATTGTCGAGTCATCAAGATCATCCGGGCAAACACTATCATCATCACCATCATCATGTGGTTCATCACTATCACCATTCTCATTGCATGCATCACCATCCGCATCATATGGGGGGAGGCGCCCATCATCATGGCGGATGGCATGGAGGGTGGCATGGAGGTTCTTGCGGGTGGCATCCCGGTTCAGTTGGATGGCATGGCAACCCCGGAGGATGGAAGCATACGTCCGATGGATGGAAGCATACTTCCGGCGGGTGGAAGCATGCTAGCGGAGGGTGGAAACATACTTCCGGCGGCTAACCCGGAATCAATCAGGTCTAACAGATCGTTTTCCCGGCATAGGGCTGCTGCACAAGTTGTAAAGAATACAACATTTTAGGGGGCGAGGGGGTAAAATGGACCGTTATGTTGCACTTTGTACAACAATATCGCCAGGAAAATGGCGAGATGGGCCGTTCTAACCCCGGCATGTTGTAAAACCTGCAACATCGGCATCATGGTTATATGCAGAGAGAACGAAATGTTGTATTTTGTACATGATAAATCCCGGTCTCCGCGCAGCGGTGAACCGTACTTGCCCCGCCCGCCGGAGCCGGCCCGCGGCTTCATCGTTTCACCGCTGCGCCGGCCGATCGGTAAATGACCGGCACAACGCGCGCCATGCGTAAAAAACCAGGCCTCACGGCCTGTTTTGCTTATTTTTTCACTTCGAACGAGCTTTTCAGCGAAACGATCAGATTGAATACCGGCTTGCCGGGAGAGCTGTACTTCGGATCGACATTGAAATAGCCGTGGCGGAAAAATTGAAATTTATCGTGCGGCTCGGCGTCTTTCATGTTCGGCTCGACGAATCCTTGTACGATCTCGAGCGAATTCGGATTGACGCGATCCAGGAAAGATCCGCCCTCTTCCTCTTCTTCCTCATCCAAGATCAAAGGCTCGTATAAGCGGAATTCCGCCGGAATCGCCTGCGATGCGTCGACCCAATGTATCGTGCCCTTCACTTTGCGTCCCGTAAAGCCGCTGCCGCTCTTCGTCTCCGGATCGTACGTGCAATGAAGCTCGACTACATTGCCGTCCGCGTCCTTGATCACATCGTTGCAGCGAATGAAGTAGGCGTTCTTCAATCTCACCTCGTTGCCGGGGAACAAGCGGAAATATTTGCTCGGCGGGTTTTCCATGAAATCGTCCTGCTCGATATAGATTTCGCGCGAGAAAGGGATTTGGCGCACGCCCATTTCCGGGTTTTCCGTATTGTTCTCCGCTTCCAGCATTTCCGTTTGGCCTTCCGGATAGTTCGTAATGACCACCTTGAGCGGTCTAAGCACCGCCATCGTGCGCGGCGCGGCCAGCTTCAAATCTTCGCGGATATAGTGATCGAGCATCTTCGGGTCGACCGCCCCGGTACCGCGCGATACCCCCGTCTCGCGGCAGAAATCGCGAATCGACTTCGGCGTAAATCCGCGGCGGCGCAAGCCGGAAATCGTCGGCATGCGCGGGTCGTCCCAACCGTCCACGAACCCTTCGTCCACCAACAGCTTCAGCTTTCTTTTGCTCGTGACCGTGTTCAATAAGCTTAACCGCCCGAACTCGTATTGATGCGGCACATGTTCCATTTCGCATTCCGCTACGACCCAGTCGTACAATGGACGTTGGTCCTCGAACTCCAGCGTGCAGATCGAATGCGTTACTCCCTCGATCGCGTCTTCCAGAGGATGCGCATAGGCGTACATCGGATAAATGCACCATTGGTCGCCCGTATTGTGATGCGTCGCATGCACGATGCGGTACAGCACCGGATCGCGCATATTAATGTTCGGCGAGGACATGTCGATTTTGGCGCGGAGCACCTTGGAACCGTCCGGGAATTCTCCCGCGCGCATGCGCGCGAACAGGTCCAGATTCTCCTCAGGCGAACGATCGCGGTACGGGCTGTTCTGTCCCGGCTCCGTCAGCGTGCCGCGCATTTCCCGAATTTGATCGGCCGTCGAATCGTCCACGTATGCCTTTCCTTTTTTGATCAGCAGAATCGCTCTGTTATACATTTCCTCAAAATAATCCGAAGCGAAGAACAGCCCGTCCCACTCGAACCCGAGCCAACGGACGTCTTCCTTGATCGCTTGTACGAATTCCGTATCTTCCTTCAGCGGATTCGTATCGTCAAAACGCAAATTCGTCTTTCCTTGAAATTCATCGGCGAGTTCGAAATTGAGCCAGATTGATTTCGCGTGCCCGATATGCAAATAGCCGTTAGGTTCGGGCGGAAACCGGGTGACGATTTGATCGACTTTGCCGGATTTCAAATCGTCGATGACGATATTTTTAATAAAATTGGATGCTGCAGGTTTATTCTCCACCGATATCAACCTTTCTGTAGAAGTTATCCGTGTACCCGACCGCTTGGGCGGACAACTTTTATCTCTAAAGTCCTATTCATTTTTATTACAATCATACCGATAACCATTATAGAGTTCAACTATTGAAGAAGGCGCCAGAATTGCAGAAGGAGGAATCGTAAAGTTGAAGTTCCCAAAAATTATTGCCATTATTTTAGCAGTCTTTTTATGTGCTGGCAATTCCGGAATGGCTTTCGCGGCCGATTCGGATCTATCTAAACTGGTTTTATCGAAAAATGAAGTGTCATTGGAGATCGGAGACACGCAATCCCTCTCGGCGACGGCTGTTTACGCGAACGGCAAAACGGAAGACGTCACGATCAAAGCCGATTGGACAAGCGACGAGGATTCCAAACAAATAGCGAGCGTATACGCGGGTACGATCACGGCCAAGAGCGAAGGAACGGCGATCATTATCGCCACTTACAAGGAAATGCCGCAGACCGTGAAAGTTACCGTTACCAAGAAGGTCAAATCGTTAACCAAAGACAAGCAAAGCCTCGATCTTCGGCTTGGAGGAACGCAGAGCAAAGCGGATATTGCGCTGACGGCCACATATACCGATAATTCGACGGAGCTTGTCTCGGACAAAGCGGAATGGTCGATCGACAACGCTTCGATCGCTACCGTCGTCAACGGATCGGTCACGGCGCTCAGCCCCGGATCCGCAACGATTACGGCGAAGTACGGCAAGCAAACCGTTACCGTTCCTATCGCCGTTGAAATCGTCAAGAGACTGGAGCCGAGCAAATCGCAAGTTTCCTTGCTGATGGCAGGTCCCGCGAAGTCGGAAACGGTGGAGCTGACGGCGATTTATCCCGACGGCGATACGAAGAACGTAGCGGCTGAAGCGGAATGGTCCTCGGACAACGAGAAAGTAGCGGACATCATTAAAGGCGAAATTACTGCATACGGTCCCGGAAAGGCGACGATCACCGCCAAATACGGCACCAAGACGGCAACGATCAAAGTCGATGTCGACAACACCCGCAAGCTGGATGTCGATAAGCAAAACATATTCATGCGTGTAAACCAAACGCCGGAGAAGGTTACGTTAACGGCAACTTATCCGGATGGAAGAGAAGATGATATTACGGCGCAGGCCGAATGGAGCTCCAGCAACGAAAGCATCGCCTACGTTTCCAAAGGAGAGATTAGCGCATACTCTTCGGGCGCTGCGGTCATTACGGCCAAATACGGCGATAAATCGATTACCGTCAACGTCGATGTCGAGATTCCCCGCCGTCTGGAAATACTCAAGGATAACGGCGGAAGCAGCGTTGCGGTAGAGTCGATCTCCATGAAAGTGAATCAAGACGTCGATCTCGCCTTGCAGGCCACTTACGCCAACGGTTCGACGGAAATGATTGCCGGCAAAGCCCAATGGACTTCGAACAAGGAAGATATCGTCTATGTGAACGGCGGACGGGCGTCCGCATATAAATCGGGCGAAGCGACAATTACGGCCAGCTATGGCGGCAAAACGGCTTCGGTAAAGGTATCGGTCGATATTCCGAGCAAATTGACGGCCGATCCGAAATCGCTCGCTTTGCAGAAAAACGAAGAGTACCGAATCAATCTGATCGCCGTATATGACGAATATGAGGAAGCGGTAGCGGAAAAAGCCGAGTGGAGCGTCAGCTCGGACAAGGTGCTTTCGGTCGATAAAGGGCTGGTTACCGCTTTGGATAACGGAACGGCTACCGTTACCGCCAAATTCGGCGGCAAATCGGTTACCGTGAAGGTGGAAATCGGCTTGGCCGACAAGCTGGAAGCGGACGTGCGCTTTATCAATTTAAATACAGGCGGCACGAAAACTATTACATTAACCGCGACGGACTCTTCCGGCAAGCCGATCGACGTGACGGGCGAAGCGGAATGGAAGTCGAGCTCCCCGAAAGTGGCAGATGTCAATAAAGGCCTCGTCACGGCCTACGACAGCGGGAAAGCGACGATTACCGCCAAGTACGGCGGCAAATCGGTGTCGATTCCGG
The DNA here is from genome assembly GCF_018918005.1 of Paenibacillus sp. MSJ-34. Lineage (GTDB taxonomy): Bacteria > Bacillota > Bacilli > Paenibacillales > Paenibacillaceae > MSJ-34. Next base: position 36,656 of record NZ_JAHLPR010000009.1, on the reverse strand, counting down.
TAGAGGTCGATATTCTTCAAAAGCTGGAAACGAGCCACCGCATTCTTTCCCTCAAATCAGGGGAAAAGGCGCAAGTGAAAATCACCGTCACGTTTAGCGACGGAAGCGTGAAAGACGTCACCGCCGACGCGGACTGGAAAGCAAGCAACTACAAAATCGTCGATGTCAACAATGGAGCGATTACCGCGAAAGGCTACGGCAAAACGAACGTAACCGCCAAATACGGCAATAAATCGATTACGATTCCGGTCGATGTGGACACGTTGAAATATTTAAAAACCGATGAAGTCGCCCTTACGATGAAGAAGGGCACGACCGTACAAGTAACGGCAACGGCTACTTATATGGACGGCACCGATATCGACGTCTCGAAGCCGGCGCTTTGGACCTCGAGCAAAATTACGGTAGCCGACGTGAAGGACGGCATCATTAAAGCGACAGGCAAAGGCAAAGCGACGATCACGGTCAGCTTCGGAGGCAAGAAAACGAAAGTGCTCGTGACGGTGGAATAAGCGCTATACCGCCGCAAGACCCGGACGAAAAAAAGCCATGCAGGTAAAAATACTGCTTGGCTTTTTTCAACTTGCCGGGACACGGGGGAGCGTATGCTTATCCCGCTGTACCCAGTCGGTTTTGTTGTTCCGCACATATGTAACTGCAAAAATCCATTTACAAATGGAGATTTGGGCTAGTTTCGCCCGCGCAACTGCAGAAATCCATTTATTTCTGTCCAAATGAACGCAAAATCAGAGAACTTTGGGGATTAGCCCACGTCTTGTCATTTAAACGCCATCGCCGCGCGCACCGCCTTCTTCCATCCTCTGTACAACGCAGCGCTTCGCTCTCCATCCATGGCCCTGGAGAACGTACGCTCGATCTGGCATTGCTGGGCGATCACGTCGCGGTTTTCCCAGAAGCCGACGGCAAGTCCGGCCAAATAAGCGGCGCCGAGCGCCGTCGTTTCGTTCATGACAGGCCGCTCCACATTGACCCCGAGCAAATCGCTTTGGAACTGCATGAGGAAGTCGTTCGCCACCGCGCCGCCGTCAACGCGCAGCGCGCTAAGCGTAATCCCCGAATCTTCCTCCATCGCCATAATCACATCCTTCGTCTGATAGGCCAGCGATTCCAGCGTAGCGCGAATAAAATGCTCCTTCGTCGTGCCGCGGGTCAAACCGAACACCGCTCCCCGGACTTCGCTGTCCCAATACGGCGTGCCGAGCCCGACGAAAGCGGGGACGACATATACGCCTTCGGTCGAATCGACTCTTGCCGCATACGCTTCGCTGTCCTTGGCCGACTTGAACATTCTCATCCCGTCCCGCAGCCATTGCACGGCCGATCCGGCCACAAACACGCTGCCTTCCAGCGCGTATTCCACCTTGCCGCCGAACCCCCAGGCAATCGTCGTGAGCAGGCCGTGCTTCGACGCGATCGCTTGCGTACCGGTGTTAAGCAGCATAAAGCAGCCTGTGCCGTATGTGTTCTTGGCCATTCCGGGTTCAAAGCACGCTTGCCCGAACAAAGCCGCTTGCTGGTCTCCCGCCGCTCCCGCAATCGGGACCGAGCGGCCGAAGAAATGATAGGACTGCGTCATGCCGTATATTTCCGACGAAGAGCGCACATCCGGGAGCATCGATTTCGGCACGTCCAAAATCCGCAGCAGTTCGTCGTCCCATTGCAAATCGTGAATATTGTACATGAGCGTGCGCGAGGCGTTGGAATAGTCGGTCACATGCGCTTCTCCGCCGGTAAGCTTCCAGATGAGCCACGTATCGATCGTGCCGAAGCAGAGCTCGCCCCGTTCCGCCCGGGCGCGCGCGCCGTCCACATGATCCAATATCCACTTGACCTTCGTTCCGGAAAAATACGGGTCGATCAGCAAGCCCGTCCGTTCGCGAAAAAGCGGCTCATAGCCGTCCGCCCTTAACCGATCGCATATATCCGCCGTTTGGCGCGATTGCCAGACGATCGCATGATAGATCGGCGTTCCCGTACTGCGGTCCCATACGACCGCCGTTTCGCGCTGATTCGCGATGCCGATCGCGGCCACCTCGTCCGCACCGACGTTCGTCTTCGCAAGCACAGCCGTAATCACGCCCAACACGGTAACCCATATTTCATTGGCATCATGCTCGACCCAACCCGGCTTCGGAAAATGCTGCTTAAATTCCTGCTGAGCCATGCCGACAATGTCGCCCCGCCGGTCGAACAGCAGGGCGCGCGAACTGGTGGTGCCTTGGTCGATCGCTAGAATATATCCCGCCTTCATCCTATCACCTCTACAAAAATGTTTGATGCAGCGACTGTCCTCCGTCCATCGTCACGCATGCGCCGTTAATATAAGAGGCCTCGTCTGATAATAAATACGCCGCCAAACCGGCGATTTCCTCCGGCGTGCCGAGACGCCCGAGGGGTACGCTCTCTACCGCGCGCCGCGCCGACGCTTCCGACAGCACCAGCTTCTCGGCGCCGCCGGTGCGCTCGATCAACCCCGGCGCGATCGCGTTAACGCGGATGCCGTATTTGCGCCCCCATTCGACCGCGAGCGTACGCGTCATAGCGAGAACGCCCGCTTTGGCGCTGGCCGAGTGAACGACTCCGGGGCCGGCATCCCATGCATAAGTGGCTACCATATTGAGGATGCTGCCGCGAATGCCGTTCGCGATCCAATATTTCCCCACCGCCGAACTGCAATAGAACGTACCGTTCAAGACGATGTCGACGACCGCATTCCATCCGTTCACCGACAAATCCTCCGCCGCGCATATGAAATTGCCGGCGGCATTGTTCACCAGCGCATCGATGCGCCCGAACGCGGCCGCGGCGGCATCCACCATATGCTGCACTTGATCCGGGCGGCGCACGTCCATCGGAACGGCAAGCACCTGCCCCGGAAACGCTTCCATTTCCCGCTTCGCCTCTTCCAGCTTCGAAGCGGTTCTGCCGGTAATGGCGACGAGCGCTCCCGCTTGCGCGAAACACGCCGCCATCGCCTTGCCCATACCGCTGGAACCGCCTGTAACGATAATCGCCTTCCCTTTCACCCGCATCCCCCCAGTCGCCGTCATGCGCTAACAAAAGCGCAATGCCGGAAATAACGCTTTATGAACAATATATGCGGGTGGATCTTCTTTCTTTCTTATTGCCAAATGTAACACTTTTGCCGTCCGATGCGCAAATTTACGCGTGCCAAATTCTCGGCATCGGCACAGGCTCTTTGCCCAGTTCCGCCCAGACGTATTTCAACAGCAAGGCCGACTTTAACTCCGCATGCGCCGGGTCGCCCCACAAGTTGTTCATTTCCTGCGGATCTTCCTGAAGGTCGAACAGTTCGCCGTACGTTTGATTGTAATATACCGTTATTTTGTACCTTTCGTCCACATACGTTTTCTGATGGATGGTCGTCGCTTCGTGGCGGAATTCGCAGATCGCATGGTCTCTCGCTTTCTCTTTCGTTCCGAACCAAACTTCCCGTTGGTCGATTCCCGTCATCCCGCAAGGCGCGTCAATGCCGCATACGGACAAGAAGGTAGGGGCCAGATCGACCAAAGATTGAATGGCTCCGGATACGCGCCCCGCGGGGACATGTCCCGGATAACGCACGATGAACGGCAGCTTGATCAAATCTTCGTAATGGAAGCCTCCTTTGGCTTGCAAACCGTGCTGGCCGAAGAAGTGCCCGTGGTCCGTCGTAAAGACGACGATCGTATTGTCAGCCAGTCCGAGCGCGTCCAGCTTAGCGAGAATTTGGCCGATATATTTGTCCATCATGCTGATCATCCCGTAATAGACGGCCACCAGCTTTTTCTTATCGTAATCCGTGAGCCTGAATTTATTGCCGTACTCGTAATAATGATGGGACCGGTACCCATGAATGCCGTAACCGCTCTCCATAAGATGCGAGAAGTCGGGATGCTCTTCCTGCGTCATCGCGAAATGGGGCGGATTCTTGTCATGTTCTCCCGGCACCGCCGACGGGATGGTGAGCTTGTCCGGATCGTACATGGAATCCCAAGGTTCGGGCGCCAAATATTCGGGATGAGGATCGAAGAAGCTCGACCATAAAAAGAAGCTCTCTCCCCCTTCCTTATATTGTTCAAGCAGCGCATTCGTCCGCTCCGCAATCCAGGTGTTGTAATGATATTGTTCGGGGATGTCCCAATGGTACGTCTTGCCCGGGTCCAACGTTCCCGTCGGGGGCAAAAAATAGTCCCGCCAATTGGCGCAACCCTTTTCCTCCATCCATAGAGCGTAATGCTGGCCGACATGGGCTTCGTTCGTATGGTTTCGGGCCAGTTCCACATGATCGAAGCCGTAGAACGGGCCGTTGAATGTTTTCCAGAAATCCAAGTCCTGCAAGATCGGATAGGACTCCAGCGAAGGATATTGTTCGGTAGACCGCAGCGGTTGAAAATGCGCCTTCCCGATCAACGCGGTCTTGTAGCCGTTCTGTTGAAAATCTTCCCCGACGCAATGACGGTCTTCGAGCAGCTTGGTGCCGAGCGTCCAGGCTCCGTGCTGGCTCGGGTACATGCCGGTAATGATGGACGCGCGGCTGGGCGTGCACGTCGGATTCGGGCAATACGCGCGGGTGAACGTCGTACCTTCGCGGACTAATCGATCCAAATTCGGCGTGGAAATTTCGCTGTTGAACGCGCCGATCGTATTCCAATGCTGTTGGTCGCTCGTAATAAGCAAAATGTTAGGTTTCTTCATGAGCGATTCGCCTCCTTTACGTTCATCATACATGACCGCCCTATATCCGAAAATGGCATGATGTACGAATCGTTTGTCATTTTGTCAGGTATCTGGTATCTTGAGAAGTAGAAAGACTCGAATCGGCGGGAGGGAAAATCCTTGAAGGAATACGGGAATGAGTTTGCCGAATTTCTATACTATACGCCAGGCAAAATCGATACCGACGGGCCGGTTTGGCCGGTGCGCGCAGGCCGAAATGCCGCGAAGCCCGGCTATTGCGTCGGGCCTAAGAGCATTGAGTGCTACAGTATGCATTTTGTTTACGACGGCGAAGTGCTGCTGGAACATGGCGGCATGCAGAAGACGCTGCGGAAGGGGGATATATTCTGCCTCTATCCGGAACAAACCTATACGTACCGTGAAATTCCGGGAACCGAGACGCTGCGGATGTGCTGGCTGGCGATCGACGGGGATGAAGCGGATCGTTTGCTGGAACTGGCCGGATTCCGGCAACAGGCGCCATACGTGGAACAAGCGATCGATCGCGGGGTCAGGGAGACTCTTGATTCCCTATTGCGTTTAATAAGAAGCGCCGTATCGCCCGCTCCCGCGCCTTCCGTTTCGCTTGGGCTGCGAAGCTTGTTGTACAGGCTGTTCTCCATGCTCGCCGACGATGCCGGACATCCGCGCGGAGCCGAGCCGCATGATTGGATCCGGGAATGCATGGCATATATGGAGCTTCACGCGACCGAAGGCATTTCGGTTCAACAGGTCGCCGCGTTGGCGGGCGTCAGCCGCACTTACTTCTCCACAGTATTTACGAAACAAGTAGGCGTCTCTCCGGTCGGATACATGATCAAGATTCGCATGGAGAAGGCGAAACGGCTGTTGCGGGAAACGCCTCTGCCGATTACCGAAATCGCGCTTACGCTCGGATATCCGAATTTGTACTCGTTCACGCGGGCGTTCAAACATTACTGCTCCGTGCCGCCGGGCATATACCGAATCCGTCAGCATGGGGAGAGCGGCAAGGATTTTCAGACCTGATTGCGAATATGTTATATTGAATTCAGAAGCAATGATCAATGAAAATGAAAGGAGAGGGTACTCTTGAAACTTACATATTTGGGACACTCTTGCTTCATCGTTGAATCGGGCGGGAAAAAGGTCGTAATCGACCCGTATCTCCGCAACAATCCGCTCGCGGCCGTCAAGCCGGAGGAAGTTGAAGTCGACGCGGTGCTGCTGACGCACGGGCATTACGATCATGTAGCCGATGCGGAAGAAATCGCCCGCCGGAACGACTGCGTTATCGTCGGCATTCATGAAATCGCCGCTTATTTTGCGGGCGTAGGCTTGAAGACGTTCGGTTTGAACTTGGGCGGAAAGCATACGTTCGATTGGGGCACCGTAAAGCTGACGCTGGCGTTTCATTCGTCGGGGCTCGAGTTGGAAGGCGGGAAGTTCCTTCACGGCGGCCAGCCTGCCGGCATTTTGCTGACGATGGACGGCCAAACGCTCTACCACGCCGGCGATACATGCCTGTTCGGCGACATGAAGCTGATCGGCGAACTGCATCGCATCGATGCGGCTGCGCTTCCGATCGGCGACGTCTTCACGATGGGGCCGGACGAAGCCGCCATTGCGGCCGAGTGGCTGAAGGCGAAGACTTACATCCCGATCCATCACAGCACCTTCCCGCCGATCGTGCAGGACGCGGAAGCATGGGTGAAGAAGCTGGAAGAGAAAGGGTTACACGGTACGGCATTGCGTCCGGGAGAATCGGTGTCGATCTAGGGCGGCGATCGCCCGCCAGACGGTGGGATGATGCTGCGAGGCCGTGCAACCGGATCTGCACCGGGATCATGCAATGGGATAGTACCGCGGATCATGCAGTGGGACGTGCGCCGGGATGGGTACGGAATCGCATGATCGTGCGGGGTGAGTGTCGGGTTGAGTACGGAATCGTGCGGCATGTTCGTGCAGGGTAACGTGCAGCGAGCAACTGCAAAAATCCATCTAATTCGCAACATTTACCGCTGTTCGCTTCATATAACTGCAATTTTCCATTTACAAAACGAAAAATAGGCCGTTTTGGGCCTTTGGGGCGCGCAACAACTGGATTTTTGCATTTAGTTCATGCAAATGAGCCCATTCCGGGAAAAATAAATGGATTTTTGCAGTTACGAAACGTGCTCCAAAGGCACAACAACAGGAAAGGGCCGCCCCAACTCAGGGGGAACGGCCCTTCCTTATCATTAGCGCCGACTCTCGCGGTACGCTTCGATATATTGTGCGGCTTTCTTCGCCACGAGCGAGTAGTCGCCGGTTTTGACGGCTTCGTTCGTCAAATCCGAGCCGATGCCGACCGCTATGGCGCCCGCCTTGATCCATTCGCCCAAGTTGTCGAGCGATACGCCGCCTGTCGGCATAATATTGGCCTGCGGCAGCGGGCCTTTGATCGCCTTGATCATCGACGGCGAGTACAGATTGCCCGGGAACAGCTTCACGATATCCGCACCGAGTTCAAGCGCCGTTTGGATTTCTTGAATCGTCATCACGCCGGGCATAACCGGCACGCGGTACCGATTGCACAGCTTGACCGTGTCCGCATTCAGGCACGGACCGACGACAAATTCCGCTCCGGCCAAGATGGTAGCACGGGCCGTTTCCGGATCGAGCACCGTTCCGGAACCGATAACGGCGTAGTTGTCCGCTGCCGGATCGGCGCTGGAATAACGCTTCGCCAGCGTCTCGATCGCTTGCAGCGCATAAGGCACGGTCATCGTCACTTCGATGATTTTAATGCCGCCGGCAATTGCCTGCTCCGCCATCTTCACAACTTCCTCCGGGGAATTGCCGCGCAGTACGGCGACAACCCCTGCATCTACAATTTGTTGCACCAATTTGATTTTTTTCATATCGTTATCCTACCGTTCTATATGATTGATATTGTCCAGGACCGCCTTCGCTTCTTCCCATGTCGGAATCGCTTCCCAGTCGCCCTCCATTTGGACGACCATCGAACCGATCAAGTTGCCGAGCCGAACCGCTTCGGCATGGCTCATCCCCTTCAACAATCCGACCAGAAATCCGGCGCAGAAGCCGTCCCCGGCGCCGACCGTGTCAACAACCTGCTTCGCTTTGAAATAAGGCACTTCGCTCAATTCGCCCGCATCCAGCAAATAAGTGCGGTCTCCCCCGCCCTTGATGACGCATACGGCCGACAATTGTTTCAACTTTACTAGTATTTCGTCGAAATTCTCCGTTTCATACAACAAGGCAAGCTCGTCCAATCCCGGCAGAAAATAATCCGCCTCGTTGGCGAGTTCCAACAAAACCGGCCGCGCCTCTTCCAGCGTCCACAGCTTCAAACGCAAATTCGGGTCGAAACAAACTTTGACGCCGTTCTTCTTCGCGGTGCGAACCGCTTCGAGCACCGTTTCCCGGCATGTCGGGCTGAGCGCGGGCGTAATTCCCGTAATATGCAGCAGCTTCGCCCCGGCGATATACGACTCGTCGAGATCGGAAGGACCCATCATGCTGGCAGCGGAATGGCGGCGGTAATAATAGACCGAAGACTTGCCGGCGACGACTTCGCGGAACATGAGTCCCGTCGGCGCTTCGGACGTATATTTGACGCGCGATACGTCGACTCCTTCGCTGCGCAGAGCTTTCATAATCATTGTGCCGAACGGATCCCTGCCCAATTGGCTAAACCATCCGGCCGTATGTCCCAAACGGGAGACGCCGATCGCCACATTGCTTTCCGCCCCGCCGAACGATTTCTCGAACTGCGACGAGTAAGCGATCCCTTTCGAGCTTGCCGGCATGAACAACCCCATCGATTCGCCGAATGTCACGATCTCCGGCGATTGCCTGCCATATTGTTCGTTCATAGGCTTCACCATCCCACGCGCGCCGCCGCTTGCGATCCGCTTTTCGAACCCGCAGCTGCGCCGCTTTTTCTAAGATGTTGGAAAAAGCGCCTGAGGAGGCGCTTTTCAACTCATTACCAACTATTTTACAACATAATGCCGTCAATAGGTATGACAAAAAAATGATATAATACGTATTTTTTTAATTACCCGCCGTTCAAAACGCCTTCGCGATCTCGATCTTCTGCGTCGCTCCGTTATCCGTGCAATATAAATTGTAGCCGAACCCTTGATCGTCCACAAAATAAGACACATATTTGCCGCTCTCCGCCTTCCGCTTCGGCACGAGCAATGCCGCGATGCGGTGCGACCCCGCCTGCGGCGTCGTGGCGGTCAGATGCCAGTGGCGCGTAAGCCCCTCGATTTCCTGCGGATCCACCCCGACGAATTCATCCGTTTGCGACAGCGTCAAATCGCCCGACGAGCTGAATACGAACCGCCCCTCCATCGACGCCTTGCGGCCGTTAACTTGAAACGTCTGCCCTTTGACGTTCATTTCGTACAGCGTATGGAACAACCAGTTCACCCTTCCGGGCTCCGATAAATCGACGGAATCGACGACGACGAAATAACTGTTCCGCACGAAATAAATTTCACGCACATAACGTTTCATATACGGCACGTTTTCCATATACGCGTTCGTTGCGTTCATCCGCACATAGCTGTACGTTTTCTCGCGCCTTACCTCTTCCACCCGGCCCGAGGCAGCCATATTAAGCGCCTTGTCGATATCGCCGAACTGTCCTTTCCCATCGATCAGAATGCTGTTCTTGGAAACCGTCTGTCTGCGCCAGCGCAAATGCATCGAGCTGTTGAAAGCGACATAATAACCGGTTTCGACCGCAAGCGGTTCGCCGTAGGCGTGAATATGAAAGGCCCCCTGGTCCGCATGGCTATGGCTTACGGAGCCGTATTCGCTCGCTTTCGTCAACAGCATGATTTGCTCGTCCGGATCTTCCATCCGATGATGCATAGCGACCCAGCCGACATCGCGGAACCATTTGACCGGTTCGGCATCCTTCGGTTCCACGGCCTCGACAGCCGGATAATCGTGCAAATACAGCAAATCGTCAAACCGGAAGTCCCACCAGCCGTAATTATAAAATTTCGAATCCGCATCCGTATCGAGATCCTTGACCTTCTCGTAATACCATTGATACCAGCCGTTGCCCGTGACGCCCGCATATTGGCGGATATTATATCCGACTTTCGTGCTGATCGCTTCGCCGAGCGTAGAATTGTCGCCGAACGACGTGCGCGTCGACGTATTCGGATTGTAGCAATATAGCGGAAAGTCGCCTGTCTTCCGGAAGAAAGGCCGGTCGTACAGCGAAAGTCCGGTATACTTCTTCATCAACTCGATCGCTTCGAGCAGCGCCGCCATGCCTGTCGTCCAGTAATGCGGCCCTTCGGCCCATCCGCCGTCCGCGCCGCCCCATGGCGTATACAATGTCCAGTAATATTCCATCGTATAATCCAGCCACTCCCGCGCTTGCGGTTCTTCATGCAGCATGGCGATGCTGCATGGCACAAGCACGGAGGACAGCGATCGAACCGCGTGGCTGTCATAAGGCACTTGATGGATTTTGGAGCGCTCGATTACGTGGACGGCGACCTGCTGCGTGCGGCGCAGCAATTCGCCCCGAACCGCATCGCGCTCTTCCTCCGACAATTCGCCGTACAACCAATCGTATCCCCATGCGAGCGCGCCGGCGATCCGAAAGGCGGCTTCGTCGTTGTAATCCCGGCTCGTCGCCCCGTCGGCATCCCATGCCGCGACGTGCAGCAGCCACGCTTTCGCTTTGCCGAGCAGCGCCTCGTCTTCCAGAATGACGCCCGCCATACTGAGATGGCGAATCGCATAGAGCGCTTCCTGGCAGGCAATATACATGCTTCTCCATAACGGCGCCGTCCGCTGATTGTTCGGATAAGGCTGCGGCGCGGGGATCGGTTCGCGCGCCGTCCAAGGCAGCACCGATTTCTCGTAGAACGGCTGCCAGCCGGAGCCAATCGGATCCGCCTTCACTTTGGCCCGGAAGCGCGCCACCTCCTCGGCTCCTCGCAGCCATAAGCGGGGATGCTCCTCCTGCGCTTGCGCATAACGGTTCTCCCTTGCGGGCAGCGCCGTTGCAGGCAAGCCCTCCGGGACGACGAAGCGCCTCGCGACGCTCCATTCGGATTGCTGCTTGCCCCCGTCCCATAAAGCGTAGCGCCAATAATACGTCCCAGGCGCCAATACCCGGTCCGGCGTGTAAAAATTATATGGAATCGGAGCGAACGTAAGCGTCCGCTCCGCCTGAAATTGCCCGTCTTCGCTAATTTGCAGCACATAGCAGTCTTCCTCGAGCTGTGCGGGAATCCACGTAAATCGCGGCGGATTTTCGACAAGCCGGGTCGTTTCGTCCGGTTGATACTGAACGGTCAACAGACCGCTCTGCGGTTGATATAATGCTGTACCCATCTTATCCCTTCCCCTCGCAAGTCTGATTATCTCATCAATAAGCCGCCGTTCACTTCCAGCGTCTCGCCGGTAATATAGGCTGCCAGCGGCGAAACGAAGAACAGTACGGCATGGGCCACGTCTTGCGGCGTTCCTTCCCGTCCGAGCGGAATTTTGCCGATCGTCGCCGCTCTGGCCGCATCGGGCGTAAACGCGGCATGGAATCTCGTCTGCCCGATAAAACCCGGAGATACGGCATTCACGTTGATCCCGTGCGGCCCCGCTTCCTTGGCCAGCCCTTTCGTATAAGCGATCATTGCGCTTTTGCCCGCGGCGTATATCGTCGCTCCCGGTCCGCCTCCGTCGTGGGCGGCGACCGAAGCGATATTGACGATCCGCCCCCCGCCGCTCGCGATCATCCCCGGCAATACCGCCTTGCAGGCAAACACGCAAGATTTGAAATTGACGTCCATCACTTTCCCGTAATGCTCTTCCGTCATCTCTCCGTTCGGCACCCGGCGCACGAGATGGCCGGCGTTGTTCACCAATATATCGACCGATCGACCGAACGTCTGCCCGATCGCCGCGACCGTCGCTTCCAATTGTCCGGGCTGCGCCGCGTCGGCTTGAAACGACGCCGCTTCGCCGCCCGCCGCGCGAATGTCCGCGACCGCTTGCTCGGCTCCCTCGCGGTCCTGCAAGTAATTGACGGCTACTTTCGCGCCCGCCGCGGCGAGCGTCCGCGCAATCTCCAACCCGATCCCGCTGCTCGATCCGGTAACCAAGGCGATCCGCCCCGTTAAATCAATGTTCGTCATGTTCTTCCCCTCCGTATGTGCAAATCATGCTCTGTTCAAACGGCATCGACATGATCATTCTCGTCCCTTGCGAAAGCGCGCTTTCGACGGTTAAACCGTACTGCTCCCCATACACCATCTGAATGCGCCGATGCACGTTCATTAATCCGATGCCGCCTTGATGATAAATGGAATGCGAATCCGTCTCCGCGAGCTGGTTCAACTCCAGCTTGCGGCGGATTTGCTTCAGCTTCTCCTCCGGCATTCCTTCCCCGTTGTCTTCCACGATCACTTGAAAACGGTCGCCGGCAATCTCCGCTTGAATGCGGATGTAGTGATGCTCCTGAAGCCCTTGCGGAAAAGCGTGCAGAAACGCATTCTCGACGAGCGGCTGCAGCGTCAGCCGAACCATACGGTACAGCAGCAATTCCGACGGCACGCGAACGTCCAGCTCGAATGGCTTCTGGCTTCGGTACTGCAAAATCGTCATATAGTTCAAGACATGCTTCAATTCATTGACGACGGATATATCCTGCAAATTCGTTTGGATGGCATAGCGCAGCATGAAGGCCATCGCTTCCACCATTTCCATAATTTCTTCCGAGTCCTGCACCACCGCATAACATTTGATCGCCTCGAGCGTGTTGTACAGAAAATGCGGATTGATCTGCAACTGCAGCGCTTGGAATTCCGCTTTATGCCGTTCCAGTTCGATTCGCTGCACTTCGAGCTGCGACCGTTTCGAATCGAGTTCCGCTTCGTATACCCGTTCGATCATTTCGGACAAGCGCGTCACCATCAAGTTATAGCTGCGGATCATATATCCGGTCTCGTCCTGATTGCGAATCTCCTGAATTTGCATCCAATTGCCCTTTTCCGTCTCGCGCATCGCTTTCGTCAACAATTGAATCGGCCTGACGATCGAACGGCCGAAACGGATGGAAATCCACAATGCAAGTAAAAACGTCAATGCAGCCACAATGACGATCGTCCTTTGAATATGATGGATCGGCTCCCGCAATTCGCGGACAGGCACCGAAATGACCAGCCGCCAATTCGCGGACTCCAGCTTCTGCGCCACATACATCCGTTTTTCGCCGTCGCCGACCGAGCTCATGAATGAAAGTTTATTGCCGCCGAGCAGCTTTTGCTTCAAACGCTCATCCAATAAATCCGCTTCCTCGATCTGCTTCGGCTTATCGATAAACGCGCCGGAACCGTCGATAATGAACGAATATCCGCCGCTTCCGAGATCCATATTGCCCCACAGCTTCGAGATCTCGTCTGTGTTCAATTCCACGGCCAATATGCCGTGCGGGTCATGCGAACGCATGCCTCTCACCCTTCTGGCCAACGTAATCCAATGGTCGCCTTCTTCGTGGGATAATTTGGTGTTCATAATTTCGTACCCGCCGCTGGCCGGCAGCTTCTCGTCGAGCAACGCGTACCATTCCATCGGATCGTATTCGTTCGCATCGATTTGGCGCACATGATGGGAGATGAGCGCCCTCCCCTTATCGCTGATCAAGGCGATCAAGTTCACTTGCGGGTAAAGCGTGAACGTCCGGTCGAACACTCTTTTCTCGATCTGATTCTTAAAAAAATAATAGTCGTAACTATTGTCCGGCTCCATATCGACGAATTTCATGACATCGGAATCGGACAAGATCGATTTGCTCGCCTTCTCGTACGTTTGCAAATACAGGTCCGTATGATACACGGCGCTGTTAATCATTTGGGACATATACCGTTCCGATTGGCGCTCCAACTGGGCGGTCGATTGCGTGAACGTAACGGCGCCGATAATCGACAGCGACAGCAGGATGACGATTAGAAAGTAGACGTACAGCTTGCGCGAAATGCTGCCCCTCATTATTGAATTCCTAACTTTTTCATGCGGTATTCGGACGGGGACAGCCCCTCCATTTTTTTGAACATCTTCGTGAAATGCGAATGATCGGCGTATCCGACTTCATACGAAATGTCCGTAATTCGGATATGCTGCATGCCAAGCATTTTCTTCGCCTGGTTCATCCGGCAGCGAATCCGATATTGGATGAACGTCTCTCCCGTCATCTGCTTGAACAGCAAACTGAAATAATTCGGATGAATCCCGATCATATCCGCGACTTCTTCCAGCGAAACCTCGCTGCGCAAATTTTGCTCGATATATAGCTTCGCTTCTTCGACCGGATCCTTCACTTTCCCTTTGCGCATCTTCTCCAAACTGCGGAAGGTTTCGCTAATATGATCGCGAAACCTCTTGCAGGCGGCTTCCGCCGAACAATCCTGCCGCAGCTGCAACGGAACGACAGCGATATTGACGCTTCTGGCTTTCAACTTCTTCATGAGCAGATGATCGAACTGTTCGACCAGTTCCACATATTGCGCTCGCTGCAACTGGTAGCCTTCAATTTCTTGCTCCCATTCGTCCAGCAACCGCTCCAACGTATCTTTCTCCAAGAAATAAACGGCCTGCTCGAACTGCTCGAGCCACCGATCCATTTTCGCGATCGACAAGTAGCCCGACTGGCGGCGCTTGGACTTGCCTTTGGCCAGTTTGGCCAGCAGTTCGTGCAATTGCCCTTTGGATACCGGCTTGAGCAAATATTCCTTGACGCCGTAACCGACGCATTGGCGGGCATATTCGAAATCGCCGTAGCCGGAAATGACCACCGTCTGCACATCCGCGTCCATCTCCTGGATGCGCTTGCACAATTCCAGTCCGTCCATGACCGGCATCCGCACATCCGAGAATATAAAATCGGGCAACTCCTCCTCCATCCTCTCCAACGCTTCCTGTCCGTTCGCTGCCATACGTATGGACGAAATCGGAAGCTCGGATTGTTGAATCAACACTTGCAAGCCTTTCAAGATGATCGGTTCGTCGTCAACAATAAGGATTCGATACATAGGAGGAGCTCCTTCCCGATGGATTAACAATAATTATCGGCGCGGCATCTTAACGCCTTGCTTGTTGTTGTATTTTTCGGTCGCTTCTTTAATCACGTCGTTTCCGCCCTTCGACTTCCATTCTTCGACCACTTTCGGCCAGTCGCTGATCTTCTCTTGGCCGTACACCATCTTGACCATATGCTGAACGATCAGAGGCGCCGCGGTATCGGAATTCGGCGTAATATCCGGATTTTTCTTGAGCGCTTCCAGCCGCGGCTCGAAATCGATGCCGTCGCGCCCTTCATTCGCCAAGATGTTGTCGTATACGTCGATCAGCTTGCGGCCTTCTTCCGTCAAACTGAGCGCGCCTTTGTTGTAGGTCGTATCTTGAACCATCCATAAAAACGCCTGTCTGTAACGTTCTTCGTCTACCGCTTGCGTTTCCGTCGGGGCGGTATATTTGATTTCCCCGTTGTCGACCGTGTACGTCTCGCCTTCTACGCCAAACGTGAAAAACTTCTCCGCTTCTTCGGAAACCATCCAGTCGAAAAATTGAATGATTTTTTCCGGTTCCTTGTAATTTTTGTTAATAAAATAGGAGCGGTTGACGCTGCCGTACAAGTAATATCCGCCTTTGCCGTCAGGCCCGACGGGGGAAGAGATGATTTCCAGTTCCGCTTCCGGCGCGTTCTGCTTGAGCTGCGCTTCCCACTGCAGCAGTTCGTTGGCGTTCATCGACCATATGCCGGCTTTGCCGGATAGAATGGTATTCTTGAACGTCGTCGGATTAATCGTGGCGAATTCTTTATTGATCAAGCCCTCGTCATACATCGTTTTGTAAACTTCAAGCGCTTTCATCATTTTGTCGCTATCGGCGAATTTCGGCAAGATTTGGCCGTCTACCAGCTCGAATTGGCTTAAATACGGGAACGCGTCGAAAGCGCCGAAGAACGTATCCGCATATTTGAAATCTTGACGTCCCATATACGGATTCTCTACCCCTATTTTCTTAAATTCGCGAAGCACATTCAAGTACTCATCCACTGTTTTCGGCACCGGAAGTCCCGTTTGATCCAGCAAATCTTTGCGAATCCATGTCGCGCGGCGCGAAGGGTTGGACAACCATTCCGGAATGCCGTAGATTTTACCGTCATACGTCATCTGGTTCCAGGCGTCTTGCGGAATGACCTTCAACAAATTTTGCCCATGCTCTTTCAGCAAATCGTCCAACGGCATGAATACGCCCGCTTCGACCGAACCGGCCATTTCTTTGCCGGTCACGCCGCCTTGCCCTTGCACGACATCGGGAATATCGTTCGTCGCGAACATTTGCACCATTTTTTGCTCGTATTCTTTATGCGGCACCAATTGAATGTCCAAATCCACATTCGTCAGTTCTTCCAGTCTCTTGACCCATTTGTCTTCGTTAATATTCGGCGAGTTCTCCACATGTCCAAAGGCTAACGTACGCATGGAAATCGAAAACTTCGTCGGTTCGGCAGGTTTATTGTCCGTCTCCTGCGGGGCGGGTTCCCCTCCCCCGGTTTCATTCCGAGTCTCGCCCGCCTTATCCGAGCCGCAGCCAAGCAGCATGCCAAGCGTCAAAATCGTTACTAACGCGATGCCAATCCATTTTTTCATCGTAGTCCCCCTTTTCCCAAATTAGAAAAAATATACCTTTAAAGGTGATTTGATTATAAAGCGCTTTCAGCCGTTACAAAATGGAATGAATTAATGTGCGCTGGTGTTTTGTTAAGATTTGATCGAGCCGATCATCATTCCTTTGACGAAATGCCGCTGTAAAAACGGATAGATGAGCACGATCGGGAGCGTTGCGACAATAATCGCCGCCATCTTGATCCCTTCCGGCGAAGTATGCACCAAATCGCTGAATTGCGATGCCGACGGGTCGATGCTGATATCGTCCGTTTCGAACATTTTTTTCAATTTGACCTGCAGCGGCCACCATTGAGGCTTGTTTATATAGTATAGGGCATTCATGTATGCGTTCCAATGGCTTACGGCATAGAAAATCCCGAGCGACGCCATGACAGGTTTGGACAACGGCACGACGATGCTGGAGATGATCCGCATTTCGCCGCATCCGTCGATGCGCGACGAATCGATCAATTCGGCGGGAAGCTGCGCGAAGAACGACCGCATCACGAAAAAATTGAATGCGCTGATCGCGCCGGGCAATATTAACGCCCACGGCGAGTTCATTAAATTCAGCTCTTTGATCAAAATAAAATTCGGTATTAACGGGGCGCTGAAAATCATCGTAATAAGCACCATCATCGCGACGGCATTGCGTCCGACGAATTCCTGGCGCGATATCGGGTACGCGAGCGACGCGGTAGCCACCAAATTGACGAACGTACCGACGACGGTAACGAACACGGATACGCCGAACGCCCGCCAAATCGACGCATCGCTGAAGACGTATTGATAGTTGATCCATGTAAACTGTTTCGGCCAGAAGCTGACTTCTCCGCGTATGATCGCGTCGGAGGAGCTTAACGACTGCGCGATGACATTTAGAAACGGCAGGAACATCGTAAGGCCGATCAGGGTCAACAGAACCAGATTAAAAACATGAAACGTTCGCCGGCCCACGCTCACTTTGCGATTCATAGGATTTCCCCCTCTAATACAAGCTCTCTCCGGTTGTTTTCTTACTGAGAAAATTGCCGATCATGACAAGCGCAAGGCCGACGAGCGATTTGAATATGCCGACGGCGGTCGTGTAGCTGTATTGCTGCGACAGCAAACCGGCACGGTAAATGTAAGTGTCGAGAATTTCCCCGTTGTTCATGTTGAGCGCGTTCAAGAACACCCATACCCGTTCGAATCCGAAGTCGAGAAATTTGCCGATATGCAGCAAAAACAAGATCATGATCGTCGGCAACAACGACGGCACGGTAATGGACCAGGTCTGCTTCCACCTGCTCGCCCCGTCCATCTCCGCCGCCTCGTACAGATCGGGATTAATTCCGGCAAGGGCGGCCAAGTATATGATCGTGCCGTATCCGGCGTCGCGCCATATGCCCGATCCGATCAATACGCCGCGGATATAAGATTCTTCCCCGAGAAAATATATCGGTTCGATGCCGAACCAGGCGAGAAATTGGTTCAAAATACCGGTGGAAGGCGATAAGATGGCGACCGACATCCCCGCGATCACGACCCATGACAAGAAATGGGGCATATATACGATCGTTTGCAGGATGCGTTTATATACGACAAGCCGCAGTTCGTTGAGAAGAAGCGCCAGCACGATCGGAGCCGGGAACGCGATCAACAGATCGTATATGCCGATCAGGAGGGTGTTTTTCAAAATGCGCAAAAAATCGTAATGTTCGAACATCGTCCGGAAATGCTTCAACCCTACCCATTCGCTGCCGAAAAACCCTTTGAAAATGTTAAAGTCCTGGAAAGCGATCACCGATCCGAGCAGCGGGACGTACTTGAAGACAAGAAAATACAAAATGCCCGGAATCGCGATAAAATAGAGCGCCCTGTACTTCCACATAAATCGAAGCACGCTGTACTCGCCGCCCTTCCGCTTCATTCCCGCCGCGGCCTGAACAGAAGCTTTCATAACAGACCTCCTTTACGCCATAAGATGTGAATTCCTATCTACATCGTAAACGCTTTCTTCGGCTTCCTCCATGTCGTAGCTTTTTGTGGAATCGTGTTTTTTTAATGTTCGCCGAGCCGGGAAGTTGCTGAAACCGGGAATATCGCCCAACCGATGTATATTCCCGACCCTTCCAGTTCACATTACGAACATACGAAGTTCGATGGAGGTTATATCATTTGAAACGGATTGCACCCTATATTCAACTGACGATCGCCGCGCTCGTCATCGTTTCCTGCACGGCCCGGGCTCCTCAGGCGGAACAACCGGACCGGTCCATACATAGCGAAAACGCCGCGGAAACGAACGAGAGTTCGCTGGCAAACGGCGGAACCGCCGCGCGCGGAACGCAAATCGACCAAGCCGTTCCCCTCCCCGATCCCGCCGACCCGGCGAACGAACTCGCCGGCGGCTCGGAGACGACGGAGCGCGTCGTTCGACCAGCCGACAACGCCGAACTGCAGCGCAAGTTCCCGGAGACATTTTTCTTGCACGGCCCGGAGAAAGGAAACCGAATTGCGCTCACCTTCGACGACGGACCGGATATCCGCTTTACTCCGCAGGTTCTGGACATTCTACAAAAATACGATACGAAAGCCACGTTTTTTCTGTTAGGTTCGAGAGCGGACGGATTGCCGGAAATAACGCAGCGCATTCACCGAGAAGGCCATGCGATCGGAAGCCATACGTATTGGCACCCGAAGCTGGTCAAAGAAGGCGTGGAACGGATGAAGTGGGAATTGGCCGAGACCGATAAGGCGCTCAAGCGGACGGCGGGGATGAAGCCGCGAATGTTTCGCCCGCCTTATGGGGCTTTAACGGAAGAATTAATGACGGAACTGGTCAAAATGAAGTATAAAGTCATCGGCTGGAACGTCGACTCCCTCGATTGGAAGCAAATCGATTCCGCGACGATACAGGACATTGTGCTTAGCCAGCTTCGGCCCGGCTCGATCGTGCTCATGCATAGCGCCGGCAACTGGGACCAGGACCTCTCCGGCATGGTGCAGGCGCTTGACGCGCTCATCCCCCGGCTGCAGCAGGAAGGGTATACGTTTGTTACGGTGCCCGAGCTGCTGGGAATTCCGGAGAAAAGATAAAGGACGCTCTCCGAGGTGGGAAACCGTATCTGGGCTATAGGATAACGATCCGCAGCATCGACTTCCCCGAGTAAGGAAACGCCCTAGCTGGAAACGGATTTCGCCCAAGTTATCGTTGAACAGAAGGCGGCGCCGAGCCGCTTCGAAAGAAACCGGCGGCAGTCGAGCGGATCGAGCGGCTAAGCGGAACGAGCGGTTACGCGGATCGAGCGACTTGGGCGCTTCCCAATCCGAAGGCAACATGTAAGTTGTATTCTGTACAACATTACTGAACCGAAATGAGCTTCACGGACCGAATGGTTGTAGAATGTACAACATAAACACGTCATCGTCGCCGATTTTGCATATTAGGCGCCAGTATGCTGTATTTTTTACAACATCACTGCAAAATTTGCAGTTTTACCGCTCCTAATGTTGTATTTTTTGCAGGATAGAATCATTTCATAAAATACCGCAGCGGGTGGCGACCTCAGGCGGGCTAACGAAACATATACACGCTATTAGCCTGTAAATTACCTTGTTGCGCGTGTAAAGAAACTAGAACACGTTAATGAGGGGAAAAAGGCGGTAAAACCGCCGATTTCTAATAAATAGCGATACGTACTTTCGTTAGGATAGGAACGTCCTCATTTTGAGCCTAATAAGGATAACCAGTTTCGCTACCGCCAAACAAAGCGCTGCGCGAATCGCCTTGGAAACTATGTGAGACATCCCCTTCTAGGCAGAAGACTGCTTTATCCGAATACACACTCCGGCTCCGTCATGCGTCGAACCGACAGCGCGTTATACTGCTTCATTAAGCGGTTTCTTCCGCGCTTGCCGCTTGTCGTGAAGACACTTCATGCTTACCCGGATTTTCCGGTTACAAAAACAGGGGCCGCCCATTGGCATCTTCGATGACTAATGGGACAGCCCTCTCTGTCAAGAACGATTAATCGATTTGCTCCACAGGCTCGTCGAGAACTTCCCGCTGCAGCCGCGCAAGCTTCTGTTTCAACTGGCGGACGGTGTCCGCATAGTCGGGGTGCGAGTATACATTGTTCACTTCGTACGGGTCCTTCTCCAGATCGAACAGTTCCCACTCCGGCGGTCTGCAGCGAGAAAGCGTCACGATCGTTATAATCGCAATGACAGAGAATATGAAGACCATTCGAACGAACAAATTGCTGCCGATGCGCTTCCGGTATATTCCGCTCATGAACAAGGCAGTCACTCCCCGGCAACGGATGACCAATATACTCTAAAAATGTAGGCTTAGACGATGCCGGTGTCAACTGGAAATGTACTTCGGAGAGCTTCGGCCGCGCGGTCAACTACCTATAAACCGAGCATTAGGAACTAACACAACAATGACAGACTATTTCAGAACATACTTGGCAAGGCGATCCTTCGTGTCAATATAAAACGTATTCGCATCATGAAAGCGTACATCCGCCTGGTTAAAAAGGGCGTCATCAATCACGAGCGAATTCATGATCCCCAGTGTACGAGAGTCCAGGACATAATAGATCGCCTTCTTAGGTTCGGGTTCGGATGCGAAATACCACGGTTCTTTTTCCTCTACTGCTCCAAAGACGAAGGTCTGATCGTCTAACCTTTGCAATTTGCCCTGTCCCGGCAATTCCGAAAACGTCTTCTCCGCGATCAGTTTGTTGTTTGTGTCATACAAGCTAAGTTTATTTTTTTCCTGAATCACAAAGTTGTTGCCGACAGACACGAACAAGGAGTCGTAAATGGTTCTCGCGTACATCGTTCCGGTTTCAGTCACTTGCGACGGTTTTGGCAAGGTCCTGCTCCATTTTTTCTGCCCGTCGGGTGCGTAGCCGTTCAGGGTCTCTACGCCGGTCTTCGCATTGTATATGGGAACGAGAAGAGTTCCGCCGCTTAGCACGTCGAAGTCGGCATATACGTTACTGATATAATCCTGCGGTTGTGCAACCGTCACGATTTTCTTGCCGGAAGATATGGAATAGATATCGATCGTTGTTGTACTGTTCGGCGCTTTTAAGTTTCGTACTCCTATGTAATTTCCCTGAATATGTCGAATTTCCCCGTCAAACTTCCTTGCAACGAGCAGTTTGCCTTCCTTCGAGTATAGGGTAACCGTGACGTTCTCCCTGGAAAAAGTAACGACCGCGATGCGTCCGTCGTCAAGCACGTTGTAATTGAATGAGTTGTCAAACGTCTTCACCCAGCGTTGCTTATTATTTGCATCCAGGGCGACCAACTTGTAGATCATCCGGTTTCCGGACTTTTCTTCATCTTGGTAGTAAACGTTGCCGAATCGATCCATATCAAACGGGTTGTACTTAAAAGGGGAAGCATGCACCCATTTCTGCCGCCCATTGTCGTCGTCCAAAGCAAGTAATTTGTACTTGCCTGTTGATAGACCCGACTGGTACAGGAATGTAAATGCAGTTCGGGAATCGGAGTTTACGACGGGAAGAGGCCTTTGTCCCGTGAAATAAAGGTTCTTATAATATTCGTCCGTTGTCGTATTGGCCGGTACGGCGGCTGTCCACACCGGTTCAGGGAGGGTTGTAAATTCGGTGGCGGACACAGTTTTACAGGTCAAGGAAATTGCGAGGAATGCGGTTAACAAGAATGGCAAAGCGCGTTTAGCGATCGGTATCATGGAACAAATTTCCTCCTGTCTAAGTAAATCTGGCTACTCAATTTCCTTAGTATAACGCGAATTCCGTTTTTAAGTAACATGATACGCAAAAAATCCCAGGCTATAAAATAGGTTGCACGAAGCCGCCTATTCAAAGCCAGGGATTTACACAAATCTTTAGTTTGCCGGCCGCGGCATAATAAACACCTCATTCGCGTCGCCGCCTTGGTTCCCCTTATTGTCCTTTTGCACTTTCAATGCTTGATCCAAAGCCGCTTGCCCTTTCTCCTGAATCGTCTTAAGCGCTTCGTCGAGCGACTTCTTGTTCTCTTGAACCAGAGCAATCTCTTCGCTCATCAAGGATTGGAACTGCCCGCGGAATTCCGTCGGAACTTTACGCGAATTCATATCGTTCCGGTTCAGCTTCGGTGTCAAAGCGTAGAACACATCCAGGCTCTGCCCGTTATCGTCTTTCATAAACCCCATCCTTGACATCAAATCGCCGTTCATCGATCTCGATTTCACTCGGGCGTAATCTTCGCCGTTCACGAATTTCAGAAATTCCCACGCGATATCTTGATTCGCCGATTGGGCGTGAATGGCAAAAATTTCGTTGATGCCGGCATTTCGGGTCGTCGAAGGATCGGCCGGATCTACAGGCCCGGACACCATTCCAAGCTCAAACGGTTTGTAATCTTTGATTGCGGTTTTCGCTTGCTTCAACATTTGCAGCGTAAACGGATCGCCTACCATCATCGCCGCCCGTCCCATAAGGAAAGGTTGGCTTCGATAGAATTGCTCGATCGTTCCGCCCATAAAACCGCCATCCTTCGGGCTATAGACCACTCCCGCGCTGCTGGCTTGAATAGCAAGGTCATAGACCCTTTTCCAGGAATCGGTGTCGACCGTCACTTTCATCGTTGCCGGATTGACGTACATCAGATCTTCGGAGCTCGCAATTTTATTAATCAAATAGTCCACGGATGCCGAATAGTCATTGCCGAACCCGTATACCCGCGACTCCTCGTCCCCATCCGCCGGAAACCGGCGCGCCAAGTCCAATATTTCCTGCCAGGTCATTTGGTCATGCGGCGGTTCTACCCCATACTTCCGGAACAACTCCCGATTGTAGAAAACCGCGTTCCCGTAAAAGGTGGGGGCAAGTCCGTACAGCTTGCTTCCGCCCAATTCCTTTAACATATCGAGCAACCCCGGATAAATTCCTTCTACAGAATATTGATCCTTCTTAAGGAGCGGATCCAATTCCAGAAGCTTGCCATCGTTAATATATTCCGCAAAAGTGCCCGGGTCTAACAACAACACATCCGGCTTCTCTTTTTCCACGAGTTCGTTAAACGCTTCTTCGTATGTTTTGTCTTCCAAATTGTTGTTCAAGCCTTGAGTGCTTACCACCTCAAGTTCGACATTCTTGTTCTCCATGCTGAATAAGTCGCCATATTGCTGATAAAATGCGCTTTCGTTGAAATAAAGAACTTTAAGCGTCGATTGGGCCTCTTCAACCGGCTTCCGGCCGGCGCCGCCCGCGCATCCCGCCGCAAGCAAACAACATAGAACCGTCAATACTGCCTTGTTTACAAACTTCCCTTTCATTCCTGCCTCCAAAGCGAATTTTTTTATCGCGAACACTCCTTTTCGGTTATAGAGAATCTATTACTAGTGCGTGTTCAAAAAGTCGACTTTTCAGCACCGAGAAGGTTGCGAGAACCCGAAGAAGGAGGAGCGGAGTGTAGGCAAAACCTACATGAGCACCGGACTTCGAGGGTGAACGCAAGATTCGATGTCGAGTTCGCTCCCAGCTCATCTTCGTGATCAAAAGGGGGCTTTTTGAACAACCTCTACTAGCTAGTGTACGAAACGCCGATGGCAGAACATTGGCCCATTTGTGGAAAAACGATGGCAAAATCCCACGTCCCGCTTGCGGACTGTTATACTAAAGCTGATAATGATCAGGAGGTCGGAGCATGAATCAACCCTTTGTGATCGCCGTTGTCGACGATGATTCGAATATACGCCATTTGGTAGAAGCGTTTTTACAGAAGGAAAACTATCAAACCGTTGGACTGGAGACGGCCGAAGAAGCATGGGCTTTATGGAGGACGAATCCTCCGGACCTGTGGGTGCTGGATGTCATGCTTCCGGGGATGGACGGGTATGAATTTTGCCGAAAAATCCGAAGCGAGGCCGAAGTTCCTATTATTATGATCTCGGCGCGGGATAGTGAAGTGGATAAAATATTAGGCATTGAGTTAGGCGGCGACGATTATATGGTCAAGCCTTTCAGTCCGAGGGAGCTTGTGGCCCGAGTGAAGCGCCAGCTTCAGCGCTGGTATAAAATGCGCGCGATGAGCGATGCGCTCTCCGAAGAGCAAGCGTCTCGCAAGGTAGAGATCGGACCGCTTCAATTGCTGTTAGACGAACGGCGCGCGTTCTGGTCGGGGGAAGAAGTCGATTTAACGAGCAAGGAATTCGCCTTGGTGAAGGTTTTCGCCGAGCATCCGAATCGGGCGTTCTCAAGAAACGAGTTGCTTACTTTCGTATGGGGGAACGACTACTTCGGCAGCGACCGGGCCGTGGATCATTTGATTAAGCGCACGCGCAAAAAGCTGCCCCATTTCCCGATCGAAGCGGTATGGGGACATGGCTATCGGATGCGGCAAGAGGAGCGTGAAAAGATATGAAATTAATCCATCAGATGAATATCGCCTTTGGCGTCTCATTAGTGCTCGTCTTATCGATTGCCGCCGTGATGATTCATTATGTGTTGATGAATCACTTTATTGAAACGCAGAAGGAAGAAATGAAAACGGTCAGCCAGTCCATGGCGGTTTCCATCGCCAAATTTTCCGATGTCGCTCCGATCCAAAGCGGAGATGCGCATGTCTTCGTTCCCGCAACGACCATACCGACGGAAGCGATCTTAACCGATCGGAACGGCAACATCGTGGAGCAAACCTTCGCATATAAAACCAAGCCTATCGAAGTAATGACAAGCGACACAACAAAGATCCTGCAACGCCCGCAGAACGAATGGAACCAAGCGTACATCACCGAGATCGTCGCCGTCCCCGAAGGAACGCTGACATTGCGAACGCCTCTAAGCAAGATTCGGGAAATCGAACAAGTATTACTCGGGCGATTGTTGATCGTCTTTGGGTTCGGCGCGGCATTGATGTTTCTATTAAGCCTGCTCATTACGAAGAAGTTGATGCGTCCTCTAATGGATTTGAATGAAGAATTGAAAAAAGTGAAGCAACGGCGATTCTCCGATGTCAAATTCATACGTGCCGGAGGCGAGATCGGATCGGTGGCGCGAACCGTGTTCGATATGGCCGCGGAATTGCACCGCTTCAATCGGGTGCAGAAGCAATTTGTGCAAAATGCGTCGCATGAGCTAAAGACCCCTCTCATGTCCATTGCGGGATATGCGGAAGGCATACGCGACGGCGTATTTGAAGGCGAGAGCATGCGCAAAGGGCTTGATATCATCATGGACGAGAGCGCCCGATTGACCAAGATCGTCACGGAAATGACGCTGCTTGCCAAGCTCGATAGCGAAGAGGACGTATACCGGACGGAACTTGTGGATTTGAAAGATTTGATCCGGGAAACGATGGAGCGAATGAATCCGCTGCTTGTGCAAAAAGGTCTTGTGATGCACCCTCAGACGGAGGAAGACGGGCCAGTCTATGTCGCCGCTGACCGGGATAAGCTGCTGCAGGCGCTGCTGAATGTCGTATCCAACGCCGCGCGTTATGCCGCCAAAAATATCTATATCCGATTAAGCCGCGACCAGGAGGGATGGGTCAGGCTTGCTGTCGCCGATGACGGCCAAGGCTTCGACGAAACGATATTGCCTTATCTGTTCCATCGCTTCGTGAAGGGGAAAGACGGCGAGTCCGGGCTCGGATTGGCTATTTCGCGGGCGATCGTCGAACGGTCCAACGGCGAGATTGCCGCGCGCAACAATACCGGCGGCGGGGCTGTCATCACGATGACGTTCCCGCCTGGCCATATGCCGCTCAAGAAGGCGGGTTTCCCCTTGAAATACCGTTCCGCTTGACAGGTTCTAGACTGGAAATTTGTATTTACAGCAAGGTAATTCTTTTCATTTGCGCCCGCCTGTGATACATTAATGAAATGCGCTTGGATTCGTGCCAAGCGCCGCGGTTCGTAACCATCCCGCGTTATCAAAACTAAGGAGGCTTTATTCGTCATGTTCAATTTTATTTGGGGTGTGGGGTTTGTCGTCGTCAACTTCGCGTTATTCCTCGCCTGCTACCGCTTGTTCGGCAAGCAAGGCTTGTACGCCTGGGTCGGCTTCGCAACGGTGATCGCCAACATTCAAGTAGCGAAAACCATTGAAATGTTCGGCATCGTCATGACGCTCGGCAATACGATGTACGGGACGATTTATATGACGAGCGACTTGCTGAACGAGAAATACGGCGAGAAGGATGCGAAGAAGGCGGTATGGTTCGGCTTCTTCACGCTGATCGCTACGACGATTATTATGCAAATGGCTTTGGTGTTCGTGCCGCAGGAAACGGACATCGCCCAATCTTCGCTGCAAACGATCTTCGGCCTCATGCCGCGGCTTGCAATCGGCAGCCTGGCAGCGTACTTCTGCAGCCAATTCCTTGACGTTCGCATTTACTCATTCTTGAAAAAGGTCACGCCGAAACGCAATCAATTATGGATTCGCAACAACGGCAGCACTTTGATCAGCCAACTGGTCGACTCGCTGATCTTCTGCGCGATCGCCTTCGCGGGCCTTTACACGCTCGACGTATGGCTGGAAATTTTGATCACAACCTATGTCGCCAAATCGGTTGTCTCCATCGCTTCGACGCCGGCGCTCTACATCGCGCGCAGTTTTACATTCGGCGCCAAGAAGCAGGAGCGCAATTTGGCAGGCAATTAATATAACGAAACCGCCGCGATGCCAGCGGCGGTTTTTCGTTGCATTAAAGTTCGAGATCGTCCGGCCAATGAATTTGGACCCCTTGCCGTTGCAGCAGCGCCTGATAAGCGCGAAGATGCTCCCGATCGGCGCGCACTTCGTGCGGCGTCACTTTATTCCGCAACGCGTAGGCCGCCAAATAACCGACCGACTCCCCGATATTCCATTCCGTGGGGTGGAGACGATAGCAGCCGTTCGTAATTTGAGTGGTGCCGATATTTTTACAAGCCGGCAGCAAATTTTTCATCCGAATCGGCAGCAGCGCCCCGAGCGGAATTTCGTACGGATAGTTCGGAATATAGAACGTCCGGTTCGTGACGGTCGTCAAATGGACGTCCAGATGATAGCTGCCGACCCCGACGCTGTCGTCGTAACGGCATATCCCTTGCGCCCCGCGTATTTCTTTGCTGACATCCCGCTCCGTGATCGTATAAACGGCCTTGATCCGCCGCGATTCGCGAATATACGGGTATTTCGCCAGCCCGTCCTCGGTGCCCAGCACGTCTGTGCGCAGCCGGATGCCCGGGTACCCTCGCCCCCCGTCCGGGCGGGGCGTTTCGGTCTGGAGCCAGTAGACGAGCGAAAGGCTCAACTGCTTGGCATTGGCCAAATGCTCCTGCCGCTCCGCTTCGGGGACGCCGATAATCGGGCCGAGAAAATAATCGTTCTGCGGCCAGTTGATCAATGTGATATCGCCCTCATATAACCCGGGCTCGAATAAGGCCGGGTCGACGATGCGGCGATACGTCCACAGCGGCAGCACCTCGCGTCCGGCGGCGTCTTTGCGCCCGTCGGGAAAGAGGCCGTATTCCTTCATCTGCGTCGTATCGTCCGTGTCGTTCGCATACCAGCTTAATAGCGGAAAATGGGTGTGCTTCGGCACGTATTGGCGCCAGAAATCATATTGCTCCGGCTTCTCGATCGTGAAATCGCCGCCTTCCACGTAATCGAGCGCAAACACATGCGTGATCGATTGCATGTCGAGCGGATTCGCCTCTTCCAGCGCATGCGGTTCGCCCGTGTCGCGCTTGGATTCCGCGCCCGTTACATATTCGGCGCCCGCTAACGGCAGCACGTCCCCGCATTCGGTCGCATCGAGGAAATACTCTCCTCTTAACACAATTTCTTCGCCTGTGCTTGTATGCGTAATCGTGACGCTTTCCACCCGGTCTCCGTTCGCGGCGGCTGCAGTCGGCCTGAAATGATAGAATACCGTGATCCGGCCGCTATTCACGTAAGGGGCCAACATATCCTCGATTACGCGCAACGCCACCTTCGGCTCATGGCATAGCCGGCTTACCCAGCCGTTGCCCGGATTAAGAAGCTCGTTGTTTCTCGCTTCCTCCGTCATCGGGTAGTTTTGTTTATAATACGCACGCACTCGGTTGCGAAACTCGCGATACGTTTGCGTGCAGCCGAATTTTTCGATCCATTGATGTTCATCCGGCGGAACCGCCTGGCTTGTCAGTTGGCCGCCCAGCCAATCCGTCTCTTCCGTCATGATCACGCGCACGCCCATTTTGGCTGCGGCCAATGCGGCCATACATCCGCCCAGGCCGCCTCCGAGGACGACGACGTCCGTCAATCGTTCGTTCTTCATGTCGCAAGCTCCTTTACCGGCGTCCCGGCGTTGCTGCCGCCGCCGAACGCCGCATCTATTTTTTACAAGTTCAACGTCTTCAAATCCATTGTTTCATCGCTTTCCTGATTTCGGCCGCATACCTTTCGGTAATCAATTGGGGACGTGTAATGGCAGAACCGACGACGACGGCATGGGCTCCGATCATGAGCATTTGCGCCGCTTGCGACGGCGTATGAATTTTCCCTTCCGCAAAGACCGGAATCGTTAATCGCTCGGCCGCCTCCTTGACTAAGGCGTAATCGGGATCGGGCTGCTGCGGCGAATACGGCGTATAGCCGGATAATGTCGTCGAGACGCAGTCCACGCCCAGCGAAGCGGCATAGAGCCCTTCCTCCAACGTCGATATATCGGCCATCACTTTCTGGCCCCGTTCTTTCATATAAGCGATGAGCGATTCGAGCGTCTCCCCGTTCGGCCGGGGACGCCGGGTCGCATCCAGCGCAATCAGATCGACCCCCACTTCCATAAGTTGCCGAATCTCTTCCAGCGTTGGCGTAATATAAACGTCGCTGTCCTGATAATCTCTTTTGATGATACCGATAATCGGCAAGTTCGTAACGCTCTTGATGGCGGCGATATCCTGCGAACCGTTGGCGCGAATGGCGACGGCGCCTCCGACGGCGGCCGATTTCGCCATTTTGGCCATCGTCTCCGCTCCGTAGAGAGGCTCATTCTCAAGTGCCTGACACGATACGATCAACCCTTTGCGAATGCGGTCGAACAGCGGCTGCTGGTTCATAGATATTCACCTCTTTCGGCTAACGTTTTATTCCTATACTTTTCGTTTATTTCATTCCCGCAAAACCATTGATGTCTGAAAAGATGCTTCCTCTTATTCATTTCTTCTCCTGCCCATTGCCTTTCTTTTTATTGCGCACATGCGTCTTCAAACCGACCTCGAACATCCGGCTCCAAGGCATATAGCAATCGTCTATAACGATCTCGTATTCGTCCTCGTCGTCTCGCAACCGGGTTTCGATAAAACGGTTCAGTTCCGCTTTAACCCGTTCGGCGACTTGTCCCCGCTGGCCGTCGACGGCGAAATAATCGTACCCCATACCAGGCAATACGCGATCGCATACGTCCCTGCGCACAAAGGCGCAATAGCCGCCGTCTTCGACATACCGCAGCGACAGAAAATCGCGGTGCTGCGGCGTATCGCCGTAAACCGCATAGATCATGCCTTGCGCGATGCAGGTCCCGAGCGTATTCGAGCTCGTATTCCAGCCTGCGTAGCCTGCCAGTTCGAACAGCAGTTTCTTATCGCGAAGCAGCTGCAGCAGTTCCAGATCCGCTCCGTTGGAATAGGCGACATCCGCGATGACGCAAGGCTTGCCAAGCCGGCGAACGATATCGTCGGCGATCTCGACCAGTTCGACAATGTTCCGATATACTTGATATCCCAAATGAGGCTGACCTTGGTTATTGGCTTCCATCATGCTCTCGCCGGGCGTGTTGATGCAAAGCGCCATATCCGCTTCGGCGAAGGAAGGCGTCATCAACCCGCCGGCCGCCATAATTTGATATTTAACCGATTCGTACAACACACGGTCTTCATATAAAGGCGTAACAAACGGCCCCTGCACGCTGGAAAAATGAACGTGCACCCGCGGCTTGCGGCGCTCGAAATGATTGATCATGCGCGCAAGCAACGTGCAGCCCACTTCGTCGGCTCCCGGATACATATAAACGGATAATTGCTGCCGGCATTCCTTGACGCGTTCCCGGATCTCCTGCTGATCGACCGCGGTTAGGCCGTAAGGAGCCGAATCGTCCTGCGGAATGACCATAAAATCAACGGCACGATCTTTCACCAATTCGATCGCCCGCTTGTTCGCAGCCAAGTTGACGGCGCGGCGTTCGGTATAATCCTGCCATACGTCTTCGGGCAAAACCGCCTCGATCTGCCGCAGTTCGTGTTGTTCTTCCTCCGTCGCGATGCCAAGCTCGATTCGATGGCGAATATAGCCCCGTTTAAAAATTTCCTTACCCCAATCTTCGTAATAATCGGGTTCTTCGTCGCTGCTGGAATACCGCGGGCAACGCATAATAAGTTGAAACGCGAACAGTTGCATGGACGGATTAATTCGTTTCAGCTTGCGAACGTTCTCCAGCCGCTCATCGCATTGTTCCGCCGTCATCCCGTGCAGCCGCGAAGGGATAATCCCGCCATACAACAATGTGTCCAAGGCCACAATAGCCCCGTCCGCATCGCGCGCCTGCTCGAATAACCACGCCCACAGCTTCTCGACGTCTCCCGGGCGTTTCTTGAGTCCCATCATGCTCAAGTCCGGACGTACGACGGTATACTCGGTTCCCGCGGCAAGCAGCGCCGGAAATTCGTAGTTGCACGGACGTTCGTCCAACGGAATGTAAATGATTTTTTTCACGCTATATCATCCCCTATCCTTCGGTCGTCGGCTCCGGCTGCGGGCACAGTCCCCACCGTTCCGCCGCGCGCAGCGCGATATCGCTGCCAATCCGCGTTTGTTGTTCTTTGCTTCGAGCGATTTGTTCCGCCGCGGCGGCTTTCGCTTGTTCCGTTCCGCTCGCTAACGCTTCTCGAATGGCCCGCCACAGCCCGATATCGTGCTGCGCCCGCTCCAGCCACGGCCCTGCCTCCGACAGAAATTTCTCATTGTTCCACGCTTGCAATTGCTCGAGGACGGATGCCCATTGTTGATAATGCCGGTCCACAACCGCCACATCCCTCGTTTCGATCGCCCGCTCCAGCGCTTCGTCCCGGCCGAACCAGAGTCTGCCGTTATCGTTGTTCGCGCAGAAAAACGTCATGGCGTCGACAAGTTCCGGCGCAAACTCGTTGACGGCCAGGTTCCAGGAAACGTCGGGCTCGTATCGCTCGCTGTTCCACATGTAGTGCGACAAGGTGATCAGCGGAATTTTGGACAATTCCCACTGGTTCATCGGATTGGAAACAAAGCCGACGTGCCCGTGCTGCGCCAAGCGCGAATACCGGTTGCGCACCGGTCCCATGAAGATGCGGCCGCGATCCGCGTCGTTAACGGGAATGTTGTCCCATAGAATGAGATCATGCCCGTAGAAACGACGGTTGTCGCTCGCATGCTTGCGGTCGATGACGGGGGCGAACACGAAATATCCCGTCCAAAATACCAGTACGCTCGCATCCATCGTCTCCCGGATATCCTTTTTGTACTCGGTGTCCCAATACGACCAATATTCGGACGGGCACATCACCAGACGATAATGCGGCAGCGACTCTTGTAAAAATCGGTTTATTTCGTTCACCAAATAAGCATGCGCCAACCCGGGCCGTTCCAGA
Source organism: Paenibacillus sp. MSJ-34 (assembly GCF_018918005.1). Classification (GTDB taxonomy): domain Bacteria; phylum Bacillota; class Bacilli; order Paenibacillales; family Paenibacillaceae; genus MSJ-34. The sequence goes on along the minus strand of NZ_JAHLPR010000009.1, from coordinate 4,607 downwards.
AAATGCGCGTTCTCTTCTTTCGGCACGTAATCGATATCGTCCATTAGTACGGCAAAATGCTTGACGCCGATATCCATCATCGCGCGCAGCTTGCGGAAAATACATTCGAAGTCCGCCGGGGAAGCGAATTTCATATCGTTGCCGGGACTGATGCAATAGTAAAAGTCGATATGCCGCTCGTCGCAATGCTGCTTCAAAGTGCGAATGTTAGCAAATTCCGCCTCCGGATACGGCTCTCGCCAAAGCTCCCGATGGTATCTATCGTCCTTCGGAGCGTACAGAAACGTATTCATGCGATGCCGTGCCATAAATTCAATCGAATCGAGCCGATCCGCAAAGGTCCACGGTTCGCCGTAAAATCCTTCGATGATGCCTCTTATGCGAAAGGAAGGTTCGTCGTGGATCGCGACAAGCGGCAGCCTTATGCTTCCGCCGCGCGATTCGGCGATGACGTCCAGCGCGTCGACGGCATACTGGATTCCCCGTTTGTTGCGGGCGGCGATGAGAATCCGTTCCTTCTCCACCTTGAGGACGTAACCGTCTTCCGCCAATTCGGGATCGTATTCGAAATCGAGATTGATATTGCCCAAGCCGAACCGCCGCTCTACAAATTCTTTGTGTTTGCTGACAATTTCGATCCGATCGGAATGAATGACCCCTTCGAATTGCTGATTCAGGGCATATTTCGACGACAGTTCGCAAATGAGTTTGTCGCCTTGAACCTCTATATACTCGCCGCAATGATAGTAATCGCGAAAATAATAATGGAAATCTCTCATCACGCTTGCAACCTCCTGACCGTCCTCGAGCTTATTCATCCTTTAACCCGCGCCTATCCTTTGACCGCGCCGGAAATGCCTTCCATGTAGTACCGCTGCGTAAACAGGAACACGATAATGATCGGCACGACCGAAATGACGGTTCCTGCGGCGATCCAACCGAAGTTGTAAGCGAATTGGCCGTTCAGAAAGCTGAGCGCAGACGCGATCGGATATTTTTTCGTATCGTTCAGCACGATCATCGGCCAGAGGAAGTTGTTCCACATTCCCATAAACTCCAATAAACCGATGACGGCAATCGCCGGTTTGACGATCGGCAACGCCAATTGAAACCAAATGCGGAACTCGCTGGCGCCGTCCACTTTGCCGGAATCGCGCAATTCGTGCGGCATGCCCATAAACGCCTGCCTCATTAGAAATACGTTGAATACGGTAATCGCCGAAGGAAGCACAACCGCGAGAAAACCGCCCATCAGTCCGAGCGCCTTCACCGTCAAGTAGTTGACGACCATCCCGGCCGCTGCGGGGATAATCATCGTCGCTACCAATAAGGTAAAGATCAGATCCCGGCCTTTAAAACGGAATACGGCGAGCGGATAGGCCGTCAAGCAGGAGAAAAAGATGTTCATGACGACGCCCATCACGGCAATCACGAGCGTATTCCATAAATATTGAGGGAAGTCCATGTATTTCCATACTTGAACGTAATTGTCGAAATCGACGAATGTCGGGAAAATCGCCGGCGGAAAGCTGAACACGTTCTTGCCGGGCATGAGCGATACGCTAAACAGCCATAGAAACGGCCCCATCATAAAAATGGCGAACAGAATCAAACATCCGTACAGCAGCGTTAATTTCGCGAAATTAAATGATTTTCTTTTCATATCACTCATCCATTAATAGAGGTTGTTCAAAAAGTCGCCAACTTTTTTGAACACGTATTAATATGGATTGACACCGCCTTTCCGGTTGAATCTGAAGATGATGATGCTGAGCGCGCCAATAATCACGCTGACGACCAAGCCGAGTGCCGAAGAGTAGCCGAAATTGAATTTTTGGAAACCTTGCTGATAAATATATAGACTGGACGTTAAGGTGGCGGTCCCCGGTCCTCCTTGCGTCAGGACGAATACTTCGTCGAAGACGCGAATCGCGGCCATTAACGAAATGAGCGAGCAGAAAAAGACATACGGTTTTAATAACGGAATCGTCACTTTACGGATCGATTGCCACCGGTTCGCGCCGTCGATCATCGCGGCCTCCGTCATATCCTTCGGAATGGATTGCAGTCCGGCCAAATAAATCATCATATAGTATCCGAGGCCCTTCCACATCGTGATGAACATCAGCGTCCACAGCGCCGTATGTTTGTCGGACAACCAGGTAATGCGCTCTTGCATCAATCCTACGCTCGTCAGCACGTAGTTCACGACTCCGTTCTGGTTCAGCAGCCATCCCCAAATGAGCGCTACCGCGACCATGGAAGTGACGACGGGAATGTAATAGGCGGTACGGAACAATTTAATTCCTCTCACATTGCTGTTGACCAAAATCGCCATAAGAATGGAGATAATCTGGATAAACGGTACGACGATCACATATAGCAGCGAGTTGACCAGCGACGTGATAAAGTTTTTATCCTGGAATGCTTTCACGAAATTATCGAATCCGACAAAATCGGTTTTGCCAATGACAGAGTAATTCGTTAGCGCCAGCGGGACGCTGTAAATAATCGGCCAAAAAACGAACAGGACCAGCAAAATCAAACCGGGCGCCATGAAAAACCAAGCGATAGAAGCTTCGGACTTGCCGAGCTTGGAAAAGATTGATGTTTTATTCATGAATGTAATCCACCGCCTTTAATAAGATCGGGCAGGACGAGCCTGCCCAACCTGACGTATTAATTGCCCAAAATGCCATTGACTTCTTTCTCCGCGTCCGCCAATGTTTTTTTCACATCCGCGCCGTTTAAGTAGATGTTCTCCAGTGCCTTGGTGACGGCATGGTTCACATCGTTTGCGCTTTCGATCCCGAGGTAGAAATCTTCGGCTTTATCCAAGCTGACCGCGGATACGGTCTTGGCTACGCCTTCCACGGATCCGTCGTTTTCCGAGAAGAACGGATCTTTGGCGCTTTCCACGGTCGAAGGCAACGTATTGGCGACCTTGGAGAACTCAAGCTGATTGGCCGCATTGGTAACGAATACGGCGAAGTCGACCGCTTCTTTCTTATGCGATGTCGCTACAGGCACGACGATGTTCATCGTGTTGGAATAGCGGATGCCCGCTTTGCCGACCGGACTCGGGACGGCGACCATTTTCTCGTACACGTCCGGCGCCGCCGTTTTGATTTTGTTAATAAACGGGGAACTGGACAAGGACATGGCCACTTGTTCGCTTGCAAAGTATTGCACTTGTTTGTCGTAGTTGATGATATCCTTCGGAATCACGCCGTCTTGCAACAACTGCAAATTTTCTTTAACGTATTCTTCTACCTCCGGCGTATTAAAAGCGGCTTTTTTATAATCTTCGGTCAGGAACGGCAAGTTTTCTTCCAATAGCGTGCGCGCTTCCATCGTGAAGATATAGCCGTAGGAACCGGTTTTTTCTTTGATTTGGCGGCCCCACTCGTTTAATTCCTCTTTCGTCGCGGGCGGATTGTTCGGATCGAGCCCCGCTTTTTCCACCAAGTCTTTATTCAGGAATAAGACCGGAAGAGCGGTATACCACGGGAGCGCGAACGCTTTGCCGTCCATCTCCGTCGAAGAGTAGATGCCCGGGAAATAAGCCGCTTTCTGCTCCGGCGTCAGCTCCTGATTAAAGTCGACCAGCGCGTCTTTGGTTCCCATCTGGTTCGCCAATTCCGTGTTAAGGTTGACCACGTCCGGCGCTTCGCCGCCCGCGATATTCGTCATCAATTTATTAAGTACGGCATCGTAAGGATAATCCTTCCAATCAATCTTGACGTTCGGATTTTGCGCTTCGTACTCCGCGATCAAATTGTGAAAATAATCGTTAAAGGTAGGCTGCAACGAAATCGTCCAAAACTCTACCGTGACTTGTTCCGCCTTCTTTCCGTCCCCGTTCGGAGCGGCCCCTCCGTTTCCCGACGAATTCGAACCGCACGCCGCCAATAGACCCACCATCATGATTGACGCCAAGAGTAGTGAAATCATTCGTCTTCCTTTGAAATACATGCCCCTGCACCCTTTCTTGTTTGTAATGTGTTGTTTGTTCTCAAGCCGAGAGAAGAAATGGCCGTAAATCTTGCAGGTCGACTCTTTGATAAGCGCTTACAAAAGGGTCGTAATTCGTTGTGCAGCATCTGTAAAGATTTCTGCGAAAAAAACGGTTATGAATTATGCCTGCAACGCTTTTCTCTCTTGCACGTTCATTGTAGCATGATCGGGAGAAAATCTCCACTATTTTTTTCATAATGAAAGATTTATCCAATATTTCCGAGGTGGCGAGCTCCGTGCGTTGAGCCGAGCGGGATCGCGGCGAGAGCGCGATGGCACGGACGCGGGGCGTGGGGGCGCTAACGAAACACAGAAACGCTATTGGCCAATAAATCGGCTTGCTCAGCGTGTAGCGAAACTGAAACACGTTATTCCGGGGAAAAAGGAGAGAAAGCCGCTGATTTTCGGTGAATAACGATTGGTAGTTTCGTTATAGTTAGAGGACCCTTATTTTGAGCCAAATAAGGATTGTCAGTTTCGTCCCTCGTATTTAAGGTGTTTTCTCACGAATACTCACTTATTCGCAGGATTTCGCCGCCTTATAAAACAGAGTGAGAGCCGAAATGAGGAGCAGACACCGCTTTTTTCGA
>NZ_JAHLPR010000008.1 GCF_018918005.1 Paenibacillus sp. MSJ-34 | reverse complement strand
TAAAATGGTGGTGTGGTAACTTTCATTTTACAGGAAAAGACGTTTTTTTTGTGTACATTTTTAACATTCAACAAAAACGGGGCGTCCAGCAGTTTTCACTGACTTTATGGACAGCCCCGAGCGGGGAGCAAGCGATACCGCAACTATTTCTTACGAAACCGAGCATCGTTATTTGGGCAAAATGGAGCTTCTCCATTTGCTAACGAAACTGGGAATCGCTATACATCATAATAGAAGGTCATACAGCGGTTTTTCACCCAAATAACGACTTGGAGTTTCGCTAAAATTTGTAATCGCCTCGTTATTACGGCCATAACGTTCCTCAGGTTCGCTAGCCCCAATCCGACGCCATGCTCGCGCTAAGCCGGATCGAAGAAGCTGTTTTCACAGCCGATAACTCCGGAGCAGTTACTCAACACAACTTTTCCTTAAAGTTTCGATATATCCATGCGCCATATGCGATTTGCCTCGTAAACCTGCCATTACCTCATTCTCCTCAACTTGGAGTCAAGCTGTTAGAACGCAACAAGAGGCAGGATCGGCTAACCCCTGCGGGGCATGAGTTTATCCCAAATGGAACGCTCCATTCCCCGAAATTCGGCATACTTTTGTTTCCAACTCGCTATCGATCGAAGTGAACGACTTGTGTGTACGGGTTGCCAAAATTTTGCTCGCGAGTTACAATTGGATTAACTCGGACGTGAAGCACACGCCGCTTCGATACTTTTGTATCGGAGCGTTTTTTTGTTGTTACAATCGAAATAAAGGTGGTGGACGTGTTGTCGACATTCGAGCAAAAGTACGGGGAGTGGCTGGAATCGAACATTATGCAAGAGAAAAATCACAGAAGGCGTGAATTGCTTGAGAAGGGGCTAGGGCACGGAACTACGGAGTTTCTACGCACCGTTTGGTTTCCGGCAGTTCAACATTTCGATCATTTGCATCCTGAATGGGAGGTGCTTGATTTTCATAACGGATACCGCTACGTGGATCTTGCTTATATGCCCGGAGGTATGAAAGGCGGGATTGAAATTCAAGGGTACGGTCCTCACGCCAGGGATATTGATGTCAAGCGGTTTAAGGACCTTTGCTGGCGGCATTGCTTGTTGGCGCTCGACAATTGGATCTTTTTGCCGATTGCTTATCTTTCTATTAAGGACGAGCCTCGCCGCTGCCAACAGCTTGTTCTTTCCTTCATTGGCAGATTCATGGCAACGGATGTGCCGACCGAGTTGACTTGTCTTGAGGCGGAAGCCGTTCGCTTTGCCCGGCGGGAGCTACGACCGTTTACCCCTATGGAATTGGCAGCTCACCTGCGAATATCGGATCAATATGCCCGTCGGGTTCTGCATAAGTTGGTGGAACTGGAGCATTTAGAGGTGGCGAGCGGGAACAAGCGATGCCGCAAATATTGCTTACGAAACCTAGCATCGTTATTCGGGTAAAATGGCGCTTCTCCATTTGCTAACGAAACTGGGAATCGCTATTCCTCATAATAGAAGGTCATGCAGCGGTTTTTCGCCCTAATAACGGCTTGGAGTTTCGTTAAATTTGAAATCGCCTCGTTATTACGGCTTTAGCGTTCCTCAGGTTCGCTAGCGATTCAGACACCGTGCCCGGCCCGTTACGCTGAAGCCGAATCAAGAAGCTTTCCCAACGCTCCCTGCGCGCGGACTGAACCCGGTTTCGCCCCCTCAGCAGTCAACAAAAACCACTTCTTGTCGAAGTGGTTTTGATTTTCGTTTTGGTGGGTCAAGTACAACATTGTACTTCCGCCCGGTCGCTTGCAATCTAACTTATCACAAATGAAACCGACGTACCCGCTCCCGGAGTGCTTGCAATGTTCAGGCCGCGGCCATACAACCGTTTCAAGCGAAAATCGACATTAAGCAGCGCGATCCCTTTACGATCCGCATCCGGCTCCAGAAGCCCGGCCGCAACCTCTTCGCTCATCCCTACGCCGTTATCGATGACGGAAATTTCCGCGCCGCCGTCAAGTGTCCTCACCCGGATCCGCACGATGCCGCCTTCCGCCCGCTTCATCAGGCCATGTCTGATTGCGTTCTCCACAAGAGGCTGTATCGAATACGGCGGTATGTGCCAATACTCCGTGTTTCCGTCCATCTCCCACTCCACTTGCAGCCTGTCCTCATATCTCGCCTGCTCGATAAACAAGTAGGACCGCACAAGTTTCAGTTCGTCGTTCAGAGGAACCCGTTCGCCGATATTTTGGAACTTAAACTTTTCGCGCAAAAAATCCCCAAAATGATCAATCAGTTCGATCATCTGTTCCGGATTGTCAGCATGCAATGCGACAATCGAATTGAGCGTGTTCAAGAAGAAATGCGGTTCGATCTGCGCTTGCAGCCAAGCCGCTTCCATTCGTATGCGTTGGCGGGCCGATCTTCTCAGATGAGTCAACGCCTGAACCCGGGCCCGAAGCTCCCTGGCTTCCACTGGCTTTGTCACGTAATCGTTCGCGCCGGCCAAAAAACCATTCTCAATATCTTGCGGGCGATTGCGGGCGGTGAGCAGCAAGACGGGCAACTCGGACACCGCGTATCGCTCCCGTATTTTTTGCGTAAGTTCGTAACCCGACATACCCGGCATCATGATGTCCGTTATGACCAGATCCCACTCTTGGCCGTCAAGCAATGCCAAAGCTTCGGCACCGTTCATCACCGTTTCCGCCTTATAGTCATCGCGGGAAAGAATGGATACCATAATGCTTAAGTTCAGCGCATCATCGTCGACAACCAGTATACGCGGCTTATCCCCTACGTACCGTTGCAGCGGATCCTGCTTCTCCTCTTTCCGATCATCCGGCACGGGCTGTGCCGCGGCAACCTCCAAAGATTGGAAGAAACCGAGGGAACCGTCGGTCCCCTTCTCATGCGCAACCTTCGCCCCAGAGCAGTCATCCGGTATCAATGTAAAGACAAACCGCGAACCTTTGGCGGGAACAGACCGGACCGAGATGGTTCCTCCATGCAATTCCACCAATTGCTTGCTTATGCTAAGTCCCAGGCCAAAACCGCCTTCGTAACCGTTCATCGGATGTGCTTGTTCATACGGTTCGAACACCCGGCGCACGGTCGATTCATCCATGCCGACCCCGGTATCCGAAACGACGATGAACGCCCGGCCCTTCTCGGTGTACGCCTCTACGCACACCTCGCCTTCATGCGTATACTTCACTGCATTGTGCAACAGATTGAACAAAATCTGAATCAAACGATTCTCGTCGGCGAACACTTTGGGGAAATGTTCCGAAACCCGATTTGTCAGCTCAATTGGCTTTCCGACGGCCATAAACCGGATCATGTCCATGACTCCGCTTACGATCGGCTGTACGGAGACGCTTTGGATATTCAGCCTCAGGCTGCTATCCTTCAGTCGCGCGACGTCAAGCAGGTCATCGAGCATAAGCGACATTCTCCTGCCTACTTTCAGCACCGTCTCCAATTCGCGAATGCTCGTTCCGCTTATGGCGTCTCTTTCCCGCTCAAGCACCGACTGGGAAATATTAATCATACCGTGCAACGGATTGCGCAACTCATGAGACGTGTTTGCCAGGAACATATCTTTTTTCCTGTCGACTTCTTCCAGCTTCTCGGTTAGCAGTTTCTGCTCGGTGTACAACTCGAAGTAGCGCTTGATCCAGATGGAAGAAAACAAAATCATGCCCAGAATAAGGTCAAACGGATAAAAGATGACCTTGATTCCCATGAACATATAAATCATCCACCAAATCATGTGATTCGAAAACGCCAGAAATGCCAAAAACTGCATCAGACTGCTTCGAATCCCCTTCACCGCCATACGAAGCACGGAAACGATGAGCAATACGAAAATGGGTGAAGCGGTCAGGAAGATCGCATATTGCATCATTTCACTGCCTTGAGGCGGAAGCCATATGCTCATCACAACCCCGACGATTGCCGCAACGCCGTATACCCGCAGCCATTTCGCCCGCCATGCTTCGGGAAGCTGTACGCTCACCATTTGCAAAATGGCATAGGCAAGAACCGTAAGCGATAGACACAAAAGCTTGTAGCTCCATGCATACGAAATTGGAAACCAATGCAGCAACAATTTGTCTTCGCTGCTATTCAAGGTGATGAGCGTGAAGCTCATGATGGACACGGCAAAGTAAAACCAATGCTTGTTTCGCTCAATGGCAAAGAAGAGCAGCAAGTAGACCGCCTGCATCATCAATGCGGCTGCGATAAGCTGCTGCGTTGCCATGGAAAGCTGCTTTTCGCGGAAAATAGCCTCATCCGTTCCGAACTTGAGCGAACGGACCAGTCCCCCGCTTCGAGGATCGGCAAAGTTGGCTGCCTGAATCACCAGCTCGATCGTCCGTTCCTTATCCGCCATGAATGTCGCTATGTAAGGAACATTTCTCGCTTCATACTCCTCGGCACTCGACGCGGGATGGCCGGAAGAAGCGATCAATTTGCCGTTGACGTACAATTGCGACGAACTGCGGATACTGGGAACATAGATGCTGTACACTTCATCCGCGGAATCGACCGCAATTCTCAGCCTGTATGTTCCGAATCCGTAAGGGGTCGGTGTATCCGTCCGCAAGTGCGCATTCCATTTCGAGGGGATATCGAGTCGCTGCGCGCGGTATTTTGCAAAATCTTGGTCATGTCCTTCGGACATCGGCAAAATACCCGGGTAGAATTCCCACTCTCCATCAAGCGTAATCGTTTGGCCGGATCCCGAATCCCAGTTCCGCAAATCCAGCAGCCCGCCCGCAGCGAAAGGTTGCCCGGACGGCTTGAATAACTCCAGCCATAAGAGGCGGCCGCCGTTCATCACCGCAATAAATAATAAAATGGTTAGAACAACGCGATATTTTTTCATAACCTTGTAAAGATTCGACAACTTTCTCCATATTCCTCCACACGCCCGGCGAAGCTGAATCAAATCAAATCTGAACTCAATGTTGAACCCAGATACTCATATTGGCGGATTCTGCCTGAGCCTCCTGATGGCACTGCCCGAAATTTCCCTTTATCTACAAGTAGGCGGCAATATTTGATGACAGTTTGCTTATGCAGTTCAAGTTCTCTTGCAGCTTGCGAAGGGCGAATAACACGATGACGCCGAATAGCCAAGCGCATCAATTCACGTTCAATTTTTGCAAATTTGTGCGGGATATTTCCATTCTGCTCTATGGTTACAGCTAAATAAGGGGCCAAAATACTGCGCAGCATAGCCACGATAAACGAAGGATTTTCCTTCAGTTCGTCCAATGAAATCGCGATAAAGCAATATCCTTGCGATTGCAGGAAGAGTCCCCGATTCAGATCCATGCGGTATTTCGTTCGATCCATAGCGTGCGAACCATAATCCATAATCTCGAATGCAAAAAAATGTCCACCCAAAATCCACATAAAATCTACAAAGTAAGACCGTCCTCGCGAGTCCCTCACTTCATACTCCGGATGCAGCCCAATAAAGTGTCCTATGAGGGGCCACCATATCTTCTCTGCAAACAGGCGATTTCCATATCCATGTCCCCTTCGCAGCGCATCCTTGCGTTCCCCTTGCCGTTTAGCCAAATGTGTCCGGATCCACTTTTCATGCTCAACATCAAAACTCATAACAAGCCACTCCTTTCCCAAAATAAAAACCCCGGACTCCTCTCCATACGGGAAGGAATACCGGGGCGTGCTTCGCCACTTGCATTATGTCAAGTTTATATCATGAATCCCCAATATTTTCAAGCTTAAAATTAATGAACCCTTGGGTGAAGCATAGACTTGTATGATTTTTCATATTAACTGAGCTCTTTTGCATCATCGAATCCGATGATTGTGCGATTTTTCATATAAAATTGAAGCCACATGATCGCATATACGGGATTGTGTACGATTTTTCGTACAATCGCTCTATTTCAACCGTTTGTATGAACCTATTGTTCGATTTTTCATACAAGAAACAAGGGGTCGAACCCCTAACCTTTACACTGCCACCGATGCGCTCCCCTACCCTTGTCCAAATGACCGCTCCATAACTTATGTCGCAAAAAAACCGGAGTTAACCTTGAAAGTCAAAAGAGAGCGCCCAGTTCAATTTCCCATCTTTTTTCTCGGTTATGGACCCATTTTCAATATCTTTGATCAATTTATGAATCCAGTTTCGTTCGGCTTCAAGCAAAGCGAGCGAGTATTCCTGTTCGATGACGAACAGCCGATCGATTCCCATGGATCGAGTCGCCTCCATCGAAGAACGGGTTTCCTCTATTTGTTTGACGAGCGCTTCGGCTCTTTCCGCCAAAAGGTCCAATACTTCCCCTGGCGTCAAATGAGCCAAAAAAGAAAGTCCTGCCGCAAATTGCGGATATTCTTTCGCAGGCAAACGCAACAATGATCGAAGCCAATCGAAAAACTCGGCTCTTCCTTCCTCCGTAGGTCCATAAATCGTCCGTTCGGGATGCCTTCCCTCCTTTTCCGTTCCAACCGATTCAATCAGGTTGTTTTTCAATAAACCCTCAATGACTGCGTAAAGCGAGCCCGTGTTCAATTTGATGCTGTCGGAAAGCCCGCGTTGCCGCATCGTAACCCCAATTTCATAAGGATGCATGGGTCGTTCGTGCAGCAGAGACAAGATAGCCAGTGCCAGCAGATTGCTTCGTTTCGGTTTAGGCAAGCCACTTCGCCCCCTTTCTGATTCGATTCATTATTATTATAGACCATTTTAAATATTTTGAAAATAATTAGTTTACTTATTGTAGTCTAAATGTTATAGTTTATTTAAACTAATAAAACAAATTGAAATGAGGATGAGGGAAAATGGAAAACTCCAATCAACAGCATAAAGCATTAATTATCGGTTGCGGCATCGCCGGTCCGGCTACGGCCCTGTTTCTGAAAAGAATAGGAATCGATTCCGTCATTTACGAAGCGGAGAAAACAAACGACGATTATGCCGGATTGTTTCTCAACCTGGCACGCAACGGGTTGCGTGTTATGGACGAGTTGGGCATTGACGAACCGATTCGCCAGGAAGGCATTGTGATGCAAACGATGAAGATGGTCAGCGGGAAAGGCAAGATGCTCGGCACGGTTGGCCAATCGACGGGAGAACCGCAAGGTTACACGATTAAAAGGGGGTTTATCCACAAAGTATTGCGCGAAGAAGCGCTGCGTCAAGGGATACCGATCGAGTTCGGCAAGAAACTAAGAAGCATCGAGACAAACGAGCCCAATCGTGTAGAGGTTTCCTTCGAAGACGGGTCCTATGCATCCGGGAACATACTCATCGGCTGCGACGGCATTCATTCCCGTACACGGAAAATTGCCCTGCCGAATTCGCCTGTCCCATCCTACACGGGATTAATCAGTTTCGGCGGTTTTGTGAACCGCAGCAAGGTGCCTTATGAACGAGGAATTCAAAAGCTGGTATTCGGCAAACGCGCCTTCTTCGGGTACATGGTCAAACCGTCGGGCGAAGTATACTGGTACGGCAACATGGATTATAACGGGCAGCCGACCCGCCGGGAATTACAAAGCATTCCGCAAGAAGAATGGCGAAAAACGATAAACGGTTTGTATGCGAACGATCTCGATCCGATTCCGCAAATCGTGCGATCGACGCAAGGGGAGATCGGCGTGTTCCCGATCTACGATATGCCGCCGGTAGCCGAATGGTATCGCAAATCGGTTGTTTTGGTCGGAGACGCCGTACATGCGACATCGCCCAACGCCGGTCAAGGCGCTTCCTTAGCGCTTGAGGATGCTATGGTGCTGGTGAAGTGCATACGGGACCTGCCGAACCTGGAACAGGCATTTTCCATGTTCCAACAATTGCGCCGCGACAGGGTGGAACGGATTGTGCAGTATTCGCGGTCCATCGGCCAACGCAAGCATGCGACCAATCCGGTGCAGGTATTTTTCCGCGATTTGATGCTGCCGATGTTTCTGAAACAGGCCAACAAGGACTCGCTCGGATGGATGTACGATTATAAAACGAACTGGGAGGATAAGATTACGGTATGAGAGAGAAGTTTGCTTTTTTAACGTTGTTTATTACGGTCTTGTTGTTTGGGGTAGTGAACGGGGGAGGCTTATACGAGGAAATGATCGTTGCTCCCGTATGGAGCGCATCGCCGCCCGAATCCTTTGCATTGATCCAACCGCCGGATGGCCTCGCGCTGATAAACTTTTGGATTCCTTTTCACATCGCTGCAAACATATTCGTTATCATTGCATTGATCATGAATTGGAAAGCGAAAAAGCGTAGAACCTATCTATTGGTTGTATTGGGGTTGTATGCGATTATACGGATCGTTACGTTTGCGTATTTTGCCCCCGAGATTACGTTTTTCCAGAATACGCCCGCCGAGGGGCCGTTTTCTCCCGAACTTGCAGCCAGGGCCGAATTATGGACTATGCTTTGTTGGTTAAGAACGATCGGTGAAATCGGCATTAATATATTGCTTTTACTCGCTCTGATCCAGCCAGGATTCCAAAGAGATACAAGGTTGTCTTCCAGATAACGATCAAGAAACCCTGTCCCTTTTTTTTAAGGCCGCAGGGTTTCTGTTGATTTAAGCGTTACTTTATAACAGTAAAGAAATGTCGGGGCCCGTTTCTACCGCGTTTTTTATTTCACGTAGAATGTAGCATCCTGCTGATCCAGAGATGAGGACACCGGAGAGATTTCCAGCAGGCCGCTCCGATGCCTCAAATAAGCGCCGGCGATATTGTAGGATTCGAAAGATGCCGCCCACGGGCTGGCAAACCCGCTACGGATGCGCCAAGTCGCATCGTTCTTGAAAAGCGTTGAATTGTCATTTGCGTCCAGCCAAACTTCTCCGTTCCGGTGACGGAGAAAATAACCCGGCATGGCGGAGGATTCGATCGATTTGCCGCCTAGAATTCCCCCGAGGGTACCGGTATGTCCTGCGAATCGCCCAGAGGGATGCCGAAATCCGGCGTTCCGTCAGGTTTCCAAGTGAATTTCTGAATACGCGTGGATCTTAAACTCGTCTCCGCTCCCGGCGCGGGCAGCGCGTGAAAGACAATCCAATCCTCGCTTCCGTCCGGAGACTGCGTGAAGCTGTTATGTCCCGTCGCGTATACGCCGTTCTCTACGCTTTTGCGGAATACGGGATTCGGCGATTTCGTCCAGGAGGACGGATTCATTGGATCGTCCGTCTCCTTCATAGTCAACATACCGAGAGCATAGTCCTCTGACCACGTCGTGCTTGCCGAATAGACAAGGAAGATGAAACCGTTGCGGTGCAATATGACCGGCCCCTCGTTAATCGCCATGCCGCCTTGCTTCTCCCATGCCAGCGTCGGAGCCGTCAGAAGGACATGATCCCCCTCCAGCGTCCACGGATCCGCCATGCGCATGATGTAGATCGCCGAGCCGTAATCCGGGAAATGTCCATATCCCGCGTATAGAAAATACAGCCGGCCTCCCCATTCCAGCACAGTGCCGTCCAGCCCGGGAACGGGCGTCGAAAGCGCCCCCTTCCACTCCCATACGCCTTCGAGCGGGTTAGCCGCTCCGTTCTCCAGCACGCAGATGCGCCGGGACTCGTCGCCGCCGCCGTCGTTGGCCGTATAGTAGATATACCATTTGCCGCCCAGCCGATGTATTTCCGGGGCCCACAGATTATGGCTGTATCTGCCGCCCGGCGGCGGCGTCCAGACCGTTTTCGTACGGCCCCCGGCAAGCCCCGTTAAACTCGAGGATTGCGTCAATTCCAAAGTTCCGGACTGCGTGGACATAAAGTAATAATAGCCGTCGGAATGCCTCATGACCCATGGATCGGCCGCTTTCTCCACGATCGGATTGCGAAACGTTGCGTATTGTGTCATTTTTTCTCCCCTATCCCTTCATTCCAGTCAAGGCAATGCCTTCGACAAAATATTTCTGCGCAAAGATAAACAACAATAAACTCGGAATCAATGCAAGCGTGGATCCAGCCAAAATATAGGTCCATTGCGAGCTATAAAATCCTTGAAAAGATGCGAGAACGAGCTGCAGCGTGTACTTCTCGGGAGAGTTAATATAAATAAGCGGCCCGAGGTAATCGTTATAACCCGCCAGGAAGTTCAGAAGTCCTTGTGTGATCAGAACCGGCTTGGATAACGGCAATAGAATCCGGAAAAAGATCAAAAACGGGCCTAATCCATCGATCTTGGCGGCATCCTCCAGTTCCTTGGGGATGGTCATAAAAAACTGCCTCAGCAGAAATACCGCGGCGGCTGCGCCGAACATGCCCGGAACGATTAACGGGAGCCAACTGTCCACCCATCCGATGCTCTTGAACAAGATGAACGATGGAATCATCGTGACCACGCCCGGAATCATCATCGTCGCCAGCAGCATGATGAACAGAACGTTCCTGCCGGGGAATTGCAGCCGCGCAAAAGCGCTCGCCGCCAGCGCGCTTGTGAACAGGCCGACCAAGCACGGCAGCGAAATAATCAGCATCGTATTCATAAAGCCTTGCAAAATATCGGATTCAAACAGAACAAATCGATAGTTCTCCCAAACGAAGTTCTCCGGTATCCATTTGGGGGGCATTTCAAATTCCAATCCTTGCTGCTTCAGCGAAGTGGACAGCATCCACAGGAAGGGTACAGCCATTACCAGCGCACCGGCAGAGAGGAATAAATACGCAAACGTTTTGCGGAATTGTTCGCCCATCCTCTTCCGTTGCCATGTGCCGCCGGAATTCAAGTTATTCGCCATGCGGTTTCCCTCCCTTAATCGTAGTGCACCCATCGCCGGGACAAATAGAAATTCAGCAGCGTTATGACCAGAATGATTAAGCCGACAATCCAGGCCATCGACGACGCATATCCCATGTTCATGTAACGGAAGGCATTCTGGAATAGATAATAAACAATCGTTGTCGTAGAATAGTTCGGACCGCCCTCTGTCATAATCTGGAATCTCGGATAATCTTGCAGCGCGGCGATGATGGCGGTGATGAGAATATAAAGCGTAGTCGGTGAAATACACGGTACGGTGATGTGCCGGAACTGCTGCCAACGGCTCGCGCCGTCGATCTCCGACGCCTCATAGAAGCTCTTAGGCACGCCTTGAAGCGCCGCCAGATACAGTACGATATTGAGGCCGAGTCCTGCCCATGCCCCTTGAATAATCATGGCCGGCATGGCCCATGTTTCGCTGCTCAGCCAAGCGGGGCCATCGATACCGATCCGCTCGAGCAAGTTGTTGAGCAGACCGTAAGTATCATTAAATATCCATTTCCACAGCAATGTGAGCGCGATAACCGAGCTAATCGTCGGGAGAAAGAATACAGCCCGGAAAAAGTTGATCCCGCGAATCTTCTGATTCAGCGCGATCGCTGTTCCCAAGGCGATCGCCATCCCAATCGGAATGCTCAGCGCGGAATAGAACGTATTAAACAACGTTTTCCAAAAAAGATCGTCATTCACCAAATTGACATAGTTGTCTGCTCCGCTAAAAACGGGATCCTGGTAGCCGCTATAATCGGTGAAGCTAACATAAACGGAAAAACTGAGCGGGATAAAGGCAAACAGCATAAATCCCAGGATCGGAGCGGAGATAAACAGATAAGCCCAAAGGGATTCCCTGCGTTTCATGTTCATCCTCCAATGCATACGGCGAAGGAAAACGCCCATTGGCGTTATCCTTCGTTCAAAGTTCGTCTCTTTGCAGCTCTCCTTGCGGCTTATTTAAACAAAGCGGGATTACCTTCCTTAATTGCCGCATCGATTTTCGGCTTCAAGTCGTTCAACAGCTGATCTGCCGTTTTTTTGCCTTCCCACATTGGAGCAAGCCCTTGTGCAAGCATGTCGTACCATTTGGCGTTAGGCAGATTCGTCCATGGACCCGCAACCTGGACTTCGGCCGCCTTGATGAATACTTCCGCATGCTCCGGCTTCTGGCCAGGCTGCAGGAATACGTCCGTATTCGCCATCGACATGAAGCTTGGGATCGAGAAGCCCATGAGCGATTGTTCCTTCTGGCCTTCCGGTCCTCCCAAATATTCGACCAGCTTGTATGCCGCTTCCACATTTTTGGACTTGCTATAGATGGACAGTCCCACGGATCCGCTGGTTCCGCCCCATTCCTTGGTCGGCAGCGGAGCCACATCCCAATCAAAGCTGAGCTTGCGGAATTCCGGTACCATCCAGCGGCCGGTGATCATCATGGCCAGCTTGCCCGTCTTGAACATTTCACCGTCATTCAAGTCCTTCAGAGCAGCCGAGCTTGGAACGACGCCGTGTACGTTCGTGAGATCCGCTGCGAATTGCAGAGCGTCGATCGTTTCCTGGCTGTTGCCGATAAACTCGCGCTTATCGTCACTCAGGAACTTGCCTCCGTTCCCGTACGCAAAGCCCTCCCACCAGATTGGACCCATGCCGTATTGGACGGTTTTGCCGTTCTCTACGACCGTCAGCTTTTTGGCTGTTTCGAGCAACTTTTCCATCCCCATCGGCGAGTCCGCATCCGGGAAAGGAACGCTCATTTTGGCGAACAGATCCTTGTTATAGTAAAGTACAGTAGGTCCGATGTCCTTCGGAAGCCCGTACAGATTCCCTTGGCCGTTGGATGCCCCGTCGTAGCGGTAGCGGGCCAGGCCCGATTCCCACATATCGTCGAGATCGATGTTGCTGTTCTTCACGTATTCGTCAATAGGAAGCAGCAGACCCTGGCTGACCCATCTGCCGAAGTCGCCGTCCGGGACATAGAACACATCGGGAGCGTTGCCCCCGGCAAGAATCGTGTTCATTTTGCCCACGTAATCTCCTGACGGAATATGCAAATAATCTACTTTAATGTTAGGGTTCTTGCTTTGAAACGCTTCTATCAACTTCGTGAAAACTTCTTTTTCGGATGGATCTCCCCATCCCGCAAATTGAATTGTGACGCGTTCATTCGACTGTTCGTTGTTCCCGGATCCGGCCGCAGCCGGCTCTTGTTTGTTCTTGTTGTTATTGCCGCCGCACGCTGCCAAAAGCCCCATTAGCAGCACCAAGCTAACAGTCACTAACAAACCGCTGAATAATTTGCTTTTTCGTAGATTCATCTTTATTAGCCCCTTTGTTTTATTCTGCCTTGCTTAGTTTTATTATCATGGAGTCCTGCTGCGCGAACAATTGTGAAAACGCTTCATTTAAACCACAAAAAAAAACGATTCTGAATCGTTTTCGACGGACGAAAAAATCCCCAAGGAGGAAAATTTGCTTGCGTTTTTGTTTATTGATTTTGCTTGCGCCACTCGAGCGGCGTCATACCGAAAGATTTGAGGAAAAAATCGTAAAAGCGGCTGGAAGAAGTAAACCCCACCTCGGTCGAGATCGAATCGACAGGTTTGTTCGTTTGCTGCAGCAGCCGTTGCGCTTCTTGCAGACGAAGATTGATGATGTACTGCTTGGGGGAAACGCCGGTCAAATCTGAAAACTTTTTGCGCAAATTACTCTCGGAAATAAAATGTTTTGCTGCAAGTTCGCTAACCGTCATCTGCGTGTAGTAACCTGCATGAATTTCCTTCAACACTTCTTCGACAATCGCTTGGTCTGACACATTCCGAGCAGCAGGCTGCAT
Source organism: Paenibacillus sp. MSJ-34 (assembly GCF_018918005.1). Lineage (GTDB taxonomy): Bacteria > Bacillota > Bacilli > Paenibacillales > Paenibacillaceae > MSJ-34. Next base: position 131,033 of record NZ_JAHLPR010000008.1, on the reverse strand, counting down.
GATTCGATTCCGCTGAAACAATAGCAGAGTCGTTTCCAGAGCAATTCGCATTAAGTTCATAGCGTCTATATTGTTTTGGGCCGACTTCCATTCTTTCTCCAACTGGTAGAAGCTGATCTCGGCCCATCGCAAATCTTCTTCTTCAAGATGAGCTCTGCGAATACGCTGAGGGTTCTGCTCGAGACTATGAAAGATGTGCTGGCAATAAGCCGGGAGCCGTTCGTGGTAAAAATGAACGGAGACGCCTTGCCAAGGTTCCGTACATACAAAGCCGTGATGAAGGCGGGAGGGAATCATAATGAGGTCCCCCGCAGCCACTTTCATATTTTGCTGCTGTGTGCTGTAGTAACCCTCTCCATCCAATATTAATGTCAGCTCATCATATTCATGAGCATGCGACATAAAGAGGCCTTCGCCTTTCTCCGCCTGAAAAGTATGGGGCTTGAATCGTTCCAAACTGATCACGAAGTTTTTCTCATTATCTTTCATTGTCCCACCACCCAAGATTAATAGATACCTACATTCTAACATGTACGGCGGTAATAATATCAACCTATGCAATAACCGTATACGATGAACGAATTCAAGGCCGGATCGGTTGCTTCATTTTGCGTTTAGACATCTCAACAATCGATGAAACGGGTCCATGAGCGGAACGATCAACACGATTACCGTTAAGGAAATCACAGAAAACGACGGGCGTAAGCACATCCTCCCAAAGAAGAGACGATGTCGGTCAGACACCAACCAAACAGGAAATTTGGGGAAAAGATCTACACTGCCAATGCAGCGCTCCCCCGTTGTGGTGAGATTCATGGCCCTAATCCCCCACTTTCAGGCAGGACCGTCTTTGATTTACTTGTAAGTCTGCGCCGCAAACAAAACAGCTGCCATCTTCATGGCAGCCGTTTTGATCTCCGGTTGCAGACCCGCTGCGTCCGGCGCAATAAATTTTAGTTTATCTCTTCCAGTTCCACAATCTTTGTCGCAATATGCTTGCAAAACTCGCTGTCATGCTCCACAAAAAGGATGGTCGGAGAATGCTCCAGCAGCAACTCTTCGATTTGCATCCGGGAAATGACGTCCACAAAATTGAGCGGTTCGTCCCAAACATGCAAATGAACCCGCTCGCAGAGGCTTTTTGCGATCAGCACTTTCTTCTTCTGACCGCCGCTAAAAGAAGCGATGTCTTTTTCAAATTGCAAACGCGAAAAATCGAATTTCCTCAATATCGATTTGATCAAGCTTTCGTCAATTCCGCTGTTTCTGGCGAATTCCGACAAATTGCCCTGCAAATGTGAGGTGTCCTGCGAAACGTAGGATACTTTCAACTGGCTCCCTCTTCGAAACGTGCCGGAAAAAGGAATTTCATCGCCGCAAATCAGTTTGAGCAGACTGGATTTGCCTGAGCCGTTCGGACCGGAGAGCGCAATGCGGTCCCCTTGCTCCACAGTAAAGCTGACGTCGCGGCAAACCTTCTTCTCGCCGTAACGAATCGAAACGCGGTCCAACTCGACTAATTGCTGTTTGTGATACGACAACTGAGATATTTTCAGGCTTTCCGAGCTTTCAACGTTATTAAGCAGTTGGAATCTTTCCTCGATCGCGGATTGTTGTCTTTTCTCGATCGATTTGGACCTCTTCATCATTTTGGCAGCCTTGTGACCGATGTACCCTTTATCGACCTTGGAGCCGGAGTTGCGGGTGCCGTTTTTTGTTTTTTCCACTTCGTGCGACCAGTTGCTGGTCCGCTTGGCGGCTTCGGACAGCCGCTTGATGTCCTTCCTCAGCTTTTCGTTCTCAGCCATCTCAAAGTTGTCCTGTCGTTGTTTGTTTTCCCACCAGTCGGAAAAATTTCCTTTCTGGATTTCGATATTCGTCTTGTTGATCGAAAGAACGTGATCCACGCAGTTATCGAGAAACGCCCGATCGTGCGACACCAAAATAAACCCGCTCTTGCCGTTCAAATAATCGCTGACCAGCTTCCGAGCATGCAGGTCTAGATGATTGGTCGGCTCGTCAATAAGCAAAAAACGGTTTTCCTTCAAAAACAGCGCCGCAAGCTGCACCTTCGTTTGTTCTCCGTTGGACAACGATTCGAACGGTCGGTATAACACGTCCTCTGACACCTTTAGCAGTGAAAGCTCGCGAAGAAGCTGCCAGTGTTCAAAGTCGGGATAGATGTCGGCGACGACGTCGACGGTATTGTTTTGTTTGCGTTCAACGTGGAATGGGAAATATTCGAAGCTAACGTTAGCCGAAATCGTTCCGCTGTATTCGTACTTACCCAGCAGCAGATTGAGAAACGTAGTCTTACCCCGGCCGTTTCTCCCCGTAAAGCCCAATTTCCAGTTGGTATCAATTTGAAAGCTTACATTCTCAAAGATGTTGTCGTAACTGCCGTCATAAGCAAACGTCAGGTTCGTTACCTTGATCAATGACATGTGTCGGCAACCTCCTTTTGTTAAAATAAAAAGAGCTACAAGAAAGTTACCTTTCTTGTAGCTCAAAAGATACCCGCATCCAACCCAGTACAGGGCATGACAAGGATTTATTTTCTGAGTGAAAAGAATAAGGTAACTCTCTTGCCAATAAAGAATAAAACAAACCCTGTTTTATTCTTAAAAAAAGCGGCAAGAAATATTACATTATCCTCTTCAACTCCCATCGTTAATTGTCAGTTTAATTTTAACAGACCCGCTTCTACATTGCAACAGACTATAAATGACAACCCGCTTGCGATTTGCTTACGGTTCAATGTTTGACAATTTATCAGGATTGCGAATTGCATCGATTGCGATAATTCTGCCTTTGCTTACTGTAAGGGATACAACGGTTAGTAGCCCATCAGCATCCTTTAACACGATGCCCGGCACACCATTAACTAAGGCAATTCGTACATAATGCGGGGCTCGTTGAGTAAACTGGAGAATTCCGAATGCTACGCTCGAGGCCCCATACTCAGCTTGTTGTAGAGTGCTAACCTTACCGCCCCCATCACCTCGCCATACTACTTCAGGATCAAGCAAGGCAATAAGCCGTTCCAAATCACCTTCTAGGCAAGCCACAGCAAAAGCGTTCACTAATTGATATTGCTCTTCGTATGTTGGTGTGAACCTAGGCCGTCCACGCTCAACATGTTGCCGAGCACGAGAAGCAAGCTGCCTGACGGCAACTGTCGATCGTCCCAGTACTTTGGCGATTTCATCATAAGATAGTGCAAAAACATCATGCAAAAGAAAGGCGGTTCGTTCTGCTGAAGTCAATCGTTCAAGCACGACCATCAAAGCCATGCTTACGGATTCATCCAAGGCAACTTTTTCAGCGGGATCCATTGAATCAATGTCCTCAACCATTGGTTCGGGCAACCATGTCCCTACATATTGTTCTCGGCGAATACGAGCATCTGCATCAGCTAATGACCCTAGCATGGCGTAAGCCACCCGAACTAGACGAGGGCGTTCAGCTTCGAACGCTTTAGTATAAATTAAGTCTGTATCAAAAGTTCGTGAAGCTTCATTATAAGGTTTACGCGTCAACCCTTGGTCACCTCCTTCTTCAGCCATGTAGCAAAACTGATTGTTCCAGATACCGCTGGCTTTTCCGTCGTAGCAGCTCCAGCACGTAAAGCTTTTCCAACCATTCCCGGTAAAGGGATGGGTAAATGAATTCCGTGAATGCCAGTAATCGATTTCCACGTCTTTGCAAGGTCACGAGCATCTATAATTTCAGGGCCTGCCACCTCAATCGTTTTCTGAAACGGACGAGATTCTACAGTATCCGCTACAGCTTTTGCAACTTCATCCACAGAAACGGTTTGAGTCTTCATCCTTATCAAGGGAAGCACCTTCCAACGATTGGCCTGTTGGAACATTTCTGCAATATACTCATGAAACTGGGTAGAGCGAACAATCGTCCAAGGTACGATTCCCTCCATTACCAATGCTTCTTGATTTGCTTTCATACGGAAATAACCGATTGGAATTCGATCACAGCCAACAACAGACACGCATACGTGGTGGCCTATACCCGCAGCTTTTTCAGCCATGAGCAGCCTGCTTGTGCCATGTATAAGGACATCCTCTGCTTTCCAGGAGGAATTGCTGGCATCCACGACCGTGTCACAACCCTCTAATGCTGTCTCCAATCCCTCGCCTGTGACTAAGTCCACTGGGTACGTATGCGATTTACGACTAAGCACGCGTACATCATGCCCTCTTCTTACCAGCTCTTCAGTTACTCGCATCCCCAACTTGCCTGTTCCGCCAACGATCGCGATCTTCATCGTCATTTCTCCTTTCTTCCTCTCTACTTGGAAGACGATGCAGCCAGCTGAAATGTGACATAGTTGTAAAGTAAAAAACGGGTTTTTCCTCCCGCATACTTCAGGCATGCTTTTTAATAAAAACGCCCGAAATATTTCCCTTCATGATAAAAGGAATATTCCGGACGTGCTTCGCCACTCATCAAATCGCAACAATGATTATAGTATGCCATAACTAGGTCATTTTTCAAGAAAAATGTAGGGAGCATTTTGTACGATTTTTCGTATAACAATGGACTCCAAGCGACGAAATTACGGTTGTTTATTCGATTTTTCGTACTAAATCTCCAATTCAATCTTCTACGCAGCATTTTTAATACGATATTTCGTACAAACTCGAATCCTCCGCTTGCATGATCCGTTGTTTATACGATATTTCGAACAAAACCATTTCAATTGCACAAAATGGTTCGGGATAGGAAGCATTCTTTGCCGCGCAGCCTGAATATGCTTATCGTCCAACAGAAGATGAAGCTTCTGTGGAAATTTTTTTGTAAAAAATACGCGGATATACGAGGGGGAAATAAATTGCATTTAAATACAGAAGAGGAACAATGCTGGTTCGTCGTTGGTGAAGTTCTACAAATTATGACAGGAAAATGGGCGTTTTTAGTCATTGCAGAACTGTACAAAGAATCCAAACGTTTCAATCAATTACGAAGAGCTTTGGATCATGTTAGTACCAAATCTTTAACGGATAAAGGCAGGGACTTTCAATGCGTACTCCAAGAGATGAGAAAATGGGGGGTAAGGTGGGGAATACCTGATAAACCGAATCACAACGTATCAAATGAAGATCCAGCCCAATAGGCCCGGAGACTAACAGATATCGCCATCTACACTTGCCTGAATCGCGATCGTTCCATTTTCATCTACAACCCTTTTGGCATTACTGTTTTCTTACTGGTTCTATCATACTAATTTCCCCTCTTGTTGAATCAATTAGCTAAATTCAATTTTTAAACAAGAAAAATGTTCGTCTCCAGTACAATTACCAATCAATATTGGGAAGCTTGTAGCGTTTTTAAACTGTAGAAAATACAAAAAAACGGCATCTCTGCCGTTTGAGTTCTGTGTTGGTGGAGCCTAGGGGGATGTCCGAATCTTTGATTGAATGGCTGTCGAAGCTCACTCGACGAGGACTTTTAGCGGTAGATTCAGACGCCGTGCTCCTCCGCTTCGCTCCGTCCGCGCGGACTGAACCCCGGGGTTCGCCCCCATAGCAATCCACCATATACAAAAAAACACGCTTCTTTAGCGTGTTTAATTCTTGTATATGGTGGAGCCTAGGGGGATCGAACCCCTGACCTCATCGCTGCCAGCGATGCGCTCTCCCAGCTGAGCTAAGGCCCCGTACAAACTTACTGCTGGTATTCAATTTTTGGGGTAGCGTAACTGACCATGCCATACTCCCAGCTGAGCTGAGGCCCCGGCACAAGGAATATCTTAACACATAGCGACCGGGGCTGTCAACGAAAATTATTTGTCTTCCAACGTATGCTTGGACAATAAATTCGTCAACTCTTTCATGAACATGTTAATGTCTTTGAACTGCCGATAGACGGAGGCAAAACGGACATAGGCGACTTCATCGACGGGGTACAGCTGCTCCATGACAAGTTCGCCGATCGCGCGGCTTTCGACTTCGGTATTGGCCGTATTGCGGAGCGATTTTTCCACTTCGGAGACGATCGATTCGAGCCGCTCCGCCGATACCGGCCGTTTCTCGCAAGCGCGAATCAACCCGCGCAGCACTTTGTCGCGATTAAACTCTTCGCGATTGCCTCCCTTTTTGATGACGATTAACGGTGTTTCCTCAATCGTCTCGAATGTGGTGAACCGCCGATTGCATCTTTCGCATTCGCGACGGCGGCGAATCGATTTGTTTTCGTTGGCAGGTCGCGAATCTAATACTTTCGTTCCCGAATAGTCGCAATGCGGACATTTCATACACCGTTACCTCCAAATTTACTTCTTTACCCAATTAGAACTATTTCCCAATCGTTATCTGTAATGAACTTTGAATTAACGAGCATAATACAAATACCAACCGCAAGGAGGTGATATGCAATGGGTCAAGGACAACGTTCTAATGTACTAGTCGTTCCTCAAGCTACAGCAGCTCTTGAACAGTTGAAATACGAGGTTGCTCAAGAATTGGGGATCGCAATTCCTCAAGACGGTTACTACGGTAACATGGCTACTCGTGACACTGGTGCTCTTGGTGGTAACATCACTAAACGCCTGGTGACTATCGCCGAGCAACAATTGGCAGGTCAATTCAAATAATGATTGAAAAGCAAGGAAGTGTTGGACAAAGCTGACAAAACAGCTTGTTCAATGCTTCTTTGCGCTTTTGCTCAAAAATCAGAATAATGTTCCTTATATTTATTATAATAATAAACAACGCGCTGTACATAGTGTTTCGTTTCGCCGTAAGGGATTTTTTTGGCGGTCTCGATTCGCCCGTCCCATACGTCGTTATCGATCCATCTCGCAACGACAGTCGGTCCGGCGTTATATGCCGCGACGGCCGCGAAGATGTTTCCATCGAAACGATCAAGCAGCGTCTTTAAATACCAAGTGCCGATCTGAATGTTCGGTTCGGGCTCATGGTTCACCCGTTCCATTGAAATGCGGGGCAATTTCGCCTTCTCCATCACCCAGTCGGCCGTATCGGGCATAACCTGCATCATCCCGAGCGCGCCTTTCTTAGACTCTCTGCTAGGTTTATAATTCGATTCCACGCGAATGATCGCGGCGACAAGCAACGGATCGACCTCGTACATGATGGCAAAATTGCGAATCGGTTCCTGATAATGAATCGGATAAAGCCATTTCCCCATCCAACTTGAGTTGAAAAACAGTACGATGACAAATCCGACAAACAGCAACAGCAGCACCCTTTTTTTACGCAGCCAACTCATGCAAGTCCCTTTCCGTGCCAAAACCGGTCAATTTGTTTCTTCGTTTCGTCAAGGGACCCGCGGTTATCGATAACGTAATCCGCTTGTCGTTTTTTCCATTCGATATCGAACTGCGCATTTAGACGTTTGCCGGCTTCCTCCGCCGACATCCCGTCCCGCTTCATCAGCCTCTGCAGTTGAACCTCTCGCGGTACATATACCACCATAATTTCCTCATACATCGATTCCAAACCCGATTCATACAACAGAGGAATGTCCGCAACGACAAGCTTGTCCGGATAATCGCGCTCAAACGCTTCCATCCGCTCCCGCATGACCGACCGTATGGCCGGATGCAAAATCGATTCGAGCGCTTTGCGCTCCGCCTCGTCGGCAAACACGATTTCGCCCAATTTTTTGCGGTTCAACGAACCGTCCTCTAACAGAACAGCTTGTCCGAACCGTTCGGCAACCTGTTGCAAAGCGGGACTGCCGGGAAGGACGACTTCCCTGGCAACCCGATCCGCATCTATGATCAAAGCGCCCCGCTCTTCGAGCAAAGACGAAACTGTGCTTTTCCCCGTTGCAATTCCGCCGGTCAATCCGAGATTCATCATTTCACCTCGTCAAATCGTATTAAAAAAGTCGTAGAATGCCGATCAATATTAACATGCACCCCGGCAGCGCGGACAATCTTCTCATCCACTTCACTCCTGCAAATGTAAAGCCTATATGCATTCCGATGACGATAAAACTTCCGCTTGCAACCGCAATAACGAGCGACGTAGCGAGCGGCGAAAAGCCGAGCATCGCCGCGCCGAGCCCGGCGCCGAACGCGTCCAGCGACAGCGCGATCCCGAGCAAAGCGGCTTCCGAAGCCGAAATGCTCCCCGATCTGTCCACGTCGGCCGCCGACGGTGTCCGTAAAATTTGGACGACCAAGCCGAAGCGTTTCAACTCGAGCGACCATAACGTGCTTTTGCCGGACGGCAGCAAGGGTTTGCCGCGATCCGCATTCCCGCTTCCCGCATCCGGCCCTGCATCTTCGGCGCAGCTTTTGTTCTGGGACAAGTACAATTGGATAAGCGCCCAACAGCCGATGCCGATTAAGATGACAGCTCCGATCCAATTCGTATAATCGCTGGATACGTACCGGGAAATCAACACGCCGATTTGCATGGAAATAAAAATAACGACGCCGGAACAGAAAGAAATGATGGCAATAGAGACGATCGGTATCCGTATTTTACGCAAGCCGTACGTCACCCCTACGCCAAATCCGTCCAAGCTTAACGCGAATGCCAGAAAGATAACCGATACGATGTGAGCTAGCACCCGAATTCCCCTCCCGTATAAACCGCATCATTGCCACTTCCGTAAAGCCTGCGGTTAATGTCTTACACATCATATGGGAGATTGGGCGGTAAGGTGCCTAGCGATACGAATCGTTTCAACAGGCGATTACGAAACGAATGAATCGGGCCGAGGCTGGCATTGCGGGCATATATGCGTTCCCCTGCCGCCGACGACCGTTTTTTCCACGATTGCGCCGCACCTGACGCATGGCTCGTCTTTCCTTCCGTAAATAAGAAGCTGATGTTGGAACATTCCCATCTCGCCTTGTCCGTTCACGTATGACTTAATAGACGAACCGCCGGCATCGACCGCTTCATTCAACGTTTCAATAATAGCCCGGAACAACCGTTCGAACTCTTCCGACGTTAATGATTGCGGCGATCTCTCCGGATGGATGCCGGAGCGGAACAAAGCTTCATCGACATAAATATTGCCGATCCCGACAATATATGCCTGGTTTAACAACACGGTTTTAATTTTCGTCGTACGCCGGGCGATCGCTTGCTTGAACTTCTCCAGCGTAAAATCCGCATCGAGCGGTTCGAGCCCGAGCTTGCTGAGCGGAGGCTCTTTCAGTTCTTCGCCCGGTTCGAATAGATGCATCGTGCCGAACTGCCGCACGTCTTTGTAACGCAATTCCGTGCCGTCGGTAAAATGAAAGATGACATGGGTATGCTTCTCGAGCGGCTCGTCCCGCTTATAAAGGCCGAAACGGCCTTCCATACGCAAATGGGATACGAGCACGAGCCCGTCCAGCGTCATCCTTAGAAATTTCCCGCGGCGCTCCACTCGTTGAAACGTATGCCCGGCAAGCAGAGCCGCGAACATAAGCGTATCTTGCGGGCGTTGTATAATACGCGGCAACGAGACGGTGACGCGTTCGATTTGTTTTCCGATAATTAACTGGTTTAACGTTCGTTTTACCGTTTCCACTTCAGGCAATTCCGGCATGAAATTTCACCTCAGTCCATATTATACCGGAACCTTCCCGGCCAATCCATCGAAGCTTGCCGGACAACGGGAGCGCATGACGGCATTACTTGGCTTCATACCAATTCGAACCATAGCTGACATCCGCTTGCAGCGGAACGTCAAGCTGCAGCGCTCCGGCCATGACTTCCGGCACGATCCGGCTCATCGTCTCCAATTCTTCTTCCGGCACTTCAAATACCAATTCGTCATGCACTTGCAGCAGCATGCGGCTGCGCAGCTTCTCCGCCCGCAACCGTTCATCCATCTGAACCATGGCGAGCTTGATAATATCCGCCGCCGTTCCCTGGATCGGCGTATTCATCGCCGTCCGTTCGGCAAACGACCGCAAATTGTAATTGGACGCGTTAATTTCCGGCAAATAACGGCGCCGCTCGAGCAATGTGCGTACGAAACCGTCGCTCCGCGCTTGCTTCACGATGTCGTCCATAAACCGGCGAACCCCTTGGAAGACGGCAAAATACTGCTCGATAAATTTAGCCGCTTCTTTGCGCGTAATGTTCAAGTTTTGCGACAATCCGTAATCGCTAATGCCGTACACGATGCCGAAGTTGACGGCTTTCGCCTGCCGGCGCATATTCGAGTCCACATCGGATTCGGATACCCCGAAGACATCCATGGCCGTTTTCGTATGAATGTCCATATTATGCACGAACGCTTCTTTCAATTTCTCGTCCTGCGATATATGGGCAAGCACGCGCAATTCGATTTGCGAATAATCTGCCGCCAGAATATGCCAGCCCGGTTCGGACGGAACGAACACTTGTCTAATTTTGCGCCCTTCCTCCAGCCGGATCGGAATGTTCTGCAAATTCGGAAACTGGCTGCTGAGACGCCCTGTCGCCGCAATGGTTTGACGGTAGTACGTATGCACTTTCCCCGTTTCCGGACGAACCTCTTTCAACAAGCCTTCCACATAGGTCGATTGAAGCTTGGCGATTTGGCGGTAATGCAAAATTTTTCGCACGATTTCATGGTACGGTTCCAACTTCTCCAATACTTCCGCGTCGGTCGAATAGCCTGTCTTCGTCTTCTTCACGACAGGCAAGCCCAATTTATCGAACAAAATTTCGCCAAGCTGCTTCGGCGAATTGATGTTAAATTCCGTACCGGCCAGTTCGTAAATGTCTTGAACCAGCGTAGCGATTTGCGCCTCGAATTCTTGGCCGAGCCGCTGCAAACCTTCCGCGTTCACCGAGATGCCTTGCTTTTCCATATCGGCCAGCACTTTCGACAACGGCAGCTCCAACTCGTAATACAGGCGATGCATTTCGTATTTCTCCAAGTCCTCCTGCTGTTTCGCGATAACTTGTTGAATCGACGCAGCTTTCCGGCCCAAATGCTCGCTTACGATTTCGAGATCCGGCACTTTGAATTTGGCTCCTTTGCCGAACACGGCCTCATCCGACTGCAACGAAGGCAAGCCGTATTTCGAGGTTAGCGCGCTAAGCGACTGGTCGGATTCCGTCGGATCGAGCAAATACGCCGCGAGGTGAACGTCGAATGCGGCTCCCTGCAGCAATATGCCGTGCCAATGGAGCACGATGTCCGCCTTGTGCAGATCGTACCCCCGCTTCGGAATGTTCTCGTCCGCAAACCACTCCCTTAGCGGCGCCCCCGCCTCGGAAGCGAGCAGTTCGAACGGCACGTAATAGCTCGTATCCGACGTCCGCAGCGCGATGCCGATCAATACCGCATGATGCGGATTCTCGCCGGCCGATTCCACATGGACGACATCTACTTCGGCAAGCCGTTCGATCAGCGAACCGACATTCGTTTCGTCAAGCACGACCAATTGCAGCGGCGACTCCGGCTCCCGGCTTTCATCCGTTTGCGCCGCCGTTAAGTCGAGACGCTCCAGAAGCGACTTGAATTCAAGCTTGCGAAAAACGGGCACGGCCGTTTCGGTTTGCAGGCCGTTAAATTTCATGTCGTCCCATTCTTTCTCAAGCGGCATGTCGCGGAATATTGTCGCGAGCTCTTTGCTCATTTTCGCGTCTTGCACATGGCTTTCTATATTTTCTTTCAGCTTTCCTTTTAATTCATGAACATGCGCAATGACTTCTTCCACCGTCTGATATTGATGCAGCAGCTTAAGCGCCGTTTTCTCGCCGACTCCCGGCACGCCCGGAATGTTGTCGGACGCATCGCCCATCAGCCCTTTTAAATCGACGATCTGCCCAGGCGTTAAACCGTACTTTTCCTTGATTTGCGCCGGATTATAAGCTTCGATCTCCGTTACGCCTTTGCGCGTTAGCGCAATCGTCACATGTTCGGAGGCGAGCTGCAGCATGTCTTTGTCGCCCGTCACGACGAGCGTTTGCTTCCCCGCTTCATCCGCAAGACGGGTTAACGTCCCGATAATATCGTCCGCTTCGTAGCCCGACATTTCAAACTGGGCGATTCCGCAGCCTTCGAGCAGCTGTTTCATGAGCGGGAATTGCTCGGACAACTCCGGCGGCGTCTTGGCGCGCCCGCCCTTATATTCTTTGTATTCCGCATGCCGGAACGTAATTTTGCCTGCGTCGAACGCGACGAGCATATGCGTAGGTTTTTCCTCTTCAATTAATTTCAGTAACATCGTAGTAAAGCCGTATACGGCATTTGTGTGCAGTCCGCTGGAATTCGTCAAAGGGGGCATCGCGTAAAACGCCCGGTTGGCAATGCTGTTCCCATCGATCAGAATGATTTTATCCATACAACACCTCGATTTCTCAACATGGCGGTTCCGTCCTGCGGACAGACACCGATTCCTATATTCTATGATAGCATAGTGCGCTAGAAAGATAAAAAAGCTTTTGCCGAAAGCGCATGGAAAACAAAAAACAGAATCGGTTTCATAAGAAACGGATCCTGCCCATATTAATGCGTGTTCAAAAAGTCAACTTTTCAGCACTTCTATTAGTTCAGATCGGCTCGTTTGCCGGTGACCAAATAAATGACGCTCTCTCCGATATTCGTCGCATGATCGGCGATTCGTTCGATATAACGTCCGACAAAAGTAAGCAGCATCGCCTGGGATATGGTAGCCGGATTTTGCGCCATCAGCGTAAACAGTTCGCGTACGATTTGGCTGTACAATTGATCGACCTGATCGTCGTCCTTGGACATTTTGTAGGCCAGATCGACGTTCTCTTCCGAATACGCTTGAATCGATTCATAGGTCATCTGCGTGACGATGTCGGCCATTTGCGGAATATCGATCAACGGCTTCATCAACTGCTGGCCTTCGATTCTGAGTACGACTTTGGCAATGTCGACCGATAAGTCTCCCATCCGCTCCAAATCGCTGGCAATTTTGAACGCCGCCAGAATACGCCTTAAATCTTTGGCTACAGGCTGCTGCGTCGCAATGAGCATGGAACCTTTCTCTACCACTTTATCTTCCATTTGATTCAATTCGGGATCGATCGATATAATTTTCCGCGCCTGCTCCGCATCCACCCGCTGCAACGCGTCCACCGCTTCGCTGAGCATCGTCTCGACGCGCTTGCCCATCTCCTCGAGCAGGGCCGTTAATTCATTCAACTGTTGATCGAATTCTTTCCTTTGAACCATGATTCTTTCCTCCTGTCCGTTGGATTATCCGAATCGGCCCGTAATATAATCTTCCGTACGTTGATCGCTCGGATTCGAGAACAATTTTTCCGTTTCCGTCGCTTCGACGACTTCGCCGTTCAAGAAAAATACGGTCCGGTCGGAGACGCGCGCGGCCTGATGCATATTGTGGGTTACCATGACGATCGTGTACTGAGCCTTCAACTCCTGCGCCAATTCCTCGATTTTGAGCGTCGAGATCGGATCGAGCGCCGAAGTCGATTCGTCCATCAGCAAAATATCCGGGTTGACGGCGAGCGCCCGAGCAATACATAGCCGCTGCTGCTGTCCTCCCGACAAGCTGAAGGCGGACCGTTTCAAATAATCTTTCACTTCGTCCCATAGCACCGCCTTCCGCAAGCTATGCTCGACGATCTCGTCGAGCCGCTTCTTGCTGCGGACGCCGTGCAATCTTGGACCGTATGCGATATTATCGTATATCGATTTCGGAAAAGGATTCGGCTGTTGAAACACCATGCCGACTTTTTTGCGCAACGTTTCCACGTCCACTTCTTTGCCGTAAATGTCGGTGCCTGCAATTTCGACTTTTCCTTCGATTTTCGAACCGGCAATCATGTCGTTCATCCGGTTGAGCGTGCGCAGCAGCGTCGATTTCCCGCAGCCGGAAGGGCCGATAAACGCGGTAATCGCTTTTTCGGGTATTTCCAGGTTTACGTTTTTAAGCGCATGATACGTACCGTAATATAAGTTCAAATCTTTGATATCGATTAACGTTTGCATCCTCGATGCCCCCCTTTTCCCGATGTTCTCATATATTTTTCTGATACTTGTTGCGCAACACAATGGCGGAAAAATTCATCAAGATCAACAGTACGAGCAGGACGATAATGCCTGCCGCCGCCAATTCATGGAACGCGACCTGCGGTCTCGAGACCCAGTTGAAGATTTGAATCGGCATAACCGTAAACGAGTCCATAATGCCGCTAGGCAAGAAGGCGACAAACGTCAGCGCGCCGATCATAATAAGCGGTGCCGTTTCGCCGATCGCTCTGGAAAGCGCGAGAATGACGCCCGTCAAAATGCCGGGAATCGCCGAAGGCAGCACCGAGCGCGACACCGTCTGCCATTTGGACGCCCCAAGCGCATAGGAAGCTTCCCGCCGCGATTTGGGCACCGCACGCAGCGCTTCTTGGGAAGATACGATGATAATCGGCAATACGAGCAGCGTCATCGTAAGCGCGCCGGACAGCAAGCTCCGCTCCAGATGAAGGCCGCGCACGAACAGCGTCAATCCGAGGATGCCGTATACGATGGAGGGTACGCCGGCCAACGTGCTGATATTCAACTGCAGCAATCGCGTTAACCGGTTTTTCTTCGAATATTCCTCCAAATAAATCGCCGCCCCGACGCCAAGGACGAACGACAACGGAGCCATAATCAAGATCATATAAATCGTGCCGACGATGGCGGATTTCATTCCGGCTTTGGCAGCGAACCGCGAAGGGTAATTCGTAAATAATTCCGGAGACAGACGCGTCAGTCCGTCCATCATAATATTGATCAACAAAGCCATCAACGCCAAAATACCGATCGAGGTGGCTGCGACAAACAGCAGGTGCAGCGCGAAATCCGTATTGCGCCGCTTGCGGATCTGGCCCCGGTTCGCATCCTGTAAAATGCTCATAATCAATACTCCTCCCTAAATCGTTTGGCAACGTAAGAGGCTAATATATTTAATAGGAAAGTGAACAAGAACAACGTGAGCCCGACGGCGAATATGGTGCCGTATTCGATCGAACCGTGCGGGGTATCGCCCAAACTTACTTGAACGATATACGCCGTCATCGTCTGGATGCTTTCGAGCGGATTCATCGTGAGCTGCGGCGTCGATCCGGCGGCGACGGTTACGATCATCGTCTCGCCGATCGCGCGGGAGAATGCCAGCACGCCCGAGGACACGATGCCGGAGAACGCCGCGGGCACGACGATTTTGAGCGCCACCTCGAAACGGGTGGCACCCAGCGCGTAGGCGCCGTGGCGCAAGCTGCGCGGCACCGCCGCCATCGCATCTTCGCTGAGCGAGGTAATCATCGGAATAATCATAATGCCGACGACGATGCCGGCGCTGAGCGCGTTAAATACGCCGGTCGACGGGAAGACAGCGCGAATGATCGGCGTGACGAACGTTAACGCAAAATAACCGTAAACGATCGTAGGCACGCCCGCGAGCACTTCCAAAATCGGCTTGACGATTTTGCGAACGCGGTTCGGCGCATATTCGCTTAAATAGATGGCGCTGGCGATGCCGACGGGAAACGCGAATACGCAAGCGATGACGGTAACGAGCAGCGTGCCGCTCAAGAGCGGCCAAATGCCAAAGCTTTTCGGTTCGATGAGCGGACTCCACTTCATGCCGAACAGAAAATCGAACAGCGGCACTTGCTTGAAAAATTGAAACGTCTCCGAAAACAACGTATAAACGATCCCGATCGTCGTCACGATCGAAACCGCCGCACAAAAAAATAAAACGACCGGCATCAATTTATCCAACATATATATATTTTTATTTTTCAACTGCAGTTTGGGCCGCTTCGTTTGCAATTCCAAATCGCTCATTTTTCCTTAACCTCGCTTTGTTATCGTTTCGTGTGCGTATCCACAAAAAGGTGATGCCTCGCTTTCAAAGGTTGAGACATCACTTTTTTATGGATTCGTGTTGCGTTAAGGATTATTGACTCAGCTTCGCTTTTTCAGCGTCGTATTGCTCATCCGGGAGCGGAACGTATCCGACTTCACCCGCCACGCTTCCGGCATGCTGCATGAAATATTCGACGAAAGTTTTCACTTCCGGTTTTTCCATCGCTTGTTTGCTTACATAGATCAACAATGGGCGGGCAAGCGGAGAATAGCTGCCGTCTTTGATCGTTTCCATCGAAGGCGTTACCGTCGCCGTACCGTTGTCGACCGGAACGAGCTTCAATTGATCCGCGTTCTCTTCATAGAAGGCGTAGCCGAAATACCCGATCGAATATTTGTCGCCCATGACGCCCTGCACGACCGCATTCGTGTCTGCGCTGAACGTAATTTGGTTGTCGTTGCGGCTTTCTTTCGCCGTGCCGATAATTTCTTCCGTGAAATAATCGAACGTTCCGTGATCCGCGCCCGGCGAATAAATTTTGATCGGCTCTTGCGGCCATCCGGCGCGAACGTCAGCCCATGTTTTCACCGTGCTGTTCGGCTCGTATATTTTTTTCAGTTCGTCAACCGACAATTTATCTACCCAGTCATTATCTTTGTTAACGACAACGGACAACCCGTCATACGCTACTTTTAATTCGATATAATCGACGCCGTTCGCCTTCGCTTCTTCCGCTTCGCTGTCTTTAATGGCGCGGGAAGCGTTGCTGATCGCCGTCTCGCCTTTCGTGAAACGTTTGAATCCGCCGCCGGTGCCGGACGTGCCGACCGTTACGCGAACGTCTTTATACTCTTTGCTGAACTCTTCCGCAATCGCTTCTGCCATCGGGAATACCGTGCTGGAACCGTCAATTTCTATCGTACCCGACAGCGCCGCCGTTTCTTCCGCATTCGATTCGTTGCCTGCCGCCGGCGTTTCCGCAGCAGGCGTCTCTGCCGCTTTCGTACCGCCGCAAGCCGCAAGCGTAAGCGCGACAATAATAATTAGCAGCGTTAGCAAACTCTTTTTCCCCGGTTTCAACATCTACAACCACTCCCCTGATTCATCGTACTTTTATCCTTTTTCTTCGCTACGTTTCCAATGGTAGCGAAAGATTGTTAAGCCTGTTCGAAAGTTTTGTTAACTCAGTGTAAAAATTTCAAGATGCTCCGAATCGCCTGTTTGACTTCATCCGTTTTTCGATCGACGACGGCGGCGTTTGCGAACATTTCCTGCACTTGTTTCCGGTGGTCTTCCGCAGCGTGCAGCAGCTTCTCGAATGCTTCCGCCGCTTCGCGAACATACGCCGCGCTGTTCTCCGTCTCCGCGCGTCCCGCCTGCACCCATTGCGCCGTTTCCGCAACGGATTCCCCGACTTCGCCGAGCATGCCGGCGATAGCGTCGGCCGACGCTTTCGTGCGGTCCGCAAGCTTGCGCATCTCGGAAGCGACGACGGCAAATCCTTTGCCGTACGCGCCGGCTCTGGCCGCTTCGATGCTCGCGTTGAGCGCCAGCAGATTGCTCTGTTCGGCCAAGTCGCGAATCAATTGCGTGATCGCGGAGATGCCCGCCGTTCGCTGCTGCAAATGTCGAATATGCCGTTCCTGCTGTGCCGTATTATGCATGATGCCGGCGAACGCGTCCGATACTTTGCTTAGTTCCTTCTTCCCTTGCAGCGTCAATTCGACCATCGCTTCCGAATCTAGAATTCCGTTTCGCGCCGAAAGCGTCACGTTCGCGGCCGCTTCGTGAATTTGCGCGATCATGGCGTCCGTACCCCGGGCAATGCGATGCTGCGATTGAACGGCCGCTTGCTGCAGCGTTAACGACAATTGCAGCAGCGACCCCACCGTTACAATGCCAAGAAGCCGCCCTTGCTCCGTTACGATGACGCAATCGTAGCATTGTTCGTTCGGACGGTTCAGCGCCAAATCGATCATTTCCTGCACCGGCAGGGAGATGTCCACCTGCAGCGCATTCGCGTCCATCAGATTAGCGACCGATTTCGAATCGTACAAGTCGATTCCGTACGTTTGCCCGATGATGCGGAAAAAGCGGGTTTTCATCAACAAGCCGAGCGGCGCATCTTGTTCGTCCACAACGACCATGCACTCCTCTTCGGGCGTTTTTCCTAGCAAGGCGATCGCTTCCCGGCACGTATGAAACGGTCCCAGAACCGTCGGCGCTTGTATGTAGCGGCGAACATCCACACTCCCGCTTTCTTCCGCTTTTTGCGGAAAATCAATTATTTTTTGGAGCGCCTGCGCGGACATATCGGTTCCCTCCTCGATAGACGATGCGGCGAGCATCGTAGTTCTTTCTTCCTATCCCTACGGCACCAGTGTAGCAGCGAACGGTTAACGGAATGTTTGCGGCATATTAATTTCATGTAAATTGTGGCAAATACAAGGTTGGTGTAATAACGGAAAAAGAGGGAAAATTAATCAATATTGCAACGCACAAACTCGCGGCAAAAGACGGAGGAAGTATGACGAAACGCTATCGTTCCGATCCCATTCGCAAACAGGAGAGCAGATTAATCGCGCTCTGTTTCATTATCGCGCTGATTATGCTTTTTTCTATTATCCGGCACTTATGAGAAGGAGTGACGCGGGATGTTCCCTTACGATCCGGTCGTTTACAGCCGGATATTAACCGGTTTGACGCTGGCCTTTCACATCGTGTTCGCCACAATCGGCGTCGGGGTGCCGATCTTCATCGCGCTCGCGGAATGGATGGGCGTAAGACGCCGCGATCCGCACTACTCTTTGATGGCGCGCCGCTGGGCTCGCGGCTATACGATTACGGCGGCCGTCGGCGTCGTGACGGGTACCGCGATCGGGCTGCAGCTTAGTTTGCTGTGGCCGAGTTTTATGCGCGTCGCGGGCCAATTGATCGCATTGCCCTTGTTCATGGAGACGTTCGCCTTTTTCGTGGAAGCGATCTTTCTCGGGATCTATTTATACACATGGGATCGGTTCAAACAACCGCTGCTTCACCTGTATTTGCTCATACCCGTGGCGATCGGTTCCTCGGCTTCCGCCTTTTTCATTACATGCGTCAATGCGTTTATGAATACGCCGCAGGGATTCAGGCTCGAAGACGGAAGCCCGACGGACATTCGGCCGATCGCGGCGATGCTGAATCCGGCGATGCCGACCAAAGTGGCGCATGTGCTCGCCACCGCCTATGTCGCATGCGCGTTTCTTCTGGCGGCGATTGCCGCCGTTTCGCTGTTGAAAGGCCGAAGCCATATATATTATCGCAAGGCTTTGAAACTAACGATGACTTCCGGATTGGTGTTTGCGTTGACGACTTTTGTCCTCGGCGACCTGTCGGGCAAATTTCTCGCTTCGTACCAACCGGAGAAACTGGCGGCGGCCGAGTGGCATTTTGAAACAGGCACGCATGCGCCGCTCATTCTCGGCGGATATCTTGACCGGAATAACGAAGTGAGGCTTGGCCTCAAAATTCCGTACGCGCTCAGCATTTTGGCGCATGGCGACCCTGGCGCCGAAGTTCGCGGGTTGAGCGAGACGCCCAAGGAGCTTTGGCCGCCGCTCGTGACGCATTATTTATTCGACTCGATGGTGGCGATCGGCATGTATCTTATCGCCGTCGGCGTCTGGTACGTCATCGCCTACCGCAAACGGCGCAAGCATGCCGTTCCGCGGACGGCGCGCCTGCTTCACTATTTTATCGTCCTCGGCGCTCCGCTTGCTTTCCTGGCGATCGAATTCGGTTGGATGTATACGGAAGTCGGCAGACAACCGTGGATTCTGGTTGGCATCATGAGAACGGCGCAAGGCGCCACGACATCGGGGCATGTCGATACGATGCTATGGCTGTTCGCGCTCCTGTACGCAATACTAGGCGTCAGCAGCTCGGCCATCTTGCTGAGAATGTTCCGAAACAACCCGGCGGAAGCGGAAATTCGCGCGCGGAATATGGATGATTAACATTTGTGCGCATTGAGGGGGCCATGTTTGAATGGGCTATGAATTGTTGGGGATCACGGTGCTATGGGTGTTCTTGTTCGGCTATCTTATCGTCGCCTCGATCGATTTCGGGGCGGGCTTTTTCAGTTATTACAGTCTAATTACGGGAAAAAGACATCAAATCAACCCTGTCATCGAACTCTACTTGACGCCGGTATGGGAAGTGACGAACGTATTTCTCGTATTTTTCTTCGTCGGCATCGTCGGTTTCTTTCCGGATACGGCTTACTACTACGGAACCGCCTTGCTGGTTCCCGGCAGCGTCGCCATCGTTCTGCTCGCGATTCGCGGCTCCTATTATGTATTCAGCACGTATGGGAACCGGGAAAATACGTTCTATATGTTCTTGTACGGCGCAAGCGGCCTGCTCATTCCGGCCGCGTTGTCGACGGTGTTGTCCATATCCGAAGGAGGATTTATCGAAGAGAGAGGCGGCGGCGTGTCCATTTCGTACGGCAAATTGTTTACGAGCGGCTACGCCTGGTCGGTCGTCCTGCTCGCTTTGGTTAGCGTACTCTATATTTCCGCCATGTTCCTGACCTATTATGCCGACAAAGCGAAGGATGCCGAAGCTTTGAAAGTGCTGCGCCGCTATGCGCTCAGTTGGTCCGCGCCGACGATCGCAAGCAGTCTGCTCGTTTTTTTCGCCATTCGCGCTCATAATCCGCTGCATTTTGACAATATGGTCGCCAATGCCTGGATGTTCGCCGCTTCGTTCGTCTGTTTTGCCGTCGCGGTTTATTTCGTATGGAAGGGCCGTTTCTACAATTACGCGTTCGCACTCGTTATTTTGCAGTTTGGATTCGCCTTTTTCGGATACGGAAAATCGCACTTGCCTTATTTGCTATACCCTTACTTGACGATTTACGAGCACTTTACGAATCCGGAGATGGCCGTCGCATTAATCGCCGCGTTTCTTCTCGGATTGCTTGTGCTCATTCCGTCCTTATATTTGTTGCTCCGCCTCTTTTTGTTCGATTCCACTTACGTCCAAGGCAAGCTGGGAAGAAAATAGAAAGGAATGACGTTTCCATGCACGCGTTTTTTCTTTTTTACGCGCCGATCCTACTTCTTATCGTGTCGGTCGTTATTGTGTTTTGGTGGGCGGGACGCAGCGAGGATCCTTCGTAATGCAACGAAAAAAAGTCTCCGTATTCCTTAAACGGAATGAGAAGACTTTTTTACGACCAGTTTGTATCCGACGCCGCGAATCGAGTCGATTTGCACCGTTTGTTGATTCATCTCCAGTTTTTTGCGCAAGGAACTGACGTGAACGTCTACCGTTCGCTGACCCCCGATATAGTCGAATCCCCACACGACATTCATCAAATCGTCCCGCGAAATGACCATCCCCGGCCGCTGCACCAGATAGAGCAGCACTTCGAACTCTTTGGGCCGCAGCGGGATCGAGCCCCCGTGAAGAAGCACTTCGTAACGTTCCGGGTAAATTTTCAGTTCGCCGATTTCGATCGTTTTCTCATGGTCGGCGGCCGCTTGGAGCGGAACCTCCTCCCCGGAGAAGCGCCGCAGCACCGCCGATACGCGCGCCAGCAGCTCCGCAACGCCGAACGGTTTCGTAATATAATCGTCGGCGCCGCTTTTCAAACCTTGCACCACTTCTTCCTCCGCGTTGCGAGCGGTTAATATAATGACCGGCGTCCGTTTGCCGGCTTGTCTCATCTTCGCCAATATTTCAAATCCGTTCATGCCGGGAAGCATAATATCCAGTATGATCAAATCGAAATGCTCGCTCAGCCCCGCCTGCAGCCCTTCCGTCCCATGGTCGACCACCTTGATGTCGTAACCTTCCTGCGCTAAATTGTACGATAGCAATCTGGCGAGCGTCGGTTCGTCTTCTATTATCAGCACCTTATGCGACATGACAACCTCCTTCGTTTACCAAAGAACTGAGCCGAGTTAACATTTTTATCTTATCATACATTTGTAAACGGAGTGTAAATTTCGTGTAAACGGATCGTTAATTTACTCGATTTGCTGTTGGATGACCGGTATATCGATGATGAAGCTGGTACCTATTCCTAGCTCGCTTTCCACTTGAATCGTCCCTTTATGCAGTTCAACCAAGTGCTTCACGATCGATAAGCCCAATCCGGTGCCGCCCGAGCTGCGGGAACGCGCCTTGTCGACGCGGTAGAACCGTTCGAAGATACGCGGCAAATCCGGCTTCGGTATCCCGATGCCGGTATCCGAAATCGTAATGCGTATCGTTTCATACTCTTCGGGATCCGCATCGCTTGCCTCGTCATTCCGTTCGCCCGCGGCTTGCGCGATCGGCTCTGCGGTAACTTTCACTTTGCCGCCTTGCGGCGTATAGCTGATGCCGTTGGACAGCACGTTAATGAGAATTTGGCGCAGCCGATCCTCGTCCGCTTCCGCAAATAAATATTCGGGCACCTGCGATTCGAGGGCGATATTTTTTTTCGCCGCTTCCGTGCGCAACATTTCAACCGTCTTATCGATAAAGCTTTGCAAATGTACCGGAGAAAATTGCAGCGGCGATCGTTTCGACTCGATCTTGGACAGTTCGAGAATGTCGCCGATCAACCGGTTAAGCCGATCGCTCTCGTCGTATATAATTTGCAAAAACGCTCTTGTCGTTTCCGCGTCGTTAACGGCTCCGCTGAGCAAAGTTTCCGCAAACCCTTTGACCGCGGCAACCGGCGTTTTCAATTCATGCGACACGTTGGCGACAAATTCGCTGCGCATCCGCTCGAGGCGGCGAATCGCCGTCATATCTTGCAGCAGAACGAGCATGCCGACCCATTTCCGATCGTCGAAATACATAGGCACCAGGTTGACGTCGAGCAGTTTTTCTTCGGGCAAATATACGGTTACCTCGTCGCGCATCATTTCTTTTCGTTCCAAGCCTTCCGCAATAAACTGAACCAAAGCATGATGCTGCTTAATGTCCTTGTAATTTTTCCCGGCCAACTGTTTCGCTTCCAGCCCGAGTATCGTTTCGGCAGACTGGTTGGCAAGCACGATCGTGCCGTGCTGATCCGCCATCATGACGCCGTTGATCATATTTTCCAGTACGTTTTGCAATCGGTGCTCATTTTCGCGGATATGATTCATCTGTTCCTGCAGGCTGTCCGCCATCGTATTGATCGCCGCGCCGAGCTGGCCGATTTCGTCGATTTTACGGACGTCGACCCGCGCTTTATAATTTTTGCGCGAGATCATGTACGCCACTTTCGTAATATGCTCGAGCGGCCGCGTCAGGCCGAATGCGATGCGAAAACTGACGAGCGCCGCCAGCGCGAACAGAACGAGCAAACCGCCGAACAAATAGATCCAAAGCTGGCGGATGTCCGCTTCAACATCGTTGATGCTCATCGCAAGCCTGACGTATCCTTGAAAAGAAGGATTCTTCGCAGGGATTGCCACATACAGCATATTATGTCCCAATGTTTCGCTGAAACGAATCTGGCTGCCGCGGCCCGTCCGATCCGCCGCTATAATTTCCTCGCGTCCGGCGTGGTTTTCCATCGTACGCGGATCGTGCTCGGAGTCGCCGATCACCTGCCCGTCGCTGCGAATAAACGTAACCCGCGCTTCCGTGCTTTCGCTCAATTGTTTGGCGGCATCGGTATAATAAGCGAACTGTTCCGCTTCGTCTTCCGAAGCCGGCAGCCAAGGAAACATCTCAAGTATCATTTTAATTTCACGGTCCATATTTTCCTCTAATGCCGACAAATGCGATTGTTGGAACATGCGAACGGAGAGCATGCCGGCCGCAAGCACGGACAAACCGACGATCGCGATCAAAATCACCGTTAAGCGTACGCGAAATTTCCGCATCGAATTTTCATTCCTTTTCATGAAATCCATTATGACGTACGAAACAAGGGTAACAAAAAGAAACCCAGGTATCAACAGGATACCGGGTTTCCGCACATTTTAAAATACGCGTTCTTGAAATTGCGCCAATTTGGCAAGAGAGTCCTTCTCCACGTCGGCATGCAGGCTGTTGCCATGCGAATCCATCGTAACGATAGCGGCAAATCCTTCTACTTGCAAATGCCACATCGCCTCGGGAATGCCGAACTCCATAAAGTCTACGCCGTTCACTTGCTTAATGCATTCGGCATAATATTGCGCCGCGCCGCCGATGGCGTTCAAATAGACCCCTCCGTGCTCCTGCAGCGCTTGGAGCGTCTTCGGTCCCATTCCGCCTTTGCCGATGACCGCTCGTATGCCGAATTTTTTAATAATATCGCCTTGATACGGTTCCTCGCGAATGCTCGTCGTCGGTCCTGCCGCTTTAACATGCCAGCCTTGCTCGTCTTTCAGCATGACCGGTCCGCAATGATAGATAACCGCACCGTTCAAATCGACCGGAGCGTCGTGGTCCATCAAATATTTATGCAGCGCGTCGCGGCCTGTATGCATTTCGCCGGAGATAACGACAACATCCCCTACGCGCAAGCTGCGGATTTGTTCTTCCGTAATCGGCGTCGTCAGTACGACCTCGCGGCGCTGTTCTTCGTTTTGCTGTTCCGTTGCAGGTGCGGCCGCGGCTTCGTCCCTCATCGCCGTTTCACTGCCGCGTTCGTAGATCCATTCCTTGATTTCGCCCGTTTCGGCGTTAAGCAGAACGCCTTGGCGGCGGAACGCCCAGCAGTTATACGCGACCGACACGAAGAAGCTGGCCGGCAGCCGGTCCATCGCGCCGATTTTGCAGCCGAGAAGCGTCACTTGCCCGCCAAATCCCATCGTGCCGATGCCCAGCTTGTTGGCGTTTTCCATGACATACTCCTCCAACTTCCGCAAATCGGGATTCGGATTCGTGTCGTCGACGCGGCGGAACAATTGTTGTTTCGCTAGTTCATAGCCGGTCGTCCGGTCGCCGCCGACGCCTACGCCGATAAACCCGGCGCTGCATCCTTGGCCTTGCGCCTGGTATACCGCGTGCATAATGCATTTGCGGATGCCGTCCAAGTCGCGGCCCGCTTTGCCCACACCTTCCAGTTCGGCGGGAAGGCTGTATTGAATGTTTTTATTTTCGCAGCCGCCGCCTTTTAGTATCAAACGAATATCGATCTCTTCTCGTTCCCATTGTTCGAAATGGATCACGGGCACACCCGGCCCGATATTATCGCCGCTATTCGCTCCGGTCAAAGAATCGACCGAATTCGGGCGCAGCTTTCCGTCCTTCGTCGCCCGTTGGATCGCGCTTTGAATTTGCCGTTTCATGACGATCTGGTTGGCGCCGACAGGCGTATGCACGATAAAGGTAGGCATCCCCGTGTCTTGGCAAATCGGGGACACATTATATTCCGCCATTTCAATATTTTGCGCGATCGTGGACAACGAGAGCCCGGCGCGCGTCGCCCGATCTTCCGCTTCCCGCGCCGCTTTCACCGCTTTGCGCACATCCGCGGGCAAATTGGTGGATGTCTCAACGATCAAGTTGTACACGCTTTCTTCAAAATGGTGCATATGATTTGGAACTCCTCTCTGTTAGCGCTTCTTATATATTATTTCTTTAAAATTATTCTTATCTTTATCTTACACCTTCGACAACGTTCTTACAATGGAATTGCCCGTTTGCAGGCGAGCTTCATCGGATGTTTCCCTATTGCAACGCTCTATTAAAACATAAATTATATGCCGTAACTTTTTTGAAATGTAGGGCGGATCGGTTGTTGCCTTTTCGGTATCTCCTTTTTCCGCCCTTTGTCGATATCCCTCTCGTTCAGGAAAATGGTACTCAGTTATGTCTCTGCCACGGAAGTGATAAAAAGGGACATCTCATGAAAACAGTCGTAATAAGGATAATGGATCAGGACGCGATTTTATAAGGAACTTTACCTGTATCGACAGCACGGCCGACGAGTTTGGGATACGTAATCGTTCGAGAAGTAACGCAACTGTTGAATAGCGATTTCAGCGAGGAATTGCTATGGTTGAACATATAACAATAATGATTCAAATAAGCTTGCAGATGCTTGCTTCCAATGCCGCCGAACCGGCAAGCAAGCCACGTTTCTACTTCCCGTCCAAGCCGTATTAACGTTAGGTTCCTGTCGCGTCCGATGCGGCGCGTCACAATCGCGCAGGCAGCCGCCTTCGGATCCACGTAACGATCGATAAAATGATCGACCGGAAAAGGCTTAAAGCTAGTTTGGATCGGTTCTTTCCGTTGTTTTTCGATTTTTATTTTCACGATAACCCCGTTCTCGTCCTCCGAAGCGCCGATGAGCAGAGGTTGTTCTTGTTTATGCCAGTTCGAGCCAGGCGTGGGCCTCCAGGCATAGATCGCTTCCGAAATGCGAACCAGTCCGGACAACAGCTCCGTCGATTCCGTCTGGGACATGGCATACCGCAGCTTGTGGCAGATGAGCCAAGCGGTTTTGTAAGTTACCTCGATGATTCGGGATAATTGTATCGCGTTGATGCCCTCCGGCCTTGCATGGAGATAGATCGCCTGAAACCATTTGCGCAGCGAGGTGCGGCTGCCTTCCATGACCGTACCGGCAATGAGCGAAGTTTGCGCCCTACAGGATTGGCATTCATATAGAGGGAGTTTGCGGGTCGTAATGACGTAAGCGGCATGATGCTGACACCGGGGGCATCGGAACCCGTCCGGCCATCTCATGTCGTACCATGCTTTCGCGCATGTCTCTTCCTTCTCATAATAAGCTGAGAACGCTTCAAAGGATAACAAATCGGTCATTACAATCCCTCCTGGCATAACAACTAGAACCTATGTTCCCTTTAATTATACCAAACGTATGTTCCGATTGCAAGTTTCATTTTTATTTTTTGGAAGAAAAACCAATACGGCTTTGCCCAATTAAAAGTCTTCACTGTTAAATGTGAATATATGAAAGAAACAGGTGTTCTACGCTTTCTGAACGATGGGGATTTCGACAGAAGAGGGACGGAAAGAGGTGGTACGGATGAAGTCAGGGGCCAAGAGAAAACGAAACAATTTTCTGAACCTTTCTGAGTGAAAGGGATTTCGACAGAAGGGGCGGGAAAGAGAGGGATACGAACGAAGTCAGAGCCGACGACCGAACGATACAGCTTCCAGAGCTTCTGAACGAGTGGGATATATCGCTAAAAAGATTGTTGATCCCGCAAGAAAGTCGTAATATAAAATGAGAGTCTTTCCACGAAAGGGTTGAAACACAAATGGAGAATCATTTTTCGGCTTATATGTACCGGCTGCGATATATTGAAAGATGGAGTTTGATGCGCAATATGGTCAAGGAGAACGTGGCGGAGCATTCGTTTCACGTCTCCTTGCTGACCCATCTGCTCTGTACGATCGGCAATGAAATATACGGTCGCGGCATCGATACCAATCGGGCGGTAACGATGGCGTTGTTTCATGACGCGACAGAAGTATTTACCGGCGATATACCGACTCCTGTCAAGCATCACAATCCGCAAATTCTTAAAAATTTCCGCGAAATCGAAAATATCGCCGCCGAGCGGCTAATCGGCATGGTGCCCGAACCGTTGCAGAACGTGTATGCCCCGCTCCTCGACCCGAAGCGAAGCAATACGCCGGATCTGCTCGCTTATGTGAAAGCCGCCGATCTGCTCGACGCCTATTTGAAATGCGCAACCGAGCTTGCGGCCGGAAACCGGGAATTCGCCGAAGCGAAGCGGCAGGCGGAGGACAAGCTGCAGCAGCTCCGCATGCCGGAAATGGAATATTTCCTCGCTTATCTAGCGCCCAGCTTCGAGAAAACGTTGGATGAACTGTCCAGTTGATTCAACCCAACGCCAACGCTATCTGCGACGATCGTGCGGAATTACAGGCGTGCATATAAGGCCGGATTAAGTCCTGCAATGAAGGGAGTCGGTTCGGAAGCCGTGTAGAGCCGCAAATGGTGCATGGCCCGCGTACAAGCCGTATAGAACAGTTTGCGTTCGTTTTCCTGCCCATACTGTTCCGCAGAAGCGTCGTAAATGAGGACAGCGTCGAACTCGACGCCTTTCGCCAAATAGGCCGGAATGACCATCGTTCCTTCGGTGATCGAACGCGACGTTTTGCCGATCAATTGCAGGGACCCATATGGCTTCAACGCTTCGTACGCTTGCTCGCTTTCCGCCGACGTCTTGCAAATAACGGCGACCGATTCGGCGCCTTCGGCCTTGAAATGAGCGATATGTTCAGCCATTTTCCCGAGAAGTTCGTCCCGGTTAGGCGCCGTCACAACGGCAGGACGCTCTCCGGAACGGTTGAACGGTTGTATCGCTTCCCCGCCGGGCAGCATGCCCCGGGTGAACTCGACGATTTCCTTCGTCGACCGGTAGCTCTTCGTCAATTGGAATGTTTCGGTCTCTTCATCTCCGAAAATGCGCGCAATCGTTTCAAAGCTATCCTGCTGCGCGGTCTGCATTATGATCGCTTGGTTGAAATCCCCCAATATCGTAAACTTGCTGTGCGGAAACAACCGTTTCATGAACAGATATTGAAACGGCGAATAATCTTGTCCTTCGTCGATCAACACATGACGGACATTCGTGACGGTGCGGAAGCCTTCGATCAATTCTTTGAGCAGCAGCAGCGGCGTTGCGTCTTCGTAAGGCAATTCGCCCCGCTCAAGCTTCTCCGCCGTCTGCGAGCAAACCTCCCGCCAATGTTCCGGGAGCGCGATTCCTTCCGCAACCTTCGATAACAAACGTTCATCCGTAAACAGCCGTTTATACAGTCCCGGGATATCGATGAACTTCAGACGTTTGACTTTTTTGCGAAGCGGCGCGAAATGATCGTGCACCACCTTTTTGCTAAGCACTTCATATTCGTCCTGCGCATCGTTAAAGGTATCCCCGCGCATTTTTTTCGTCCGGTATAACGCCTCGAACGCTTCTTGGAAGTCGTCCTTGTCAAGCAGTTCGACTTCATCCTGAACCCAATCCTTCACGCGTTCTTCCTTCTCCAGGCGGATCAATTCTTTGTTTATGGCCGACCTCAGCGCCTCCAAACGATAATTGAGCTTGCCCGACATATCTCCCGCATAGAAACGCTCCGCAATCTGTTCGCCCTTTATTAGCGTGTCCCCGCGGAAGTGCAAATCTTCGAACAGCATTCCTTCCGTTTTCAAAAGCTCGACATAAGATTCAATCATACGGTAAAAATTTGCCGACGCTTTAAAGCGAATGCCTGCCTGTCTGGCGCGATATGCCGGCCCGTCGGACACAGTCAACATATATTCAAGCTGGCTATATGCGTCCTCGACTCGAAAACCGGCTCCCAATCTCCGATCCAAGTAGTCTTGAAACGTCGTCTGTTGAATATTCGCTTCGCCCAATTCCGGCAATACGTTGGATACATAATTGGAGAAAATCGGGTTCGGCGAAAAAAGCACCATATTGCCGGCATTCAACGTTTCTCTATATTTATATAAAAGATAGGCGACCCGCTGCAAAGCGACCGATGTTTTGCCGCTCCCGGCCGCTCCTTGCACGATGACGGTACGTCCGCGCACATGGCGGATAATGGCGTTCTGCTCCTTCTGAATCGTGGCGACAATGCTCCGCATCTGCGTATCGCTGCTGCGTCCGAGCGCTTGCTGCAGCACTTCGTCGCCGATCGTTTCGCCCGTATCGAACATAAACTTCAGTTCTCCGCGGCGGATGACAAATTGCCGTTTTAAATCGACCGTGCCTTGTACCGTCCCCATCGGGGCCGTAAATTCCGCGGGTCCAAGCGCGTAATCGTAAAAGAGGCTCGAAATAGGGGCCCGCCAATCGTAAACGTAGTGCTCGTGAGTATCATTATCCACAAAAGATGCGATTCCAATATAGACCCGATCCGTCTCCGGATATCCCGTTTCCGTGAAATCGACTCTGCCGAAATACGGGGATTCGTGAAGTCTCCGCAACGTGTTAAGCGATTCGCTGGAATGTTTATGGTGACGCTCCATTTCCGCAAGCACCATGGATTGCTGGCGGATACTGTCCAGCGTTTCTTGAGCGTCCTCATGGTTGTCAAAATTGACGGTAACGTCGTCCCAGAAGTTTTTGCGATTTTCCACTACTTTCGATTTCAATTCGCCTACGTCAATTTGCAATTGCTCGATCTTTTCGCCAATTTTGGCAATGACTTGCCGTATACGCCGCTCTTCCCCCTGAAAGCCGTGATTTGAGTTCGACATTCTAGCGCACGCTCCTTTAATTTAATTCCCAAAAACATTTGACAAACTGCTCTCTTTGTTATATAATTAAATTAAGGATTTATAGCTTAGTTTGCGAAAACTTGCTATAAATCCTTTTTATTTTACCATTACACGCCCGCTTCTACAAGATTAAATTTTATCCGTTTACGATTTCTCCCCCATTGATATGCAGCATCTGCCCCGTCATATAGGTAGAATCGCCGCAAGCCAAAAATACGTATGCGGCCGCCAGTTCCTCCGGCTGTCCCGGACGCTGCATCGGGGTATCGGAACCGAAAGTTGCCACTTGATCGGCTTGAAACGTGGACGGTATGAGCGGGGTCCAAATCGGCCCCGGCGCTACCCCGTTGACTCGTATTCCTTGCTGAACGAGCTGTCCGGATAACGAACGGGTGAAGGAAACGACCGCTCCTTTCGTCGCAGAATAATCAAGCAACTGCGGACTGCCTAAATAGGCGGTAATCGATGCGGTATTGATAATGCAGCTTCCCGACTTTAAATGCGGGAGCGCCGCCTTCGTCACATAGAACATTGCGAACACGTTCGTTTGAAACGTCCGCAGGAGTTGATCCGACGTAATATCGGCAATGCTGTTCTGCGGATGCTGCTCTGCCGCGTTGTTCACTACAAGGTCTATCGTCCCCAATTCCTTGACGGTACGCGCGATCGCCTCCCTGCAAAACGTTTCGTCTCCCGCGTCGCCCGGCAGCAGCACACATTTGCGCCCCGCCTCTTCCACATGGCGCTTCGTCTCTTCGGCATCCTCGTGTTCGTTCAAATAAACGATCGCCACATCGGCCCCTTCTTTGGCGAAAGCGATCGCGACCGCTCTGCCTATGCCGCTGTCTCCGCCTGTAATGACCGCTTTTTTCCCTTGCAGCTTGCCGGCCGGTTTATACATGCTGCCGCCAAACAGCGGCCGCGGTTCCATCTCCGCTTCCAGCCCCGGCTGCCTGTTT
This sequence comes from Paenibacillus sp. MSJ-34, assembly GCF_018918005.1. Taxonomy (GTDB): domain Bacteria; phylum Bacillota; class Bacilli; order Paenibacillales; family Paenibacillaceae; genus MSJ-34. Next base: position 100,105 of record NZ_JAHLPR010000008.1, on the reverse strand, counting down.
TGATGCTGCGGCGGTAAAATCTGTTTTTTCGTTTGATTCGAAGACATGCTAGATCACCCTCGTTTCTATAATGAATATTAGTTAGCATGCTTCCTTACGGGGAAGTTAATTCGGCGTGAAAAAAAGCCACCCGAACATCGAAAGTTCGGATGGCTTGGTCTTGAACATGATTACCCTGTAATGACTTTGATGACGTTGCGTACGGATTGAGCGGATCGATCCAATGCCGCTTTCTCCTCGGCAGTCAAATCCAGTTCGAATACTTTCTCGATACCGTTGCCGCCGAGAATCGTCGGAACGCCCATAAACAAATTATCGTAGCCGTATTCGCCCTGCAGCAAAGCGATGACCGGAATAATGCGCTTTTTGTCTTTAATAATCGCTTCCGTCATTTGAACGAGCGAAGCCGCCGGCGCATAATACGCGCTGCCGTTGCCGAGCAAATTGACGATTTCCCCGCCGCCTACGCGCGTGCGTTGTACGATTGCTTCGATGCGGTCCGCCGGAATGAGCTTCTCGATCGGAATGCCGCCTACGTTGGAATAGCGCACCAACGGAACCATGTCGTCGCCATGGCCGCCGAGAACGAAACCGCGTACGTCTTCGACGGATACGTTAAGTTCCTGCGCGATGAACGTGCAGTAACGAGCCGTATCGAGCACGCCGGATTGGCCGATGACGCGGTTTTTCGGAAATCCGAGCGTTTCATATGCGACGTAAGTCATCGCATCGACCGGATTGCTCAAAATGATGACGATTGAATCCGGGCTCGTCTTTTTCACATTTTCGCAAACGGATTTGACGATTCCCGCATTCGTATTGACGAGATCGTCCCGGCTCATTCCCGGTTTGCGGGCAATGCCGGCCGTTATGATGACGATGTCGGATCCCGCGGAGTCCTCATAGCTGGAAGTGCCGACGATATTGCTGTCGAACCCTTGCACCGGGCTCGATTCCATCATATCGAGCGCCTTCCCTTTCGTAGGGTTCTCCAATTGCGGGATATCGAGCAAGACGATATCGCCGAGCTCTTTTTGCGCCAGCATGAGCGCGGTCGTCGCGCCGGTAAAACCGGCGCCGACTACAGTAATTTTTTTGCGTTGAATCGGCATGAGGCATCTTCCTCCCAATCAACTACATGTTTTTAATAATTTCATCCGCGAAGGCCGAGCATTTCACTTCGGTCGCGCCTTCCATCAAACGTGCAAAGTCGTAAGTTACCGTTTTGTTGTTAATCGATTTCTCCATTCCTTTATAGATCAAGTCCGCCGCTTCTTGCCAGCCCAAATGCTCAAGCATCATCACGCCGGACAAAATGACCGAACCCGGATTGACAACGTCTAGATCCGCATATTTCGGAGCCGTACCGTGCGTCGCTTCGAAAATCGCGTGTCCGGTAACGTAGTTGATATTCGCTCCCGGAGCGATACCGATGCCGCCGACTTGCGCCGCAAGCGCATCGGACAAGTAATCGCCGTTCAAGTTGAGCGTAGCGATGACATCAAAGTCGGTCGGACGAGTCAATACTTGCTGCAAAGCGATATCTGCAATCGCGTCTTTGACGATGATTTTGCCGGCAGCTTCCGCATCCTTTTGCGCTTTGTTCGCAGCGTCGACGCCTTCGGCTTCTTTAATGCGGTCATATTGGCCCCAAGTGAACGTTTTGTCGCCGAATTCTTGCTCCGCTACTTCATAGCCCCAGTTTTTGAACGCACCTTCGGTAAATTTCATAATGTTTCCTTTGTGCACCAAAGTTACGCTCTTGCGGCCATGCTTGATCGCATATTCGATCGCAGCGCGCACGAGACGTTTCGATCCCTCGGAGGAAACCGGTTTGACGCCGATACCTGACGTTTCCGGGAAGCGGATCTTTTTCACGCCCATCTCTTTTTGCAAGAATTCGATCATTTTCTTCACTTCGGCGGAACCTTCTTGATATTCGATCCCCGCATAGATATCTTCCGTATTTTCGCGGAAAATAACCATGTCAACGAGATCCGGACGCTTTACCGGGGAAGGTACGCCGCTGAAATAGCGAACAGGACGCAGGCAAGTGTACAAATCCAATTCTTGGCGCAGCGCAACGTTCAACGAACGGATTCCGCCGCCGATCGGAGTCGTAAGCGGCCCTTTAATCGCAACGATATATTCGCGGATCGCCGTCAACGTATCGTTCGGCAGCCATTCGCCGAATTGATTAAACGCTTTCTCGCCGGCGAACACTTCGTACCAGGCGATCTTCTTCTCGCCGTTGAACGCCTTCTCTACCGCGGCATCCAATACGCGCTTGGACGCTTTCCAAATGTCGCGGCCCGTGCCGTCCCCTTCGATAAACGGAACGATCGGCCGATTCGGAACTTGCAATTTGCCGTTATCGATCGTAATTTTTTCGCCTTCGGTCGGAAGCGCGAATTTTTCTAATTGCAGCATGATTCCATCCTCCTAAAATTTCATTCAATGAGCCGGCACTTCCGCGCCGAATCGCGATACAACTTGTCCGCACGGAAGCGTTCGCCCATTATCGATTTTTAATATAACATAACTTGAAGGTTAGCGCATTTCAATCGGAATATATTTTTGCCCGGTCTGTCCGGTATATTCCGCGCGCGGACGAATCAACCGGTTATTCTCGTATTGCTCCAAAATATGAGCCGTCCATCCGGACGTACGGCTGATGGCGAATACAGGCGTGAACAATTCGCGCGGAATGCCCAAAATCGTATAGACAGAAGCCGAGTAGAAATCGACGTTCGGCTTTAAGCCTTTTTGGCCTGTTACCATTTCTTCGATGCGAACCGACATATTGTACAGTTCCATATTGCCCTTCATTCGGCTCAATTCATTGGACATTTGCTGCAAATGCTTCGCGCGGGGATCGCCGTTTTTGTATACGCGATGCCCGAAGCCCATAATTTTCTCTTTATTGTTCAGTTTATCTTGAATGTAATCTTCAACCCGATCGTAAGAGCCGATTTCCTCCAGCATAACCATGACCGCTTCGTTTGCGCCGCCGTGCAGAGGGCCTTTCAAGGCGCCGATCGCCGATGTGACGCCGGAGTAAATATCCGACAACGTCGCAACCGTTACGCGCGCCGCGAATGTAGACGCATTCAATTCATGGTCGGCATGAAGCACCAACGCTTTATCGAGCGCTTTCACCGAAACTTCGTTCGGTTCTTCGCCTGTCAGCATATATAGAAAGTTGTGAGCAATCGAAACGCCCGCTTTCGGCGCGATCGGTTCAAGTCCGGATCGAATTCGCGATAATGCGGCAACAATCGTCGGCAATTGAGCCTGAAGTTTGATCGCTTTACGGACGTTGGCTTCTTGAGACATATCGTTTGCGGCAGGATCGTACAGAGCGAGAGCGGAAACAGCGGAACGAAGCGCCGCCATGGAATTCGTGTCGTTTGGATACGATTTCATTTGCTCTATCAATTGGGCCGGAATGCTGGCCGCATCGCTTAGTTGTTGTTCGAGCGAGGCCAATTCCGATTTGGTGGGAAGTTTGCCGTACCAGAGCAAATAAACGACTTCTTCGAAACTTGCGTTCGACGCAAGGTCGTCGATATTATATCCGCGGTAGGTAAGTACACCGTCGATAATCGAGCTGATTGACGACGTCGTTGCAACGATTCCTTCCAATCCTTTGGTAGCTGTCATGCATCTTCTCTCCTTTATAGATGAAATAACTGGGGTTGCCTTAATAATTTCCAAAAAAAATAACAGGCAAATCATTATGATGTTTTGCTTGTCAATGCAATACTTCACTTCTAATAATATAGGACTTTGACCTTTATGTGAACATGAAATCCGAAATATTTGATAAAAATCGCTTATTAATTTAATTTATAAATTTATCATTTTTCGCTTCTGTCTTGTTTTGCCCCGTACAAGCATATGAATGAAGTACGAACTACTTGCGAAGGGGGCGTTGCGATTGGAGAAGATTGTGCTGCAAAGAGTGCTTCGCGGCCTTTGGGTCGTATGTATTGCGAGCGTCGCCGTATTTCTGATGTACAAAGCGGCCCCTCTCGTCTATCCGTTCGTTATAGCATGGCTCATTGCGTACATTTTAAATCCGTTTGTCGATCTTTTGCAAAATAAATTGAAATTCCCCCGTTGGATGGCGGTCGTCTCTACCTTGATATTGTTCGTAGGAGCGGCGTTAACTGTCATTGCGGCGGCCATTACCCGCATTATTGTCGAAGTGCTGCATTTGCTGCAGAACATGGAGGGCAGCATCGAGAATTGGAAGCATATGATCGTCAACTTTATCAAAAACGTGGAAGTGCAGCGGTTCGTCAGGCAAATCGCGTTCCTGTACGAACAAAACCCGAACTACCAGGCGACGATCAACAACAATTTAAACAATACGGCGCAAACGGTAGCGAATGCTTTATCCTCGCTCATCCGATTTTTGCTGAACAGCTTCCTTAATTTCTTATATTCGCTGCCGAACATCGCCACCATCATGATCGTCATTCTGCTGTCCGTTTTCTTCATCAGCAAAGACTGGAAGCGGCTCACCCAGTTTATTTTGTCATGGTTTCCCAACCGTGTGCGCGATCCGGCGAGTCTCATATGGAACGATTTGCGCAAGGCATTGTTCGGATATATGCGCACGCAATGCCTCTTGATCTCGATGACCGCCGTCATTGTAACGATCGGGCTGCTCGTCCTCCGCGTAGAATATGCGATTACGATCGGCATGTTGATCGGCCTCGTCGATTTGCTTCCCTATTTGGGCCTGGGCGCTGCGATGATCCCATGGATCGCGTATTCGTTCATGAACGGCAACGAATCGCTAGGCATCGGATTATCCGTTATTTATTTGCTCGTGCTTATCATCCGGCAAATCGTAGAGCCGAAAGTGCTCGCCGCGAATGTCGGTCTCGATCCGCTCGCGATCCTAATCGGCATGTTCGTCGGACTGAAGCTGTTCGGGTTGCTCGGCATGCTGGCCGGACCGGCGGCGCTTGTCGTCCTGTCGGCGGTGAAACGCGCGAACGTGTTCCGCGACATCCGCAATTACATTATGGGCGGCGATAAAAAGTAATATGCCCGTTCTTCATCTTTTTCTCGATATATTTCAAAATGACGGCGCGATAGAGCGGCCGGGTCAGCGGAAAAACGAGCGTAAACCCGACGATATCCGTGACAAAGCCGGGAACGGCCATCATGATGCCGCCGGCGAAAACGCATAATCCGTCGATCATCGAACGGCCCGGCACTTGGCCTGCTTGCATCTGGGCCCGCATATCCTCGATCACTTTCCCGCCTTCGAAGCGGGCGACCGCCGCGCCGATCACGCCGGTCAATATAATTAGCAAAAACGTGTTCCATCCTCCGACCCATTGCGCCATTTGTATAATACCGAATATTTCGACGGCTGGAATCACAATCAACAATACAAATGCAATGCGTATCAAATTCGGATCCCTCCCTCTATCTCCGCGGTCCTTCCTAACTTCGCCCTATGGCATGCTGCAGCAATTCGAACAGATCGGGCGCCTCTCTATCGATGCGGGTCGGCTTCCACGCCCGGTTTAACCAGACATGCTTCGTCATGCCCGACACGAGCAGTTGCCCGGGCGGCTCATCGCCCTCCAGCCCGGCTTCGGGCAAACGAGCCAGTTCATCCGCCGATAATCTGCGCACTTGCGATTCGAAATGCAGCTGCAAAGAGGTCAATTCCGCAATGCGCGTAAACACGGTGACCCAATCGTCGTATTTCGCCGGCTGTTTGAATTGCGTCGCCAATTCCGTCACAGGCAGAAGCAGCCCTCTTGCTTCCACGTCGCGATAATCGTATCCGAGGGTTCGAATCGATTCGGTGCGTCCGATCTCGAACCAATTCAAATAATTGGCATGATAGACGACGCCCATCTGATCCGTCTCTTGATATCTTACCCTCAAATGATGGAAAAACCAGCGGCTGTGCAGTCTCATTCTTCTTCACTCCTTACGGTCGCCAAAGCTAACTAGGACGGCGAAATTATATATGAAGCCGGCCCTTTTCATCTAACGTAAAATATACCATGACAAATCCCGGGAAAGCAAAAAGAGCAACGGTGTGCCCATTGCTCTTCTGTATGTGTCGATATAACTGAAGCGGTTGATCGCTTACGCTTCCGGAATATGCACGATTTTCACCAAGTTTGTCGATCCTGTGCAGCCTAACGGCACGCCTGCCGTAATAACGACCAAATCGCCTTCTTGGACGATGCCGGATCGGCGTCCGCCTTCGATCGCATGATCGAACATTTCATCGGTCGAGGACGCGTGTTCCGCTTTGACGGGGATAACGCCCCAAGTCAGCGCGAGCCGGTTCATCACTTGCTCCACCGGCGTCACCGCAATAATCGGCGCTTTCGGACGATATTTCGAAACCATACGGGCCGTATACCCGGATTCGGTCGAGCTGATAATCGCCTTCGCGTCCAACTCCAATGCGGAGCTGGCGACCGCTTGGCTGATTGCCTCGGTAATCGTCGTTTGCTGCGCCAATCTTTGTTTCATATAAATTTCGCGGTAAGGCAATGCGGATTCCGCCTTTTCCGCAATCCGCGCCATCGTCAGTACGGACTCTTCCGGATATTTGCCTGCCGCGGTTTCCCCGGACAGCATGATCGCGTCGGTTCCGTCGAAGATCGCGTTGGCGACGTCGCTCGCTTCCGCGCGGGTCGGTCTTGGATTGCGCTGCATCGAATCAAGCATTTGCGTAGCGGTAATGACCGGTTTGCCAGCGCGATTGCATTTTTCGATCATGCGCTTTTGCACGAGCGGAACTTCCTCGGCCGGAATTTCTACGCCCAGGTCGCCGCGCGCAACCATCAAACCGTCGGACGCTTCCAAAATTTCATCCAGGTTGTCGACGCCTTGTTGGTTTTCGATTTTAGAAATGATTTGAATATGTTCGGCATTATGTTTTTTGAGCAGATCGCGGATTTCCATGACATCGCTCGCTTTACGCACAAAAGAAGCAGCGATGAAATCGATGCCCTGTTCAATCCCAAAAATAATATCGTTCGCGTCTTTTTCGGTAATGCCCGGCAATGAAATTTTTACCCCGGGAACGTTGACGCCTTTGCGGCTTTTGATCGTTCCGCCGTTTACGATTTTACATTTGATTTCCGTTCCTTGAATGTCCTCTACTATTAATCCGATCAATCCGTCGTCGATCAAAATCGTCGATCCGACCTCAACATCTTGCGGCAAGTTTGGATAGCTGACCGAGATCCGGTTTTTATCGCCAAGAATTTCTTCCGTCGTCAATACGAGATATTCGTCCTGCACAAGCTCGATCGGCTCTTCCGCCAATTTCCCGATGCGGATTTCCGGACCTTTCGTATCCAGCAAAATCGCTACCGATTTATTTAATTCTTTACTCGCTTGACGAATATTCTTAATCCGGTTTCCGTGCTCTTCGAAATCGCCGTGGGAGAAATTCAGCCGCGCCACGTTCATTCCGGCAGAGATCAATTTTTTTGTATTTTCCAACGACTCACTGGAAGGACCGATGGTGCATACAATTTTTGTTTTGCGCATGATTAGTTTCCTCCGTTTTCAAAAACATCCATAACAACAATTAAATTTACAACATTTTCAGTGATTTGTATATGAAAATTGTCATATTGTCATATGATTGTATCATTATTGGTTTCCAATTTCCATGTAAGCTATTACAACGGTTCTTCGTGCGTGAAGGTTCCGATCTTGCGGAATTTGGCGTACCTGTCTTCCTGCAATTGCTCCGGCGTCATTTGCGACAATTCGCGCAAATGCTTCCATAACGCCTGCTTGATCGATTCCGACTGCTGCTGCACGTCATGATGGGCCCCGCCTTTCGGTTCGGGAATTATCTCTTCGATGACGCCCATTTCAAGCAAATCCGCAGCCGTAATTTTCATCGCCTCCGCCGCCTGATCCGCTTTGGAAGCGTCTTTCCACAGAATCGAAGCCGCGCCGTTCGGAGAAATAACGGAATAGATCGCATGCTCCAACATGAGCACCCGATTGCCGACGCCGAGCGCCAATGCGCCGCCGCTTCCTCCTTCGCCGATCACAACGCATATGACCGGAACGCGCAGCATCATCATTTCCCGCAAGTTGCGGGCGATCGCTTCCGATTGGCCCCGTTCTTCGGCCGTATTGCCGGGATATGCGCCTTTCGTATCGATAAACGTCACGATCGGACGGCGGAATTTGTCCGCTTGATGCATGAAGCGCAGCGCCTTGCGAAAGCCTTCGGGATGCGGGCTGCCGAAAAAGCGGGAAATATTGTCCTTCGTGTCTTTGCCGCGCTGATGTCCGATAACCGTTACCGGAACGCCGTTTAATTTAGCCAATCCGCCGACAATCGCCAAATCGTCGCCGAACAGCCTGTCCCCGTGCAGCTCCATAAAATCCGTAAAAATATGCTGTATGAAATCGAGCGAAGTCGGCCGTTGCTGGTACCTGACGAGATGCATTTTCTGGGAAGGAGTAATATTGCTGTACACTTCTTCCTCCAGCTTCGCGTATCTCTCCTCCAACCGGGCGATTTCGTCGGAAAAATCGATTTGTTTCTCAACGCCGAATTGCTTCAATTCGTCGATCTTTTTGCGCATTTCAACAAGAGGCGTTTCAAAAGGCATTTCAGCCGCCATTAGAGACATCCCCCTTTACCGTATGCAGGTCGAGCAGTTTCGCGAGCGTCGCTTGCAAATCTTTGCGATGAACGACCATATCCAATTGTCCATGCTTCAAATTGAATTCCGCCGTCTGGAAATTATCCGGCAGCTTCTGACGGATCGTCTGCTCGATGACGATGCGGCCGGCGAATCCGAACAACGCTCCGGGCTCGGCCAGAATAATGTCTCCAAGCATGGCAAAACTGGCGGACACGCCGCCGGTCGTAGGATCGGTGATGACGGATATATAGAGGCCGCCCTGTTCATGAAATTTGGCGAGAGCGGCGCTTGTTTTGGCCATTTGCATCAGGCTGAGAATGCTTTCCTGCATGCGCGCGCCGCCCGACGTCGAAAATATGATCAGCGGATATTTCTTCAACATCGCCGTCTCGATCGCTCTCGTAATTTTCTCGCCGACAACCGAACCCATGCTGCCGCTGAAAAAATCGAAGCTCATTACCGCGACGACGACGGGAAATCCGCCGATGGTACCTTCTCCCGTCACGACCGCTTCGCGAAGTCCGGACTTCTCACGCTGCTGCTTCAGTTTGCTCTCGTATCCGGGAAATTGCAGCGGATCTTGCGATATCATATCGGCATCGTACTCGAACAGCCGCCCTTCGTCCAATGTCATTTGAATCCGTTCCAAAGCGTTTAACCGCATATGATGGCCGCAACCCGTGCAAACTTTCAAATTTTTCTCCAATTCTTTCGTGAATTGTATCGTACCGCATTTACTGCATTTGCTCATCAGCCCTTCCGGAATTTCCCGCTTCGGGCGTTCCCCTTCTTCGGATTGTTGGGCGCGATCGGCACGTTCGGAAGGGATTGTTGCGTATTTCCTTTTTTTCTGAAACAAATCCTTTAACACAACTACACCCCTTAAAACGTAAATTTGGCTTACATTGCTATATCCTTAATGCGCGCAATTCGCGCATCGTCAAGTTTTATTCAATAAACGACTTGCAAGGACAGCGTAACAAAAGTACGAACGAGGATGATTGCTCCCCTCTATGAATTCAGGATGGAGTTCAGCACTTCTTGAACTTCCTCCAATTCGCCAGAAGGAACCAATATTTCAAATTGCTGCTTCGATAGATTAATAGGACGGATTTGCACCAAAAAACCTTCTTCGGTCAATTTCGTTTTTATCATCTCGGCAATCTTTGCCGTAGGAGCGATATAAATTACCGTCCACATGCATATGAACCCCCTAACCTCATCTACTGAGCCCACATAATGCAATAATGATAACATAACTCCCTTTTTAACCGCAACAAATCGATTCCTTCGGCCTCTAACCGGCCGGCTCGCCCTGATCGGAATCCGCAGCGTATTCATGCGCGTTTTGGCCGGCATGGGCGATTCGGGCCGATGCCGCCGCCGCGAGCCCTGCGACGAGATCGTCGAGGAATACGTGGATTTCCGATTTTTTATTGTTGAGCGTCCGGATGATGCCTACTTTCTCCTTGTCCAAATATCCGAAGCTCGTCAATCCGATCATGCCGTATACGTTCGTAATGCCGAGAGCCAACGTTTCGTCGACCCCGTACAACGATTCGTCCGCTTCCATAATCGCCTGCAGCGGCTGAGGCAATAGGCGCCGTTCCGCCAATTCGTCCAAGGCGATGCCCGTATATAGCGTATATTGCACTTCACGCTTGCGCAATACCGCAATGACGCTTTCCTCGCATTCGGACAGCTGCAGGTGAGGATTATACGGTTTTTGCAGCTTATAAACGATTTCCGCGATCGACTCGACCGATACGCCGCGCCGTTTCAACAGATTTGCCGCCGTTTCGTAAGACATTGCTATTTCCCCCTGTCCAATTAGACTGTAACTAAATGTATGCCGGGAAAGGGGCAAATGTTCATTCTTTTTTTGTTGCCAGGCGAAATCTATGTCTCAAGCGAATCGGCGGACGGCTTGCGAACGCGTCCCGTCATTTCACCTTGACGGTGCCCCTGCCGAGCATCTCCTCGATCTCCCGGAACAATTCCGGGGAAGGCTTGACCCGGTAAGCGCCGCTTAGGCCGAGCGCTTTCTGGCTTCGCTCGTAGAACAGCACCGTATCCATCGGCCCGGGGTGTCCGAGCAGGAGCGTCTGCAAGCGCGATAAGATATGCGCCGTTTCCTGCGCCGCCCCGATCTTAATGTAGACGCGCTGGCCAGGCTTGGGCGGCCTTGTGCCGGTTCGGGCCGCCTGCGGCTGCGCCCCCTTCGCTTCGGCCGGACCGGCGGGACGGGACGGCGTTTCCGAACGCGCAGGCTGCCCGCTCGAACGCACCGCTCCCCCTCCGGCGGCGGAACGGCGCCGGGGGTGCAGCAGCGCTTCCGCTGCCCCCCGTTCCAGCGGAGCGACGTCGTCCGCCAGCAGCTTATATTCTTCGTCTTGATGCTGGAGCTTGGCCCTGACGGCGAGCAGCCTGCCCTTCCCGACGAGCGCCGAACGGCGCTTCCAAACTTCCGGGAACAGGACGACTTCGGTGCGGACGACGCGATCCTCCAGCTCGATGAAAGCCATCGCTTTGCCCTGTTTCGTCGTAATCGTCTTGAGCGAGACGACCATGCCCGCTACGACGGTCTCGCTCCCATCCGGCGCTTCCGCCAGATCGACCATACGGTCGATTCCTAAAGCGTCGAGCAGTTCGTCATGTTCGTCCAGCGGATGTCCCGAAATGTACAAGCCGAGCAATTCCCGTTCAAACTCCAATTGCTGCGCGGCCGAATAGACTCTTATGTCGGGATATTCGATCGTCCAATTATTCGTTTCGACGAAGCCGAACAGTTGGATTTGCAAGTCTTCCCGCTCTTTGCGCCATTTCACCGCCGCTTCGACCGTCTCGTCCAGCATGGCGATGAGCTGCGCGCGATGCCCCGGCAATGAATCGAAAGCTCCCGCTTGAATGAGCGATTCGAGCACCCGTTTGTTGCATACGCGCAAATCGACGCGGCGGCAGAAGTCCAGCAAACTGTCGTACGGGCGTTCCTTGCGCTCTTGCAATATGGTTTCGATCGCCTGCGTCCCGACGTTCTTGATCGCCGCCAGCCCGAAGCGGATCGCCGCGCCTGCGCCGGCCGCGACCGGAGTAAACAGCGTGCCGCTTTCGTTCACGTCCGGCGGCAGCACATCGATGCCCATGCGCCTGCATTCGTCGACATATTCGGCCACTTTGCGATGGCTGCCCATGACCGCGGTCAACATCGACGCCATAAATTGCACCGGATAATGCGCTTTAAGGTACGCGGTTTGAAACGCCAGCACGGCGTATGCCGCCGCATGCGCCCGCGGAAATCCGTAATCCGCGAAGCGGACGATCATATCGTATACGCGGTTGGCTTCCTCCTCCGCAAATCCCTGTGCGACGCTCCCTTTCACGAAGTGCGCCCGCTCTTCGTCCAGCACTTCCCGTTTTTTCTTCGATACGGCGCGGCGCAGCAAATCGGCTTCGCCGAGCGAAAAGCCCGCCATCGTCGAAGCGATCTGCATAATTTGCTCCTGATATACGATAATTCCGTACGTATCCGCCAGTATCGGCTTCAACGCCTCATGCGGATACTCGATTTCGATCAGCCCGTGCTTGGCCTGAATGAATTTCGGGATAAATTCCATCGGTCCCGGCCGGTACAGCGCCACGACGGAGATGATGTCTTCGAACGACGAAGGCTTCAAGTCGCGCAACACCCTGCGCATTCCGGCCGATTCGAGCTGGAACACGCCGGTCGTCGCGCCGCGGCCGAGCAGTTCGTACGTAGCGGGATCGTCGTCCGGCACGTCATGAAAATCGATCTTCGAACCCGCCTGTTCTTCCAGCCAGTTCAAAGTGCGTTCGATGATCGAGAGCGTGCGCAGCCCGAGAAAATCCATCTTCAACAGGCCGATCGCCTCCAAATGCTCCATCGAATATTGCGTGAGCGGCGCCGCTTCCGAGCCTTCCTGCAACGGCACGTAATGCGTCAGCGGCTCGCGCGAAATGACGACGCCCGCGGCATGCGTCGATGCGTGCCGCGGCATTCCCTCGACCCGGACCGCCATGTCGATCAATTCCGAGACGCGGGCGTTTTGCCCTCGCAGCGCTTGAAGCTCGGGACTAGTGCGAAGCGCCTCTTCGATCGTTACCCCGGGGTAGCCCGGAATCATTTTCGCCGTCTTGTCCACCTCGCCGAACGGCATATTAAGCACCCGGCCGACATCGCGCACCGCCGCCCGCGCCGCCATCGTTCCGAACGTAATAATTTGCGCCACATGGCCGGCTCCGTATTTGTCCGTTACATAAGCAATTACTTCATCGCGCCGTTCGTCGCTGAAATCGATATCGATATCCGGCATCGTGATCCGCTCCGGGTTAAGGAAACGCTCGAACAGCAGCTTGTAACCAATCGGGTCCACATCGGTAATCCGCAATACGTAGGCGACCAGGCTGCCTGCCGACGAGCCTCTTCCCGGCCCGGTCACAATTCCGTGTTCATGTGCGAAACGAATGAAATCCCATACGATCAGAAAATAATCGGAAAATCCCATCCGCTCGATCGTGTCCAGTTCGTACCGAAGCCGCTGCCTTGCCTGTTCGCGGAACGTCTCGGAAAGCCATGCTTCCGTATTGCCGTACCGCCGCTGCAACCCTTCCTCGCACAGGAGGCTTAAATACGCCGCCGCCGTCAAGCCGTCCGGAATCGGTTCGAATGCGGGCAATATCGCCTTCCCGAATTGCAGCTCCAGATTGCATCGTTCCGCAATCCGTTCCGTATTGGCGATCGCTTCCGGCACATGCGGGAATAAGCGGGACATCTCCGTCCCGTGTTTCAAATACAGTTGATCCGTCGTTATGCGCAACCGGTCGTCGCTGTCGATCGTCTTCCCGGTGCCGATGCATATCAGCACATCCTGTACGGCGGCATCCGCAGGCCGTACATAGTGCACATCGTTCGTGACTACAAGGGGGATGCCCGTCTCGCGGCTTAGCCCGATCAACGCCTCATTGACCCGCTTTTGCTCCGGCAACCCGTGATCCTGCAGTTCCAAATAGAAGTCTTCGCCGAATATTTCCTTGTAGCGGACGGCGGCTTGCCTCGCTTCGTCTACGCGTCCATGAAGCAAATGCTGCGGGATTTCGCCGCCTAAGCAAGCGCTTAAGCATACCAAGCCTTCCGCATATTGCTTGAGCGCGTTCAAATCGATTCGCGGTTTATAATGAAAGCCTTCCAGATGCCCGAGCGAGCACAGTTTCATTAAATTGCGGTATCCTTGCTCGTTCTTGGCCAGCAAAATGAGATGATATATCGGATTTTCCTTGCGCGTCCCCTTATCTTTCATGGAACCTGTCGTCAAATACGCTTCACAGCCGATAATCGGCTTGATGCCGTGCGCTTTGCAAGCTTTATAGAAAGGGATCGCTCCGTACATGACGCCGTGATCGGTCAAAGCGAGCGCCTTCATGCCGCAGTTCGCGGCTTCGGCTACCAACTCTTCAATGCGCGCCGCCCCGTCGAGCAAGCTGTATTCGCTATGAACATGCAAATGTACAAATCCGCCCATGCTCCGCTCTTCCTTTCTTCCAATCATCCCGCAAAACTTTCTTTACGTTCCTATTTTAGCATACTAGGAGGGACAAAGCCCACATATATTAGAGTAAGGAACCCCGCGTACAAGCCGGTTCCGCCCATTTTATAGTCAAGTGAGGTGCAAATAGCGCTATGTCACAATTTATTACCAGGGCTTTGCTCGATTATTTTATCGCGTTCGGCATCGTGATCGGCGGAGCGATGCTCGGCGGCATTGCCGCCGTTCTGACGCTGCAGTCCCCGGCGCTGACCATGGTAGCCGTATCGAAGCAATTGAAAATTTGGGCGCTCGCAGCCGCCGTCGGCGGGACGATCGATCCGATGCGGGTGATCGAAAGCAATTTCCTCGACGGCAATTTATCGCCGGCAATCAAGCAAATTTTATATATTTTATTCGCCTTTCTCGGAGCGCATATGGGGACGGAGCTTGTAGCCTGGATTTGCCGGGAAAGGGGATAAACGATGAGAGTGCCGCAGTTCTCCCGTTACAGCGGCTTGCTGCAATCGCTCGCGGTATTCGCTTTAGGCATGATCGCGGGGGCGATCGTTTACAACGCCATCTTCCATGTCACCGTGACGAAGCTCTACGCGATCAACATCGATCTAAAAACGCAGAACCAGCATTACGAAAATGAAATTAAAGAATTGAATAAATATAAAGACAATCAGATGGTCATCTCTGAAATTCGCGTATATGTGGAAAATAACGGCGAGCTCGATAAAGTGACCGAGACCGAAATTAAAGGGCGTCTGATCGATGAGTTGGACATTTTCCACGGACGCGATATTTTCAAAATCAGTTCCGACAGCAAGCTGGTCAGGCGGTTGCTGGACAAAAAAACGTACGCTGTCCGCGAAAAAAATTACGAGGTGCGCGTCAGGACGATGCTCGCCAACGCGGGATTGCTGCAGATCTGGGTCGAAGTCCGCGAAACTATGCCCCGTTAGCGGTTTGACTTCCTTTAGCACTTTTATGATACAATCGTTACTAGCAAACAATATACAAACGTTGTCGAGAAAAAAGGAGTGCTCCCCGCATGATTGAAACGATTGAATCGGTACTATACTTTTTGGCGGTAGCCGCCTTGATAGGTTCCGTCGTATACAGCTTCAAGTTCCGGCGGGCGGCCGATCCCCGGGTGCGCGGCCTGAATATGTCGAAGATGAATATATTTATGGGATTGTTGCTCGTCATCCTGGCGATCATTCAAATGTTCATGTTCAGCGGCTCTACGCTGCGCGTTATTATCGGCGCCGTCTTTATGGTGATCGGGCTGTTCAATATTTTCGCAGGCATTCGCAACCATAGCCATTACAAACGAATCAAAGCTTAAGACAACCGCCGGAGCGAATCGCTCCGGCGGTTGTAATCGCTGGCTAGCCGAAAAAGCGGGATGGCGAGCAGTTCGTCCCCCCACCTTTCGGAATAGCTCCAAAATGCGGAGCTAATTGGCCGCTTGATCGGCTATAGGACATATTACGGTAAAAACTGCCGCTAATCCATTGCAGATCAACCTTTTCGTCGCATCCGCTCAAGATTACCGCCGCAAAATACCGTTAATTGCCTTTTCTCTCTCCATATGATCGAATTAGCTCCAG
Organism: Paenibacillus sp. MSJ-34; assembly: GCF_018918005.1. Classification (GTDB taxonomy): domain Bacteria; phylum Bacillota; class Bacilli; order Paenibacillales; family Paenibacillaceae; genus MSJ-34. Next base: position 84,268 of record NZ_JAHLPR010000008.1, on the reverse strand, counting down.
CATTTACCGTTAGGTGCAAGAATGCAGGAAGGCAAGGGGGCAAGAAGGACGGTTTCCAAAGAGCGAATGCAAAATGACGGAATGTCTAAACGATAGAACGTTAGCCCCGCGCCCCCTCGGCTTGTCCCGGATGCCGGACGTTCCGGGCCGCAGCCTCTACGTTTCGTCGATCGCCTGCGCGGTCATCATCGCTTTGCACATTAACTGCCTGTCGTGGTACACGCCTACATCGAGCTTGCAAAACTTCCGCCCGACCTCGATCATGTGCGGCCGAATGACGATTTCGTGATCGATTTGTATCGGACGCACGAAATAGGTCGTCATATTTTCGAGCACATGCTCGTATTTGCGCAAATCTTTCACGGCGCGGTATGCCGCCTGCGTCATAATCGTCGTCAGTATACCTTCGGACACCATCCCCAATTCATTGGCCATTTGCGGCGTAATATGCCCCTGGAAGAACAAATTGCCTTGCTCGTCCCTCACCTCTTCGATCCCGTTCCATATTAAATCCTCGAACGTCTCTCCAAGCTGCGGCTGCCGATGCGAATCGCGCATCGCTTTCAGCACTTCCTTGCGCGTAATGACCGCGATCAGCTTCCGGTTGCGGTCGACGACCGGCAGCAGTTCGATACCTTCCCACATCATAATATGCGCGGCCGAGGCCAACGACGTGTTGAGCGTAACGGTAATCGGGTTGCGGGTCAAATATTTCTCGATCGTCTGCTCGCCCTTCGCTTTCGCCCCGATAATATCCTTGTACGTAATGATGCCGATCACACGGTTCCATTCGTCGACGACGGGAAAGCGGGAATTGCCGGTCCGCTCGCGCAGCTGCTCGAACTCCGCGATGTTGCTGCTCGTTTTCAACACATGCATCTTGGATTGCAGCGTGACGATGTCCTCGATCATCATAATTTTTTTCTTGATCAGCCGATCGAACTGCGCCCGGTTGATGAGCGAAGCGACGGTAAACGTATCGTGCCGCGAGGAAATGATCGGAAGCTCGAGCGCGTCGGCAATCCGGATGTTTTCCCTGCTCGTGCCGAAGCCTCCCGTAATGAGTACGCCGGCGCCTTGCTCCAATGCGAGCCGGTGAGCGTTGTTGCGGTTCCCTACGATCAACAGGCTGCCTTCGTAAATATACCGCACCATCGCGTCCAGTTCCATCGCGCCGATCACGTATTTATGGAGCGGTTTGTCAAGCCCTTTGTTGCCTCCGAGCACATGGCCTTCCACGATGTCGACCACTTCGGCGAGCGTTAAATAATCCGACGCGCTTCGCGCCTTCTTCTCGACGCGCACCGTTCCGATCCGTTCTTTCGTCACGACATATCCGATGCTCTCCGCTTCCTTAACCGCCCGATATGCCGTTCCTTCGCTAACATTCATCTCCTTGGCCAATTTGCGCACCGATATTTTCGTGCCGATCTCCAAGCTTTGAATATGCTGCAGCAATTGCTCGTGCTTCGTCAACGATTCATGATGGGAATCCATACTGTACCACCTCTTCCGTCCAAACTGTATTAAACTGTACTACCAGTATACCATGAATGGAAGAGAAAAAAACGAAAGCCCCAAGGCGTTGCCGCGCCCCAAGGCTTTCGTTTTTTATTTTGTGCCGAAATTGTACCAATCCGTGGACGGTGCTTGCCGGTTCTCGTCCTTCAATTGTTCCGCTCCCGCGGCGGAAACCCGCAAGCTTGCGAATTTGCCTTTCGGCATTTTCGGCACCGTCAGCGTAATCGCCTTGCCGTCTTTGATCGAACCCCAGGCAGGCGTTACCGTTTGGCCGTTCACGACAATGTCGAAATAATCGTTCTCGTTTTTATATCCCCAGATGTTTTCGCTGAACGTTATCTTTATTTTTGTCCCTTCAGCTTCTATTTTTTTAATGAACGGGCGCTCGTTCTCTTTGTTTACGCCTTTGAATCTCGCCGAATTCGCCTTTTCAGCCACGTCGAACGGTTTCCCTTGCAAATCGACGATCCTTCCGCCATCCGCATCGTATAGAACGGTGTAAGTTTTTCCCGCCTGAAGCGGAGGCACCGCGTCCGCATGCAGTTTGACCGTTAATTTCGTCCGATCCTGCGATTCGACCAATGTTGCATTATCCCCATTCTTTAAATTGATGGAAGTATTGTCCGTCTCGTTCCATAATGTATAAGGCCCCGACCCGCTATTGACAACCGGTTCGCTGAAAGCAATCTCGAAGTTGTAACGGTCGATGGGCGCGGCGCCGATTATTCTCGGCGCGGCATTCGCGTCGCCTACCCCGGCAAAAGCGATGACATAAGGCGACGAACCGTCCGGCGCTCTCATTCCGTTCCAGCCGGCCGCATCCGTAATTTGACGGTCAATCGTCATATAATAGGTTTGCCCGGATTGGAGCGGCGTCGCCAGTTGCAGGGTAACTTCCGTGACTACTTTCCGCTTGTCGCCCACCGAATCGCTGACGACGTGAATCGGCGTGCCGTCGGCGGTTTTGACCGTGAAGGATGATTTCGCGACGTTTTTGACCGGCTCGCTGAACCAAATTTGCAGTTGGGTGCTATTTACCGCCTTCGCATTGGAAATATACGGATCCGCGTTGCTCCGGTCCGTTCCGGCAAACAATCTTACGTTCGCGTCGTCCCGGGTATCGAGCCCCGATATGCCGGAGGCGGAAGCGAAATAAATATGTCCGCCGCGGAACAAGGAAGGATTGGGCTCGTCATTCGTACGATATTGTACTCTTACCTTCTTTTTATCCGTTTGCGGATGGACGTACGCGCTCCATCCCCGCATCGAGACCGAAGCGTTGTTGTCGCGTAAAATGTCCACTTTCAAATTCGACACGTCGTTCGACGTCAAATCTTTATCGAATGCAAGCTCGATCGTATTGGAATCGACCGCGCGGATCGATTGCAGCCTGATTCGGTGCTGATCCGATCCGATGCCGACAAACGAAGCTTTCGTATTCGATTTGATCTCGTTTCCGGCGCGGTCTTTCACGTTGTTGATCGTAATTTCGTAAATTTTGCCGGGCGTCTGATCCAATGTCGTCAGCTTGACGCTCATTTGCGAATCGTCATAAACGAGATTCGCGGGATATCCCAAATTGCCGCTTACGTAATAATTCGACACCGCTTCCGCCGTTTCCCGGTTCAATCTTTCGCTGAAATAGATCGTTACCGCATTCGCGCCGGGTACGACATGACGAACAGTCGGCGGCGTCGTATCCACTTTCTCGCCGAAATAGAGCGTCACCGGTTCCATCACATTTCCGGCTTGATCGGCTATGTTATAGATCGTAATGGCGTAACGCCGGTCGTCGCGCTGCGCCGAAGTCAGCAAGGTCACTTTTTTGCCGTCGGAGGAAAGATCCGCGCTGTGCACGGTCAAGCCGTTGTTGATCGAGTAATTCGTTTTTTCCGTCGCCGAACTTTCATCGACCCGCTCCGAGAAGGTCAGTTCCACAATATAGCCCGCCTTCGCTTCGACCGATACGACGCGCGGCTGCGTATTGTCGGCGGCCAGCGCGACGAAATGCTTCACATTTCCGTCAACCGTTAACGTATATTGATAGCCTCCGTCCTGCGGTTCCGTAACGAGAGTCACTTTTTTGCCGTCTTCGCTTAGAATCGCCTGAAGAACATCCAGGGCGCTGCCGTTGTTTTTGCGAATGACGAAGTTCTCCTTTTTCACAACCTGCACGGCTTCCGATAAGTGTACTTCCAATTTCGTATTGGAAACGGCATTCAATGATTTCACTTTCAAATCTTTGTATTCCGGTTCGTTCATGCGCGAGTACATCTCGTACACCGCTTCGACAAGCTGCGCCCGTATCGCCGGAACCGTATAATCGTTCTGCTCGGCGATATAACCGAGGTCGAGCGCGACCGGCACGATCGGCTTGGCCCATGCCGACACCTTGCCTCCAACTTGCCGCGTCGAGGAAAGTTCCTGGCCGCTTGCGCGCACAAGCGTCGCCGCAAGCTGCTCGATCGTCACTTTCGAGGTCGGCCCGAACTTGCCCTCGCCCATGCCGTTCATCAATCCCGCTGCCGTTACCGCCTCGATATAGCCGTAAGACCACCGCGACTTCAGCACATCCGTATAGCTCTGATTGCGCTTGTCTTCCCTCAGGTCGAGCAGGCGAACCAATACGGCGGCAAATTGCTCGCGCGACATTTCCTCGCCGAGTCTTGCGCTGCCGTCTTCAAAGCCTGTGAAAATGCCTTTGTCTTTCAGGACTTGAAACTTCTCTTCCGTGGACAGCGATTCTGCGGAGATTATTGCTGCGGATATGTTCAAGAGCACGAGAAATGACGCGAGCAGGAGCGAAATCCATCTCTTCATTCCATTACCTCCCATCATACCTTCCAATCTTGCGTTCATTGATAAAGACGACGCGCCGCAGCAAAAAGTTTCGTCCCTCCGTTTGGAAAATTTAGCCCTTCTCATTTTCCCATTTTTCGTTCAAGCGCACGCTGCCACCCGGCAATCTTCTGCTGCCGGATTTGCCGCAATCGTTCCCGCTTCTCCTCGTTTACGCCAAGCAGAAAATGAAGCTGCGCTCCGATGACAACAAGCGTGAAACCGACCCAGACGGCGCCGAACAAGGTCGCGAGCGTCCATTCGTTCGTAAATTCGATCTTCGGCAGAGCGATCAGCAGCATCGCGAATGCAAGACATAAGTATACAACTTGATTGGTTTTCGACTTCCGTTTCACAAAAAAACAGCTCCTTCGCCAGTTTGTCCATATTCCATCCGTATGCGGCCATACAGGGAAATATGAGTCCGAACCGAAGCGAAAGAGCCGCAAATGCAAATTCGAATTGTTACATACCCATCCACAGCATCAATGCCGATTGAACGAGCCCGATCATGCCTCCGAGCAAAGCGCCCAGCCAAGTAATGGCGCGGAATTCACGCCCCGAAACGCTCAAAATAATTTTCTCCAACCGTTCGACGGGAAATTGCTCCACTTGCTCCTGAACGAGCCGGGGCAATTGAATCGCCTGAACGATATGGGGCAAGGCGCGCTCGATCGCCTTCAAACCGCTCTGGATCAGCGGAGGCAAATTTTCAGCAACCCTCGTTTCATGCCTTCCGATCAAATCGCATAGCCGCGCCGACTCGAATCGCCCCATCCATTGCTCCCATTGCAATACGGCTCTGAGCTTATCCGACACCCACGGCCATGCCTCCTCGCCGGTCGCCGTTTGAATGGCCTGTCCGAGCGGAAGCTCGGCAATTTCGTCCAGCTTGCGCTCGATCATGCCGCGAATCGTGCCGCGCAGCGCATTCGATCGCAATTGCTCCACGATAACCGGCGTCAGTTTATGTACAAGCTTGTCTTCGTCGACAAAAATCGCCGCCATTGCGCCAAGGAATCCGCCGGCTTTGTCGATGAGGCTGGCAGCCAGCTTGCGCAGCGTGCGTTGCCCTTGCGCGGAAGCCAGTTCTTCGGCCACAGTCGCAACAATCGTATCGACAGCAAGCTCCGCAAACCGGCCTTTCATGTCGGCGGACCACCCCGGCACAAGTTCCTTCAGCGGTTTGTCCTGCATGCCGTACCGATCCCATAAGCGGCGGACGCTTCCATTCGCCGTTTCCGCCAATATGCGCGCCAGCTTGGACTTGAAGTTTTCCCATCCCTCTTCGGACCAATATGCCGAAGCGATCTCTTTCACCGTTCGTTCGTCTCTTGCCCATAACGCCAATCGCACCCGCAAATTTTGTTCTATTTTGCCGCGAAATTCGGGTTTGGAAACAAGCTGCTGCAGCCCTTCCGTCGTAACCAAATAATCGGCTACGACCTCGCCCAGGGAACGGGCGATTTCCTCTTTTCTTTTCGGAATCAGGCCGGGCGTGAAGGGGACGCGCCATCTTCCGATATGCCACGCTTGTCGCGGATGAAACAGCATTTTAATCGCAAAATGATTCGTCAGGCCGCCGACGAATGCGGCGACACAAACGCTGACGAGGATAAACAACCATGTTGGCATACGTACCATTCCTTTGTCGATGTTCAGTAAGTGATAGGCGGATCATACGGCCGCAAGCGCCCAAGGAATTCGGAGCGCACTTTTCGTATGTGGGTCAATCACCAAGGTATATATGTCCTCATATGATACATTATTCGATCCCAAAGCGGATAGCATGTTTTTCTTGACAAACGAACTGCAACAGCAACCACAAGATGATGTTGGAAGGAGATCCACGATGCCTAAATCAAAAGTGTTAATCCAAGTGATCAGTTCCGGCATCATGCAAGAACATGTTCTTATGTTAGGCGATAGCTACGTGAAACTGTGGAAAATTCCTACCAACCAAAACTTGACGCTTCGATTCGGTTCGTTCAAACAAAACGTGAAAGTGGTGCCGGTACCGCGTTACGACGGACTGCGAATCAATCAAGTTTTGGCTCGCAAAATGGGACTGATCTCCGGCTCATACATTCGAATGAACTATAAGCAAGGCATTAACACGTTAAGTATGGGCCCGCTCATTAGCGTTCTGATCAGCCGGGACTATCCGAACATGCCCGACAAGCCGTTCGGCTCCATTACGTCGTTCTGTAAAGAACTGGTTGACGCTTGTCAGAAGCAAGGCGCTTACGTCTATTTTTTCACTCCGGATCTCATCGGCTCGAATACGACTCAATTGCAAGGCTGGGTATACTCCGACGGCTGGCACCGGATGACGGTGCCGATCGCCGACGTCATCAATAATCGACTTACTTCGAGAAAACTGGAGAATAAACCTAGCGTACAGCATTTCATGAAAGAAGTAAAATCGCGCTATCGTACAAGTATTTTTAACGAAAAATTTCTCGATAAAACGGAAGTGTTCGACGCTTTGAAAAGCGACGCGGCTTTGTTGCGTTATTTGCCCGAATCCCACTTGCTTCGCAATTTCTCCATGCTGAAAACGATGTGCTCGCGCCATCAAGTCGTCTTCCTCAAGCCGGTGCGCGGCAGTCTCGGGAAAGGGATTATCCGAATCGCCAAATCGCCCGACAATCACTACAACGTATACTATACGACGATTAACGGCACGCGCAAGCAAACATTCAGCAGCTTGCACAAACTGTTCTCCAGCATTTCCGGCAAAATGAAGACGACCCGGTACCAAATTCAGCAAGGCCTCACGCTGATCGAAAACAATAAACGGCCTGTCGATTTTCGCGCGCTTGTGCAAAAAAACGATACCGGCAAATGGACCGTCACCTCCGTCGTCGCCAGAATCGCCGGCGATCAGCATTTCGTCTCCAATCTTGCCCGCGGCGGTTCGCTAAGCACGGTGAAGGAAGCGGTCGTCAAATCGGTCGTTTCCCCGCAAACGAAAATGGATGCGCAGGCGAAACTGCATAAGGCGGCTCTGGAAATCGCCAAAGGGGTGGATACGCATATCCCCGCCCATTTCGGCGAGCTTGGCATTGACCTCGCGCTTGACACGAACGGGCGCGTCTGGCTGCTTGAAGTCAATTCCAAACCGTCCAAAAACGACAACACGCCGCTGAGCGACACGAAGATCAGGCCGTCGGTCAAACAGATGATCCAGTACGCCTGCTTTTTGTCGGGTTTCTAAGGACGCAGCTTTCGAAGCGCGTGCAACTTCGTAACAACTTAGGAGCGTTGCCTATGAACAAGGCTGAGCATTATCTTGGCATTATGATATGTGAAACAAGAGGAAAGCTTCCGTTTCCGGAACAATCGTTTTTTCGCAAATTATGCCTGATCGGCCGCCGATACGGTTTGTTCGTTTACGTCTTCTCGCCTTTATGGCTGCGGGCTGAAGGCATTGTATCAGGCTATACGTACACGAAGCAGGGTTGGACGCATAGAATGTTCCCTCTCCCTTCGATCATTTACGACCGGTGCAGTTACTCGAGTTGGGAACAGTACGCCAAAGTCCGGGAGGCGTTGGAACGGATGATGAAACGCCGTAACATTTTGTTTTTGGGAAACGGGCTGAAAGGCAAATGGAGCGTATACCGCATGTTGATCAAAGACGCCGCAATTCTGCCCTACGTTCCGGAAACGGTGGAATACGAAGGCTCGCAGCAACTCCGGAGCTGGCTTGACGATCATGATGGCGAAGCGTTTCTGAAACCGCATAGCGGCAGTCACGGGAAAAATACGTTGTACGTGCGTCTCGATGAGGAAAACGGCAAAATGCACGTTCATGGACGGGATCAGGCCAATCGTTTGATCCGCAAAACATTTCGGGAAGCGGCGGCAGGCTTCGGATGGATTCGCCGGTTTATCGGATCGCGCAAGTTTATCGTGCAAACTTATTTGCGCTTGAACAACCGCAACGGCGAACCGTTCGACATTCGCGCCTTAGTGCAAAAAGGAGAGAACGGCTTATGGCAATTGACGGGCATGGCCGTCAGGAAAGGAAAAACCGGCACCTTAACCTCCAATTTGCACGGCGGCGGGCAAGCGGCGAAAGTATCCCCTTTTTTGGAACAGGAATTCGGCAAAGAAAAAGGAGAAGCGATCATCGAGCAAATCCGGCAGCTTTCCGCCCGGATTCCCGAGATATTGGAATCCGGCCACGGAAGACTTGTAGAACTCGGCATCGATTTCGGCGTCGATTGGCAAGGGCGTTTATGGATTTTGGAAGTGAATTCCAAACCCGGACGTACCGTTTTTTTACGAATAGGCGATACGGAAAGCTCCGCCGAATCCGTTGAAAATCCGATTCGATATGCCCGCTATTTAGTGCTTCGACAACTTAGGAGGGTCAATTCATGAGTTTGACTTTTTGTAATGTTCATTTTACGCAGCAACCCGAAAAGGTCGTCTATGTATCCAATTCCTTGCTGAAAATGCTGAAACTGTCCGGGAAGAAATCGATTTATTTGCGTTTGGGAAAGATTAGCGTCTCGGCGACGATCAAGCCGATCAAAAAGTCGGGCAAACATCTTTATTTGCCGGCAGGAATACGCAATTCGATCCGAGTGCCGAAAGCCGGCAGCATCATGCTCTTGAACAACAACGACGAAGTCCATATCGGCCCTTTAATCGGCGTTTTATCCGACAGCGCCGTCCGGTCCGTCACGCATCCGTTCGGAAACCGTACCGGTTTTATTAAGCAGCTTCTGCGCGAAGGGAACAAGAGAGCGTATATATTCGCCTTTACGCCGCGGGATATCAATTGGCAGCAGGAAACCATTTTGGCATATTTTCTTAGCGAAACGGGCGGTTGGACGCGCAAAACCGTCCCTTTGCCCGACGTGATCTACAATCGGCTGCCAAGCAGGCGGGCGGAGACGGGCGCCGCCGTCAACAGTTTGCGGGAAAGGTTTATTCGCAAAAAGATCCCTTTTTTCAACTGGAGCTTTTTCAATAAATCCGATGTCTACGCATTGCTGGAAAACGAACCGGAGTCGTACCGGTACGTTCCCGAATCGTTCAACGGTCCCAGTCCGGATAAAATGAAGGAAATGCTCGAAAAGCATCATTTCGTTTATTACAAACCAACGGCGGGCAGCCTTGGCAAAGGCATCTACCGTTTAATCTATCATCCGAAAAAAGGCTATTTCGCCCGATATCGCCGAAGCGGCTCGAACGTGCTGCTGCGGTTCAGCAGTTTCAACAGCATGATGAGAATGCTTCATGCCAGGCATGGGCGCTCCTTGCGCAATTATGTCGTGCAGCAAGGCATCCGGCTGATTGAAATCGACAGCTGCCCGATCGATTTTCGCTTTCATATGCATAAGAACGGCAAGAACGAATGGGTTGTCGTCGGCATCGGAGCGAAAAAAGCCGGGAAAGGGAGCGTGACGACCCATTTGAAGAACGGCGGCCAGCTGCTCACTCCCGAGCAGGCATTATCCCGTACGTTCGGTTCGCGCGCGTCCGACGTACTGCATAACGCCAAACAAGTGGCGATCAAATTAGCCGAAGCGATCGAGCGCAACTACCCGCATCTGCTCGGCGAACTTGGTTTCGACATCGGGATCGACCAAGACGAACGCGTCTGGATGTTCGAGGCGAATTCCAAACCGGGACGCTCCATATTCAAGCATCCCTCGCTGAGGTCGGAAGGAAGATCTTCGTTAACCCATATTTTCGAGCATTGCCTCTACCTCAGCAAATTCCGGAGGAGGGATGAACAGTGAGCGCCAACGCTGAACCAAATTCGACCCGGCCGACCATCGCCATCTTGACGGTGGATGACGACAAGCTGTTTTTCCGCGGCAATCGCGACAATTTTATGGATTTGCTGAAATTGGGAAAGGAGGCCGGCTATCCGATCTATATCGTTACGGCGAAAGATTTAAAGCTTTCGGCCAAAAAAGTGATTGGCTACACGTTCGATTTCGAGCAAAAGGTATGGGTGCAGCAATGGTTCCCGCTGCCTAACGTCATCTATAATCGGATCCCGCTGCGCGAGGACGAACTTGCCCCTTCCGTGCAGCGGAAAATCGACGAATGTTTGAAGCATCCGAACATACGCATATTCAACCCTTATTTTTTCAATAAATGGAACTTGTTCGAGTGGCTGCGCAAATCGAAGACGACGCGTCCCTTCATTCCGCTCACCCGCAGAATGACAAGTTCGACGGAGCTCGGGAAACAATTGCTCAAACATCCGTTTTTATTTTTGAAACCGGAAAGCGGTAAAGCCGGGGCGGGTATTATGACAATTAAATATCAACCCGCCAAACCGCTTCCTTTCAAACTTCAAATCCAAAATAAGAAGAAAAGTTCGACTTACAGATGCGCCACGATTGGCAAACTTTGGGCACGTATTAAGAAGGAAGCCGGATCGATGCGCTATATCGTACAGCAAGGCATCGAACTCGTCTCCACGAACCGGCGCCCGTACGATTTGCGCGTCCTCGTGCAAAAAAATCAAAAAGGGCAATGGGATATTTCCGGGGTCGGCGCCCGCGTAGCCGGTTCTTCAAGCATTACAACCCATGTTCCGCGCGGCGGCAGCATCGAAGACCCGGTAAAGCTGCTGGAAGCGTCCTTCGGGCCCGAAGGATCGAAGCGAATCCTGGTTCGCGCCAAAAACACGGCCTTGCTCATCGCCAGACAAATCGAGCGCGGTTCCGGCTATTTGCTTGGCGAAATGTCGATGGATCTCGGCATCGACCAGCAAGGCGGCGTTTGGTTTTTCGAAGCGAATTCCAAGCCGATGAAATTCGATGAGCCGCATATAAGAAAGCGCTCATTGGAACGCATTTTTCAGTACAGCCATTTTTTGGTAAAAGCGAAGTGAGGTTATAGGCGATGAAAATACGAGTCATTGAACCGGGCAACGCGGATAAGTGGCCCAAATCAAAGCAAATGCTGCTCCGATTTGTTACCAAATACGGCGACGGCCGAATTACGACGGACGCCTTCGATCGGTTGGCAAAGCTCGCTCCCGAGCATTTGCGCAGGCGGGGAACGCAAATCGTCACCGCGACCGTATCCGTCGACGGCAAAAAGCGGCTGGTTGGCTTCTCTTTCGTCTCCGATTTCGGCCGGGAAACTTGCATCGTCATCGTCCATCCGGACTATCGGAAGCAAGAGATCGGCACCAAGCTGCTTCTGGAACAAACTTCGCGTTTGGGGCAGTTGATGTGCCAGGTGGCGCTGGACAATGCGGCCAGCATACAGATGTGTTTTAAAGCGGGGCTTGTGGCGGCGCACATGTCCGACGGACCGACCGGAAAGCCTACCTTTCATTTCGAAAGCCGGCCGGTTGCCGTCAAAACCGCACAGTCTCTTACAAAAGGATCGCAAAGAAGGTGAATTTGTTTGCCTCAACCCGTCCTAGGTATTTTAACGATATATATGAATGAGAAAAAACAATTGGAAGAGCGGTCCATCTATCAAAAAATGACGATCGCCGGCAAAAAAATCGGCATCGATTTATTCGTTTTTACGCCGGAGGACGTCGATCAGCGCAAAAAGCTGATCAACGGCATGTTTTATCAAGTTCAATCGAATAAATGGACGCGTAAATGGACGTCCTTTCCCAATCTCATCTTCGACCGCGCGCGTCTGCAAAAAAGCTACCGTTTCACCCAGTTAAGGCAGTTCCGTTCCCGCTATCATTCGCTCCTGTTCCTTAACCGTCCGCTCGGCGACAAATGGAGTACGTATCAAACGCTCAAGGAAAATTCGCTCATCAGCCCCCATTTGCCGGCTACCAAAGTGTTTACTTCCCCCGATGATGTGCTTCAAATGTTGAAACGGGAAGGAATCGTGTTCGTCAAGCCGATCAACGGCACCGGGGGCCGCGGCATTATGCGGATCGAAAAATGTAAAAATCCGAAATTATTTTATATTCAAGGCCGCGATTTGCGCCGTAAAATCATTCATCCGCAAAAAATTCACGCCGCCACGTTAGGAGCGAAGCTGAACGTTTGGACGTCCAACCGTCCTTATATCGTTCAAAAAGGAATACAGGTGAAGCTGCCTGACGGGCGCGTGCACGATTACCGCATGCTGGTGCAAAAGGACGGCAGCGGCAATTGGGGGGTGACAGGCTGTGCCGGGCGCGTCGGTCCGCAAAAGAGCGTCACGTCCAATTTGCACGGCGGAGGAATTGCCGTCGGAATGTTAAAGCTGCTTGAAGTGTGGATCGAAGACGAAGAGAAAATCAAGCAGGTAAAAGAAACGGCCGAGAAGCTAGGCGTGGAAACCGCCAAACATTTGGAACAAAAATATGGAGCGCTCTGCGAGCTGGCGCTCGATTTGGCCATCGACCGCGACGGAAACGTCTGGCTGCTTGAAGTGAATCCGAAGCCGGCCCGCGAAGTGTTTCAGCTAGCCGGTGAAAAGGAAACTTACAACCAGGCGATCTCGAAACCGCTCGAATACGCGTTATGGTTGTATAACCAAAAAGCGCTCAAAGTAAAACGAGCCAAAAAAACGGCCACAAGCAAAGAACGGAAATAATCTTCGCTATGGATGCAAGCGTCTGATTTGTTCGGCGACTTGGCTGGCCGCATCGGCTACGTCCGCCGCTTCGCAAACGATTTGCGCTTGATTGCCGGCAGCGTAATCGTAACGCGGGTCGTAGTAATGCTCAAGCAGAAGCGATATCGCTTCTTCGAACCGGTCTTCGCCCAGCAGCGATTCGATGAGAGCCGCGACAGGCGTATGGATTCGCTTTTTAATCTTTTGAAACGCCTCAATATATTGCTGCTTGCGCTCTTGCGGCTTGTACACTTCCATAATATTGCGAACTCGTTGCGCTAACGGCATGTCCACATAGATGGAGATGCCGTTAGTTTTCGCTTGGACGAGGAAATCGGGCAAAACCGCCTTGCCGATCCGTTTGCTCTCCGCCTCGATAATGATATACGGAGTGTCGCGCCACTTCTCCAATTCCTGTACAAGCAGCGACTCGAATGTTTTCTGGTTGCTCGCTTTCATGCCGATATGCCCGAATACCGATCCGCGGTGTTGCGCGAGTCGCTCCAGTTCGATCACGGGATACCCGAACTTCGCCAGGTGCCGCAATATTTCCGTCTTCCCGGTTCCGGTACGGCCGGCGACGACAATCATTTGCGAACGCAGATCGTAATTCGCCAGCGTCTCCACGACCCAATTCCGATAGGCGCGGATTCCTCCCGACAAGCGATCGGCTTGTATGCCCATCAACGAAAGGACGGTTGCCGTCGTTTTGCTGCGCATGCCGCCGCGCCAGCAGAATACGGCCTTCCTTCCTTCGATTTGCCGGAACTGCCTCACCAAATGCGGCAGCTTGGCCGAAACGATCTCCAGGCCGCGGTCCTTGGCAGCCTGGATGCTTATCTGCTTATATATCGTGCCGATTTCGGCGCGTTCCTCGTCATCGAAGAGCGGAATGTTGACGCTTCCCGGTATCGTAAATTCCGCAAATTCCCCCGGAGAGCGAACGTCGATGAGACGAACGCCTCCGGCGTTTTGAAGTTCTCGCAATTGTTCGATCGTTATGTCTTGAAACATCGAGCGGCACTCCTTTTTCTAGTTCTACTCGATCGTACCCACTACGATACGCCCCGGATGTTCGGCGACCGCTTCGCCGACGATCCTTGCTTCCACCCCTGCCTGACGGAGCGCAGCCAGCAAATCGTCGGCGCCTTCCCGGGCGGCGGCGATAAGCAGTCCGCCCGACGTTACCGCATCGCAAAGGATCCATCGATCCGTTTGATCCAGATGCGAAGCGAACGTCACCGTATCTTGCACATGCGCATAGTTGTTCTTCGTTCCTCCCGGTACGAAGCCCGCTTCCGCCAGTTCGCGGACCCGCGGCAAGACCGGAACTTGGCCGGGGTCGATCCGGAGCCCTACGCCGCTTCCTTTTGCCATCTCCGCGGCATGGCCGAGCAGTCCGAAGCCCGTTACATCCGTACAAGCGTTCACCGCGTACGGTTCCATCGCTTCCGCAGCTGTTTTATTCAATGTCGTCATCACTTGGGTGACCCGCTTGATTTCTTCTTCGTTCAGCTGATCCTTCTTGATCGAAGTCGTCAAGATGCCTACGCCGATCGGTTTTGTCAGTATCAGCTTGTCCCCCGGTTTGGCGCCCGCGTTCGTGCGCACTTTGTCCGGATGAATCGTCCCCGTTACCGCCAATCCGAATTTCGGTTCGTTGTCGTCGATGGAATGCCCTCCTACGAGCGTTGCTCCGGCTTCGCTTACTTTGTCGGCGGCGCCGCGCAATATCGCGGCAAGCACGCTTTTGTCGAGCTTTGTAATCGGGAAGGCGACAATATTAAGAACCGTCAGCGGCTTCCCTCCCATCGCGTATACGTCGCTGAGCGCATTGGCGGCTGCGATTTGCCCGAACGAATAAGGGTCGTCCACAATCGGCGTAAAAAAATCGACGGTCTGGACCAGCGCCAGTTCGTCATTGATGCGGAACACGCCCGCGTCGTCGCTCGTCTCCAGTCCGACAAGCAAATTCGAATTCGGCGTCCCTTGCGGAATGTCCCGCAACACCTGGCTTAATTCGCCCGGTCCGATTTTGCAGCCGCATCCTCCTTTGCTCGAATAAGCGGTCAATTTGATATGATGATCCCGTTCGTTCATGCGAACTCCCTGCCTTTCGATTACTTAACCTATGTATTCCATTATAATACGATTGAAGCGAATATGCGATTTATCTATGTTTGCTACCGTTAATTCGGCACGTTTGCCAAGGCTATTTTACTAACGCGCGATTTTTGTTATAATTACCTCTAAATTTATTGGAAACACGATGTGATGTGGAGGGGAAACAATATGTTCGATCTTACTACGTTGAGCACTTTTGTAGTGATTGTAATCGGCCTTTTTCTTGTGCCGGGGCCGGCCGTTCTTCTCGTCGTGACCCGTACGGCTCAGGGCGGGCGCAAAGCGGGAGTGATGGCCGGGCTTGGGATCGCGACCGGCGATTTGATTCATACGCTATGTGCGGCGGTAGGGCTTTCCGCGATTTTGATGACTTCCGCGGTCGCGTTCAATTTTGTCAAATTTGCGGGAGCGGCTTATTTGATTTACTTAGGAATTCGCGCGATATTGGAGAAGCCCGCAGATCCAGAGATGCCGAAGGTAGCCCCGGTGTCGGCTTTCCGTTCTTACGGTCAAGCCATTATGGTGGAAATTCTTAACCCGAAAACCGCCCTCTTCTTCCTGGCGTTTTTGCCCCAGTTCGTGAATCCGGAACTAGGGCCGACGATTCCGCAATTTTTGGCGTTTGGCCTCATCTTCGTACTTCTTAGCGCGGTTTATACAACGCTCATTGCCATGAGCGTCGGCGTTCTCGGGCGCTTGATCAAGCGTATCTCCTGGATCGGCCGCTGGAGCGGCAAATTTGTAGGGGCCATCTATATCGGACTCGGATTGAAAGTGGCGTTTCAAAGCCGGTGAGCACAGCAAAAAGCCTCTTCCGCGTCGAATGGAGGGGGCTTTTTCACTCTTGCTCATTGCCGCAAGCGGATCGTCTTTTTTCGCCTTTTGTGGAAATCCCTTTCGTTCAGAAAGATACCGGGTCCGCCGCGATCGTGCCGCGCCGGCATTGCCGGGGACCGTCGTTCCGTGATTTGAATCGTATCTGCGTTGGCCTGAATGAGGGGGATATCGAGCCACAGATCGCTGAATCAAACTACTGAATGAGGGGGATATCGACAGAAGGGCGGGATAAAGAGAGGTCCGAGTCGTCAGAACCGGAATAATGGACTGTTTATCCGCGTTACCCCCAATACCGTTACCCTGCCAAAAAACTTTCGATAACGCCGCGCATAAAAAATAAAGCATCTTCTGCCTGAACCAAGTTCGGCGTAAGATGCTGCCATTTTTCGTATTCTCAAAACACCTTCTTTTTATCCCGCTCGTCCTTCAATATTTCGACCGCTTCCCGGAAACGAAGGGAATGAACGATTTCCCGTTCGCGCAAAAACTTCAGCCCGTCCTGCAAATCGACATCGTCCGTCATATCGATCAGCCATTGATACGTAGCGCGGGCTTTTTCTTCGGCTGCGATATCCTCGTAGAGATCCGCGATCGGATCGCCCTTAGCCTGAATGTATGTAGCCGTCCACGGATCTCCGGCGGCATTTTGATAAAACAGCGCCTTGTCATGATTGACATAATGCGGGTCCAATCCCGCCGCTTTGATCTGCTCCACCGTCGCGTCTTTTACGAGTTTGTAAACCATCGTCGCAATCATTTCCAAGTGCGCAAATTCTTCCGTGCCGATATCCGTCAGCAGGCCGATCACCCGATCCGGAATAGAATACCGTTGATTTAAGTACCGCAATGCTGCCGCAAGCTCGCCGTCCGCTCCGCCGTACTGCTCCAGCAGCAATTTCGCCATATGCGGATCGCACTTGCTGACGCGCACCGGATATTGCAATTTTTTTTCATAGATCCACATGGATACGTTCCTCCTTATTTAGATATGACAACCGGGCGAACCGCGCTTACACCTGCCACGGCCAAGGACTCTCCACCCATTGCCATGGATACTTGGAGAAGCTGTGCCCGAATTGCATCAGCGGACCGTATGCCTGCTCGAATTGATAAGCGCATTGCATCCGCTCTTGAGCCAACTGGTTGAATTGTTTAATGGCGTTTGCGTCGGTCGGATGCGTATTCAAATAAAGAGAAAGTTCAACAAGGGCGAAATCCAACGTTTGCAATTGCTCCAGCATTTGATAATATCTTTCGTCCAAACGGTTTTCCGTTTCCATAGCGGATTACCTCCCTTTCCCCCATTTCGACTCGTACGGACTGTAGAGCGCCGGCCATAACGTTCCCCGCTTAAGCGCCTCACGCAGCGGAAACTGCGGTAAATTCGGCGGCTGAAACACGATGAATTGATTCGGCGGGACAACGTACGATTTCACCCTAATCGGCGGACATGGATCGAAAGGTCCGATAAAAGGGTAGTAATATCTAACCTGCGAATTCACTATTTTTCGACCTCCTAAAAAGTGATTTGCGATTCGCTTCGCTTCCGTTTTCTTTTACTAACATATGACGTTCGCCCATGAAAGTGACCGCTTTTTTTAGACAAAAAAACCTTCCAAGCCCGACAAGCTTGAAAGGTTTGTCACAAAACAACGATGAAACGTTTGGTTGCCGTTGCGGATTTAAAACCTGATTTTGATTTGCAGCAGTCCCGCTTTGCGCATCGCCTGATAAATAATGACGACGAGCGGACCGAGAAACAGTCCGACAACGCCCACCAGTTTAAATCCGACATAAAGGCTGATTAACGCGGACAAAGCGCCGATTCCGACGGCATCGCCCAATATTTTCGGTTCGATGACGCGGCGCAGTACGGTAATGAAGATAAATAAGACGATCAAACCGATTCCGACAAACCAGTCTCCCGTCAGCAGACAATAGATCGCCCACGGAACCAATGCCGAACCGACGCCCAAAATCGGCAAAATATCTACAATCGTGACAAGCAAAGCGATGGCCAGCGGATATTCGACCCGCAATATTAACAGTCCTGCCAATGTCGTAATATAGGTAAACAAGCTCAGTATGATTTGCGCGCGAATGAAGCCGAAGATCGATTGTTTCAAGCTGCTCATCACTTCGTTCACTTGCTTATGGGACCTTTCCTCGAACAAAGATAGAATCGACGCTCTCATCGTCCCCATGCCGAAGCTGAACATATAAACGGCTACCAAGAATACGATGAAGAACACGAACAATCCCGGAATGCCTTTGGCAAGAGACAGAAACGTTTGCGACAACGTGTTAACCACTTTCCCGAGCTGACCGCTCAATCCGGACAAAAATTGCTCGATGGAGCCTGCGACATCCGGCGAGAAATTTTGGTACAATCCTTGCGCTTGCGCGAACGCGGATTGAATATAAGCCTGTACGTCTTGAAAGTAGACGGGAGCGTATTGCCAGTAGTTCATAAATTGGACGAATACTTGCGCGCCGACGATATAAATGCCGCCGATCAGAAGAAGGAGGAATACCGTGCAAGTCAACGTCGCTGCAGGAATGCGCTTCAGTTTCAACGACCGCATCAAAAACGCGGTGATCGGCTCGAGCAGCACGGCAAGCACAATCGCGAGCAGAAAGGGCGCGCCGACCGTGAACAGCCCGTACAAAAAGCCGAGACCGAGCGCAATGACAATCAGTTGCTTGACAGACATAACTCACAACCTTTCCCGTAGATCATCTCGTTATACGATGTCAGGAAATGCGATTCTCGTTGTAAAGTCGATATTTTTGTAGTACATATCCGCTACCAGCAGATTCGGTCCGCAGCAGTTCGCAGCCGGGCAATGGCAGTTCACTTGCGCGGCAAGCGGATGCTTCCGCAACCATTCGTTAAAAACGGAATCAAGCGTCTGTTCGCGGATGTTGCCGAACGAAGGAATTGCGGCGAAATCGGTCACGAACACATCGCCGGTAAACAAATTGACATTAAGCCGGTTGCGCCCGTCGGGATCGTTGCGGAGCGTTACATTCGGTTCTGCCTGCAGCCGCCGCAACAACCGCCGGTCCTCGTCGTTGTCATTGCAGCGGAAGAACGGCAGCGTCCCGAAGAGCATCCATAACTCCGGATTGCGGCCGTCGAGCAGCCGATGAATGGCTGCGCGCATTTCGTCCAGCGACAGCATCGGCAAATTGGATGCGAACGCCGACGGATACATCGGATGCACTTCATGCCGGCGGCAGCCCATCTCGTCGATGAGCCGATGAATTTCGACGATCTTATGATGCGTGCGGTAATTGATCATCGATTCCGCCGATACGAACATACCCGCCGCGCTCAGCTTGCGCGCGTTCTCGATCATTCTTTCATACAGCTTCGCCGCGGCGTTGTAATTGACCTCATGCCCCGTACGGGCGAAACCGACCGCGTGAAAGTCTTCGGCGCTCGTATAGTTGAAGGAGATATGCATAACGTCCAAGTAAGGAGCAAGCGCCTCGTACCGTTCGTAATCCAACGTGACGTTCGAATTAAGCTGCGAGCGGACGCCACGTTCGCGGGCGTATTTCAGCAACGGGATCATGTATTGTTCCACCGTTTTCCGTTGAAAGGAAGGTTCTCCTCCCGTTATGCTGATCGTTTCCAAATGCTCTACTTCATCGAGCCGCTTCAACATCAGTTCGAGCGGAATATGCTCTCCCTCCGTCACGGATAGCGAGTATCCGACCGCGCAATGCTCGCACCGCATATTGCATAAATTCGTCACCGTCATCTCGACGCTCGTCAATACATGCTTGCCGTACATTTGCAGGGAACGAATCGGATCCCACGGATCGTATTCCGGCGATAAAGGCTGCGCCGTTAATGCTTCTGCTACACTATTTCCATTCTTCATCTTGCAAACACCCGTTCCTATTCCGTTATTTTGACCGGGGACGAATCGGGTTCATCCATTTGGGCGCCCACCAATTCGCCTTTCCCATCAGTTTCATGAAAGCCGGCACGAGAAAAATACGAACCAGCGTTGCGTCCAGCAACACCGCCGTCGCAAGCCCTAAACCGACCGCTTTCATCATTTCATTATCCGTGAAAATAAACGCTCCGACCACCGTAATTAAAATAACGCGGCGCTCGTAATCATGCCTCCGGTCTTCATCAGTCCTTTAGCAGTACTACGCATGTTATCGCCCGATGTTTCATATTCTTGGGAGATGCGCGAAATGAGGAATACTTCGTAGTCCATCAAAATGCCGAACACGACGCAAAAAATGATCAGTATCATAAATACGGTGCCGGTCGACGTTGCCTGAAACAAATCTTTCAAATAGCCCGATCCAATGGCCCCATCGCCAAAAAACGCCCTTCACGGCTGCTTCTCTCAACTGCTATGCTCCCTACGGTCGATGTTCGTTCCGCGGCTTGGCTATCCATCGATGAAACTCGAAAAAAACCTGGCGCGTTGCCAGGTTTCATGCGAAACGACTTGTGCCGATCGAAGCATGCAACGTCGATCTAACCCACTTCCGTAATGATCAAATTCAGGCGGGTGGACAGATCGATCTCGTAAGGAGCCGAGAGCACGGTATTGTCGGGCGACTGCAGCACGCGGACGACCGGACGCTGCGGGTTGCTCGGATGAATCCGTACAACGACGCCCTTCTCCCCCGTGTTTAGCCGCACGTCGATTCCTAGCGGGTAGATGGCTACCTTGTCCCGAAACGTTTCCAGCATGCGCTGCTCGTACAATGTTCCCGAACCGGTATACAATATTTCCATCGCCTGATGCGGAAGACGGGCTTGCCTGTACACGCGATGACATGTCATGGCATCGTATGAATCGACTACGCCGATCCATTTGGCGTATTCATCGATCGCGTCCCCCTGCAGTCCGCGCGGATACCCGCTTCCGTTAATCCGTTCATGATGTTGAAACGCGCAATGGGCGGACAACAACGGAATATTGGGCTCGTCCTTCAACATTTGGAAACCTAAGACGGTATGCCGTTTCATCTCCGCAAATTCCGACTCCGTCAGCGGTCCGGGCTTAAGCAAGATGTCATCGGATATTTGCGTCTTGCCGATATCGTGCAGCAGCGCACCGAGTCCGAGCGTCATTAGCTCATCGCGCGAATACCCGTTAGCGATGCCTAACAGCGTCGCATACATGCATACGTTCAAGGAATGACGAAATAAATAATGATCGGTCGAGTTGATTTCCGTAAGCATAATCATCGCATCTTCGTGGGCGCTCAAATCGTCAATGACCGATCCCAGCACTTTGCGAAATTGCTTGCCCAATTGCGGATAGGAGAAAGCCTGTTTGTGCTTCTGCACGGGCTGCTCCATTAACCTGCGAAATTGGGATCGTATTTCAAGCATCGCCGCTCGCCTCGTTGTTTCCGACAATAGTTCGGGAACGACGACATCCTCTGTCATCGGGTCTGCGATATACACGAAATCGATTCCTAGACGCTCCAGCCGCTTCAAAATCGAAGCGGTCAATTCGGCGTTCTCCGCCAGCAATACAAGTCCTTCATCGTTGATTATTTTTTTGGCAAGCCTTATGCCGGGCTTGCAAGCATGAATGGATAACAAACGCAATGACAAAACCCCTGTTCCGCTCCGTGAATATTTCTTAGCAATCGGCAAGGGGCAGAAATTCCGTCCCTTTTAGTATTGGCATGTTTGCCAAATTTTAACGCATCACGAAAAACCAAAATAATGCGGCGATCAGAAAACGATAATACGCAAAATGCCGAAGCTGAATTTTTTGAATATATTTTAAAAATGCGACAACCACGATATAGGCGACGACGAATGAAACGATGAAGCCGACGATGAAAAAGCCAAGGTCGCCCGATAAAATAGCTTTGTAGCTGCTCAGCAGTTCATAGCCTGTGGCGGCGCACATAATCGGAATGGCGATCAAGAAGGAGAAATCCGCGGCCGCTCGATAGCTAAGACCGCTTAACATTCCCCCGGAAATCGTCGCGCCCGAACGGG
The DNA here is from genome assembly GCF_018918005.1 of Paenibacillus sp. MSJ-34. Taxonomy (GTDB): domain Bacteria; phylum Bacillota; class Bacilli; order Paenibacillales; family Paenibacillaceae; genus MSJ-34. The sequence goes on along the minus strand of NZ_JAHLPR010000008.1, from coordinate 62,385 downwards.
AGAAGCCGGGCCACAAGACGGAAATACATTGATATAAACCGACGATGGCCGCTTGCTTGTATGTAATGCCGTCCATATCATGCGCCGTCGTTCTCACTTTGCTGCGCGACATAAGTTCGGCGAACAACATGAACACCCCTCCGGCCGCCAGGGCGAGAAGCACCGTCTTGGCGCTGAACAAGCTTTTAATATAATCTTTGGCGAAAAAAGCGACGATTAATGCCGGCGCAATCCCAAGAGCGACATGCAGCAAATTCAGCGTCTTCTTCGGCGGTTCGTTCAATTTCCGCGATTCCGTGCGGTAAATGCCGAGCATATTCATAATCCGCTGCCTGTAAACGACGGCAATGGCCAAAATGGCCCCAAGCTGAATAATGACTTCAAACGATTTATGCAATGCGTCCTGGTCGTTAATGCCCATTAATTCCGATGCCAAAATCATATGCCCTGTCGACGAGACAGGGATAAATTCCGTCAAGCCTTCCACGATGCCCAAAATGATTGATATGAGTATGGAATTCATACCGCATCATGCCCCTTCCGCTATAAGAGGTAAAATAGAAAGCCCTCATTCATCGTTTCGCCTATCGTGTTCTTCTGCTCCGCTTCGATGCCAACGGCGTTGAAGGCTTCGGCGCACTTGATCGCCGTCCTGCAATTCCATTCTGACAAGGTCGCGAATGAATTCCGGCAAATAATATTGCACGTCCGCACCTTCCTTCAACGTCTGATAGCCGATGCCGAACGTGAACATGTCGATCGTTCCGACGTTATAGGTTCGTTCGGCGTCAAGCGGTTCCCCGTTGACGGTAACCTGTACAATTTTATCATACGGGAAGTTGTTTGGGTTAAACATAATTTCCATCCCGTCTATGCATAATGTGCCGAGCGTCTTGCCGCGGAAGCCGAATCCGCGAATTTCCAGTTGCGTGAACTCGGGCAGCAGCGCTTCCTCCAGCGCGCGAAGCAGTCCCGCGCCCGTTAACGTTATGCGGCACGGGTTGATCGGCGAAGGGCAAATGCGATGCAGCATTCCCCTCGTTACGGGGCCCGCAGCCAGCGGCGCAGTAAATTGTCCCGCGTTGACCAGTCCGAGGTCCGCTTTCGTCCATTTGCGCAGGGCGGCGGCAAGCAAGTTGCCCAAAGACGATTCTTCGTCCGTTTTCGCCGAAAGATCGCAAGCCAATTCGGCCACCGTCTCGTTTAAATTTCGTTCCGCTTCCGTCTTGCGACCCCTTATTAACGACTCGATCCCCTCATGCGGCGGCAGATCGTCAACCGGAACGCAGCCGGCTTCAAGAACGCGGCATCGCCTTGAAAGCCGATCGAATTCGATCACGACTTTGCCCACATGATGTCCGAATTTGCCGGCAGCGCAAACATAGGTTTGTCCGATCCGTTCGGCCTTGTCAAACAAATGATGCGTATGACCTCCCAGAATCAAGTCGATGCCTGGAATTTGCTCTGCCATCATGCGGTCATGTTTAATGCCCAGATGGGACATAACGACGATGAAATCGACCTGTCCGCGCAATCGAGTCACGCATTCCGCTACAGCCGCCAAAGGATCGGTCACATGCCAATCGATCAAACGGTAGAAATCGGAGAAAGCGGCTGTCACTCCGATCAAGCCGATCGACATTTCTCCTTTGCCGATGATGGCATAGGGTTTCAACCAAGCCGGTCTCTTCCCATCGCCGGAGCGTACCATATTGCTGCCGATAATTTGGAACGAGATGGGATCGGCATAGGCTTGGGCCAACTGCTGCGGCGTATAGGTCAACCCTTCGTTGTTGCCGAGTACGACCGCTTCGTAGCCCGTTGCGTTCAGCACCTCGACGTTCGCCAGACCGCCGGTTCCTTCCGTTTCGACGCGCATCCGATCCATATGATCGCCGATATCGAGCAGCAGCGTCTCCTCCCCGGTTTTCCCTTGCCGTTCCCGACGCACGAACGTGGCGATTTTGGCCATTTGCTCGAAGTGGCTGTGAATGTCGTTCGTATGCAGTATCGTCAAAATTTGTTGGTCACTCATAGCGTCTCCCCTCGCGTGTTTACCTGCCGGATTCGATCAAGATTCGCGACGGCTTTCATCGCTTAAATGCGGCCGCTCGTCCGCGAAGGACCCCGATAGTCGTCTCTCTCATATATACGGCGTCATAGATCGTTTCAGTACAACCTTAAGATGGCGATGCAACCGGATCCGCATGCCGCATAGGCCTTTGGAACCCGTTATCATCGATGCCGGCGATATACCGGCCCTGTTCCGATACTTAGGTCTTAGTCCTATTTTCGCAAATCATATGAATCTGTCGAAACCTTATTGTAAGAGCATAATTTAGTTGATATCATTATAGCAAGAAAAATATGGCATAAAAAAGGTGGCGTCCTAGTTGAAAATACATGTATCCGAACTCTCCGTAGGAGACATAGTACTAACGGACATTTTCAATTCCTATGGACTTCATGTATTATCCAAAGGAACGTGCTTGAACGAACAAGATATTTCCAAGCTGTACAACCATCAGATCGAATATGTCGATATTGAGCCCAGATCCAAAGAATCGTTTCTGACGGAATTCGACGAATTGTCCCAAGAAGCGTTCCACAGAATTAAACCGTATTATGACCAAGCGGTGGAAGGCTACGGCGAAATATTCCACGAAACCGCCAGAAGCGGCACGATCGACAAAAAAGCGGTACAGGAAATGGTTACACCGCTCACCCAACATATTAAACAGCAGAGCGATGTCGTCAATTTGCTGCTCATGTTGAATAATAAAGACGATTATACGTACCAGCACTCCATCGAGGTCGGTATGCTATCTTATTATATCGCCGTTTGGACAGGTTATAAAGAGGAAGAAGCCTTAATCATAGGCAATGCCGGTTTCCTGCACGATATCGGCAAATGCCGCATCGATTCGGATATATTGAACAAAACGGAAGCGTTGACGAAGGAAGAAGCGGAAGAGGTTGCCAAACATACCATTTACGGCTACGAGCTGATCCGCAACTCGCTGTATCAATATTCGATCGCCACGGCCGCCCTCCAGCATCACGAGCGGGCGAACGCGTCGGGATATCCGTTTGGGATGCCGGGCGACAAAATCCACCCCTATGCCAAAATCGTCGCCATCGCCAACGAATACAGCACGATGATTTCCGCCAGAAATTCGCAGGCCCAGCGGGATTTGCTGACCGTACTGCATGAATTGCATCGGCTTAGCTTCACGGAACTGGATCCGACCGCGACGCATACGTTTATTGCGCATATGATCCCGAATTTCATTGGAAAGAAAGTGGTGCTCCAAACCGGAGATGTCGGCAAAATCATTATGACCAACAAAGACGATTTTTTCCGTCCGCTGATCCAAATCGACGACCGTTTCATCGACCTGTCGACGGAAAGGGATTTGGTTATTAAAGATATTTATTTATAGGAACGTTCCTGAGCGGAAGCTCAGGAACGTTTTATTCTTGTAGCAGCGAGCGAGGGACGATAGGATATGCGGAACCACGATCTGCGGCGATACCGACGAGGTATGTTCAGCGGCCGGAGCGAGGGTATCGATTTATTGCGGACCGTTTTGACGTGAGAGAACGGAACAGAAAACGAAAATGATTTTTCGTTTACATTTAGACGGATTAGGGTGGATTAAGGTTCAAATATCACGGTTTGTGTATGAAATTTCGAACAAAATCGACGGATTGGATCAGTGCGGTCATTGTGTATGATTTATCGTACACATTTACGAATTAGGGCTCAAATCCACCGGCGTTTCCTCGAAATAGGCTGCGAATTCGATTTCATGAAAGTAATCATACGTGATTGGCCGGCAACTCACCGAATACCAATTCCTGCGAACATGCATGTATTTGCCCAACTAAACAGGAAATGAGTCATAAAGCGTGCGATTAGAGTTAATTTCATCATTCGCCACCGTTGGTTATTGCGCATATTGAAGGGTCTACCTCCCTAGGTGATCCGTGCGGACCTACGCTCCTTATTGGCGCTAACGAAACTGGCAAACCTTATTGGGCTCAAAATGAAGACGTTCCCAATTTAACGAATATACGTATCGTTATTCATAGGAAATCGGCGGTTTTATCGCATTTTTTCCCTCATTAGCGTGTTTCCGTTTCATTACAAAGAACAACAAGGTAATTTACAGGCGATTAGCGTGTATGCGTTTCGTTAGCGCTACGATGAGTCGTCGGCCGCAAGCGGTATTTTGAAATTGACTCATTATGCAGGAATTCCGCCCTAAATCATCCCACTCGCCATCGAAACGAGAAAAAAGATGCATTTACCAGGCTTTGCTGTAGCATCCGCTACTTGGCCATCAACAATAGTGACAACTTCTGACACAGACTCGGTATAGCGCAAAAAAATAAGAAGACGAACTTTAAAAGTTCGCCTCCTATACGAAAAGAAAAAATCTGAATCGGCACAAATTCGGCACGTGCCTTTTTGTAAGAGCGGAAAACCATTCTGGAATAAGGCTTATCCGATACTTCCTTCCATCTCGAACTTGATCAACCGGTTCATCTCAACCGCGTATTCCATCGGCAGCTCTTTCGTGAACGGCTCGATAAAGCCCATGACGATCATTTGCGTCGCTTCCGCTTCGGTTAAGCCGCGGCTCATCAAGTAGAACAATTGATCCTCGGATACTTTCGATACGGTCGCTTCATGCTCGAGCGTAATGTTGTCGTTCATGATTTCGTTGTACGGAATCGTGTCCGAAGTAGATTCGTTATCCAAAATGAGCGTGTCGCATTTGACGTTCGCTTTGGAACCTTCGGAATTGCGCCCGAATGTCGCCAGCCCGCGATACGTTACTTTGCCGCCATGCTTGCTGATCGATTTGGAAACGATCGTCGACGTCGTATCCGGAGCCAAATGATGAATCTTCGCGCCCGCGTCTTGATGCTGTCCTTTGCCCGCAACGGCGATGGACAATACCATCCCTTTCGCGCCGCGTCCTTTCAGGATAACGGCCGGATATTTCATCGTCAGCTTGGAGCCGATGTTGCCGTCGACCCACTCCATTGTCGCATTTTCTTCGGCGACGGCGCGCTTCGTCACGAGATTGTAAATGTTCGGCGCCCAGTTCTGAATCGTCGTATAGCGAACGCGGGCGTTTTTCTTACAGATAATTTCGACAACCGCGCTGTGCAAGGAATTCGTACTGTAGATCGGCGCCGTACAACCTTCAACGTAATGTACGAAGCTGTCTTCATCGGCGATAATGAGCGTGCGCTCGAATTGGCCCATGTTCTCGGAATTGATGCGAAAATAAGCTTGCAGCGGAATTTCGCATTTGACGCCTTTCGGCACGTAAATAAAGCTTCCGCCCGACCAAACCGCACTGTTCAGCGCAGCGAATTTGTTATCCGTCGGCGGAACGACCGAACCGAAATGCTCCCTGAAAATTTCCGGATGTTCCTTCAAAGCGGTATCGGTATCCATGAAAATAACGCCTTGCTCTTCCAGATCTTTCTGCATGCTGTGATACACGACTTCCGACTCGTATTGCGCCGAAACGCCGGCCAGAAATTTCTGTTCCGCTTCCGGAATCCCCAATTTGTCGAACGTTTCTTTAATTTCCGCAGGAACTTCTTCCCATGTTTTCCCTTGTTTCTCGGACGGTCTTACATAATATTGAATGTCGTCGAAGTCCAAGTCGTCCAAATTGCCTCCCCAACGAGGTACCGGCATTTTTTGGAATTGGGCCAACGATTTCAAACGGAAGTCCAGCATCCATTCCGGTTCGCCTTTAATCCGCGAAATCTCTTTGACGATTTCCGGAGTCAAACCTTTTCCGGTTTGGAAGACAGCCTTATGTTCGTCGCGAAAGCCGTATTTATACTCTTCCAGTTCAGGCATTTTCTTCGCCATTTCGAATCCCTCCTAAAAGTTTGGTAAAGGGGCGTCTCCGCCTCGAAAGCGTTCGTTCGCCATCGTTAGGCGAGGCTTCCCCGTAAGTCCACATTTAATGTTTATGCTGCTCTTGCTCTATTCCTTTGCGCAAAGCGTTCCAAGCCAGCGTGGCGCATTTGATGCGCGCCGGGAACTTATTGACTCCGGCCAACGCTTCGATATCTTCGTATTCTTCGAATTCGGCCGCTTCGCCTTTCATAAGCGAAGAGAAGCGCGCTGCCAAATCCATCGCTTCTTCCAACGTTTTTCCTTTGACCGCGTCCGTCATCATCGATGCGGAGGACATGCTGATAGAGCAGCCTTCGCCGGTAAATTTCGCCGCTTTCACGATGCCGTCTTCCACTTGCAGCTGCAGTGAAATCCGGTCCCCGCATGTCGGGTTGTTAAGGTCGACCGTTACGGCTTCCGCGTCGAATTTCCCTTGATTGCGCGGATTTTTATAATGATCCATGATAACGCGGCGGTATAAATCATCCAATTGCATCGCCGAAGAACTCCTTTGTTTGGATTAAGGCGCTCGCAAGACGGTCGACATCATCTTCCGTATTGTATAAATAGAAGCTCGCCCGCGCCGTGGCGCTCGCCTTCAGCCAGCGCATCAGCGGTTGGCAGCAATGATGTCCGGCGCGGATCGCGATTCCTTTCGAGTCGAGCACCGTCGCCACGTCATGCGGGTGAATATCGCTTAGATTGAACGTAATGAGTCCGGCGCGTTCCTCGCGCGGCCCGTAAATCGTTAATCCTTCGATTTGCGAAAGCCGGTCCAGCGCGTAGACCGTAAGCCGCTTCTCATGACGATCGATTTCATCCATGCCGATCTCTTGCAGAAAATCGATTGCGGCGCCAAGTCCGACCGCGCCGGCGATGAGCGGCGTGCCGCCCTCGAATTTGTAAGGCAGTTCCTTCCAGGTCGACTCGTACAAATCGACATGATCGATCATCTCGCCGCCGAATTCGATCGGCTCCATCCGATCGAGCAAATCTTTTTTGCCGTACAAGACGCCGATTCCGGTCGGACCGCATAATTTATGGGCAGAGAACGCGTAGAAATCGCAATTCAAATCCTGCACGTCGATTTTCATATGCGGGGTGCTTTGCGCCCCGTCGACAACCATGACCGCGCCGCGGCGGTGGGCAATTTCCCCAATTTGCTTGATCGGGTTCACGACGCCGAGCACATTGGACACATACGTCATGGCGACGATTTTCGTGCGGTCGGTAATGGTCCGCTCCGCATCGCTCAGGTCGATCGTGCCGTCTTCTTGCAGCGGGATATATTTCAACGTCGCTCCCGTCGCCTTCGCCACCTGCTGCCACGGAATCAGATTGCTATGATGCTCCATCGGCGTAATGACGATTTCGTCGCCTTCGCGGCAAACCGCCCTTCCGTACGACGAAGCGACGAGGTTCAAGGACGTCGTCGTTCCGCGCGTGAAAATAATTTGTTCCGAACGCTCCGCGTTCAAAAACTTCGCCACTTTGGCGCGGGCGCCTTCATACGCATCGGTTGCGCGGGACCCGAGCGTATGTACGCCGCGATGCACGTTGGCGTTATCGTGTTCATAGTACTGTTTCACGGCCTCAATGACCGAGACCGGCTTTTGCGAAGACGCGGCGCTGTCGAGATACACTAACGGATGCCCGTTAATTTCCTGATTCAAAATCGGAAAAAGCTCTCGAATTTGCGCGGCGTTCATTGTCCTAACTTCCTTTCAACGAGGCTTTGCAGCTGATTTTGCGTGCCCTCGTGCGTAATTTCCGCAATGACGGGAGCCAAGAAACCGTATATAATGAGCCGTTCGGCCTCTGCTTTAGAAATGCCCCGAGACATCAAATAATACACTTGCTCCGGATTGACCTGTCCGACCGATGCGGCATGTCCCGCCGTAACGTCGTCCTCGTCGATCAACAAAATCGGGTTCGCGTCTCCGCGCGATTTCGGGCTGAGCATCAACACTTTTTCGGTCTGCTCCCCGTTCGCTTTCGTTGCGCCTTTTTCGATTTTGGTAATCCCGTTAATAATCGCCGTCGCTTCGTCGCGCATGACGGCGCGGGTAATCATTTGGCTGTCCGAGCTTTTGCCGAAATGGACGGCTTTCGTCGTAATGCTCAAATTTTGCGAATGGTTGCCGATCGCGATGATTTTCGCATCGGATTCGGAACCGTTTCCTTGCAATACGGACATCGTCTCCGACATCGCATTGCCGTTATGCATCTCTCCTACGACCCATTCGATCCGGCCGTCGTTCTCAACGACGGCGCGGCGGTATGTCAAATCCGTCGCCGACTCGCCCAAATGATGGACGGAAGCGTAATGCACTTTCGCGCCCGGTTTGACGAATACTTCCACGATGCCGTTATGAACGAATGGCTCGGCCATGTCCGCCGAAAAATAACGGTCGATATACGTTACCCGGCTGTTCGAGTCGGCAACGATCAACACATGCGGCGCAAACGTCGCTCCGGCGTCGTCAGCCAGGAAGCAAGCTTGCAGCGGCACTTCGACTTCCACGTTCTTCGGCACGTAGACGAACACGCCTCCGTTCCACAAAGCCGCATGAAGCGCGGTCAAACGGTTTTCGTCCTTCTTGACGGCCGTCATGAGATGGCGTTTCACCAAATCCTCATGTTCCTTGGCGGCCGTCTCCAAATCGGTCAGAATGACGCCTTTGGCCGCCAATTCGGCAGACAATTGCTTCAAGACGGCGCTCGAGTTGCGCTGCACGACCACATTGCTTGCGTCGTCCAATTTGGCCAGATCTTGCACGGTCTGCGGCAATTCCGCCACGGATTTCACCGCATCCGCTTGTTTATAGGAACCGTAGGCGTCCAAATTCCAACGGTTGATTCTCATTTTCTCCAATGTTGGCCATTCCAACCGGCCGGCGAGTTCCAAAGCGTTCAATCGCTCGGCGGACAGCCAAGCGGGTTCGTTCTTGCTTTGCGACAAGGCGGCAACAGTTTCGCGGTCAACCGGAAGAATCGTTTGTGTACTCATGTTTCCTCATCCCTCCTCCGGTGTTAGGCTTCTTGGCCCACGGTTTCGTCAACGATGCCGAGTTCTTCTTTCACCCAGTCGTAGCCTTCGTTCTCGAGACGTTCCGCCAGTTCCGGACCGCCGGATTTGACGATGCGTCCTTGCATCATGACATGCACGAAGTCCGGTTTAATGTAGTTTAACAAACGCTGGTAGTGCGTAATAATCAAAAAGCCGCGGTCTTCTTGACGCATTGCGTTGACGCCGCTCGCCACGATTTTCAAAGCGTCGATATCCAAACCGGAGTCGATTTCGTCCAAAATTACGATTTTCGGCTCAAGCATCATCATTTGCAAAATTTCGTTCCGTTTTTTCTCCCCGCCGGAGAAGCCTTCATTTAAGTAACGGTGCGCGAATTCCGGATTCATTTCGAGCTCTTTCATTTTGCCTTCCATTTGGCGAATGAACTTGATCAATGAAATTTCGTTGCCTTCGCCGCGGCGGGCATTGATTGCGCTGCGCAAAAAGTCGGAGTTGGTCACGCCGGCAATTTCGCTCGGATATTGCATGGCGAGGAACAAACCTGCGCGCGCGCGTTCGTCTACTTCCATTTCCAGCACATCTTCTCCGTCCAATGTAACGGAACCTTCGGTCACTTCATATTTTGGATGCCCCATAAGCGCGGAAGCGAGTGTACTTTTCCCCGTTCCGTTCGGTCCCATGATGGCATGGATTTCTCCGCCATTCATTTCCAGGTTGATGCCTTTCAAAATTTCTTTTCCTTCGATGGTAGACTTTAGCCCATCAATAACAAATTTCGTTGCCATGATTTTGCTGCTCCCTCCGAGATCGTATATTTTGAAAATCAGAAAAGGTATTACGTTGTAATTATTCTAAAATGATTCTCATTGATTCTCAATATACTCATCTTATAATATTTTTTATAATAAATCAATTGAACGGCAAGCTTTTTCGATTTGTTCAAGCTGGATTTCAAATTCGCGATCGCCTATAACCGGGCTCATCCCGGAGGCCGAATTTCCCGCGTCGAGACCGACCCACGACTTGCAGCCGAGATGCTCCGGAACGATCGGAATTTCCAGCGGATCCTGCAAGCGGTAGACGCGAAGCACGATAACATGCAAAGGATGCTTTCTCTTCCATTTCAGCCGCTCTTCCGCGAAACGGTCGGTCCATATGTGTAAATGACGCAACCGGTCTAGCGTTTCTTGATCTCGTATTTCGATATCGCGGACGGCTTCCGCGTAAGCGGCGATCGTAACGGACGAATCATTCGGAGACCAATCGGCAAGCGTTTCGTTCAAGACGTGCTGATATGTGTCTTTCAATAAATGTTTACGTTGATGCTCGTATGTCGGGTATAAGTAAAAAGAATGGCTCTTCAGTTCGAAATGTTTCGTCTCTTCTACGATCCCGCCTTTGCGCATGACGATCGTTTGCCGGCCATCCAGCAACGCTTGAACGGCGACGGCCCATTCTTTCAAAGCGACGGCCTGTCCGGTTTGCGACAGATGTGCCATATCGTCCGTTTCCACCTCCCGTCTTATTAGAGTCGCCCCTATTATACCGAAATTACGCGGCGGTTCAACCGTAAATGGAAAATTTAATATTTTACCCTGCCCGAATATTCGCTATACTAGAAGAACGATCGCCCTTTCGGACGCGATACCGGAATGTTCGTTCGACAAAGACGGGCGTAGAATCCATTATTAGAATGGCCATTTTCCAATAAATCATAAATGCAAGGAGTCATAGGATGAAAACTACAACGCTTCAATCCGTCAAATGGGCGGGTACACATCTCGATTTGCTCGATCAGCGGCTTCTTCCGGGCGATATTGTCATATTGGCGTTAACGACGGCGGAGGAAGTATGGGAAGCGATCCGTCATCTGAAAGTGCGGGGCGCGCCGGCGATCGGCATTGCCGCAGCCTACGGCGTCGTCCTCGGCGCCCGCAGCTACGTTGGCGAGAACCGGGCGGACTGGCTGCGCGAAGTCGAGCGCCGGGCGGATTATTTGGCGACATCCCGTCCGACTGCGGTCAACTTGTTCTGGGCGCTCGACCGTATGAAACGGCATGCGGCCGAACTGGCAAACGGCGGGGACAAGTCCGTTTCCGAATTGAACGAAGAGTTGCTTGCCGAAGCGAATCGGATTCAAGCGGAGGACGAGGAGGTGTGCCGCCGGATCGGCGAACATGCGCTTACGTTATTCGAGAGCGGTATGGGCGTGCTGACGCATTGCAATGCCGGGGGACTCGCCACGGCCAAATACGGAACGGCGCTCGCACCGCTTTACTTGGCCCAGGAGCGCGGCATCCGTTTGAAAGTGTTCGCGGACGAGACCCGTCCGGTGCTGCAAGGCGCGCGGCTAACGGCGTTCGAGCTGCAGCAGGCCGGCGTGGACGTAACGCTGATTTGCGATAATATGGCCGGGCACGTCATGTCCAAGGGCTGGGTGCAGGCCGTCATCGTCGGCACAGACCGCGTTGCCGCAAGCGGTGACGTCGCCAACAAAATCGGCACGTACAGCTTGGCCGTACTGGCGAAAGCGCATGGCATCCCTTTCTACGTTGCCTGCCCGCTATCGACGATCGATTTGCAAACGAACACCGGAGCGGAAATTCCGATCGAAGAGCGTCCGGAGAGCGAAATTACGGAAGGTTTCGGCATGCGCACCGCGCCGCAGGGCGTGCGGGTGTACAATCCGGCGTTCGATATCACCCCCCACGATTATGTAACGGCCATCATCACCGAACGCGGCATTGTCCGTCCGTCGTACCGCGAGAATCTGGCGAAATTGTTCGAATCGTAATCGATCACGGCTTCATCGGGGCTGCCGCGCAGGCAGCCCCGTACTTTCTTCCATTCGCCCGGCAGTCGTTAACGTCGCGGAACTGCGCGGACTACAACATTTTCAGTACGGCCTCTTTCCCTTTCATTCCGGCGAATATGCCTAATTCTTCGGCGCCGTAAGTAACCGATTCCAACGGGGCTTCCAGTAAATCGCCGATGGTGCGGACCCCTACCGCCCTGCCGGCGACAATGCGGCGATCCCCCAGTTTATCGTTGAGCAGTTTCACGTCCAGCGCTCCGCACATAATGTAGCCTTTGTCCGTCGTAACGGCAAGCAGCGTCGTTTTCGGAAGTTTCACTTCGATGCCGACAACGGTCATCCCTTCGATTTGCAGCGGCTCGACTCGGATCATCTGCATGCACCTCCTTCAACCTGTCTGACTATACTATATGCGCGACTTTTTAACAGGTGCGGACATACGGGCGGGAGGCATGGCGGAACTTCCGTCCCGGCCGGGCGCTTGCCAATAAAGACCTGGTCGTTCCTTAGACGGATATTTCCTACATTCCTACTATATATCCCGACCAATTCATGGTACAATATATTGGAAATGTAATAGATATTTTATTCACTCTAACCAATTCGTCTCATTAGTCTGCTTGAAGTTGGGGGCCATTAGTAATGAAAGCATTGTCATCTACGTCAACGAACAGATCACCGGACTACTTATTCAACGTTGACCTCAGTTCGGCCATCTTATCTTCCGATATGTCCATTGAAGATGTCATTTTTGCATGCATTCAGCAAAATCGTTTAATTCGTTTTAATATAAATAAAGGATTAGGCGTAAAACTAAGCGTTCCCGGACGTTTGCTCGATTACGATCCCGAAACGCAAATCATCTGCGTGTATCACGACGACGAGAAACAGGTTTATACGTTCCAATTAAATGAAATTGACGATCTTGTCGTATAGAAAGGGAGAGCCGATTGGTCGGTTCTCCCTTTCTCGTCGTCCCGTCGGTCACATCGCGAGCAGCATCTCTTCGAGCTGCTGCACCGGAACCGGAGGGCTGTAATAATATCCTTGGATTTCGTCGCAACGGTGCTCCTTCAAAAAATCGAGCTGCTCTTCCGTTTCGACGCCTTCGGCAATGACCTGCAAATTCAAATTATGGGCCATGGCGATAATGGCCGCTACGATCGCCGCGTCGTTCGGATCCTGCATAATATCACGAACGAATGAGCGGTCGATCTTCAAGCGGTTGATCGAAAAATTTTTCAAATAACTTAACGAACTGTATCCCGTCCCAAAATCGTCGATGCTGATCCGAATGCCCAATTTGCTAAGCTCCATTAAACAATGGGATGCGCGATCGACGTCCATCGTCATGCTCTCCGTAATTTCCAAATCGAGATAGCGGGCGTCCAGTCCCGTCTTCTTCAGTACATGCTCCACCTTCTCGTACAGATTCTGGAGCAGAAATTGCCGCACGGACAAATTGACCGACACCGGAATTGGCGGCAATCCGGCATCTTGCCACGCTTTGTTCTGCCGGCAAGCTTCTTCCAATACCCATTCGCCCAAAGGCACAATTAAACCGTTTTCTTCCGCGAGCGGAATGAACACGCTCGGCGAGACCATTCCTTTGACAGGATGATTCCAGCGCAACAACGCTTCCGCACCGACGATTCGCCCGGTTTCCATCTCGATCTGCGGCTGGTAATGCAGCACGAATTCCCGGTTGCTCATCGCCTTGCGCAAATCATGCTGCAGCGTCAACCGTTCCAACGATTTCATATTCATATCGGGGGAATAACCCCGGTAATTGTTACGTCCTTGCTCCTTAACGAGCGTCAGCGCGATATTCGCCTTCTTGATCAGCGAGCCGGGATCGTCGTTGCGATCTTCGTTCATTGCGATGCCGATGCTGGCCGTCAGCAAAAAAGGATGATCCTGCAGTACGAACGGCTCCTCAAGCAGTTGGGTAATCAATTCTCCCTTTTGCAACGCTTCCGATTCCGATTCGACATCGACGAAGAACAACGCGAATTCGTCGCCGTCCATCCTCGCAACCATATCGCGCTCGGTCACGCATCTCGTCAGCCTTTCGGCAACCTGCATCAGCAGCATGTCGCCGAATTCCTGCCCGAAGGAATCGTTAATCAATTTAAATCGGTCCAAATCCAAATAGAGGACGGCAATATAGCGATCCCGATACAATTCCAGCGCATTGTCCAAATGATCCATAAATTGTTTCCGGTTCGGCAGTCCTGTCATATCGTCATAATTCGACAAGTAACGAATGCGATCGTTGATCCTCCTGCGCTCGCTGATGTCTTGGCAAATGAACAGCACGTGGCTTACGTTTTCGTCGATGGCGACCGGCGCCGCAGTAATTTGCAGATCGACGCGGTAACCGCTTTTATGTACAAGATAAGATTCGAATCTTTTTTTGTTTCCTTGCAGCACATACTGAATATCGGCGACGGGGCATTCCGACAACATATGCAGCGGGCGCCCGACCAACTCGTGGTCCTCATAACCCGACATTTCCCAAGTGTACGGATTGGTGCGGAGAATGGTTCCCGACGTATCCAGTACGATGACGGAAATGGGGCTGTAATCCAGCATCGTTTGCAGCAATCGTTCCTGTTGCAACAGCAATCGCTCGTTCATCATGCTCCCCCTCCGATTATGATTTACGAACCGCAGCGAGCGCAAGCATGAGCCAACCCGCCAAAAAAGCCACTCCTCCGATCGGGGTAATCGCCCCGAGCATTTTCAGACCGCTGACGCTTAATATGTACAAGCTTCCCGAGAACAAAATGATTCCAATCCATAACAATCTTGCGGACCATAAGACTTTCCGCGAAGAAGACGGAAGCGAACCCGCAAGCAACGCGACGAGCAAAATGCCGAACGCATGCACCATATGATATTGCACAGCCGTCTCATAAGTCGCGATCTGCGACGCGGTCAACGTCGACTTTAATATATGCGCCCCGAATGCGCCCAGTCCTACCGCCGCCAACATATTCAAACTTCCGATGATTACATAATTACGCAGCAATCCGAGACACCTCTCTTCATTGTTGTACCGCATAGTTACTAATCTTATCATAAACAAATCTATACGATTTTACCATCATGAATTGTCATACCGGAAATAATGATTGCAAAAAACGTGAAACACATAGAAAATATATGGAAGAGACCATGAATCAAATGTTTGGTTTAGAAAGGAGTATTTTGTATTATGGAAGCAACTTTCACCCCGTATCCGCAGCACCCGAACGAACGAATGAAACATTCCGGGCCGGGCATCGCCTCCTTTATTATCGGATTAGTCGGTTTAGTTTCGTTAATCGGGCTATTGATCGGAGCGGCCGTCGTCACCGTCAACTTAGTATCCGATTTTTCCGCCGGCGAACTGCCGTCGCAGGAAGTGCTGGAGCAAAGCGGCGGCATTATCGTTATCGGACTGCTCGCCATTCTCATCATTTTCATGATTTTGATCGGATTGATTTTAGGCATCGTCGGACTTGTCCTTAAAAACCGCAAAAAGGCATTCGCCATAACGGGTACGGTCATAAACGGCCTGCTGCTGATCGGCACCGTTTCTTTGATCGTCCTCGGCCAATACGCAGCCTAGAATCCGCATGCTTCCCTCTTCGCTTCGGAGAGGTTTTTTTCGATCATGCGCACAACCTCATTATTATTTATCGGCTATTCAACATCAATGAAAAAGATCATGGAACGATCGCATTGCGTGTCGCGAACGAGGAAGAACCTCCGGTCTCAGGGCCGGAGGTTCTTTTGTGATTTTCTTTATATTCAGTGCATTGCATATATCCTTATACTGTTGATGATCAGGATTATCAAAGGGGGAGAGCGGATGCGCAATATGATGCCTTTACTTCCGCGATCGAGGAATACGGATTGCTTCTCCGATACCAGCATTCGGAAGCTGCAAGAAGCGATGCTGCCGTATCGGGCCGGGGCGGACGGCTTCCTGTTTACGGAAGGAGAACCGGCGACGAAGGCGTTTTATATCGAGACAGGCCGGGTGAATTTGACCAAAGCGAGTGACGACGGGAAGGAACTCGTCTTTTTTACGTTTCGGGAAGGCGATTTGGTAGGACAAATCGAACCGTTTCGCGATACGAGACAAAGCTTTAACGCCAAACCGTCGGACAACAGTCTGTTAGGCATCGTCGATAAAAAAGATATTGAGGCGTTATTGCTGCGGCATGGCGATTTCGCGGTAGAGTTTATGAAATGGATGGGACGCATGCATGCGCTCACGCAAAACCATTTCGTCGATCTCCTGCACCACGGCAATCCGGGTGCGCTCTGTTCCGCGCTGCTCCGCTTGTCCAACCTGTACGGAACGGAACATGAAAACGGCATTTGCATTTCGGAAAAAATGGCCGTCGCGGACCTGGCCGCCTATATCGGGGCGACGGGAACGAGTGCGAGCAAGATGCTGGAACATTTGCGCCAAGAACAGATCATCAGTTATGAAAGCGGTTATATCGTCCTCAAGGACTTGGACTATTTGCGAAAGGGCTGCCATTGCGAGCATTGTCCGGAACCGGTTTGCCGCATATCGCGCTAGCCCCGTTCGCCGGTCCGCAAAGGTTGACGGATGCAATTTACGCCGATTCCCCTCACATATCATTCTCCCGTTTGAATATATTGAATAACAACGGATTTCTACTTTTATACTTCAACGAGGGGGTGTTCTCCTATGGATCCGTCCGTCTTTATCGTGTCCCGCGAGGATTGGTCGCTGCACCGCAAAGGGTTTCAAGATCAGAGCAGACACCAGCAAAAGGTGCGCGAAGCGATCAAACAAAATTTGCCCGATCTTGTAACGGAAGAGAACATTATTATGTCCGACGGCAAGCAAATTATTAAAGTGCCGATTCGCAGCTTGGATGAGTACCGTTTTATTTATAATTACAATAAAAGCAAGCATGTCGGCCAAGGGGACGGGGACAGCCAGGTAGGAGACGTGCTTGGCACCGATCCGGCGCAATCGCCGGGCAAAGGCGATACGGCGGGCAATCAGCCGGGGAGCGATATTATCGAAGCCGAGGTCAGCATTGCCGAACTGGAGGAACTGTTGTTCGAAGAACTGGAACTTCCCCATTTGGAGGATAAAGATAAGGAACAGCTCGAGACGACCGATATTCGGTTTAACGATGTCCGCAAAAAAGGGATTATGTCCAATATCGACAAAAAACGCACCATCCTCGAAAATTTGCGCCGCAACGCGATTACCGGCAATCCGGGAATTCACGGCATATCTCCGGAAGATTTGCGTTTCAAGACATGGGAAGATATCGTCACCTCCCATTCAAGCGCCGTCATCATCGCGATGATGGACACTTCCGGATCGATGGGCAGTTTCGAAAAATATTGCGCCCGCAGCTTCTTTTTCTGGATGACCCGCTTCCTCCGCCATCAATACGAAAAAGTGGAAATCGTCTTCGTCGCCCATCATACGGAAGCCAAAGAGGTGACGGAAGAGGAGTTTTTTACGCGAGGCGAGAGCGGAGGAACCATTTGTTCATCCGCCTATATCAAAGCGCTTGAAATCATCGACCGGCGTTACCCGCCTTCGCAATATAATATTTATCCGTTTCATTTTTCCGACGGCGACAATTTAACGTCCGACAACGAACGCTGCGTCAAGCTGATCCAGGAATTGCTGAGGCGATGCAATATGTTCGGATACGGGGAAGTTAACCAGTACAACCGCAGCAGCACGCTCATGTCGGCCTATCGGCATATCGACAATCAAAAATTCGCATATTACGTCATCAAAGAAAAGGGCGAAGTATATCGGGCCCTCAAGACGTTTTTCAAAAAAACGCCGGGGGTGACGCGCTAATGTCCGATGAAATCGCCCGCTTGGAATACGCGATTCGCGAAATTATGGAGGTGGCCGACGGCTTCGGCCTTGATTATTATCCGATGCGGTACGAAATTTGTCCGGCGGATATCATTTATACGTTTGGCGCATACGGGATGCCGACCCGCTTCAGCCATTGGAGTTTTGGGAAAACTTTCCATAAATTGAAGATGCAATACGATTTTGGCTTGAGCAAAATTTACGAATTGGTCATTAACAACAATCCATGTTACGCCTTCCTGCTCGACGGCAATTCGCTCATCCAGAACAAGCTGATCGTCGCGCATGTGCTTGCGCATTGCGATTTTTTCAAGAACAACGTCCGCTTCTCCGCCTCGAACCGCAATATGGTGGAAAGCATGGCCGCAACCGCCGAGCGCATCAGCCGTTATGAAATCGAGCATGGGACGGAAGCGGTCGAGAAATTTATCGACGCCGTGCTCGCCATCCAGGAACATATCGACCCGGGGCTGATCAAGCCGCAGCGTCTCGACAAAAAACGGTATACGGATTTGCTGCTGAAGCAGCAAAAAGAACGCGCGCAGCAAGGGAAGGAGCAAGGCGAGTACGACGATTTATGGAATTTGGACGATCTCGGCCACTTCCCTTCCGCCGGGTCGAAAGAACGTCATTTCCCTCCGGAACCGGAAAAGGATCTCGTTTGGTTCATCCAAGAGTTCTCCACCGTTCTCGAAGACTGGCAGCGCGACATTATGTCGATGCTCCGCGAAGAAATGCTCTATTTCTGGCCGCAATTGGAAACCAAAATTATGAACGAGGGCTGGGCTTCATATTGGCATCAGCGCATCATTCGCGAGCTCGACTTGACGTCGGAGGAAACGGTCGAATTCGCGAAGTTGAACGCTTCCGTCGTCCAGCCGTCCACCCGCAGTCTGAACCCGTATTATCTCGGGCTGAAAATATTCGAAGACATCGAGCGGCGCTGGGAGCATCCGACCGAAGAGGAGCGGGAAAAGCTCGGGCGCAAGCCGGGCCAGGGGAGAGCCAAAATATTCGAGGTGCGCGAGTTCGACTCGGATCTGTCGTTCATCCGCAACTACCTGACCAAAAAATTGACCGAAGAACTCGATTTGTACGTGTTCGAAAAGAAAGGGTCGGAGTGGAAAATTACGGATAAAACATGGGAAAACATTCGCGACCAGCTCGTCTATTCGCGCGTCAACGGCGGTTTCCCTTACATCGTCGTGCAAAACGGCGATCATTTGCGCAACGGGGAATTATACTTGCTGCATCGTTTCGAAGGAATCGAGCTCGATTTGAAATATGTGGAGCGCACGCTGCCATATGTTTATCATTTATGGGGGAAAACCGTCCATTTGGAAACGGTTGTGGAAGATAAGCAAGTGCTGTTCACATACGACGGCAAAAAGCATAATCGCAAATTTCTATGACAAGAACGCGGGGGAACCTCTTCCCCTGCGTTCTTGAGCAAATTGACTGTTGCCTGACCCAAATCTATAATTAGAGATAATCAAAGCATGCCGAAAAGGAGGCTCCCTAAAACGATGGAAGAATATCGTTGGAAGCAGCGGTTCGACAACTACCGGAAAGCCTTTTTGCAACTGACTGAATTTATAGATAAAGGCCGGCTGAATA
Organism: Paenibacillus sp. MSJ-34; assembly: GCF_018918005.1. Lineage (GTDB taxonomy): Bacteria > Bacillota > Bacilli > Paenibacillales > Paenibacillaceae > MSJ-34. Next base: position 43,103 of record NZ_JAHLPR010000008.1, on the reverse strand, counting down.
AATTTGAAGCTCAAGGACTAATTCAATGCTTCGAGTATACGTTTGAATTAGGTTGGAAGACGCTGAAAGATTATTTAGAGCAAGAAGGTTTTGATGTAAACAGTCCTCGATCGGCGATCCAAACCGCATTCCAAGCGCAATTGATAACAGACGGACATATTTGGATCGACATGCTGGAAAAAAGAAATATGATGGCGCATACATATAATGAAAAATATGCGGAACAAGCGGAACGCCTCATTCGCGAGCATTACTTCCACGTATTGCAAGATCTTAGCGTCATTCTTGGTGCGAAACGATGAAATTCGGGCTGAGCAACGAAGACTTGAATGAAATCGTACAAATCATTTCCGCGTTCGATGCGATCGAGAAAGCCGTCTTGTTCGGATCTCGCGCCAAAGGAAAATTCAAACCCGGATCCGATATCGATATTGCTATCTATGGCGATAAAATAAACTTCCATGTCGTTTCCAAATTGCATGCACAGCTCGAAGACAACAGCAAAATGCCTTACTTGTTCGATATCGTTGACGGCACGCATCTAACGAATCTTGAACTTCGAAATCATATCGAACAAGTTGGACAAATCATTTTCTCCAAATCGGCGCCAAAACTATAACATCGCCCCGCAGCGGATCGGCGGGGCGATGTGTCATTTCTTATCGACTTGCAGAAGCGTTATGTTCTTGATGGTGTAAGTGTCCTTAATCGTATCCTCGGTAATGACGTTCAGTTTGATCAAGCTTGCAATCTTCGACGGATCGGGCCGCGAAAGCATGCGCCAAACGTCCGGATCCGGCAGCGCCGCATAAAGCTTGTTGTCGTCGTACTCCTTCCGTTCCTGGAATACGGTTCTCACCCTATAGCTCCCGATTTCGCATTCGGATACGCCCAGTTCCGCGCAATAATCCGTAATTTGTTCGCGCAGTTCCGACAGTTCCCGCTCGATTTCCCTTTGTCTTTGCTTTAACTGGTAATACCGCTTCACCTGTTCGTTCATTCGCGTTCACGCTCCTCTACTTCTACATATGTATGCGAAGCGAGGCGCGTTAAGACAAGAAACGCGAATCAGCTTACGTTGAAACGGGTATAGCTGTATCCTTCCTTCGTTTTCTTCACTTCCAGCACGGCCGGGATCGCCTGTTTCAATTCCTGGACATGCGAGATGACGCCGATCGTCCGTCCGGACTGCTGCAAATCGATCAATGTATCGATCGCCTTGCTCAACGATTCCTCGTCCAAGGCGCCGAAGCCTTCGTCGATAAACATCGTTTCCAGCGAAATTCCGCCTTCGTAGGATTGAATGACGTCCGCCATGCCGAGCGCCAGACAGAGCGACGCATTGAATTTCTCTCCGCCGGACAACGTCTTGACGTCCCGCAATTGTCCCGTGTAATTATCGTAAACGTCAAGGCCGAGACCGCTTTGCCTGCCCCGTTTTTCCAGACGGTCGCTGCGGACCAAATAATATTGTCCGCTCGAAATCCGCTGCAGCCGCTCGTTTGCGATATGAATAATTTGTTCCAAAAACTCGATTTGCAAGTACCGCTCAAAGGAGATTTTTTTGCCGTTCTCTCCGCGGACGACATCATATAAATCTTTTATGACTTGATGCTGGTATTCCGCTTCTTTCCAATTGCGCTCGGCTTCGATAATGTTCGCCTTGGCCTCCGTTCCTTTCTTGTAGTCGTTCTGAGCTTGCATATGTAAGTTGCGGACGGATTCGATTTGTTGTTCCAACGCTTGCAAACGTCCTTGAAGCTCGGCAAGATTTTGTCTTGCCTTACCCGAGAGCGTCCCGGTCAACTCCTCGATTTGCCGGCGCAAGGAGGACAGTGTGAGATGGTATTCCTCGATCTGTCTTTTCAGTTCCGTTTGGGCCGATTCGCTCATCTTGGCCGCATGATAGGCGGCTTCGTCCTCAAAGCCGGCTTGCCGCATCGCTTGGACGAAGCTGCGGCCAGCCTTCTCTTTGTCCGCCTGCGCTTCGATCCGTTGATTTTGCGCGTGGCTAACGCCTGCCGCCGCTTTCACATACCGCTCGTTTCCTTCCTTGTACTGCTGCTGCGCTAATTTCCAATCGGCCTCCAACTGCCGCTTGCGTTCTTCCGTCGTTCGCATCCGCTCCGCGAGCCTTTCATAATCGCGCACTTCTTCGGGGATCGCCGCCAGCGCTTGCTGATAAAGTGCTTTCTCCGCGGCATACGTTTCTTTCGTATCCTGGAGACTTCGATTCAGATCGTCTTTAAGCTTGCTCAATTGCTCAACTTTGGCGTCGAGCTCCTCAAGCGACTGTTTCAGAGCGGACAGTTTGACGCTATCGTCTTTTAATCCGTTCACTTCCGCGGCTAACGATTTGCCTTCTTGCACAAGCGCTTGGAACCGTTCCTGGATTCCTTCGATAAGGAAACCGTGCTCTCTCATCCGCTGCTCTTTCTCTCTCATTTGCTTGACGGTCGCCGCGAGCATCGCTTTCGATTGGAGATACTGCTGTTCCATGCCGCTCTTCTCGCTTCTTATCCGGTCCAGTTCCTCGCGAGAAGGAATATTGCCGGTTTCCTCCGCCTTCCTCGGATGCTCGGCGCTTCCGCAAACCGGACAGGGATCGCCGTCATGCAAATGACGGGCGAGAATGCCCGCTTGTCCTTCCACCCAGCGGATTTCGAGTTCCGAATAAGCCCGCTCCGCCTGCTCGAAAGCCGCTTGATGCCGCGCTTCTTCCCTCCGCTCTTGTTCCGCGGTTTGCACCAGTTTCAAGTATTCTTGCACGACAGCCGCTTGCTCCCGCAGCGCCGCGAGTTTCTCCGTTCGCTCCGATAACCGGCCGACCCGTTCCTCCAACGTTTTCAGTTGCGCCGATATCGATTCCCGCTCGGTTCGTTTCGCGGCAAGCTCCGCCTCGGCGGCTTGCAATTGCTTCCCCTTATGCGCCGTTTCGGCTTCCAATTCGGCAATGGCGTTCCGCTTCCGCTCCAAATTTTCCACGATCGGCGCCAATCCTTGCAATCGTTCCAACTCGCGCACCGCCTGCTCGCGCAGCTCGCCTTTCGCCTCTTCCCGCTCGTACCGAACGCGGGCGTCTTGCAAAGCGGCCTCCGCTTGCGAGCATTCGGCCGCCGCCTCTTCATACAGCTTCGTTCTGCGAACGAGCAGGGCGGACATTTCCGCATCGTGGCGCTCATACATTTCTAAATGGACGGCTTTCTCGGCCGAGTGCAATTGCTTCGTCTTGTGTTCGAAATGTTGGGCTTGGTCTTCAAGCTGTTGTTTATCCGCAATTTTCCGGTCCAATAGATCGAATTGTTCGTTCACGCTTTGCGCTTGATGATACAACGCCGTCTGTCGTTGGAACTCGGCCGAAAGCTCCCGCAGCTTATGGCTCAGCTCTTCGATTCGCGCCGCATAATGCTCCGTCTCCCGATCCAGCGCTTCCAGAACTTGATGCGTATTATAATGCTCCTGAGCAAATACGCGCTGCAGGTCGGAGCCTTCGCGGCCGGACAGAGCGCCTTGCACCTGGTTCATATGGTATTCCCGGATGCCCGCCAATTCCTCGCAAACGCGCTGCATCTGTCTGCGCTTCTCGTTCAACCGGTCGGCAACGATTTTATATAATCCTGTTTTGAAGATGCGGCGCAAAATTTCCTCTTTATTCTCCGTTTCGGAAGTCAGCAATTTTCGAAATTCCCCTTGCGGCAGCATGACGATCTGGCTGAACTGATCTTTCGTCAGCCCGATCATTTCGGACAGCTTCTCGTTCACTTGCGTAACGATAAAGCGGTCCGTCAGCGGCGTTTCCCGGCCGTCTACGATCCCGTACAGCTCGTAGCGGTCGCCGGTCGCGCTTTTGTTGCCTTCCTTCACATGGGCGAGCTGCCGGAAGACGCGGTATACCTGGCCTTTCAGCTCGAACTGGAAATCGACCGACGTATACGTATCGTCATCCGCGAAATGACTGCGCAGCATTTTACTGTCATTGCGGTCCTCCCCGCTCGCTTCCCCGTACAAGGCAAAGCAAATAGCGTCGAAGATCGACGTTTTGCCGGCGCCCGTATTGCCCGATACGACGAATAACCGATGGCCTTCCAGTTCGGTGAAATCGATCTCCTCTCTGTCTTTATACGGCCCGAACGCCGTCATGATAAGCTTCAGCGGCCTCATCGCGCTCACCTTCTTCCTGACGCAGTTCCTGCAGCGTTTCGACGAACAGCTGCTCCGTTTCCGGCGGAAGCACCGTTCCTCTGACTTCATAATAAAATGCTTGAAACAGCGAAAGATCGTCCATCTTGGCCCGCCCATTTGCGGCGGCTGCCGCCTCTCCGCCAAGTCCGGCGACGGGCGTCTTCCGTTCCACATGCATCGCATTCGGGTATACAGAACGAATCCGCTCCATCGGCGACAACACCGGAGCCTCGTCCAGCAAGCGCACGAACACATAGTCTTCGTTGATCCGATGCCGCTCGATCTCCTCGATTCGTCCCTCGACGGTCCGCATGTCGCGTCTTGGAATCAGCTCCCGCTTCTCGATATGCGAGTTCCCCTCGCGATCCAGCTCCACGATCAAATATCCTTTGCGGTGATGTTCCTCCGAGATGGAGTATTTCAGCGGCGAACCTGCGTAACGGATCGTCCCGCTTCCCACATGATGCGCCTGATGCAGATGACCGAGCGCCGTATAGGCAAAGCCCCGGAAATGTTCCGCGCTCACATGCTCCGCCCCGCCGATGGACAGCGGACGTTCCGAATCGCTCGTATTGTCCCTGGCTTCCCCTTGCGGCGTGACGAAAGCGTGGCCGACCAGCACATGGCGGGCTTGCGGATCCATCTTCGCGCGAATCGCTTCCGTTATTTTTCCCATGGCGTCGTTATGGGTTCTAATCCTTTCATCGCCGAACAAATGGCGCACCTTCCCCGGCTCGGCATAAGGAACCAGGTGGAAATGAACTTCGCCGTCTCCGTCCCGCATTACGATCGGTTCCAGCGGATATGTAAGCTCTCCCACGATATGTAATCCTGACGCTCGCATCAAATTGCTGCCAAAGTTCAGGCGGCTCGGACTGTCGTGATTGCCCGCAATCGCCAGAACCGGAACTTTCAATTGGAGCACGATCGTTTCCAGGATGCTGTCAAGCAATTGCACCGCCTCTGCGGGCGGAACCGCACGGTCGTATAAATCGCCGGCAATGATGACGGCATCCGGCCTCTCCGTTTCGATGTCGGCAATCAATTGCGCGAGCGTATATTGCTGATCCTCGGTCATATTGACGCCCTGCACCAATTTTCCCAAATGCCAGTCGGCAGTATGAAACAGTTTCATATTCGAAAACCGTCCTTCCCCCATGCTTGTTTCTATCCGCTATCCGTCTCAAACATACAATGGCATGATTTCTATGAATATAGCTTTGTCTTCTTCATTATAGTATACCAAAAGTCCCCTGTCATGAGCGGAACGCAGAACCTTTGTTTGCATATTTTGGGATTAACAATGCTGTCTCGTGCGACCCGCCGGTCACCATTGGAATATATACAACAAAAAACGCCATTTTGCCGAGTTAAATGATGATCTATTGGAAAACATCCAATAGATTGATCCCAATTTTGTTTTTCGGCCGCGTTTTTGCGGAATCTATTGGATAGAATCCAATGAAATGCCGCCGCGGGGTTTGCGAATAGCCAAAGCATTGGAGGAATTCCAATGCCGGTCGATTCCATAACAAAAGAACCTAAGAGCGTTCCTCTTAGGTTCTTCGACATTTCCGCGAAACAGGGGTCGGAACGACGCGACGCCTCCTCCGCTTATCCTGCCGCTTTTTCGGTTGCGGCTACCTCCACTCGTTTCGCCAAGGCGAAAGACAAGCCGTAAATGACTAGAAACAAGGCCATAAACAAAGCCGATAAACGGAACATCATCGCGTAGCTGCCAAGCTTCAATGCGATCACGCCCAAAGCGAGCGAACCGATCGCAATGCCCAAATCGATCGAATTGTAGAACATGCCGTTCGCTACGCCGCGCCGTTCCGGGTTGACCCGCTGAATCGACCACGCTTGCAGCGAGGGCTGAATCATGCCGTACCCGATCCCGTAGCAGACGGCCGATACGACCAGCATGCCGAACGACGTTGCGAACGACAATATCGTCAGGCCCGCGATAACGAATAATCCGCCCGCCGGCAAAATCGCGATATGCCCTTTCGCATCGAAAATTTTGCCCGAGAACGGCCGAACCAGCAATACGGCCATCGCATTAAACAAGAAAAACCACCCGACGTTGGCAAGATGGTTTTCTTTGCCGAATAACGTAATAAAGCTGATCAATCCTCCGTAAGTAACGGACAACAATAAATTCAAGGAGAAGGGAAGCAGCACTCTTTTATCGAAAAAATCGAATTTTTTGCTTCCCGCTCCGCTTGCGCGGGCCGGCTGAAGGATGCGTGCAGCCTTTCCGGAGCCGAAACGAATCATCGGCACGAATAACAGCACGACGCCTACCAACAAAGTGGAAATGAAAATAAGCCGCCCGAAGCCGTAAGAATCCAGAAGCCAAAGACCGATAACCGGAGCGATGGACATCGACAAACTCGTCGACAAACCGAAATAGCCCATTCCTTCGCCCATCCGTTTCGCCGGCACGATGTCGGAGACGACCGTCCCCATCGTCGTGCTTACAATACCGAAGCCGACGCCGTAAATAATGCGGATCAATACGATCAGCGCGATCGTCCCTAACCAATAATAACCGGCCGACGCCAATATATAAACAAGTAGGCCTGCAACGAAAAACTTCTTCCGGCTAACGTTCGCGAGCGCCTTTCCGGCAAACAGCCGGGCCACGATCGCCGAGAGCGCAAAAGAACTGACGACCAGGCTGATCGTAAAGCTGCTTGCCGCGAAACGGTCCGCGATATAAGCCGGCAGGGCGGGCGTAATCATTTGCAAGTTCAAGTAAATGAATAAACTCGATAATGTAAACAATATAAAATCTTTGGTCCATAGTCTAGCGTTGTTGTTCTCTGTCTGTTCCTTCAAGCATGACACCTCTAGTCTGTATAATCGTAAGCATTTGTCTGAATAAAACCATTTGTTCTTCCGGGATTCCCTCCGTCAATTGTTCCAACGTTTCCTTTTCGATCGGAAGCAATTGGGCGGCAATCCGGCGGCCTTCCTCCGTCATATAGATCGAATAGGCGCGTCTGTCGTCCGTTTTCGGTTGCCTGCGAATCATTCCTTTGCGCTCCAAGCAATCCAAAATGCGCGTCGTGGTCGGCTGATCTTTGCCGCTGCGTTCCGCCAGCTCCTTCTGCGTAATCCCGTCGTCTTCGTGCAAGCGAAACAATACCGCAAATTGTTCCAGCGTAATGTCAAACGGCTTAAACCGCATCGTCAGCACATGGCTGATTTTCCGGTAAGCTTGTCCGATTAGAAATCCGATCGATTCCTGCCCCGCGCCGTTCCTTTCGCCGTCATCCCGCATCCTTCTGTCCTCCGTCTTTCGTCTCATTCACAAGCATCGATTTCCGCATTGCCAGAATACTTGTTATACTAATTATATCTAAAACAATTAAATTTGAAAAGTATTTTCTGAAAACGAATGTTTCAAAACCGTTTCCAATCGATTTCATTGCATGAAAAAAGGCCTCGCCGGCCATGGCTATCCGGACCGTACGGCCGTTTTTTTGCGTCAAAACCGCTTATTTGCTGTTTAGGCGGACATTGGTTCCGTTATTCATTCCTCGGAGGGCTTGTTTTTGCGCTTTTGCCGCGAATAAAGGATCGTCTGTCCGCAAACCATCCGAAATCGGGCCGTCTGTCACAATTAACGTATCCTGTGTCCGCGAATTTTGGGAGCAGGGCGGTAGAAGGAATGTGTGTGAAGGATTAGCATGGTGATCCACACAGCTGTTTTAAGATTGCTAAGAAAAGTTAATGCAACGCCAAGGCCTCGCCGGCCATTGTTTGAATTCATATCGGGGAATAACTTTCATGAATTGAAAAGAAGGATAAAACGAGCAAAACCCCGGATCGACCCGTTATGCTAAACGTGCGGTCGCCCCGAGGCGGGAGAACTCGATAAGAAATTTATGGCTCGACAAATGCGCTCATTACTTTGCCGATGCTTTCCTGCAATACATAGTTGGCATGTCCGTCATATGCCGTCGGGGATTTGTTGATCAGGATCAATTTATTTCCCCGGTAATAGCGAACCAATCCCGCCGCCGGATATACCGTCAGCGAAGTGCCTGCCACGATAAACACATCCGCTTCTTCGATATGCCGGATGGCGCGGTTCAGCGTCTCTCGATCCAGTTCCTCTTGATACAACACGACATCCGGTTTCACTACGCCTCCGCAGCGGCTGCAGCGCGGTACGGCGCCCGCGTCGCCACCCCCGGCCGCAAGCACGTCGTCGAGCGAAGCAAACGCTCCGCAATCCATGCAATGATTCCGATGCACGGAGCCGTGTAGTTCCAAGACGTTAACGCTTCCCGCCAGTTGATGCAAACCGTCGATATTTTGCGTGATGACCGCCTTCAGCCGCCCTTCCCGTTCCAATGCGGCCAAAGCGGCATGCGCCGCATTCGGTTTCGCGTCTTGATAGATCATGCGGGTTCGGTAAAATTCGTAAAATTCCTCCGTATGACGCATGAAAAAATCGCGGCTTAACATCGTTTCCGGGGGATAGCGATGCCGGCTCTTCGTCTGATATAGTCCGTTCGCCGAGCGAAAATCGGGAATATCGCTTTCCGTCGACGTGCCCGCGCCTCCGAAAAAGACGATATTGCCGCTTTCTTGCACGAGCTGTTTCAAATGCTGCAAATCCACTTCGATCTTCGTCCTTTCTTCTATCCGGATTCCGGCTTGCGGTGCGTAACCATAAATTCATCGTCGGTAATATACATCGGAATCGGCGGTTTTTCCTTTAAATAACGATCCCGTAGCAACAAATCGTAGTGCACCAGGCCGTCCGGGCGATCCGGCACGACGGGCAGCTTGTTATGTTCCGACACGTAATCGTCGACCGCCGCCTGCACCGAATCCAAATATTGAGGAATCATCTTGTCGTTCTCGCCGAATATTTCATAGGTTTCTTTGCTCATATAGAAAGATTCGCTCGGCTCCCCGCCCAAAAAACGGGTTAACTGCGAAAAGTCGATACGATTGTCCTTCCCGATCAGTATCGTTCGTTTCACCGTGGGCGGAAGCTGTTCTTCAAACTGCAATACGGCGTTTTCTACCTCTTTCAGAGTTGCGTGAATGCGTTTCGATTGTTGCGGTTGTTCTTTCGCTTTCTTTTTCCGTTTCCAGAACCACATTCCGAATCACTCCTTCAACCGATTGATAGAAGCGCTTGCATCCTGTTTGCAGATGAGAAATAATCTACTACTTATATTTTACCATATATTTAATCTATTATCGATTTTATTGCAGCCCTTTCTGATATTGCGAAGGCGTCAAACCGGTCCACTTTTTGAACGTTGCGCTGAAATGCCGCTCTTCCTGATATCCGACAAGCTTGGCGACCGCGAACATTTTCAAGTTTTGGGCGAGCAGTTCTTTCGCTTTTTCGATCCGGTACTGGTGCAAATAATCGAGAAAATTGATTCCCAACTCCTGTTTGAACAAAGAGCTCAAATAAGTATTGGAGACGTAGGCCGCCCGGGCGACGGCATCCAAGGTAAGATTCGTATTATACTTTTCCCGGATCAGATCGACGGCAAGCTGTACCGTTCGATGGAGCGAACGCTGACGGCATAGAGCCTCTACTAGACTTTGCATAATTTTCTTCATAATGGTCGATAATTCGTCGAGCGTCTCGACTTGGGGAATTTGCTCCATCCAGTTGACCAAATGTTGTTTCCATTCGAAGGTCGTCGCGTTTTTCTCCTCCGCCAACCGCTGCAGTTCGAGAATGAACGCCGTCGCGCGAACGTTTACTTCGTGCTTGCCGTACCGCGGCGCCGTCTGGAAGCGTTCAAGCCAGCGCTCCATCTTGTCCAGCGCTTGCTCATAAGCGGCGCCTCGCATTTGCATGACGATTTCCCGTTCAAGCCGGTCGAAGGCTTCATCGTCCAAAATCGTCCCTTCCTCCTGCTCTCCTTCCTTGCGCGCCGTCTCGTTATACAGGAAGATTCCGCCTTTGCTCCGGTAAAATCGCACATTCATCGCTTGCAGCGCCTCCCGGTAAGAGATGTGCGCATCGTCGACCGATTCCCGGCACGTGCCGACCGCAATGCTGACGGATAAATTCAAGTAGATTTCGAGATTGCGCTGCAATAAGCCGAGATTGCTTTTCAACTCCTCATCCGCGCCGGTGCCGGTCTCGCCGGCACTTGCTTCCGCCAGCGTCGCGTTAGCGATCCATAGCAAATCGTCTCCGTCGCGAAACGCTTCGATCTTTCCCCGGTAAACCGGAGCTAACGTTTCCAGAACGATGTTGAGCGCCGCATATCGGATTAATTCCCAATCCGGTTCGCCGTAATTGGGCGAGAACCGCGTCGTATCGAAACGGATTAGTCCGACTTGCAGCATAACCGGAACGATGGCCATCTGCAATTCCGCGATCAGCCCTTCGCGGCGCTCAAGCGGTATTTTCGGATAATGAATCCATTGGGACAGCACTTGATTTTTGAGCAAATGCATATTTCTATTCCATGCCTGGTCCCGTTTATTCCGGTCGAAATTGGCCGATTGCTCGGATTCGATCGCCAACTTCGCCTCCAAAACGATCTTCAAAATATCGTCGGGCCGGCACGGCTTCAATATATAGTCCAACACTCCGAGTTTCAGCGCTTGTTTCGCGTAGGAAAATTCATTATATCCGGACAGCACGATCGCGCGAAAATCAAGGCCCGCCCGCTGCGCCTCTTCGATCAATTGCAGCCCGTCCATGTACGGCATGCGGATATCGGTCAGCAATACGTCCGGCCGGTGCCGTTCCAGCAAAGGAAGCGCCTCTCTCCCGTTCGCCGCCTCGCCGCATACATCAATTTGATGCCTCTCCCAATCGATCATCGACAGAATGCCTTCGCGTATCGTTTGTTCGTCCTCCACGATGAACAATTTTAACGCCATCGATCGTCACTCCTTTACCTGAATTTGAATTTTCACGCAAGTTCCCGCCCCTTCGGTACTGTCAAGTTCGATGACCGCATTGGGAAACGCCAACTGCAGCCGTTCCCGCATATTGGCGAGCGCGAAACCGGAACGCCGTTCCATCCGGACGGCGCCCGCGCCGTTCGCCGTCTCCGCAGCGGCGCGCAGCAAAAATTCGAGCCTGCCCGTCTCCATGCCGATACCGTTATCGAGCACCTCGATCGTGACGAGATCTCCTTCCTTGCAAGCGCGTATCGAAATATGGCCGTTGCCTCCGAGCGGCTCGATCCCGTGAATGACGGCATTTTCCACAAGCGGTTGAATCATAAGCTTCGGAATGACGAAGCCGCGGACTTCGGGAGCGAGCTCGATGTCGAAATCGAATTGGCCGGCATACCGGGTTTTATGTAAGAACAAATAATGTTTGACCAGCTCAATCTCTTGTTCCAGCGTAAAAAAATCTTTGCCGTCGTTTAAGCTTAAACGGAATACTTGCGATAAGGAATAAACCATGTCCGCGATTTCCCGCTCTCCTTTGCGTTCGGCAGACCAGCAAATCGTATTTAACGTGTTGTACAAAAAATGAGGCCGGATTTGCGCTTGAAGCGTTTTCAATTCCGCTTCTTTTTGCTTTAATTGAGAAGCGTACATATCGTCGATTAACGTTTTCATGCGCTGCACCATCGTGTTGTACCAAAAGCCGAGCTGCCCGATTTCGTCCGCGCCGGCAAAATTGACGCGCTGGGTAAAATCGCCCGTTTGCAATCTTTTCATCGACCGGGTCAATTTTTTGAGCGGTTTCGTAATCATCGTCGCCGCCATCCACGTAACGATCAAGCTTAATAATAAACAGACGACCGTCAATGTGACGCTTAACAGTCCGATCCGGCCGAGTTCCCGCACCAACGTTTGTTTCGTCTGAATGACGACGACATACCATCCGGTCGTCGGCGATTCCGCGTAAGTGATGACCCATTCGGAACGGTCCGCCTTCCTTTGCAAGCGGTCCAGCGTCGTCAGGTCCGGATTCGAATCTTGGAAATACGGCAAATCCAAATCGCGTTTGCCGACCCATTGGCGATTCGTCGCCGAGACGATCATGCCTTCCCGGTCCATGACGAACATATCCGCTTCGTCTTTGGCGGCTTCCAAGTATTGCTTGCCGATTTTATGCGCATCGATGCCGATGACCATCATGCCGGCATGCTTCAAATCGTAAATGTTCTTGATGACTTTCGTAAGGATGACTTTCTCATTGGGGTCGCCGACGAATAAAGCTTCCGACGGCTTCAATAAATGAAACACCGGTTTGCCGTCCGCCGCGATCGCTTCCCGATAATATGGCGTCTCTTGAAACTTCTCCAGCGTCATCGCGCTCGTCACTCCGGTCTGATCGACGCCGAACGGGACGAATTCGTAGTTCCCCTCCTGCAATTTATACAAAATGAGCGATTGCACCGAATTGCTGGCCACCATCATATTGGACACCGTCCGAAATACTTTCTGCCTCTCCGGCGTGGGATCCTGGGACGTAAGCAGTTCCTGCACCCCCGCGTTAAGAAATAAATTGTTGGCAAAATAGATCGTGTCTTTCGCCATCAGATCGATTTGATCCGTCGTCTTTTTCGTCAAATGGTCCTGCGCCTGCTTGATTTTGTCCACCACTTCTTTCGAGGCGATATAGTAGGAGCTCCAGCCCATAATCGCAATCATCGCCAGAAGCAGAGGAACGAACCAGAACAACAGCTTGAACTGGATCGACCGGTTTACATACCAGTTGAAATATCGGGCTGTTTTCTTCAAGTGATCACCATTTTCAATAGGAAAGGTTGTATTCGTAGTATAACGGAATTGCCGAGAGCCAGAAACAGGTTCGGACCAACAACTGAAAAATGCCTACATTCATCTGAAATTTCGCACATGTTTATTGCGTTATGAAATCGATAAGATAAAGTTGCACATTGGAGCTAGCTCTCAAAATACGAAGAAGGTGGGGAAACGAATGAAAAGTATGAAGCTGCTGCTGCTATCCCTTATACTCGCGATCGGCTTGGCAGGCTGCGGAACGAAGGACGCCGGGAATACCGGATCGAATGCCGACAAGCCGCCGGAGACGGGAACGGAGCAAGAAACGAAAACCGAAAAGACCGCCGATCCGGTTACGTTGAAGTTTTTCACGGCATTGGCCGATCGGACGAATGGGATCGGCAAGGTCGAACAAGATATTATCGACGCATACATGAACGAAAACCCGAATGTCAAAATCGAAGTCGAAGCGCTGCAGGACGAACCGTATAAATCGAAAATCAAAGTGTATGCTTCAACCAACGAACTGCCGGACATCATTCAAGCTTGGGGACAGCCTTCCTTCCTGAGCCCGCTGCTCGATAACGATTTGCTGCTCGAATTGAATCCGTCCGATTTTGCGTCAAGCAACTTCGTTGCCGGTTCTCTCGACGGCTTCTCCAAAGACGGCAAGCTGTTCGGTTTGCCGAGAAATACGGACTACGCCATTATGTACTACAATAAACAAATATTCGCGGATAACGGAATCGAAGTGCCGAAGACGACCGACGATCTGCTCGCGGCCGTCAAAAAATTGCGCGAAAACAAAGTCAATCCGATCGCCATGAACGGCATGGACGGCTGGACGCTGCCGATTTGGTACGACTATGTCGCGCAGCGCGTTACGGGAGACTTTAACGTCATGGACCAAGCGTTCGAACGGCAAATTTCGTTTACGGACGAACGGCTGGTGCAGGCTGCCGCAAACATGCAGGAATTCGCCAAGGCGAAAGGGTTCGCCGACGGCTGGCTAACCGCCGATTACGGCGCGGCCAGAAACTTGTTCGGCCAAGGCCAAGCGGCGATGTTCTTTATGGGGAACTGGGAAGCGGGCCTTGCGACGGATACGAATTTCTCCGAGGAATTCCGCAACAATGTCGGCGCTTTCCCGTTCCCGGCCTCGGATAAAGGGAAGGAAACGGATATTACGGCATGGTACGGAGGCGGTTATGCGATCTCCAAAAACTCGAAGCATCAAGAAGCGGCCGTCGATTTCATGAAATATTTTTTCCAGCCTGACCATTGGCCAAAGCAAGTATGGCAGAGCGGGGCCGGAACGCCTGCGCAAAAATTCGACGAATTTCTAACCGGCGACGAAACGGAACTGCAAAAGCAACTCATCGATATTTTCAACAACATGACTTCTTCCAGCGGCACGCCGCTGCAGGATGTCGCAACCGACGAGTTCAAGCAGAAAGTAATGGAAGCGCATCAAAGCTTATTGAACGAGAAAATGACGCCCGAGGAATTCGCCAAGGCGCTCGACGCCGCAGCGGATAAAGTGGCGGGCAAGTAAGCGGGAAGCGGGAGCGGGGGATTCCTCCGCTCCCGTTGTACCGATAAAGGCGGGATGATTCCATGCATAAAATAATTAGCGACAAAAAAACGATTTTCCTCCTCGTCGCTCCCGGTCTCCTTCTGTTCGTCTTTATGATTTGCATTCCCGTATTGATGAGCGCCTATTACGGATCGACCGATTGGGGAGGAATCGGAAAATACAATTTTGTAGGTTTGGGCAATTATAAAGAGATTTTGCTGCATGACGAGGTGTTCTGGCGGTCTTTGCGAAATGCGCTGCTGCTCGCGGCGGCAACGGTTTTGCTGCAGCATCCGGTTGCGATATTGCTCGCGATATTCCTGCAGCATTGCGGCAAATACGAGAAGCTGTTCCGTATGATTTTCTTCATTCCGGCCGTCATTTCGATTGTCGTCACGGCCAAACTTTGGGCGGGCATATTTCACCCGAATTACGGGCTGTTCAATAAATTGCTGGAGAGCATCGGTCTGGAAGCGTTGAAGCACGACTGGCTCGGCGATTCGTCCACGGCGATCTGGGCGATCATTATCGTGGTCATGTGGCAAGGGTTCGGGTACGCCCTGCTCCTGTATTACGCAGGTTTGCAAGGCATTCCGAAAGATTTGCACGAAGCCGCCAAATTGGACGGCGCGACGAATGCGAAGCTTTATCTCCATGTCGTGCTGCCGCTGCTCATGCCGATGGCGCGCGTGGCGATCGTCATCGCCGTCATTACTTGCCTGAAGCAGATGGAGACCGTCTTCCTGATGACGAACGGCGGTCCGGCGAACAGTACGCAGTTTCTCGGCAATTATCTCTATAAAGTTGCGTTCTCCTCATCGTTGTACGGATACGGCAACGCGATTTCCATTTTGTTCATCGTATTTTGCCTTGTTCTGACCGTTATCCTCAATAAAGCGTTGAAAAAAGATGTCGGAGAATTTTAACCGGAAGGAGATGCGTAAGTTTTGACGATGAATTCGACTTCGCCGCGTACCGCGGCATCCGTGCCGGCCGCAGCGCATCCCGGCAAACCGCCCGGAGCGGGCAAATGGCCGAAAATGTTGCTGTTCGTTTTTATGAGTACGATCGCTTCGATGCAGTTGTTCCCGCTCATTTGGCTGGCCGACTACTCTTTGCTCAAGAGCGGAGATTTTTTCGGAAGCTCTTTTTTGAAATGGCCGGATCCGCCGCAATGGGAAAATTATATCAATGCCTTCACCTACGGACGCGTACCGCGCTACTTTTTCAACAGTTTGCTGATTACGACGATTACGGTCGTCGTCTCGGCGGTGTTCGCCTTGATGATGGGCTACGCGTTTACGCGCATGAATTGGAAGCTGCGCGGAACGGTATTGAATCTGATTATGCTCGGCATGATTATTCCGATCCACGCGACGCTGCTGCCCAACTTCATACTGTTCAACAAGCTGGGCATGCTCAACAATATGTTTACCTTGATTTTGCCGTATATCGCGTTCTCGATTCCGATCAGCATGTTCATTATGACAGGTTTTCTGGAAACGATCCCGCGGTCGATCGAGGAATCGGCCGTCATGGACGGTTGCGGCGTGTTCGGCGTCGTATTCCGCATCATTCTCCCGATCACGAAACCGGCCATCGCCACCGTCAGCGTGCTCAATTTTATCAGTTGGTGGAACGAGTTCATTATGGCCAATACGTTCATTACATCGGAGAAGCTCAAGACGATTCCTTTCTCGATCATGAAATTCGCCGGCGAATATTCTTCCAATTACGGCGCCCAATTCGCCGTGATGACGATGATCGCGCTGCCTACCATTCTGATCTACCTGCTGTTCACCGAACAGATGGCGCGCGGCATTACGGCCGGAGCGGTAAAAGGATGATCCAACGTCCCGTTCCGCCTTAACCGGCGTAACGGGACGTTTGCGTATTGGTTTATGCTTTTCCCACCAAAAAGCTGATGATTAAAATGACGAGTACGACGGCGGCAATGGCGGTATATAGTTTGTCCCCTTCCCGCATGAATACCCATATCGAGATAGCGACACGCAGCACAGGGGTCAGGATCAGCAGAATCAAACCGGCGGTAATGACGGCGTAAGGCTTCCATGCCTGCAACCCCTTCATAATATCCGGCAGGTTATGCGGATAAGCGCCGTCGTGATAACCGCTGTCGCCTTGAACGAAAAAGAAGATCAAACCGGTAAAAATGACGGCGGCGCTTATCAGTACGCCGATTCGGAGCCAGCGGCTTACGGCCAGTTCGACATCGGTTATATCTTGTTTATTCTTCATAGACTTAGCCCCGCTCCCTGAAAGATCATTTGCAACGCCACGTATAAAAGTACCGGAATAAACAACATTCGGATCGTTTTGCTCTTCAGTCGCTGCATAATCCGGGCTCCGACCGTCGCTCCCGCGAGCACGCCCAAAGCGACGGGCCCCGCGATATGCGGATCGATATCCCCCCGCAGCAGATATACCCCGGCGCTTGCCGCGCCGGTAACGCCCATCATAAAGTTGCTGGTAGCCGTCGACACCTTCAGCGGCAGCTTCATGAACATGTCCATAGCCATCACTTTAAAGCTGCCGCTGCCGATCCCGAGCAGCCCGGAGATGACCCCGGCTCCGTACATCACCGAAAAGCCCCCGTATACGTTGCCGACATGATACGGCACATGCTGCCCGATCGCTTTGTCGTAGTAGGTTCCTTCGAGCCGCAGCTTTTCCGCGGCAGGACTCGACTTGGCTTGATCCGGCCGGTCCTCTTTCCTTTTCTTGATCATATTCAGCGCCGAATAAGCGAGCAGAACGCCAAAAATAATATAGAGCAAGTTTGGAGCGATCAACCCTCCGATAAAAGCTCCCGTAATCGCTCCGGTAGTCGTGGCGATCTCCAGAAACATGCCGACGCGAAGATTGGTAATCCGGTCGCGGATATAAGCGATCGCCGAACCGCTTGAGGTCGCGATGACCGATATAATGCTGGCGCCGATCGCATGCTCGATGCTGACGCCGAAGAGGAGCGTGAGCGCGGGAGTGACGATAATCCCTCCCCCGAGGCCCAATACCGAACCGGTAATCCCGGCGAGGACGGAGATCAGAAGGATTTCTAGCGATAATGTAATCAATGCAAGCACACCTTCCCGTAAATGAATTTCATGTTGGATTGCATTCTTCTCCGGTCTGCCTGTACACTGGAATCAGTGAACCGTCCGGGCAACCGGATCAAATCACTGTTCCATTATACAACGATTGTAAAATAATTAACATACAAACGAGCTTTATTTTTAATTATTAATTTTACATTGTAAATAAAAAAGAGAGGAAGACGCGAAAATGCGATTCAAACAATTGGAC
Organism: Paenibacillus sp. MSJ-34; assembly: GCF_018918005.1. Lineage (GTDB taxonomy): Bacteria > Bacillota > Bacilli > Paenibacillales > Paenibacillaceae > MSJ-34. Next base: position 25,306 of record NZ_JAHLPR010000008.1, on the reverse strand, counting down.
GAGAAAGACGGCCTGATTCTGGAACATTTGCTGGACAACGGCAGAATAAGCCATGCCGAGCTGGGAAGATTTGTCAATTTGACGAGGGCCGCGGTGCGGGAACGGGTAAACAGCCTGATTGAGCAAGGAATTATCGATAAGTTTACGGTCATTGTCAATCCGCTCAAGGCCGGCAAAAGCATGTCCGTTTATTTGAATATCGAAGTGCAGTGGGGCTTGCTGGAAACCGTAGCGGATACCCTGCTGGCGGACGAGGAAATTACGAGCGTATACCAGATGAGCGGCGGACCGCATTTGCACGTTCATGCGCTGATGGACGATCAGGAGCATGTCGAACGGTATTTGCGGAAATTGCAAACGATCGAAGGCATTACAAATGTACATAGCGAATTTTTGATTCGGCGGTTTAAAGAACGGGAAGGCATTCAGATTTAACGGATGCGGCCATCGAATGGCACGTTGCGGCAGGCATGGCCTAAGAGATTGGTTAGCTGTTTCCCCGTGGCATAGATGTATTGTCACAGGCTTTGCCGCAGCAACCGATCAAAACGGGTGAAAGGATGCGCAATGAATCAATTTCATCATACCGCTGGCGGCTGACGATCCGCCCGAGCGGGGTAACGAAACTGATACACGCTAATAACCTGTAAATCATCTGTTGCAATGTCTAACGAAACTCAAACACGCTAATGAGGGGAAAAAGGCGGTAAAACCGCTGATTTCCAATGAATAAGGATACGTAGTTTCGCTAAAATGGGGACGTCTTCATTTTGAGCCTAATAAGAATTGCTAGTTTCGTTAGTGCCAAACAAGGAGCGTAGGTCCGCGCGATCGCCTTCGAAATGCAGGGAGGTATCCTTCTATACGCGCAATAAAGCCAGCTACATCAACGGTGGCGAATAATAAAGTAGACTCCAATTGCGGGTTTTCGAAGCTATCAACTTCTCGATGCAACGCCAGTGCTAATGAGGGGAAAAAGGCGGTAAAACCGCCGATTTCCAATGAATAAGGATACGTAGTTTCGCTAAAATGGGGACGTCTTCATTTTGAGCCTAATAAGAATTGCTAGTTTCGTTAGTGCCAAACAAGGAGCGCAGGTCCGCGCGATCGCCTTCGACATAAGGAGGTACCCCCCTTCTCTATGCGCAATAAAGCCAGTTACATCAACGATGGCGAATGATGAAATTGACTCCAATTGCAGGTTTTGCAAGCTAACGACGATGCTCGGTGAAACGCTATTGCGGGAAATCCCTTTTTGACAAAATAAGACCCAGAACGGGTCTTATTGAGCAAAAGCGCTGCATCGTGCAGAGCAAACCGGACCGCACAGGCGTTATTGCCCGTCCAAAGCCGGCTATTCGCCGCTTAGGGAAAACGTGGGCAATGGCGTTGTATCGAGAAATGGCTATCCGGACCGTACGGCCGTTATTTTTTCGTCAAAACCGCTTATTCGCTGTTTCGGCGGACATTGGTTCCGTTATCCGTTCGTCGGAGGGCTACTATTTACGTTTTGCAGCGAATAACGGCTCCCGTGTCCGCGCACTGTCCTAATATTTGCAAACAAGATTTCAACGACACGCGGCGGAGCAGCGATTCCCGACCGGACGCAGCCGTCTCAAAAAACGAACGATCTTGAAACAAAGTCAGCAACGCCTTCATGGCCGCTTCCAACGCCAAAGCTTCCTGTTGCAGAAATGCAAAACAAACTTGATAGCATTTCTCTTCATATTTTCTTAACAATGTAACACGTTCATGAAAACCGATAAAGCATCCTCCTCCTTCGTACCCCCCTGCAATAAATCAATGTTACGGTATCGTATTTAATCCGGCACAAGCGTTTCGTTTCGGCCGTCCCGATCGATCCGATATTTTTTAAGATCCGCCTCATTAACATAGAAAATATGTTGATCGTCGCAAGCAAAGCTTAGTACGGACTTATCCGTTATCTTACGCAATGTGAAATCGCGCAAATTCATCGCATAGATTCTTTGCCGGTCCTTCCGATTCAAAAAAAGCAGCTCGTTATCGGTCAAAACAAAGTAGCGCGTGACCAGATCGGGAATCGCCGTCCCGGAATCCGTCTTTGTGTCATACGCAACTACCTGGGACTTCTCGTTGACATAATAAATCGTCCGGCCGTCGAACGCGAGGCTCCTTAAAACCGGAATTCGAAGAATGACACTCATGTCCCCGGTCAACCGGTCGATTCGCCTGATCTCGCCCTGGCCGACGAAGTAGATGCTCCGTTCATCCAGGAAGAAGGAACTGACGGTCATAAAAAAGGCCGCATCGCGATCTCCCGATTTCACCAGCCCTAAAACCATGCTCTTATCCGTACTTAACTTCTTTTCGAACACGATCCTTTCCTGAAAAGTCGTCGTATCCACTTCGATCACGGAAAATCGGGCAATATTTTCTTTGAATCCCGATTTGTCGGAATCGTATTTCATATAGTAGACACGCGTACCGTTCCCGTAAATCGAGTGCTCCGCCTTGGTGAGGGAAGACATGGGGTTTCGCACGAAATCGCGTACTTCTCCGGTTTCTTTATCCTCGAAGACAATCCGCATACGGTCCAGTTCCCGCTCGTCCACATAGAATCGATAACGCTCATTCTCGAAGGACTGTCTGGAGGAATAATTGTAAATATCGCTTGTCCCCGCGTTCCCGGAAAACCCGCAGCCGGAAAGCGCGAACGCCGCCATACTAAGGATGAGCAGCATGCAAAACGCTCTCGGCCCGAGCTTTCGTTGCCGTGCGCCCCAGCCGTTTGTACGCCGGATCAAAATTACGGCGAGCATGGCGACGCTGAGACCGAGCGTAATCGCAAACACGACGCTCCATGCGGTTAGGGAGAGTTCCCGAAAGACGACATCCAACTCATCCTTGAACGGATTGCGCTTAAACTCGTCCCCTCTCAAAAAGCCGGTCGATACCATAAACCCGAGCGGTCCCGGCAGAAAATATTTCGAGGATTCCAGACGCAGCCCGTAATAGGGGAGCAGGAGCGCTGCCGAGCAGGAAAACAGGGTAACGGCATACTTCTGCAAACATACCGAAACAAACAGAATCAGCACGGCAAAACATAAGCTGCCGAACAGCTTGCCCGCCGTTATCCAAAGAAAAGCTTGAGACAACGTCATTTCTTTCGTGGACGTCCCGAAGTAAGACAGGGATTGCAGCGGGTAATTGCCATTGCCCAAGCCATACTTCCACTGATAGAAGCCGTACCGCAAACCGGCCGTCAACAGGCACAGCGCGGCGACCGTCAGCAGCGCCAGGCCGATCTTGCAAAGCGCGTGATGCCGCGTCCCTTTCTTAACGGTAAGGAGGAGGGTGTCCATCCTGCTTTCATACTCGAAGCAAAACACCGGAGCTACCAGAAGAAGCAGCAACAACAGCCATAGGAAGTCCAAACTGTCATTCGCTAGCAACCCGTCCCAGCCGTTCGTATGCAAAAAAAAGCGGTTGGCCGGATTCTCGCGGACATAGGTATATTGCTCATAAATCAATTGAAAGCCTTTTTCGTTTTCCAGAATGCGCTCGAGCGGCCCGGACGCGGCGAGGAATTCCTCTTCCCCTATTTTCCCGTCGTAGTAATCGTCCGTCGCTTTTTGCAGAGCAACCTTGGCATCGGAAATCTTCGCGGCTTCGCTCGCAAAAAATCGCTCTGTCTTGTCCGTGTACGGACCTTGAACTTGATGCAAATAGAACGAATAGAGCGAAGCATTCATCTCGATTTCCGGGTTCGCGGGCTTGTCGAAAAGCACCATGTACGCCAAGCTCAAGACGTAAAACAGGCCGATGAATAACAAGCCCTTCTGAAGGAAAAACATCTTTTTCATCTCATAGATCCAGGACGCCACGCTTCTCTCCCCCTTTCGCAAGCGCATTCTTCCTCACGAAGAGCAAAATGCCGCATAGAAATACCGCTCCCCAGGCGGCCGCGAACAGGAAAGCGGCGATATAGCCCGGCAAGGGATGGTCCCACAGAGGAAGGAACTCCGCTTTGCGAAACAATTCCCGATTGACAATCAGCGCGAACGGGTTGACGATTTTGAACAGCACGCGCCCTGAGCCCATGAAAGACTCCTCCAGATAAATGCTCCCGAACGCGGCAAATAGGCCGATGATGAATGGGATCAAGGCATTTCGGAACAGGCAGGACAGCAACAGAAACGCCAGGCCGAATACGAGCATCCCCGCCGTTTTCGCCAGTGCGGACAACAGGGCGTATTGTCCCAGACTTGCGTTGAGCGAAGCGTGAATGAAGTCTTCCAGAACGTATAAAGGCGAGGAAGCGGCGTCCCAGAAGCCGAATATGGCGGAAAATGCCGCGAAATCAAGCAGCCAAAACCAGAACGAGACGCCGCATACGAACAGGGCGGAGGCAAAGAGCTTGGCCCAGATCGTTTTCAAGCCGCCTGCCGTCGCGGTTAGCAGCAATGTGTCCATTTCCGTTTCTTTCTCGGACAGAAATACATGCATGAGACCGTATAGACAAATGAACAGGACCAGCAACGCCGAGAAGTCGTACTGAACATAATATTTGTACATCTCCGTATACGAGAAGCTCGCAACTGACCGTCCCTGGAAAAGCTTTGCGATCGCCTCGTTCTTGTGATATTCATAGGAATTGCCTAGCGATCGATAGAAATCCATATTATCCTTCGCCGCTCCCGCCACGTCGCGCGCATACGCCTTGTAATCGTAGGCATACTTCATCGGATTCACATAATTCCAATCGAAGAAATAGAAATCCTCATAAACATTAGTCAGGTAAGTATTCGCATTGCGATAAGTCGTGCTTGCCGTACGATCGGCTGTCTGTTGTTCAAGCGGCCGATAGATCGCCATGAGCTTCCCGATTTTTTCATCGGTCATAGGGCCGCCGAAATCCCCGTACATTTTCCAATATAGTTCTTTCCAATGCGGGTATGCGAGCAGCGAGTTCCCCTCATACACGCTGTATATTTTCACGACGTTCAGAACAGAGAAAAGAAGCACCGCCACGATGACGGACGTTTTCAGAAAATGCTTGCGCCATTCGAAGCCGATTAATCTTACCATGGCTCGCCCGCTCCGAAATAGTAGAGGAACACGTCCTCCAGATTAGCCTGTACGTTCGCGGCATGGTCGTCCGGTTTGTCGTCATCGACCACCCGCAAATGAATGTCGTTCCGATCCCGCATCATATTGCTGATTTTGAGCCGCTGCACCTTCTCGTTCATCGTTTCGTCCGTCGCCTTGACCGTCCATACCTTTCCCTCCAAACCGTCCACGAGCGCTTGCGGCGTATCCTGCTTGATAAGCCGTCCGTCTTTCAGCAGAATGACCTGGTTGGCGATAAATTCGATATCCGAAACAATGTGCGTAGCCAACAGGACAATGCGGTTGTCGGAAAACTTGGTAATCAGATTGCGGAAGCGGATTCTCTCTTGCGGGTCGAGTCCCGCTGTCGGTTCGTCCAGAATGAGGATGTCGGGATCGTTCAGCATCGCTTGCGCAATGCCGACGCGCTGGCGCATCCCGCCGGACAAGGCTCCGATTTTCTTGCCGGCGGCGTCGCTCAAGTTGACAATCTCCAACAGTTCCTTCGCTCTTCTGTCCCCTTGCAATTTCGGGATCTCCTTCAGGACGCACATATATCTCAGGAAATCCATGACTTCGAAGTTCTTGTAAAATTGCGGATATTGCGGCAAGTATCCGATATGGGATAGAAAACGAACGCCCATGCTCCTTGCATCCGTGCCGTTGATCAAAACTTGTCCTTGATCGCTTCGCAGAATACCGACGAAAATATTGATCAGCGTCGTTTTGCCCGCCCCATTCGTCCCCAGGAGTCCGTATATCCCGTTCTCCAACTCTGCGGAGAAATCTTGCAGCGCATATTTTCCTTTGTATTGCTTGGAAATGCCTTGAAACGTAACTTTCATGAACCGTCCCACCTTTTAAAACCGGCCAACCTCGACCTTCGTCTTGATCTCGGCTTGTTTCGCTCCCACCAGTACGATATAGGTCTTCGTCTTATCAATGATTTTTACAATCGGGTGGTTGGCCATATACAGTTCCTCTCCGTCGCCCGATATGCGTTGCTCCGCTTGCAGTTTGCCGCTGCCGGTCTCGTATACCCGAATTTTCCAACCTGTTTTGTCGGAAACGGTAGTTGCGAAATAACGGCCCGAGTCGGAGCCCGAGACAAACCCGCTTTCCCGTTTCTCGGTCAGCTTGTGCATTTTCGTCTTGCCTCCGGGGATGTCCATGACCAGCACTCTCCCCGACGGAATCGTAAAATCCTCCGCCAAGATCAGTTGTTTGTTATAAGCCGTTAGTTCCTTGCATGTATAGTTGTCGAACGTTCGGTTCGACAGGCCGCTGCCGTCCGTATTCACCGTCCCGCAAGTATCGAAGGAGGGCTTGTCGGGTACGGCGGGAATATCGAAGCTTTGCGCCTTAAAAGCAAGGGTCTTGTCATCGCCCGCGAACCCGATCTGTTCGAAAACAGCGACGCCGGAACGAGCTTTCAGATCTTCTCCGTTCAAATCCACGACCGTTGTTTTTTGCTTCGTTAAGAAATCGTAGAGATAAAGTCCGTTCAGCGTGGCATAAGCCGCTTGCGTACCATCGGCGGAAATCGCAATCGCCTCCAGGGACAGAATATCCTCATTGTCCTTCAGCAATTCGCCAAAGCGAAACTCCGATTGTTTATTTAGCTTGCGGTCGTAGAAGACGGCGCTGTACTCCATCCCGGTGTCTATCGCCATCAAACCGCCGCTGCCGTTGCCGGTATTGATCTTGGACCCGACCGCGACGAATCCGTTTTTCACCGTGTGGAATAGAATTCCATCGGATGCTTGCAGCGAAGTTTCTGCCGCTACGGTACCGCTACTCAAGTCATATAAGTACAATTTGTCCGCCAAGATGAGAACCTGACTCCCATCGGCGTAATAGACGTTCTTGATATCGCCTTTAATTTTATCCAATTTTATATTTGCGGCGACGGGCGGCGCGGTCGAACCGGATGCGGATACCGGAATCACTTCGTTCTCGCCGTTTGACGGGGCGTTTGTTGCGGCAGGGCCGGATACGGCTTTCACCGGCGTACATCCTGCGGTTAAAATTACGAACAAGGCCAATATCATTAACAACCGTTTTCTGTTCATTTTAACTTTTTTCTCCAATCATCGATATAATAAAATAGACGCGGTCTTTTCCAATACGACAACATCATCGGGGAAATCATCCGCATTCACGGGAACCGAAACTACATAAAACGTGTTGAAGTCCTCCAATTTCTCCAGTTCAATCTCGGCATTGAACACCGCCACATCGCCTTTGGTCAACATCGTTTCGAAGAATGTGCCGTCCTTGGCGCTGATGGCTTGATGGTTGATGTAAAACGTATTCCTGTAACGCACCCCGGGATGGCCGAACAGTTTGAAGGTCACGTGAAGAGCGCCTTTTTTCCCGACCTGATAATGGTCTTGCCGCTCAGCGCCGTCTAGTTGCAGTTCACTGTACACATTTGTATCCAGCGACTCAAGATCGACCGTTCCAAACCCGCTTCTCTTCTCCAGCAAATCCTGCGTCACCGGTTCGCTTGACAGCCGGACATCGCGTAACGCCTCTTGCCGCGGAATGGAGGAAGCATCGAGCGCATCGGCGTCCTCGTTAAAGTGCAGCAATCCTTCCATCCCAAGCGTCGTATGAAAGCCTCCGTAGGAAGCCGTTTCCTTCATATCCGGCATAAACTCCGGGTTGTATACGCTGGCGATACTGACGGGAAGGGTATCCCCCTTCTTGCCTGTGACCGGGGTAAACACGAAGGTGAACAGCGTGTCCTGATCCTCCCCCTGCAGATCAAAAACATGCATGTACTCGTAAGGAGCGTCGCTCGTATTAAACTTGTAAGGCTGCGGTTTTCCGTCAACAAATACGAGAAAACCGACATTTTTGGCGTTTCCGGAAGCATGCACTTTATAATCGATTTTCAATTCGCCCCCATGATATTGCAAGGGGAGTCTCCTCCCCTGTTCGTCTAGCGGAGGGTCGGCCAACCCATGACCTATACTGTTCATTATCTGGCTATTGGGTTCGTTCGCCTCGAACGGGTTCCCAGCCGGTTCGACGGAAGCGTCAGTTTCGTCAGGCTCGATATTCTTGGGGGAACACCCCGCCGCTAATATCGCAATAATGGCCAGAAAGAATAGAAGTCTATATCCCCTTTCCTTGTTCACAATGTTCCACTCCCTATTCTTGTTTTTCTACCTGTTATCGGCGGGAATCGCCGGGACCGTCAAACAACCTAAGCGTCGGCTTATTCTCCTCCCGCTTGGCTTCCGGAGATGCCGAAACGGAAGAATTCTGCTCGGAATCCTGCACAAGTGTAAAGATGTCATCGGAAGCGCTCGGCGCTGGTTCTCCCTTACTCTCCTTCGGGTCGACCGCCTGTAATCGCGTCGTATCGTCTTCAACGGCATCGCTGCCTTCCCGGATGCCGGATTCCATGCCGTCCCCGCTCTGCTTGTCTTCCGCCGTGTCCGCCGGGGTTGCGGAATCGTCTAACGAATCGTTTGTTTCCCTTTCCGCCCCATCGACCGTCGTCATGGGCCATGTCTGTTCCGGCGTTGCGGTTTCAGACGGCGCAGGGCTTAGCTGCAACACGACCCCGGTGCCTACCGTAGCCACTACGATGACGGCCAATAGGGAAATTCCCCATTTCTTGCTTCGGGTATCCATAATCGAGAGCACCCTTTGCTTCATGCTTAGCTTGCTGTCGGAAAAACTGGTGGAAAAGGCGCTTTTTCCCCTAGATCGTTGTCTCATCACACCAATAATGGCTTCGACATACTGTTGCCGCTTCGTCAAATCGGAATGCTTGATTACTTCCTCATCGCACGCAAGCTCGCATTGAAGCGCGATCTCCCGGGCGATACGGTAGACGAGCGGATTGAACCAATGCAGAGAGGCGGCCAACAACACAATGGTTTTGAACCATACATCCTTGCGTTTCCAATGTACCAATTCGTGTTTTAATATGAGCGAAAGCCCGTCTATGGAAATAGAGTCTGACGGAAGCAATACGGTTGGGCGGACAAAGCCGAGCAGCATGGGACTGGAAATGCCGGGACAAGCGCGTAATCGGACTTGCTGCGTTACCCCCAACTTCGCTTGCACCTCATGCAATACGCCCAGCGTTTCCCGATCGGAAACGGGGGCGCCCCAACGTCTCACCATTTTCAGAAAACGTCTGTGCCGAATGGCGTGACAAGCCAGAAAAACGATCGCTCCCGCAAGCCATATGCCGCCGGCAAGCATATACCACGGAAAATTCGGCGAAGTCGCAGCCGTGTGAGAAACCGCCTGGTCCAGCGCGGCATTCGTCGTCTTCATAGCGGGTATGAGCGTATCAAGGCGGATAACCGCAGCTTGCGGATGCAATCGGAACGGAATAATAAATCCGACGATAATGACCAACCATGTATAGTAACGTCCCTTGGCCGAGAACTTCTTGGCCAGCCAAGGCGTAATCGCGATGTATAGGAGCGCAATCGCGGACATCGTAATCGAACTCTCAAGCAATGCAATCATAAATTCCCGCAACGGTTACTCCCTCCGTTCTTTGGCCCATTTCAACAGATCGTCCAATTCTTGGTCTGTCAGCCGTTTGCCGTTATACAACGTATTGACGAAACTTAAAAACGAATTTTCGTGATATTGCTTCATAAAATGCTCCGTTTCCAACGCAAGGTAATCCTCTTTGCGAATCAGCGGATAATAAGTTCGTTCTTTCCCTTCCTTTTCCGTTTGCAAAAAGCCTCGCTCCACCAAACGCAGCATCAGGGAAATGACGGTCGGAGCTTTCCACTTCCGTTCGTTCCCGATTTGCTCCATAATCATTGCGGTCGTGATCGGCGGCTCGTTCGCCCAGACCACCCGCATAATTTCAAATTCGGCATCGGGCAGCTTTTTTATATTTTTCATGCGCATACACTCCTTTTTAGACAATTGTCTTTTTTATATTTTACACTTGTCAAAATTAGACGTCAATAGCTGGCGCAAATATTTTTTACAGTTGTCGTTATTTTAAAATTCGGTTTCAAGCAATCGATCGAGTTCCGCCAGAACGTTTGCGGCGATCCTTTTGTTCCGCGCGGCCTCCGCCGCAAGCTGCGGCATCGGGCGCGCCGCGGCCGCAACGCCCGGACCGCCAAGCTCGCGGCATCGGTCGAGGTATTCCTGCTTGGCCGACTTCCGGTAAAGCTCTTCGTTTAACCGGAGCGCATCCGCCCGCTGCCCGGCAGCTTCGGGTTCCAACTTCCACGCCGCGAAGCGGACGGCAGCCTGTTCCCGCCCACCCGGGTATTGGTCCAACAGCCGTTCCAGCCGATTCTTCGCTTCGTCCGGACTCAACCTTCCGATCCCCGTCTCCAAATCGCATAACTGCACACGAAGCCTGACCTGCATGTCTCTGCGTTCGAGACGGTCGGCGATCGCCAACGCTTCTTCCGCTGCCTCTACGGCGCTCTCATATTGATTCTGACGCTGCCTCAATATACACATGAAATAAAGCGCTTCGCACGCAAAATAAGGGGTGCGCAATTGTCGAAACAAACGAACCGAGCGCCCGAGCAGAAGATCGGCCTCCTCCAACCTTTGCTGAGCCAGGAGGTTGCGCCCTTCAAAACTGAGCGCGATAGCCGCGATTCGCAAATCCTTGACCGCGACCGCTTCCTCGAGACAGAAAGCGAGGCAAGGAGACGCATGCTCATAGTGCCCGAGATACCAATAATACTTGCCAAGCATACAAAGGGCGATGGCGAACCCCATGCGGTCCCCGATCGATCGGCTAATTGCCATTTTGTCTGCAAGAAAGCCGAAAGCAAGATCCATTTCATCGATGTCCATATAGATCATCGCCAATACGCCCATGGCTTGCTCGATTGTATAATGATCCCCGCTCTCCGCGGCGAGCCCGATCTGCTTCTTGATCCAATGAATCGCTTGCTCATATTCGCATTGATCATAAAATACATGCCCTATAATACCGAAAAATCGGCAATCCTCCTGGGACCGATTTGCAACAGGCGGCAATTCCGCTCTTTTCACCTGATAATCGAGCACCTTGTCGTAATTTCCTAAATAGTAATCCAATATCCCGAGCGTTACATAGACGGAACTCAGTCCCGAATGATCGTCGATCAGTTCAAAACAGCGCAAGGCTCTTTCCAAATAAAATTTCGCTTCTTCGTATTTGGCCTGCAATCGCAAACAATTGCCCAGCGCAACATCGCATAGCGATCGTTCACGGATCGAGACGGAGTGATCGGAACGTTCGAGCCATTGTCTGTACGTTGTCTCCGCTTCGCTCCAATTGCCCGCAATGATTAACGCATCGCCCAGTTTCATCAGGACGGGCAATATTCGGTCCGTAGGCAGCAAAGTGCGGAGCTTCCGATAATACTTGATCCTTGTTTCGTTGGCGTATATTTTCTCCGCTGCCGATGCGGCCATCTCGTAATAAACGACGGCCTCCTCTTGCATGCCGGCAAGCTCGTAGTGAAAAGCGATTTCCGCCGCGACGGCTTCCGTCTTTCCTTGGTGAAACTCGAGCAGGCCGCTTGCGATTTGCCGATGGCGTATGCGGCGCCTGTTTTTCTCGTCCGCCCGGTACACGTTTTCCCTTAGAATATCATGGGTGAATTCGTACAGGCCGCCGGCTGCCTCCTGCAAAATTTTCATTTGCGTCAACCGATCGATGCTATCGAGAATCGCATCTTCTTCCATGTCCGTCAACAGCGGCAGCAGCGCAGCCGATACGGGCCGGCCGACGGCGGCGATTGCGGAGGCAAGCCGCCGCTGGTCCGGCGAAAGCCTGGCTAAGCGGTTTTCGATGACGGTTCTGGCCGTAGACGAAAGCCGAAATTCGCTCTTCCCCCCAACCGCTTGCCATTCGCTTAACATTTCCGCAATGAAGAGCGGGTTGCCGCCGGTTTGCGCGTATATAACGGGCCCATGACGGTCCGCCGGATCCTCGCCGACGGTCTCGGCGATCAACCGCTTCGTGTCTTCCTCGTTCAGCGGAGCAAGCTCGATTTCGGTCAGCTTCCGTTCGATTCGCAGCCCGGCGAGGAAATGTTCGACCGCCTGACCCGGACTCTCGTCCGTTCGCATCGTCGCGATCACTAGCAGCTTCGTTCCGGAATCGCTGCGGAGAAGGTAGGAGAGAAGCTGCAACGTTTCCGCATCGCTCCATTGAAGATCGTCAAGGATAAGCAGCAGCGGTTGCTTATCCTGCAGCGCCCGTTCGATCGCCTCATACCATCGGTTCAACTGCCAATTCTCCTTAATGGGATTCGGCATCGGCAAATCGGGGTGGCGTTCGTACAGTTCCGGCAGCAAACGGGCAAGTTCCGACAGAACCGCCGGAGCAAGTTGCGTCATGGGAAAGCTTCTAAGCCATGCCGCAACCGGAACGTAGGACAGCGATCTGATCGAAGGAAAACAGCCGGCAAATGCGGTACGTCCCCCTCTCCGTTCCATGTTCGCTTTGAACTCCTGAGCCAATCTTGTTTTGCCGATTCCCGCCTCCCCCTTCATCAGCAGCAGAACGCTTCCCTGTGCCGTTGCTCCCTTCCAAGCGCCGACCAGTCGCTCCCATTCGTCGATTCTGCCGATGAGCGGCGTCGGCTTGTATGCAGCGTCCGAACGATTGCCGTCATTACGCATGAGTCGTTCCAACAGGTTCATCGTTTCCTCCGCCGGTTCGACCCCGAGTTCGGTTTGCAATACGTTGCAAAGCTCCCGGTAAGTCTTCATAACGCCTGCCCTGTCTTGATTCAAGGCATACAGACGCATTAGGATACGATAGGTTTCCTCCTTTAACTTGTTGTGAATCAGCAGCTTATCGGCCAGTACGATCGCCGACACATATTCCCGCCGGCTTTCCAAAATCGGAATAAGCTTCGCCAACACGTTTCCGTACATTTGCGCAAGCTGGCCGCGCTTCGCTTCGAGCCATTCCTCGTAAAAACCGGGCAGCAGTTCCCCCTTGTACAATTCCTCCGCTTTTCGCAATTCGTAAAGGGTGTGACCTTGCGCCGCCTGTTCAAACTCCCGCACATCCGAATAGAAAGAAAGTTCCTTATTCCACTGAATGTAAGTGGGGGTCGCAATCAGGTACCGGTCCAATTGCGGAAGACATTCCCGCAGATCGTGAAGCAGTTTCCGCAAGTTGGAAAGGGCTTGTTTCTCGGTTGAATCCGGCCAGAAATCAAAAGCGTTTTTTTTCCTGCCTTGCGGAATGTCATAGGCGAGAGCCAAGTACGCCAACAACAGCCTCATTTTTCTGCCCGGAATCGCCGCTGCGGCCGTCACGCCGTCAAAGGCGACGTTCATACCCCCTAAAAGCTGAAAACTGCAACCTTCCAATACGATCCCCCCATTCCTTAAACCGATCGTGATCTTGACACTCATTGATTTCCATATTGAAGCGCAAATTCCTGTACATTTTCATGAGGCTAACATCTTGATTTTGAAGCGTTTTTGAAACGCTCTCCTTCTTAAAATTAATATATCGGTTTTCATTACACTTAGGAAGGATGAACAAGATTGAAGAAGCAGATAAAGCTAAACAAATGGGTGAGGGTTGCTTTGCTTGCAGCGGTTCTAGCGGTCAGTTCCCTCGGGTCCGCCTATGCGGCGGCCAATCTGGAGCCGGTCAATGCGTTTTTCAACCGGGGCGTATCGTTTGTGTTGGAGGGGGAACGATGGCAGCCTAAGAATGAATCCGGCGAACCGCTGACTCCGCTATATTACAACGGCAGTAACTATTTGCCGATCCGCGCCGTAGCCGAAGCGTTAAAAGTCGCGATCGAATACGATGCCGGAACGCAAACCATCTACATTGGCGAAACGCCGGGTGAAAAAATGCCGATATTCGCCATGCCGATGGAAATCGACAATATTTATGTGACCCAATCGAAAGATCCGAAGGAAACGAAAATAAAAGGAAAGAAGTTTCAAGAAGTGCTGAAGATCGATCAATACGGGGATATTTATTTTACTCTTGACCGCAAATATAAGCGCCTCGTCTTGGATGCCGCAGTCATAGATCCCGGAGAACATGAAGTGGACTTTACCCTGTACAACGCGGGGAAAGCGGCGGGAAACACGGCCGATACGGTTCTTGAGAAACATACTGTCAGTCCGGAGGACGATGTGAAACAGCTCATCTTTAACGTCGAAGGTCTGGAAAAAATTAAAATCCACGTGCAAAGCCCGCAGTTGAATCCTTATATTTATGCGCGAATCGTCGATACTTCCTACTTCGATAACGAGGATTATGCAGCCACTGACAGCCAGAAGGAGCCGGTTATCAAATAAAAATCCACGATCAAGAGGCTTTATCCGCCAGGCTTTCTCAAACGGCAAAAGGCCGCCCGCAGCGTGTTGCTGCGGGCGGCCTTTATGTTACATAAGCTGCATCATTCGGTACAAGATAACGGCCACTTCGGCTCTCGTCGCGTTAGCCATAGGTTTGATGCGGTTTCCGTCCCCTTGCACAATTCCTTTATGAGCCAGAATCGAAACGCTCTGCCGCGCATAGGAAGCTACTTGCTCGTAATCCGCAAAGCCGCTCGGACCCGGTTCCGTCTTTTCCCGTTGCAATTTGCCCGCTACTTCCAACGCTCTTGCCGCGAGCGTCATCATATCTTGCCGCGTTATTTTCGCGGCCGGGCGGAACTCGTCTCCCGTTCCTTTGGCAATGCCAAGCGCTTTCGCAACGGCGAGGTCGTCGTAATAATATTTCGAACGGTCCGCGTCGGCGAAATTAGTGTCCGTTTCGGCCTTGAAACCGAACGCCCGCACCAGCATAACGATGAAATCCGCTCTGGTAATATCCGCTCCCGGCGCGAATTTGCGGTCGCCGGTACCCTTCAGGACGCCTTTCGCGGCGAGTTGTTCAATCGCTTCCTTCGCCCAAGGGTAAGCGTCGATATCGTCGAATGAAACGGGAGATTCATACACGAAAGCTACCGCGTAAGTGCCTTTTTGCGCCGCTTGGAACGTGATGTCTCCGAGTTCGGCGTCATAGGTTCCGTCCAAAACGGCGGCAACCTTGCCTTGCTCGTCGAGCAGCCAGATCTTCAAATATTCCGTATGATTGCGTTCATCCGCTTTCAGCTTGTACGGAATCGTAATCGTTGCCGGCGCCTGCGGGTTATTCCAATCCAGCGCCAGGCCGTCTGCGGTTACTTGCCATGTCACGACAGGTCTGTTCCCGATGGCGCCTTTCGTGTCGGGGCTTGCCGCATCCGGCACAATTCCTTTGCCGATCGTAAGTCCGATCGTCGAAGGCGAATCAAGGCCGCTGCCCGCAAGCATCCCCGTAGACACAACGAAGCTCCCCAATTCCGTGTTCACGCGTATGCGGTCTGCCCGTGTATCGCCGGAGGCCAACGCTTGCTGCGGCAGCTCCAACGTATAGGACGTCGCGCCCGCCGTCTTTTCCATCTCGACCGTAACGGTTTTCACCCCGTTCGCATCCGCTCGCGCTTGCCGCAGCGCTTCGCTTACGGCATTGGCGGTCAGTGCGCCTTTCGCGTTCCCCGTTGTTCTGTCGAGGGTCGGGCGAATGCGGATGATTCCGTCCTTAGCGGCGCCCGGCTCGTTGGCGTTCGTACCCGAACCGCCCGCGGAACCGCCGCCCTGGCTAGGCTTCTGGCCCGGATCGGGATCAGGCCCCGGACCTGGGCCCGGTCCCGGATCGGTTCCTCCGTCATACGCGAACTCGATCCAGTCCAAATTAAATCCGTCTCCGGCAATTTCAATTTCGATCGTCTGCACGCCCGCACTTAGCCGTACGCGATCCGAAACGGTTTGCCATTGCTGCCAACCGCCGGTATTCGTCACGTTCGTCGTTGCGAGCGTTTGTCCGCCCGATTTCATGACCGCCTTCGCATTGCTTTGCTGCGTGGCGATCCGGTAACGCACCTCGTATTCTCCTGCCCTGCTTGCTCGGACTTTATATTGAATGATGTCTCCCGCATTTACAAATCCGAGATTCGTAACGCCGTTCTCTCCGTCCTGAATCGCCCCACGCGTAATCGAATGGAAATCTTCCGCTTCGATTTTGCCCGGCAGGACATGCGGCTCCGGAATTGGTTCGAACTTCAGCCAGCTAATGTCATAAGTTCCGCTGCCCGCGTGATAGAGCCGGAGCGTCTGCCGGCCTTTTTCCAGATGAACGGCGCCTTTTAATACGACCCAGTTGCCCCATAGCTGCATAATGTCGAGCGTTTGGATCGCCTCGTTTCCGCGTCTGAGCTGAAGCCCTTGCGGCGCGCCGTTCTCGCTATTGACGCGGAAGCTGACCATATAATCTCCCGCCACAGGCACATCCAACTTGTAATCCATCCAATTGCCGCGCTTCGCCACGCGAACGACGGTTCCTTCTTTCCCCGCCGTCTCAAGCGTTACGCCCGACATCAGGGCGTACGTATCCGCGCTAACCTTGCCGGGTACAGGATGATAAGGCATGCTGCCTCCGTCGCCTTCCCGCATCAGTTCTGCGGCCAAATCGGATTTCCCTTCCGAATCGGAATAGGCCGTGATCGGGACGACGAATTGAAAACGCAAGTTCTCGCGTATATCCGTCGCATTCCACTTTAACCCGATATGGACATGCCTGTTATCCGCATAGGTTACCTCCGTCACGGTTGCCGTTCCGTTGTCGATGGCGGAACCGTTCAATCGGATATCTCCGATTCGTTGTTCGACAAATGTCCCTCCATCCAATTCCAGAACGATACGATCGTAGTTGTCGCCGTCCCAATCGGCAAGAAGAGACGTTTCCTTGTATTTCCCCTTGAAGAACAACGTATCGGTGAGCCGTTCGTACACCGCATCCGTTGCCGCCAGATTATATACAACGGCAGTAACGCTCACCGGACGCTCCGAATCGTAGGCTTCCAGCGTATTGCCGATCAGCGGGATCTTCGCGCTTCTGCCGTCTTCGCCGATTTCGGCGTCTCCGGCCTGCACTCCGAGCGGCAAGTTGCCGACCATCCATTCGGATACGCCAAGTTGCGCGAAGTTGTTGTTGATCAATTCGACGCGAATCTGCTTGCCGTCCTCGCTGCCTTCCTCGATATTGCCCGTGGCGTTGATCGCATTGCCGACGGCGAACCAAGCTACATTAAAACCTTTGCCGACTTCGATCGCGATCGTCTGCTCTCCCGCCTCGAACGTCGCCATGCCTGCAACCGTCTCCCATTGTTGCCAGTCGCCGGTGTTCGGGACGGCAACAGTGACAAGTTCTTGACCGCTCTGTTTCAACTTCAAGCTTGCGCCATCCTGTTTCGTCGCAACCCGGAAACTAACCGGATACGTTCCCGCTTCGGCTATGTTTACACGATATTCCATCGTGCCGCCGTCGCGCAGATCGCCTACATTGGTTCCGCCCTCGGCGGAAGGCTCGACATAAGCGTTGCTAGCCTTGTAATATCGATCCGCATCAATTTTGCCCGGGAGCGCGAGCGGCTCGGCGGCGCGGTCCAGCCGGAACCAATCGAGATTGAACGAGCCCCCTTCGAAGTTCAACCGTAGTTTTTGCAATCCTTTGTTCAGCGTGACAGGCTCTTTGATCGTCCTCCAGTTGCTCCACCACCAAGTGGTGGGCACTTCGATTCTGCTCACAAGCCGGCCGTCGGACTCCAGCCGAATCGCCCGCGCTTGATCTGCCCAATCCCCCGTCGCGACCCGGTACTCGACCGTATATTCGCCGTCTTCCGGCACGTTCACGAAATATTCGGCCCAGTCGCCGTCGTCGATTTCGCCGATATATTGGATCGGACGTTGCCCTTCCGGCTTCTCTTCTCTTACAGCCGCGCCCGACATGCTCTCGTAATTTTCCGCTTCGATACGGGCGGGGATCGCGACCGGTTCGCTCATCCGTTTCCACAAATAGGTGCCGACCGTCTTCGCCGGCAGCTTCGCCTGAAACTGTACGCCGCCGCTTGCCACCTTGAACCATTGGTCTTCGGAGGTCTGATTAATGACGACGGCAACGATCGTGTCGTCAGGGTTGAGGAAAGCGACATTCGTCACCGTGTTCGGCGAGCCGTAATTGCTCTCGATCCGTTTCGCTCCCCGCTGCACGAATTTAGAGAATTGCCCCGTCAAGTAATACTCCGGCAACTTCCAGTAACGGTTCCGGTCAGCCGTATCCTGAATCAGCATCGTCGGATCCGGCGTTCCGACCCATTGCTCCGGCTCGATCGCTTTGTCGAGCATCGTTACCCAGGCGTTGTAGCTGATCGCCCAGTTGCGGAAATATTGCGCGATCCGGTCGGCCCCTGCCGTTCCCCATACGGAACGTTCGGACAGCATAACGTCCTTGTCCGGATACTCGTAATGCATATCCGTCATCGTCTTCGGATCGCCGCTGTAATCGTGGAAAGCGATGCCGTCGATCGCGTCGTAGCCCGCCGGATCGCTCATTATCGGCGTCATATAGGAGAACGCGTCGCTAAAGTTATGGTCGAACGCCCATAATTTCGTGGATAATCCGTGCTCCTCCAATTCCTTTTTCAAGGCGATCGCAAGCCGCTTTTGCTGCTGCGCCGTCATCCCCATACTCGGATATTCGATTTCCAGCAACGGCTCGTTCTGCATCGTCATGGCGTAGATCGGAATGCCTTGATCCTCGTATGCTTGCACGGCTTTGCGATAATAGGTCGCCAGCACGTCGACGTATTCATCCTTCAGCTTCCCCGCAATCAAGCTGTCGGACGTCTTCATCCATCCCGGCGGGCTCCACGGCGAAGCCAGAAATTTCACGTCCGGATTGATTTCCATCGCCCGCTTCACCGTGCTAATAATATGATTGTCGATGTCCTTCTGTATCGAGAAGCGGCTTAACGCCGGATCGGTTTCGCCTTTCGGCATATCGTTATAGGAGTAGAATTGTTGTGCCGTAAAATCCGGCGAACCGAAACTGATCCGCAAAAAGTTAATGCCCGCCCCATCCTGCGGATCGAGCAAATCTTTCAGCACTTGATCTCGTTTATCCACAGACATGAGAGAAAGATTGTAAATCGTCGATTCTTCCAAGGAAGTGCCGATGCCCAAAATTTCTTGGTACTGCTTGCGCGGATCGATTTGAATCGTCGGAATGGTCGCGTCGCCCCGTTCGGTCAAATTCAGATTCGCTTGCCGCTCCAGTTTGTACGCAATTTCGCTTTCCTTCTCCTGCGGCTGCAAATACCAGCGGTAATCCGAAGGGTCCTTCTCGGAGCTAAGCCATACTTGCACCGCATTCTGCACGACCACAGGCGGTTCGGACGGATCGGGATCCGGCCCCGGATCCGGACCCGCTTCGCCGATGAGCGTCAGCTCGAACCAGTTAAAGTTCCATCCTCCGTTCCCCGCCGTAATCCGCAACGTCTGCGGTCCGGCATCCAAGACGATTTCCGCAGACACGGTCGTCCAATTTTGCCATCCGCCGGTCCGAGGTATGTCCGCCGCGGCGGTTCGCGAACCGCTCTTCGCCCGGATCGCTCCCTGGGAACCATCCTGGCTGGCTACCCGAAAATCGATCCGGTAAGCCGCTTTCTTCTCCGTGCGAATCCGGTATTCCATCCAGTCGCCCGGGTCGATCCAGCCGACATTTTTACCGCCGCCGGCATCTTGCGTATTTTCCGTATCGATACCCGCGCCGGCTTGATAGTTTTCGGCCTCGATTCTCGTCGTTCCGCTTGCCGGCACATCCGTATATTGCGGCTCCGGCTTCGCCGGTTTCGGCGGCAACGGTTTCGGCGCGTCTTTCAGGCTCATGCCGAAGCCGTATTCAAACAACGGTTTGTAGTTCGCGCCGCCGACATTGAGCGGAATTTGCTCCATGTACCACGGCCAACTCATCGGCAGCTTGCCGGTAAAATCGTAATCGCCGAACAGCACTTGGGCGAGCCCGTCGCCCTCCGTGCCCGGCAGCCAGGCCGCTACGAAAGCGTCCCAATCCGCGATTTGTTCGTCCACGATCAACGGGCGTCCGGAGATCATGACGACCGCCATCGGCACGCCGGACATCTTCACGCGATGCAGCATAATGATGTCGTCTTTGGTCAGCCGCAAATCCTGGGAGTCGCCGAACATTTCCGCATACGGCTTCTCGCCGAGCACGACAACCGCCACATCATGCTTGTCCTTGCTCGCGCCTCTGCCCTCCCGATCGTAAGTCACTTGCGCTTCGGGCGCGACTTTGCGGATGCCTTCCAAAATCGTCGTCCCCGGCGTAATATCGCCCTCTTGCCCTTGCCATGCGATCGTCCAGCCGCCGGATTGCAAGCCGATATCGTTCGCATGCCGTCCGGCCACGAAAATGCGCTGATTTTTCTTCAGCGGCAACAACTGCCCGCCGCCGTTCACCTTCTCGTTCTTAAGCAAAACGGCGGATTTGCGCACCGCTTCGCGCGCGATATCGCGATGCTTCCCGGAACCGAACGAACCGGAAGCGAGCAATTCCCGATCCGTAAGAGGATGTTCGAATACGCCGGCTTCGAACTTCACCCGCAAAATGCGGGATACGGCATCGTCGATGCGAGACACCGGAACTTTCCCTTCGCCTACGAGCCCGGTGAGCGTCGTTATGAACGGCTTCCAGCTTTCGAGCATAAACATGTCGATGCCCGCATTGACGCTTTTCTCAACAGCCAGCTTATATTTTTGCTCTCCGGTCAAGTTCGGACCGCCCCAATCATGATGGTCAGCCAAATTGTTGACGCCGTTCCAATCCGAAATGACAAGCCCTTTAAAATTCAGCTTTTCTTTCAAAACGTCAGTAATTAGGTACTTGTCCCCGTGCGTCTTCAGCCCCTTCCAACTGCTCAGCGTCACCATGACCGAGCTTGCTCCGGCGGCGATGGCCTCCTTGTACGGTTCCATATACTTCTCCAGTTCGGCTTCCTCCAGCGCGACGTCCCCCTGATCTACGCCGCCTGTCGTCGCCCCGTCGCCGACCCAATGCTTGATCGTGGCGACCAGCTTCGTTCCTTTCATAAATCCGGGAGACTGCGGTTCGCCTTGCAAGCCCTTCACATAAGCGGCGCCGAAATGTCCGGCCAATTCCGGCGTCTCCCCGAAGCCTTCGTACGTTCTGCCCCACCGTTCGTCCAGCGGAACGGCAAGCGTCGGCGCGAACGCCCAATTGACCCCGGTCGCCCGCACTTCCTCGGCTGTGGCCGCTCCGATTCTTTCCGTCAACGCCGGGTCGATCGCCGCGCCGATTCCGATATTGTGCGGGAAGATGGTCGCCCCTTTGACATTGTTATGCCCGTGCACCGCATCGACGCCGTACAGGATCGGAATGCCCAGCCTCGTTTGCAAGGCGCTTCTTTGGTATTGATCCACCATATCCGCCCATGCCCGCGGCGTATTCGGCTCCGGCAGCGATCCACCGCCGCTAAGCAGCGAACCGATATAGTACGTTTTGACATCTTCCGCTGTCGTAAACTTCCGTTCCGCCTGAACCATTTGGCCGATCTTCTCCGGCAGCGACATCCTTGCCAGCAAATCCGCCACTCTCCGTTCGACCGGCGCATCGGCGTCACGGTAGACGGGATCAGCAGCCGCCGAAACCGTTTGCATAAAGCCCGTCAGCAAGGTTCCGCCCAGCATTGCCGCTATAGCGGTCAAGGCGACCGTGCGTTTCAGCTTCCGGATCGGTTTGAACCTGTTCAATGGTTAGCCCTCCTTTGTTCATATCGCTTGAATAAGTCAGCGTAGTTTTATCATAAATGGCGGCTAACGGAACAAACATGTAGCATTATTTAGAAGAGGTATGCGATTTTTACAATCTTTTCGCCGAATCCGCTCGAAATTACCTCCGCAACATACCGTTAGTTTCGTTCCTTCCTCGTTATGAACAAAATTAACTCCATCATTTACAGCTAAATGAATACAAAAACGTCAATGCTAGCGGAGCCTTGTGTTTATTAACAGGAATCGCGCTTTCGAATGATTTTGATTCTCCCGATCATCTTTACGAAATCAGGTTTGTACTTATTGTAAGTGGTTTTATAATTGGCTTATTTGGTTTTTTTAAGAATGAACAAAAATGAAATTGGTCGAAAAACACATCTTAACGATCTAACTGTTAAAGTAGTGTAACTCCGGCAAAATAGTGCTCAGATACCCCCGAACACCATTTT
The DNA here is from genome assembly GCF_018918005.1 of Paenibacillus sp. MSJ-34. Classification (GTDB taxonomy): domain Bacteria; phylum Bacillota; class Bacilli; order Paenibacillales; family Paenibacillaceae; genus MSJ-34. The sequence continues at coordinate 3,095 of NZ_JAHLPR010000008.1, read as the reverse complement.
GTCGAAAGATATTTCCTTCGGTCCTTCCCCTACCGACGTGTCCCCCCTTCATCTTCTGCAACAATTCCACCCGGTACGCTTCGCTTTTGCCCCTTTCAAATCATTAAAATTTTTTATGTAAGGTTGTTTTTCTGTCGTCTCACTCCACCTTCTATTATGTAAGCAATCTATCGACTAACGGTGCACAGTTAGAAGAGAGATTTGCTTAACATAAAATCATGGAGGTTATGGATATGAGTAAAACAGAATATGCAAAACTTCTCACTTCTTACATTCCTGGTACGATTTATGGTCTTAGAGCTGTCGTTACACTTCCAAGTAAAACGTGGATCGCTTACCTAGTAAAAAATCGAGGAAATGGATTCCTTGACGCCTATCTCTCATTGGATCGCTATAAAAGCAATAAGCAATACCATTATGAATGCGGTCTTTCTCAAACGGTCGGTAAAGCAAGCTATTGGGGAGAGTTAGGTAGGGAAGGAGATGGAACCTGGCACTGGATGTATACAGCACCTAACGGTAATTACGACATCAACCAACCATTTAATTTGAACTCGGGGCAGCAGGTACCGATCGAGTTATCTATTAATTCCAGCGGTGGAATGGATTTTATTGTGAATTACAATACTGTAAAAACCTTTAATGAAGCATCTTTTACTGCGAGCGACGGCATAACTAACGCGCGTGTTGTAATTGGAGCGTGTGATCAGGATTTTAACTCTGTCAGTAATATTCCAGGCAATCCACTTATCGAATGGGGTACATTTACCAACCAAATCGAAATGAAGAATATCGCCTATCAGACGAAGCGAGGAGGTGCATGGACACCATTTGATCCAACGGGAAAAGTAAATGAGGTGTTCTGGCCTCAAGGTTATGATCATCGGACCACTCCGCAAAGATTTACGTACGTAACCTCAAACGGTAATTTGACTGCTTCGCTAAAGAAAGCTGGTATTAATATGTAAGTAAATAGGCAGGGCCCAGAAACGGGCTCTGCCCAATTTAATTTGTTTTATATCAATTATTAAATATGGTCGGGAAGTTTTTGTATGATGTCAGAATAAACATTGATATTTGTTTGAATTCGAACACCTTTATTTTTCTCATCGCTGTAACCTGCCTCGGCCGTGCCATCATCATGCTCAAAAAAGATTACATTACCATGGCGATAAGGATCCATGATCGGATCGGTATCTAAGCTCATTTCGGGTGAAACATTCCCTGCTACTCGACGAGGTTCCCTTCGTTCCTGATACAACTGTCCAATTGCATATGCTTTGCCGTCTTTGATTTGTACAAATGTAAAAATTCCATCATTCATAAAGTAAGTGTCTGCTCTGCCAACAGGAAACGAATAAGAATGTAAGCGATAGCCGTTTAAAGTGCCAAGTGTTTCGAAATCCGTATTGATCGGCAATGCGATAGCGGCTTTACGCGCAGCTTGAAGGTCGTCTTGCTGCAGTAAATTCGGATCAAACGAATAGTCCTTTGAGTTAATAAAAACGAATTTTCGGATGGACTCAAATTGAACGTCGTAACCCAAGGATTCAGAGATAAATCGTATGGGAACAAGTACACGGCCATTTTGATTTTGAGCAGGCATATCCATTTGGATCGGCTTTTCATTTTTATACGCTGTTTTGCTATTCACGCTTATCTTCAAGTAATCTCCATCTTTATTTTTTACGGTTGTAATCTTGGTTGACGGATTAAAGCTGTAGGAAAGACCGAGTGATGCAAGCGCTCGAATGGGAACGAATAGATGGTTCTTGTCTATAAGAGGAGGCACATCCATTTTAATAAATTCCCCATTTACTACGACTTCAATCGGTCTAACATCCGGTTTCGCATCCTTTCCAGGGTTATCTGGAAGGGCTGCGGTAGCGGGTGAATCATTCAGCAGCCCCAAACTTAATGTTAAAATGAGTACAAACATTATTTTTTTCATTGTATATATTCCTCCCTCTTAAAAGTATCATGTTTCATCAGGAATTTCTGCAATGATATCCATCTGGCCGTCCGTGTACGGTTTAACATTCTCGAAAATAATGTTGCCTTGTTCATCGTAAGTTCCGTAACGCACTTCCCCGATTTTCCACAACTCCATAAAATAATTTACTTTTCCTTCAAACACCGGACGTATTCCCCATTCCTTACCGATCGAAGGGACTATATTGGGTATTAAGTCTTCACCGTCGCCTTCAGTAGAACTAATCTGACCTTCCCACGACAACCATGAAGCGCCGTTTTTCACTTCATAATACTCCGCTTTACCTCGATACAAATAAAGAAAACTTTTCGATTCGCCATATCTAAAATAATAATTCCCTCCTGCACCACCTTCCTCGGAAGGAGGTAAAGTCTCCCCCAAACTAATGCGCGGGAGCTTCAGTGCAGCGTTTCGCATCTCAACCATATTCCCGCTGTCCAATGCATTTGTTAACGTATTATCCGTTCTGATAATAATGACCGTTTTCGACTCGGCATCCCACTGAACGTATGCCCCCAATGCTTCGCCGATAAAACGGAACGGTACATAAGTCGACCCCTCAATGATCGTCGCAGGAGTATCTAACGTTACTTTGTTTGAACCTGCAAGTGCAGTCTTGTTTCCAATCGTTATTCTCAATATATCTTTTGTTTCTGTATCTGTTATAATGACTGTTTTTGTTTTGTTGTTCCAGTCGACTTTAACGTTTGGCAATAATGATACAGATCGAATTGGAACCATCGTGGAATGATTTACGACGAGCGGGTTGTGTCCGACAGCTTCTGTCCCATTAATATTTAATGTAATCTTTGCTTCAGTTGCAGCCATTGTTAAATTACTCGTACATAATGTTGTTACATACAAAAAAGTGGCTATGCAGCTAACTATTTTCCAATTCCCAAAAAATACACCTCCATAATATTAGTTAAGCTTCTCGGAATTCACATTCCGTTGCAGACTCTAGCTTCCTAGCTAGGGTCTTCTATTGTTTCACCCCCAAACATGGGGTGCGAACAAACATTCCTCTTGACTTTTCAAAATCACCCCAATAATCGCCGAGAAGGCTTTTTTTATTTCTAATGAATTGGGTGATTTTCATGAA